>NZ_CP132976.1:5425635-6051271 GCF_030864005.1 Achromobacter seleniivolatilans
CACGGCGATGCGAGCTAAAAGAGTTATTGCCGCAGCGCTGATCGCAGCGCTGCCGTGGTCGGCCGTGAGCGCCGCCTGCCTGGGCATGCAGGTGCATGCGCATCGCGGCGCGCCCTCGTTGCCAGAGAATTCACTGGCGTCGATCAACGCGGCCTACGCGGGCGGCTGGGATGGCGTCGAGATCGATATGCAGCGTTTGCAAGACGGGCGCTGGGTGTTGCACCACGACCTGCTCACCGGCAGAACGGTGGGCGGCGTGGGCCGCAAGGCGGTTTTGCAGCTGTCCAGCGCTGACTGGCGCGGCGCGAAATTGCTGGGGCAGGGCGGCGGATCTGCGCCGCCGTTCCTGGACGACGCGCTGAAGCTTGCCGCCGCGCAGCCGGCCAAGACGTTCAACGCCGAGCTCAAGGTGATCTATCGCGACTGCGCTCCGGTGAGCAAACTGGTGAGCGGCATGAAGCAGGCGTTGCCGCACGGCAATTGGATGATCACGTCGGCCTTTCCAGAGGCGCTGCGCTGCGTGCGCAGTACCGATCGGCAAGGCTATCTGGGGTTGATCGTGTTCGACCCGCGTCACGCGGACACCGTCAGCGCCAATCCGCTGGGTCGCTACGTGTCGCAACGCGCCACCGCGCCTCAACTCAGCAAGCAGTGGCTGGCCAATCTGGCCGCAACCGTAGGTGCGCCCGTGGGGGTGCATGTGGATGCGATGACGCTGGCTGCCAATCCGCAATTGTTGCGCGACGCCGCTGCCCAGTCGGTGCGCGTATTCGTGTATGCGGTGGGTGGCGATGCCGCCCTGGCGCAGCAGTTGCGCACGGCGAAGCAGCGTGAAGGTTATCTGCCGTCGGGCGTCATTATTGATGGATCGGCCCAGACGTTCTGCCAGGCGATGGGCGGTTAGAGAAAAGGGCCCCCACGCCGCACGCCCGATGGGCGCTTGCTGCCCCCGAGGGGGCGTTTTTACCTGGGAGCGGCCCGGCCGCAAAAAGCAGGCGCAGGACGATTTCCATAGGTTTGCGCCTAAACTTCCCGCTCTTTCCGTCCCCTCATATCCTGCAAACCTTCAGCAAGGAAACGTTCATGACCGTACGCGCATCCTGGTTCCTGTCCTGCTTGCTTTTGGCCGGCGCCGCCCATGCGGGGTCCGCCCCGGCGTCGATTGCCTGCGAATCAGAAAGCGGCAAAGTAGCGCTCAAGGGCGTCGTTCCCTCGCCATCTTCCGACGAACTGCTTGTGACGCTGCGCTACGTCAACGACACGCTGGAATTCACGTCCGACAAGACCGCTGCCTATGTGGTTGCCGACTTTCCGAAGTCGGTCTTCACCTTGATCGCGCCCGATGAGGGCCTGCCGCTGACGCTCTACGCCATCCCGTCCAGCGTGGCGGTGAAAAAGAACGCTGACGGCGAGGTGGCAGGCACTTTCCAGGCCAAGCTCCTGGCTCCGCGGCCGGGCGGCAAGAAGCCTGGCGGAAATTCCAATCCGCTCCAGGCAGTGTTGAACTGCAACTACACCTATTCGATATAGGACAGAAATATCACTCCCTCGCGCGGAAATATATCTACATATATCGCTCAATGTGTTACAAATAAACAATAATTGACATAGAAAGCGAGGAGAGGCGGCAAGCCTCTCTCTTTTTACGCTGGCGCTGTGAGCAGCGTCAGCGTTTGACCGCCCGGCTTATCGCCCGGCACAGTTTGCGGCGCCCCGGCCATGCCGGATTCCGCCGTCATGGCAGCATGGCAACCCAACCGCAGTCTTCCGTTCGCGCACGCGTGATCGCCGCCTTTGATTTTGACGGCACTCTGACCCAGCGTGACACCTTCATCCCGTTTCTGGCCCATGTGTCATGGATCAGGCTGCTCGGGGCGTCGCTGATAGCCGCGCCCGTGCTGGCTGGGTATGCGTTGCGCTTGTGCAGTAACGAAACGGCCAAGATGGCGCTATGCCGTGCGGCACTTTCCGGGCGTCCGCGTTCCGCGCTGGCGGAAATTGCGCGGCGCTGGGCGCCTTCCATTCCGTTGCGCCCCGACATGCTTGCGCGTCTGCGCTGGCATCAGCAGCGCGGAGATCACTGTGTCATGGTCAGTGCGTCGCCGGATGTTTATCTGGAAGAAGCCGCGCGGTATTTGGGTTTTGACGCCTTGCTCTGTACGCGGATGGCGGTGGACCCGCTGGGCCGTCTGACCGGCGCGTTCCTAGGCAAGAACTGCTGGGGGCCAGAAAAAATGCGCCGTCTGCTGGAGGCCTATGGTCCGCAAGAGGGCTATGAACTTCATGCTTACGGCGATAGCCGTGGCGACCAATGGATGATTGATGCCGCCGAGCACGCCTGGTATCGCGGCAAGGTGGTCAAGCCATGAAAGACGTGATTTCACTGCTGCGTCCGCAGCAATGGCTGAAAAATGGATTTGTGCTGATCGGCCTGATCTTCAGCCATGGCTGGTCCGAACCCGACCTGGTGCGGCAAGTGGCGCTGGGCTTCGTGGCGTTCTGCCTGGCCTCCAGCGCCGTCTATGTGCTGAACGACTATTTTGATCGGGAGGCTGATGCGCGCCATCCGACCAAGCGCCATCGCGCCATTGCCAGCGGCGCGGTCAGTTTGCCTGCTGCCCGCATGTTGATGCTGGGTCTGTTCGGCGGCGCTCTGGGTCTGCCCGCCATAGGCGGCCATTGGGGCGTATTGCTGGCCGTGGTGTCGTACCTGATTCTGAACATGGCATACACCTTGCACTTAAAGCACAAGGTGCTGGTCGATGTGTTCTGCATCGTGGCGGGATTCATGATCCGGCTGGCCTGCGGCACGTATGCCGTGGGCATCATTCCGTCGCGCTGGATGCTGTTGTGCAGCTTCATGCTGACGCTGTTTTTGGGCTTTGCGAAACGGCGCGCCGAGATCGTCTCGATGCCGGACACAGAGCTTGCCCTGGAAGGCGGCACACGCATCGTGTTGCGTCACTATTCCGCGCAGTTGCTCGACAACCTGGTGGCCATCACCGCCAGTGCGACCCTGCTGGCCTATGGCCTGTATACGGTCGATGCCGAGACCGCGGCCATGCATGGCACGCAGCACCTGGTGGTGACTTTGCCCATCGTGACGTTCGGTGTCTTCCGTTATCTCTATTTGCTCTACAAGGGCGGTTCGGGTGAAGAGCCGGGCCGCGATCTGCTGGCCGACAACCAGATCCGCATGGCGGTGCTGGCGTGGCTGGTGGTGGTTGTGTTGCTGGTCAGGACTTGAGATGGCATATCTATGGTTGGTCTTAAGCGGCGCGTGCAGCGTGGCCGCGAGCGTGGCGCTCAAGGCGGCGGGGGCAAGCCCTGCCGGCGCGTTGCCTGCGTCGCTAGCGGCGCAGGCTTTTCCGTATCTGGCCGCGATAGGCGCCTATGGCCTGGGCTTTGGCTTTTATGCGCTGGCGCTGCGGCAGCTGGATTTGTCGCTGGCCTACCCGCTGATGGTCGCCATTGCGATTGCCGGCGTGTTTATTTACGGCCTGCTATCGGGCGCGGAATCCATTTCCGGCATGCGGATGGCGGGTGCCGCGCTTATCGCAGCCGGTGTCTTCCTGATTTCAAAATAGCGAATCCGACCCTGACATGACCCGTTTCTTTCGCCGCTCCGGATATCGCTGGTTTCTGCTGTTTTGCGCGTACACCGTCGTGGCGGCCGCTGTCTTTAACGGCTTTTATACGAAATGGCGGCTGAACGATGGCCATCCCACGCTGGGGCTGGCGCACATGGTGGATGGCACTGCGCACCGTCCCTACGTCTACCGGCAGTTGGTGCCCGCAATCGCAAACGGCATTCAATCCTTGCTGCCGCCGTCAACAGTCGAGCGCCTGTCAGAGCGCTTGACGGACCCGCGCCGTGTAGACAGCCGCTCTGGCCTGGCGATGCGCTACCCGGCTTCCGAGGCCATGTTGCCCGCCATTACGGTGCGTTATCACCTGGTCTATTACCTGACCTTCTTTGCCTTGCTGGCCTCGCTGTTTGTGATGCGGCGGCTGTGCTTGCAGGCAGGCACAGGTGTTGCGGCCGCGACGGGGGCGCCTCTGGTGTTTGCGCTATTGCTGCCTTTCTTTTTGACCGAAGGCGGCTACTTCTACGATTTCTTTGAAGTGCTGTTCATGATGAGCGCGGTACTGCTTGCCATGAACGCGTCGTGCAAGACGCCGGAGCGTCTCGCCGTGTTGCTGGTCATGGCCGCTATCGCCACCTGGAACAAGGAAGCGTTTTTCTTCTTCACGCCTGCGCTGTATCCCTTGCTCAGACGCAATCTTTCGCGTTTGCACGCCCTGTCATTCGTGGGTGCGCTGCTGCTCGCGTGCGGCTGCGTGTATTTGGCGCTGCGCATGCGTTATGCAGGCAATCCCGGCAGTACGGTCGACTTTCAGCTGTGGGAAAACCTGGGCTTCTACTTGAACCCGGGCAATTGGTTTCGCACGGAAAGCACTTATGGCGTGGCGCTGCCCCGGGCTTTCAGCCTGGTGGCCATGTTGGCATTCGCTGCCATCGCTTGCTGCGGTTGGGGGCGCATGCCGAAAACGTTGCGTCAGCATGCCCTGTTGGCGCTGACCATCAATCTGCCGCTCTTGCTGTTGTTCTGTTCGCCAGGAGAGATGCGTAATCTGAGCATGCTGTATCCGACCTTGTTATGCCTGATAGCGCAGGCTTGGGTGGCGCGGCAGGCTTGCCATTCAGCCGCTGAAGGGGCGCACGCATGAAACGGTTTTTCACCGGCGCCGGGGCTGCCGCGGGTCTGCTGTGTCTGTTCTACATCGTGATCGCCGCCGCCGCATTCAACGGCTTCTATACCAAGTGGCGGTTGAACGATGCGCACGAACCGCATTCGCTGTCGTCCATGGTTGATGGGTCGGCTTACCGGCCCTATGTCTACCGGCAATTTGTGCCCGATATCGCCAATCGCATTCAAGACCTGTTGCCGCAGGCGACGGTTGATCGCTTGTCACAACGGCTGGCGGACCCGGATCGTGTCAACAGCCGTTCGGGGCTTGCGTTGCGTTATCCCGCGTCGCAAGCCATGCTGCCCGAGTTCACGCTGCGTTATCACCTGGTGTATTACCTGACATTTTTGGGCTTGCTGGCGTCCTTGTTCGTCATGCGCCGCTTGTGCCTGCGATTAGGGGCGTCCGCGCCCGCGGCAACGGTAGCGCCTGCTGTGCTGGCATTGTTGCTGCCGTTCTTTCTGACCGAAGGCGGATTTTTCTACGACTTCTTTGAAGTGTTGTTCATGGCGGCGGCGATCTGCCTTGCCTGGTTGCCGGGTGGCCAGCCGGCGCGGAACATGGCGCTGCGGTTGGGCGTGCTGGTGCTGATCGCGGCCATGGGCGCGTGGAACAAGGAAGCCTTCTTGTTCTTTGTATTGACGCTTTATCCACTGCTCAGGCAAGGGCTGCCGCGCCTGCAGTCGGCGGCCGTAGTGGGTGTGCTGGCGCTGGTGTGCGGCTGCGTGTATGTGGTGCTGCGCGCCCGCTACGCAGGAAATCCAGGGGGCACGGTGAGCTTTCAGCCGTTTGCCAACCTGATCTATCACCTGACGCCAGAGAACTGGTTCCGCACGGAAAGCACTTACGGCATCACGCTGCCCAAAGGCCTGAGCGCCGTGATGGTACTGATGATTGCCGGCGTTTCCGCGCTGGGCTGGAAACGCCTGCCCGCCGCATTCCGCCTGCATGTGTGGATGGCGCTTGCCGTCAACGTGCCTCTGTATCTGCTGTTTGCTGCTGCTGGCGAGGCACGCAATCTCAGCCTGTTGTATCCGGCATTGCTGGGGGTGGTGGCGATGGCGTTGACGGGATGGCTGAATGATTGCGCCAGGGGCGACGCGGCTGCGCCGGGGTAATTCAAGCAACCTTCAAAGTGCGATGGCCGCACCCGCTGCTCTGCGGGGAGCGGCCTTTTTTTGCCAGTCGGGCTGCCCTGCCAACCTGTCTGCTTGACTACGATTATTGAAAACCACGGGTTTACCCCTGTATCTGATTAAAACCCAAAATTTGTATGATGACCCGATAACTTCTATTCAAGAGACACGTCATCATGCTGGTTCAGCAGCCGTCCTGCCCCTCAAGTCGCCTCTGCATCGCAGAGGTATTCCATGACTGACGAATCCCGCATCCGCGAAGAGATCTGCACGGTAGGCGCCAGCCTTTACCACCGCGGCTACACCGTCGGCGCGGCCGGCAATATCAGCGCGCGGCTGGACGATGGCTGGCTGATCACACCCACCGACGCTTGCCTGGGCCGTTTGGACCCCGCCGAGCTGTCCAAAGTGGATCTGAATGGCACGTGGGTGTCTGGCGGCAAGCCCTCCAAGACGCTGGTGTTGCATCAAGGCATCTATCGGGCCAGCCCCGAATCCCGCGGTGTGGTCCACACGCACTCGACGCATTTGGTGGCTTTGACGCTGGCAGGTGTGTGGCGGCCGGACGAAGTGCTGCCGCCGATCACGCCCTATCAAGTCATGAAGGTCGGGCGCATTCCGCTGATTCCCTATCGCCGTCCGGGCGATCCGCAGGCGGCGGCCGAAGTCGCCGCTGTTGCGGCCGCCGTGCGCGGCGCCTTGTTCGAGCGCCTGGGCCCCGTGGTCTGGGAACGGTCGGTGTCGCATGCGTCCTGGGCGTTGGAAGAGCTGGAAGAAACCGCCCGCCTGTGGCTGATGAGCCATCCGCGTCCCGCGCCACTTACCGCCGACGCAATAGAAGACCTGCGCGTGACCTTCGGCGCGCGCTACTAATCCGCTATTCATACCAAAGCTGCCTGGCCGCACTTGCGCGGATCGGGCTGGCGCATCGTCTTGGAGACTAGTTATGCCCCCGTTGGAAATCGCGTCCGGCGCCTTGCCCGCTGCGGCGACCCCGCCTGATTCGCGCGAAACCGCGCGCGCCTACGCCAAAGTGTTCTGGCGCTTGGTGCCCTTCCTGATGCTTTGTTATGTGATCGCGTATCTGGATCGCGTGAACGTGGGCTTCGCCAAGCTCCAGATGTCGCAAGACCTAGGCTTTAGTGAAACCGTGTTCGGCCTGGGCGCGGGTGTGTTCTTCATTGGTTATTTTCTGTTTGAAGTGCCCAGCAACCTGCTCATGCACCGCTTGGGCGCGCGGATCTGGATCGCGCGCATCATGATCACCTGGGGCATCTTGTCAGGCATGTTCATGTTCGTAGAGACCCCTACCGGTTTCTACATCCTGCGCTTCTTGCTGGGTCTGGCCGAAGCCGGTTTCTATCCCGGCGTGATTCTGTATTTGACCTATTGGTATCCGGCGCATCGCCGCGCCAAGATCATTGCGTTGTTCATGTCCGCCATTCCCGTGGCAGGCATCTTCGGCAACCCCTTGTCCGGCTGGATCATGGAAGCCTTTCATGGCACCCACGGCCTGCAAGGATGGCAATGGATGTTCCTGATTGAAGCCATTCCTGCGCTGCTCATCGGCATCGTGACGGTGATGTATCTGGACAACGGCATTTCCAGCGCCAAGTGGCTCACCACCGATGAAAAGACGCTGCTGACCCGCGAAATTGAACTGGATCAGAAGCAGACCGGCACGCAGCAGCACTCGCTGCGCGCAGTGTTCTCCGATCCGCGCGTGTGGTGGATGTGCCTGATCTACTTTGCGTTTGTGGCCGGCCAGTATGGCCTGACGTTCTGGATGCCTACGCTGATCAAATCGACGGGCGTAACGGGCGCACTCAACATTGGTCTGTTGAGCGCCATCCCATTCCTGTGCGCCATCGTCGTGATGAATCTGCTGGGCCATTCCGCCGACAAGCGGCGTGAACGCCGCTGGCACTTGATTGTGCCTGCGCTGGCTGGCGCGGTAGGTTTCACCGCTGCGGCATCGTTTGCCGACAACACCGTGGTGTCGCTGATCTGCCTGTCGCTGGCGGCAGCGGGCGTGCTGACCTGCGCGCCGTTGTTCTGGTCGCTGCCCACGGCATTTCTGTCGGGAACGGCCGCAGCGGCGGGGATTGCCATCGTGAACTCGGTGGGCAACCTGGCGGGGTTCGCCAGCCCCTACATGATCGGGTATTTGAAAGACGTGACCAGCTCCACGGCGTCAGGCATGTATGTGCTGGCGGGGGTGCTCGTCATAGGCGCCATCGCGGTCTGGTTCACGCCGGCCAAGCTGGTCAACCGCTAGCGCGCTGCTACATCCAAAAGGAATCGCCATGCCTCGTCTGGCCGCCAACTTAAGCATGATGTACACCGAACACGCCTTTCTGGACCGCTTCAACGCAGCGGCCCAGGATGGATTTTCGGGAGTGGAGTTTTTGTTTCCGTATGAGTTTGCCGCTGCCGACATTCAGTCGCGCCTGCAAGCGCATGGGTTGACGCAAGCACTCTTTAACGCGCCGCCCGGTGATTGGGCGGCGGGCGAACGCGGTATTGCATCTTTGCCCGGCCGCGAGAGCGAGTTTCAGCGCGGCTTGGATCAGGCGCTGGAATATGCCGCAGTGCTGGGCAATCGCACGCTGCATGTGATGGCGGGGCTGATCCAGCCCGGGCAAGACCGCGCGGCGCATCGCGAGGTGTATCTGAAGAACTTGGAAAGCGCGGCGAACGCGGCGGCCTCCGCTGGCATCACAGTCGTGATCGAGCCGATCAACACCCGTGACATTCCGGGCTTCTTCCTGAATCGTCAGGACGACGCGCAAGCCATTTGCGCCGAGGTCGGCGCAAACAATCTGAAGGTGCAATTCGATTGCTATCACTGCCAGATCGTCGAAGGCGATATCGCAGTGAAGCTCAAGCGCGACATGGCGGGCATCGGCCATATTCAGATCGCCGGTGTGCCCGACCGCCACGAGCCAGACCTGGGCGAACTCAATTACCCCTACCTGTTTGAGCGCATCGACGCGCTGGGCTATACCGGCTGGATTGGGTGCGAATACCGCCCCAAGGCCGGAACCTCTGAAGGCTTGGGCTGGGCCCAACCCTATCTTGCCAATCAATGAGCACGCAATCATGAAAATACTGATCACCGGCGGCGCTGGATTCCTGGGCCAGCGCCTGGCTCGCAAGCTGTTGGAACAAGGCGTCTTGACGCTGGACGGCGGCCAGTCCGAAGCCATTACGCAGATTGACCTGCTGGATGTCGTCAAGTCGGACGCGTTGACCGATCCGCGTGTGCGCTCGATGGTCGGCGACATTGCCGATCCGGCCGTGCTGCGTCAGGCCATCGGCACCGATACCCGCGCCATCTTTCATCTGGCGGCTATTGTCAGCGGTCAGGCGGAAGCAGATTTCGATCTGGGGATGCGCATCAACCTGGATGCCTCGCGCGCGCTATTGGAAACCTGCCGCGCCCTGGGGCATAAGCCGCGGGTCATCTTCACCAGCTCGGTGGCGGTGTACGGCGGCGCGTTGCCCGACATGGTGCGCGACGACACCGCCTTGAATCCGCAGTCGTCCTACGGCACGCAGAAGGCCATTGCCGAACTGCTGTTGGCCGATTACACGCGGCGCGGCTTTGTGGATGGCCGCGTATTGCGTCTGCCTACCATCAGCGTGCGGCCGGGCAAGCCAAATGCGGCAGCATCCTCGTTTGCCAGCGGCATCATTCGCGAACCCTTGAACGGCGAGGCCGCAGTTTGCCCGGTCGGTCCGGGCACGCGCTTGTGGCTGCTGTCGCCGCGAGGCGCAATCCAGGCGCTGATTGCCGGTTGTGAGCTGCCTGCACAGGCCGTGGCCGATCGCAAACCCATCAATCTACCCGGCGTATCCGTCACCGTGGCCGAGATGGAGCAGGCGTTGCGCGACATCGCAGGCGATGACGTTGCCAACCGCATCACGTGGCAGGCGGACGAACGCGTCGAACGCATCGTGGGCAGCTGGCCGGGCCAATGGGACACGACGCACGCGTCGCGTCTGGGGCTGAAAGGCGATAGCAATTTTGCCGAAATCATCCGCGCCTACATGGCCGATGACTTGCCGAGTTGAGCCGTTGCCGCCTGACTCGATCACTGAATTCCCCGGACGATTCCAAATGAGCAAACCGCAATCTATTGAACGGCGCGTCGGCGTCATCGGCTTGGGCGCCATGGGCGCGGGCATCGCGCAAAGCTTGCGCCGGGCCGGCCACGACGTGCACGTCTATGACATCCGCGCAGAAGCCGCCGCGGCGTTCGCGGCACAGGGCGGCGTCGCCTGCGCCACGTTGGCCGATATGGCCGCCGCGTGCGACATCGTGATCAGCGTAGTCGTCAACGCCCAGCAGACTGAATCCGTGTTGTATGGCGATAGCGGCATCGCCGCAGCCTTGCGGCCCGGATCGGTATTTGTCATGTGCTCAACCGTGGACCCCAGCTGGTCGATCGCGCTAGAGGCACGGCTCGCGGAGCAGGGCATTCTGTACCTGGATGCCCCCATTTCGGGCGGCGCGGCCAAGGCCGCGTCGGGCCAGATGACGATGATGACGGCGGGCCGGCCGGCGGCGTATGACGCCTGCGGCAACGTGCTGGAATCCATGGCTGGCAAGGTCTACCGCCTGGGCGATAGCGCGGGCGCGGGCAGCAAGGTCAAGATCATCAATCAGCTGCTGGCGGGGGTGCACATCGCGGCGGCAGCGGAAGCGATGGCTCTGGGTCTGCGCGAAGGCGTGGACGCCGACGCCTTGTACGACGTCATCACGCATAGCGCAGGCAATAGCTGGATGTTCGAGAACCGCATGCCGCATGTGCTGGCTGGCGACTACACGCCGCTGTCAGCCGTGGACATTTTTGTGAAAGACCTGGGTCTGGTGCTGGATACCGCCAGGCACACCAAGTTTCCGTTGCCGCTGGCCTCCACCGCGCATCAGATGTTCATGCAGGCGTCTTCCGCAGGGCATGGCCGTGAGGACGACAGCGCCGTGATCAAGATCTTTCCGGGTATTACCCTGCCGGAGTCCAAATGACCATCAAACTAGGATGTATCGCCGACGATTTCACGGGCGCTACCGATCTGGCCAATAACCTCGTGCGCGCAGGCATGCGCACGGTGCAGACCATCGGCATACCCGGCGAGCCGCTGCGCGAAGATGCGGATGCCGTCGTTGTTGCGCTCAAGACGCGAACGCTGCCCGCAGCGGATGCCGTGGCGCAATCGCTTGCCGCATTGCAATGGCTGCAAGCGCAAGGGGCAGAGCAGATCTATTTCAAATACTGCTCTACGTTCGACAGTACGGCGCAGGGCAACATCGGGCCCGTCACGGATGCCTTGATGACCCAGCTGGGCACCGCATTCACCATCGCCACGCCCGCGTTTCCAGACAACAAACGCACGGTGTTCAAGGGTTATCTGTTCGCAGGCGATGTGCTGCTGAACGAGTCCGGCATGCAACATCATCCGCTCACTCCCATGACGGACCCGAATCTGGTGCGGGTGCTTTCCGCACAAACGACGCGCAAGGTCGGCCTGATCGACTACAGCGTGGTGGCAGCGGGTCAAGAGGCGATCCGGGCGCGCATTCAGGCGTTGATTGCAGACGGCATTGAGATCGCCATCGTTGATGCGGTGTCCAACAACGATCTGCTGACTTTGGGGCCGGCGCTGCGCGGCATGCCATTGGTAACGGCGGGCTCTGGCGTCGCGATAGGCTTGCCAAGCAACTGGGGGCTGTCGCCTGCAAGCGCTGCCGTGCTTGCGCGCTCGCAGGGTTTGCAGGCGGTGGTGGCGGGCAGCTGCTCTGCCGCCACGAACGGACAGGTGGCCGCTTTTATCGAAAGCGGGCGGCCGGCGTGGGCGCTCGACCCCATGGCATTGGCAGCGGGTGATGACGTCGTAGGCCAGGTATTGAAGTGGGCCGCGCCGCGCATGCTGGACGGCCCGGTGCTGATTTACTCCACGGCGCAACCCGATCAGGTCAAGCAAGCCCAAGGCGCGTTGGGAGTGGAACAGGCTGGCGCCATGATCGAAGCGGCCATTGCCCGCATCGCGGTTGGGCTGGTCGAAGGCGGTGTTCGTCAACTGATTGTGGCGGGCGGCGAAACCTCTGGCGCCGTGGTGCAGGCCCTGGGGCTTGAGCAGATCGTCATTGGCGAACAGATCGATCCGGGCGTGCCTTGGTGCGCGGGTTATACGCCTGTGGCGCAGGGCGAGATCAGCATCGCGTTGAAATCAGGCAACTTCGGCACGCAGGATTTCTTCATCAAGGCGTTTGCGTAAATCCGAAGGTGCGGGCCCAGCTGACCAGCCGGCCCGCGCAGCAGGTCTATCGGTGCGCCTGGCTCAAACGCTTGGCGGCGTTGACCATATGAATGCGGGCGGCCTCCCGGGCGCCATCCACGTCTTGCTTGCGGATGGCTTCCACGATGGCGCCGTGCTCTTGCAGCACGGCGCGCATCAGATCCGCATGACGTGCCTCGTGGCCGCGTGTCACGCGGGTAGCGGCTTCCAGGAACTGGCTGACAAATGCCAGGGTGGTCAAGAAATAGGGGTTGCCGGTTGCGCGCGCGATGCTGCGGTGAAAAGCCACATCTTCCTTGACGCCATCGCCGCCATTGTCCACCGCCTGCGATATGGCGGCCAAGGCTTGGTCGATCTCAGCCATGTCCTGCTTGTTGCGGCCGGCGGCGGCCTGGGCCGCAATCTCGGTTTCCAGCGCGCGGCGCAGATCCACAATGTGCAGCACCGCATCCAGCGAACTCAATTCCGTGGCGTCGATGCGCAGAGCACGGTTGCCGGTATGGCCGGTGACGTATACGCCGCTGCCCTGACGCGCTTCGACGATGCCATCCTGACGCAAGCGCGACACGGCCTCGCGGATAACCGTGCGGCTCACGCCGAACTGTTCAGCCAGCATGGCTTCAGTGGGCAGCTTTTCGCCGGGCAGCACGCGTCCCTCGTCGATTTCGGCGAGCAAACGTTTGGCGACCGTGTCGGTCAGGGTAGGGGGAGTAGGAAGTCGTGGAAACGCCATGAATGAGGACCGCAAAGAGAAGGCGAAAGGCCGGTCTCGACATCATCGGGCGGGGCCAGGCGGACATCATAACCGGTCCGCCACAGGCCAAGCCTGCTGTCGCAGCTTGCGTCATCACGGTGTTGAAGCAGCGTGCGCCTCTTGCAAGCAATCGATAAAGCACTGCGCGGCAGGTGTGGGCGGGGAGTCGGCGCGTGTCAGGATGGCGACGCGTGCCGCAGGCAGTTCGTGATTCAAGGACAGCATGCGCAGGCCGCGCGGCAGCAAACGATGGTCGAACAAATTTCGCACGAAGATGCCCAGCGCATCGCTGTCGGCAATGATGGCCAACGCCACGGCGATAGATTGGCAAGGAATGACGTCGCGGGGCGCAGGCAGCTTGTGGCTGGCGAACGCCAGTCGCAACAGATTGGCGGGCGCCTGGATGTTGCCCGGCAACAGCCACAAGGCGTCGTGCAATTCCGCCAGGCTGCGGGCACGGCGCAGGGGATGCCCGGCGCGCGCGCCAACCGCCAGAGGCAGCGTGAACAAGGGCGTGCGCGCAAATCCGTCATCGATGTCGCCGTCGAACTCGGTCTGCACCAGGAAGTCGTAGCGGCCGGACTCCAGCTGCTCATGACTGTACGGAGGCGCTACCTCGTTAAAGGCCACTGCCACGCGAGGCATGCGGTGCCGGAACGCCGCCAGCGCAGCGGGCAGCACTGTAAGCGCAGCGGAGCTGATCGCCAGGTTCAGCGTGCCGCCTTCGCCGTCGCGCATTTGTCCAATTTCTTCTTGCGCCTTGCGCGTCTCTTGCAAAATCAACACGGCGCGCTTGTATAGCGCTTGGCCATAGCTGGTCAGTTCAACACCCCGGGCACTGCGCCGCACCAGTTCCGCGCCCACGCTTTGCTCCAATTCGCGCAGGCTGCGCGTGGCGGCGGGCTGTGTGACGAACAAGGCGCGCGCTGCGGCGCGGATGCTCCCATGTTCAGCAATCAGGACAAAGGCGCGGAGTTGGCGCAGGTTCATGGGGGGCTCGTAGACCCGGCTCCGCGTCGTTTGCGTTCCGGGCTGGGGTATAAGAAAAAGTATTCACTGGAACAAAAATACTGTCTTTTGCTTATCGTGCGCCATCCGTATATTCACGAGGGTGGGGCAGCACAGTCCGGGTTCACGGACCGGCAGCCCAGGATCAGACATCAAGGGGAAAACATGTCTATCGCCATTGCGGCATCGTCTGGCCGTCAGGATCTGCATACGTCATCAATGCGCAAGCGCGTGATCGCCGGTACCACCATCGGCAACGCGCTGGAGTTCTTCGACTTCACGGTCTTTACCTTTCTGATGCTTGTGATCGGACCGCTGTTTTTTCCGGCGGCTTCCGGCTATGGCCAGCTGCTGCTGACCACCGCGACCTTCGGCGTGGGCTTTCTGATGCGGCCGGTGGGCGGCATGCTGATCGGCTCTTATGCGGATCGTCACGGCCGCCGCGCGGCCATGACGCTGACGCTGTGGCTGATGGGGCTGGGCTGTGCGCTGATCGCGGCCGCGCCGACGTATGCGCAAATGGGTGTGGCAGGTCCGGTGCTGATGGTGTTGGCTCGCCTGATCCAAGGCTTTGCGGCAGGCGGCGAAGTCGGCGCGTCCACCACCTTGCTGGTGGAGCATGCACCGGCGGACAAACGCGGCTTTTATTCCAGCTGGCAGTTCGGCAGCCAATCGCTGGGCGTGATGCTGGGCGCGTTAACGGTCGCAATCCTGACCGCAGCACTAAGCAAGGATCAGATGCAGTCCTGGGGCTGGCGCGTCCCATTCGTGATTGGCATTCTGACCGTTCCCGTGGGCGCCTACATCCGGCGCAACCTGGAAGAAACGCTGGAACCTGCGGGCCAAACCGTTGGCGCGCAAGCAGCGCCGGGTCAAGCGAGCGCGTCCAATCATCAGCCCTTGCGCCGCGTGTTTGCGGAGCACAAGGCGCAGGTGGTCAAAGGCATTCTGCTGGTCATTGGCGGGATGGTGTGTGCGCAGATCATCGGCTTTTACATGCCGGCCTATGCCAACAAGGAGTTGGGGCTGCCCGCCACGTCTACCTTGTTTGCCAGCGTGGTCTTGGGTGCAATAGGCTTTGTGATTGCGCCATTCGTTGGCATGCTGGCCGATCACGTGGGCCGCAAAAAGGTGATCTTCTGGTCGCGCGCGGCAACGGTGTGCGTCTTGCTGCCTTGCTTTCAGTGGCTGGTCGCAGCGCCCAGCACTGAGCGGCTGATGGCGGTCATCGCCTTGCTGGCCGTGTTGCTGGCGTTGCAGACGGCGCCTGTCATCACCATGCTGCCCGAATTGTTTCCCAAGGCTGTGCGTACGACCGGGATGTCAGTTGTGTATGGTTTGGGAATCTCGGTGTTTGGCGGCTTTGCGCAGTTCTTCGTCACCTGGTTGTTGCACGTGACGAAAAACCCCATGGCCCCCGCCTGGTATTTGATGGTGACCGTGACTCTCTCCACCGTTGTGCTGTTCTGGATTCAGGACCGCACCGGCCAAGTGATCGACAAACAGGAGGCATGATGCCCAGCAGCACCAGCTACTTTCCCCGCAGCTACGCCGATTCACGCGCGCGCTTCTTGGCTGAGGCCGAGCGTTTAGGCGCGCCTGCGCATTCCTACGCCATCGACGCGTTGGGCAGTGAAGGCGAGGCCTTGGCCACAGATGTTGCACTGATCGGCGCGCCGGACGCGCAGCGTTTGCTGATCATGACGTCCGCCACGCATGGGGTAGAAGGTTTTTGCGGCGCGGGCTGCCAGTTTTCCTTGATGGACGACGCCGCCATGCTCAAGCGCGCCCGGCAGGCAGGGGTCGCCTTGCTGCTGGTGCATGCCGTGAATCCCTATGGTTATTCGTGGATCGCACGTACCGACGAAGGCAACGTGGATCTGAACCGCAACGCGCAGCCTTTTGATGGCCAGCCGTTGCCGGAAAATCCAGGATATGGCGAACTGCATCCGCTGCTGCTGCCGCCGGAATGGCCGCCGTCCGACGAGAATCAGCGTGATCTGGCGCGGTATGTGGCGCAGCACGGTCAGGCCGCGTTTGCGCAGGCGGTTTCGCGCGGGCAATACACCCATGCAGACGGCCTGTTCTATGGCGGAGACCGACCGACGGCATCATTGTCCAACCTGCGCCGCATTCTGGAAGAACACGCCAGCCGCTATGCGCATATCGGTTGGATTGACGTGCATACCGGCCTGGGGCCACGCGGCCACGGCGAGAAAATCTACGCTGGCAGGCGCAACGACACCGAAGTTGCGCGGGCGCGGCAATGGTGGGGCGCGGACGTTGCCGTGCCTTACCAGGGCAGTTCGGCGTCGGTGGACATCACGGGTCATCTGGCGGGCCTGACTTACCAGGCATGCCCCAGTTCTGCGCCGACCTTGATGGCGCTGGAATATGGCACCGTGCCGTTTGACGATATTGTGCTGGCGCTGCGGGGCCGCAACTGGCTGCGCGCGCACCCTGAAGCGCCCGACGCGTTGCGCCGCGACATTCTTCAAACCACCCAGGATGCCTTTTACTGCCATGCCTATGATTGGCACGGCATGGTGCTGGCGCAGAGCCGCGTGGCGGTATTGCAAGCCTTGTGCGGTTTGCAGGCCAGCGAGTAAGCAGCGGGGCGGCATCACCTGTCCCCACCCGGCGCGGTTGAACCTTTTTTGTAGCGGTTGCACCGGCTGCGGCTGTTGCAACGCGGCAGGTGCAACCTGTCTGCGCCGTGCTGCCAGGGATTACCCGCGAGTTACACGCTGTCGTGGGTTATCCCTAGTTGAGCCTTGCAGCAACCCATCGATATGCTTTGGTTAACCGAGAGGACCGCAGAGTTCTAACCGGAGGAGTCTCAAACCAAGCCGGCACTTGCTGACAGGGAAACAGGATTTGCATAGCGCCCCTCCTTTGAACGCGGCCGTCACGGCCGCCCGGACCAAGCCTCTGCGCGTGATCCCGTGGGCAACGTGGCTGCACCGCGTCTTCGTCGTACTCATGTATGCGTTCATGCTCTGCCCCATCGTTCTGGTGGTGTGGTTGAGCTTCTTCAAGGACGCCATTCTCTATTTCCCCCCATCCGGCTACACGCTGTCCTGGTACGTAAAGGCCTGGGAGAACCCGGCATTTGCCAACGGGTTTCTATTCAGCCTGCAAGTGTCGTTGCTGGCCGCATGTATCGGCGTGGTGATGGGCGTGCTGGCGGCGGTGGGCATTGCACGCTATCGCTTCCAGGGCAGCAAGGGCGTCAACACCTTGCTGCTATCGCCGCTGCTGATCCCCGGCATCGTGGCGGGCGTCGGCATCTATCTGTTTTATCTGCGCGCCGAAGAGGTGTTCGATCAGGACATTGTCGGCACGTTCGGCGGGCTGGTCATTGCGCACGTGTGCTTGACGATCCCGTGGACGGTGCGCCTCGTCACCGCAGGCATGGCGGGTCTGGACGGCTCGATCGAAGAGGCAGCCCGCAACCTGGGCGCCAGCGCTCCGGTGGCGTTCATGCGCGTCACCCTGCCGATGCTGCGCCCGTCCATCGTGGCCGCGGCATTGTTCAGCTTTGTGGTGTCGTTTGAAAACCTGGAGCTGTCTTTATCGCTGGTGGGACCGGGGCGCACCACGCTGCCCATCGCCATCATGCAGTACCTGGAATTCAATCTGGACCCGACCATCGCTTCGGTGGCATCGGTGCAAATTCTGCTGTTGGGCATCATCATGCTTGTGACCGACCGCTACGTGAAACTCAGTCAGGTGGTGTAAGAAATGGCGAAGGTCTCAATCGAAAATATCCGCAAGCAGTTTGGTGCGGCGGTGGCGGTGTCTGACTTCTCTTTGGAAATCGCGGAAGGCGAGCTGGTGACGTTTCTGGGCCCCAGCGGCTGCGGAAAAACCACGACCTTGCGCATGATTGCCGGGTTCATCACGCCCACTTCCGGCCGCATCCGCATCGGTGAAACCGACGTCACGCGGCTGCCGGTGCACAAGCGCGATACGGGCATGGTGTTTCAGCGTTATGCGCTGTTTCCGCACATGACCGTGGCCGAAAACGTGGCGTTCGGGCTGGAAATGCACAAGGTTCCCAAAGCCGACCGCGATGCAAAGATCCGCCGCGTGCTGGACATGGTCCGCATGACGGAATTGCGTGAGCGCTATCCGCGGCAGTTGTCTGGCGGGCAGCAGCAGCGCGTGGCCATTGCGCGTGCGCTGGCCATCGAGCCCAAGGTGTTTCTGCTGGACGAGCCGCTATCCAATCTGGACGCCAAGCTGCGTCTGGAAGTGCGCGAGGAAATCCGCGCCTTGCAGCGCCGGCTGGGCCTGACCACCGTGTTTGTCACGCACGATCAGGAAGAGGCGCTGGCCATTGCCGACCGCATGGCCATCATGCACGACGGCATTGTGCAGCAGGTGGGCGCGCCAGATACCTTGTATGAGCGGCCCGCGAATCTGTTCGTGGCGGACTTTCTGGGCAAGATGAATGTGTTCACCGGGCGCAGCCAGGCGGACAACGTGTTTCAGACCGACGCGGGGCAGCGCATCGCGGCGCCCGGCGGCGCGGGGGCCACGCATGTCGGCGTGAGGCCGGAGCGCGTGCGCCTGCAAGGGCAGCCGGCAGGCGGCAATGCGTTGGCGGGCGTGGTGGAGTCATCGCTGTATCTGGGTTCTGTGCTTGAGGTCCGCGTGCAATTGGAAGGCGGCAACCGCATGGTGAGCCAGATCGTCAATGGCGGCGCGCGTGTGGCGCAGCCCTTGCCCGGCGAGCGCGTCTATGCGTGCTTCGAGCCTGAAGACTGCGTGGCCTTCACGCAATAGGAGCCGCCATGACAACTGCGACACAAGACGGGCGGCCCAGCCGCTGGCTAGGGGCGGGACTGGCTTTTCCGGCGTCTTTGGTGGTGCTGGTGATCATCATGGTCCCCATATTCCAGCTGGCGCGCTATAGCTTCAATCAGTTCGATCCGGCGGAGCTGATGCAGACCGCCTTCACGTTCGCGAACTACGCCAAGTTCTTTGGCGATCCCTATTACCGCGACATCTTCTTTACGACCTTGTGGGTCGCCGGGCTGTGTACGGTGCTGGCGCTGGTGCTGGGTTTTCCCGTGGCGTATTTCCTGGCGCGCACGCAGAGCAAATACAAAAGCCTGTTCGTGATCTTGCTGGTGTTTCCGCTGATGGTGGGCAACGTGGTGCGCGCGGCGGGATGGATGGTGGCGCTGGGCAATGCGGGTGTGGTGAATGCCACGCTGATCGGGCTGGGCGTCATCGACAAGCCGCTGACCCTGATGTACACGCCCACGGCAGTCGTCATCGGCACCACTGCTGTCGTCATGCCCTATTTGATTCTGACCTTGCAAAGCGTGCTGGAAGGCATGGATCTATCGGTGGAAGAAGCCGCCCGCAATGTGGGCGCCAGTTTCTTCACGACATTTCGCCGCATTGTTTTGCCGATTGCCGCGCCGGGCGTGGCGGCTGGCACGATGCTGGTCTTCATTCTTTGCATGAATGCGTACGCCACGCCGGTGCTGCTGGGCGGCTCCGGCCTGACCATGATGGCGCCCGCGCTGTATGACCAGATCACGCGCGCGTCGAACTGGCCGTTTGGCGCCGCACTCGCCGTCATTCTGGTGTGCGGCACGCTGATCATCGCGCTGCTTTCCAATTGGCTTATCCATCGCCGCTACATCAAGACCATGGCGTCTTGATTCCGACCTAACTCCAAGGAATTCCTCATGGCATCTGTATTGTTCAAGAACGCGAACCTGCTTGATCCGTTGCAGGCTGACCTGCTGGAAGGCCATCATGTGCTGGTCGAGGACGGCGTCATCAAAGAAGTGTCGGACAAGCCGATCACCAGCGCGTCGGCGCAGGTGATTGATGCCGGGGGCCGGACCTTGATGCCTGGGCTGATAGACCTGCACGTGCATGTGCTGGCGACGCAACTCAACCTGAGCACGCAAGGCGTGCTGCCGGATGCGCTGGTCATGATGCGCGCGGTGCCGATCATGGCGGCCATGCTGCGCCGGGGTTTTACCACCGTGCGCGATGCAGGCGGTGCTGGTTGGGGCTTGAAGTGCGCGGTCAACGAAGGCACGGTCAAGGGTCCGCGCCTGTTCATCTCCGGGCGCGCTATCAGTCAGACGGGCGGACACGGCGATCCGCGTCCGCGTTCCGACCATCTGCGTCCCATGAGCTTTTGCGGCTGCTGCTTCCGCGCTGGCGACATCGGCCGCGTGGCCGACGGCATTGATGATGTGCGCAAGGCCGTGCGCCAGGAACTTCAGATGGGCGCCGACCAGATCAAGATGATGGCGTCAGGCGGCGTGGCGTCCCCCACCGACCCGATCGCATCCTTTGGTTATTCGGAAGAAGAAATTCGCGTCATTGTGGAAGAGGCCGCCAGCCGTCAGACCTATGTGATGGCGCACTCGTACACGGCAGACGCCATTGAACGCGCAATCCGCAATGGCGTGCGCACGATTGAACACGGCAATCTGGTCGACGAGCGCGTCGCGCGCTTCATGGCGGAGAAGGGCGCTTTCGTGGTGCCGACGCTGGTGACCTACGAAGCGCTGGCCAACGAAGGCGCCGACTACGGCCTGCCCCCCGACTCGGTGGCCAAGATCGCTACGGTGCGCACCGCCGGTTTGCACTCCCTGGAAATCTACAAGAAGGCGGGCGTGAAGATCGGCTACGGCTCTGACCTGTTGGGGCCGTCACAACGCTTGCAAAGCGATGAATTCCGCATTCGCAACGAGGTCCTTTCCACTCAGGAAGTGATCCAGTGCGCCACGACCACCGCGGCGGAAGTGCTGAATCAGGTCGGCCAGCTGGGCCGCATCCAGGCCGGCGCGCTGGCCGATGTGCTGCTGGTGGACGGCAATCCGTATCGTGATATTTCCTGCCTGTTGGGGCAGGGCGAACACCTGGCCCTGATCATGAAGGGCGGGGTCATCGAACACAACACACTCGGGGTGTAAGCGGCATGAGCGATCCCACGTTTTCGCAATCGGAAGTTGGTGAAGAGTCCCGTGACGTCAATGCCGCCAAAGGGTGGCATCCGCCGTCGGCGCCAGTCTCTCGGGACCGCGGCCTGGGGCCGTTCCCGCGCTTGATTCTGCGGGGCGCGACCATCATCGATGGCACCGGGGCGCCGCCCTGGGGACCGGTGGACATCGTCATCGAGAATGACCGCATCACCGCGCTGGTCAACGTGGGTACGCCGCACAAAGCCATCGACCCCAAGCGCCGTCCGGGGCCGGGTGATCACGAGATCGACTGCCACGGAAAATTCGTGACGCCGGGATTCGTGGATGCGCACGCCCACATCGGTACGCCCTATCACGCCATGAGCGGCATCGTGCCGCCGGCAGACTACATCTACAAGCTGTGGCTGGCGCATGGCGTGACGACCATTCGTGAAATGGGCTCAATGGGCGGACTGGGCTGGACGCTGGAGCAGCGCGAGCTGTCCGCCGCCAATAAGATTGCCGCGCCGCGCATGATTGTGCACTCGGTATTTCCGGCGGTGAATGACCGCGTAAAGACGATCCATACGCCGGAACAAGGACGCGACTGGGTGCGCAAGCTGGCAGCGCGTGGCGCAGACGGGATCAAGTTCTTTGGCGCGCCGCCCGCCATCATGGAAGCCGCGCTGGACGAAGCCGCGCAGCAGGGATTGCGCTCGGGCTGCCACCATGCGCAGATGGCGGTCACCCGCGTGAATGCCCTGAAGTCCGCGCGCTGGGGCTTGACCAGTTCGGAGCACTACTACGGCCTGCCGGAAGCCCTGTTCCAAGACCGCGTCGTGCAGTCGTTTCCCACCGACTACAACTACAGCGACGAGTACTACCGCTTTGCTGTTGCCGGCCAGACGTTCATGCAGGCAGCGCAGCCGGGCTCCGCCAAATGGCGTGAGGTCATGGATCAGTTCCTGGAACTGGGCCACACCTTTGTGCCCACGTTCAACATCTACGACGCCAATCGCGACTTGATGCGCGCGCGCCGCGCCGATTGGCACGACGAATACACCTGGAAGGCGGTGTGGAAATACTTCCAACCGCAGCGCGGCGGGCATGGCGCTTACTGGTATCGCTGGAGCACCACCAACGAAATCGAATGGAAGCAGAACTACCGCCTGTGGATGCAGTTCATCAACGAATACAAAAATCTGGGCGGCCGCGTGTGCGCGGGCAGCGATTCAGGTTTTATCTTCCAGATCTATGGCTTTGGATTTGTTCGGGAACTGGAGCTCTTGCAAGAGGCCGGATTTCATCCGATTGAAGTCTTGCGCGCCGCGACGTCGCAAAGCGCCGCGTTGTTGGGCATCGATGACGACACCGGCTCCATCGATGTGCAAAAGCGCGCCGATCTGCTGATCCACGATCAGAACCCGTTGACCGACTTCAAGCTGCTGTTTGGCACAGGCGCCATGCGTCTTAACGACGACACAGCCAAGGTGGAGTGGAAGCGCTGCTTGCAGACGACCATCAAGTCCGGCGTGGTGTACGACACTGCGGAGTTGCTTGCGGATGTGCGTGCCATGGTGCGTGACAGCTGGACCGATGACCCCGACGGTGAACGTCCGCCTTTTGGCGGTTCCCCCGCAGGCTCGCCATGCGACCCGGCGGACGAGGCCCCCTGATATGGCCGTCGATCTATTTTTGCTGTGCGGCTTTCTGGGCAGCGGCAAGACCACGCTGCTGGTGGACTATCTGCGTGATCCGGCATCGGCCGATACGGGTGTCATCGTCAACGAAGCGGGCGAGGTGGGCGTGGACGGCGCCATCGTTGCCAACGATAGCGACAACGTGCCCATGACGCTGATGGCCAACGGCTGCGTGTGCTGCTCCTTGCGCAGCGATCTGGTCTATACCCTGAGCGCGCTGCTGGATGCGCCGCGTCCTGACGGCGCCGGCCCATTGCAGCGCGTGATTCTGGAGTGCAGCGGCTTGTCGCGGCCGGGTCCGATCATTGCGTCGCTGGCGGACCCTGAGTTGGCCAGCCGCGGCTTGCGGCTGACGGTGGTCTGCACAGACGACTGCGCCCGCGACCCCGATGCGCTGGCGGAAATGGACGAAGCCATGGCGCAGTTTGGCGCCGCTCACCGCATTGTGCTGACCAAAACGGACTTGTTGCCGGACGGGGCGCTGGACTCGCGTGCGGCGCGCGCCGCAGCCTTGAATCCGCTTGCCGTAATCATTGCCCAACCCGACCGGCAACAAGCCGTACAGGCAGCCTTTGCACCGTCGCAAGGCGTGACTGACCTGGCTGCGCTGGCGGCGCAGATGCTGGTGGCGGGCGGGCAGCGCGTTGCCCATCCGCGCATCCGGGTAATGGCCGCTCGTGCGCACGAAGGCATCAGCTGGACAGATTTTTCAGAGTGGCTGGATAACCTGGCGGGTCTATGCGGCGAACGCCTGTTGCGGGTCAAAGCGGTGGTGCGCGTCAAAGAATGCGCCGAACCAATCTTGATCCAGTCGGTAGGCACCACCTTCAGCGCGCCGCAACGTTTGACGCGCCAACCCGATGCGCAAGACGCCATCATTGTCATTGCGCGCGACATCAACGTTGATGACATTCGCGCCTCCGCGCCCCATGCGCCAGTAGAGATGCTGGCCTGACCGTTTTCAAGCCTGCGGGCGCGCCGCCGGGCACAGCCGGCCGTGCATCTGCATCGTAGTAAGTCGGCAGTTCCCCTTCGATACGAGGTTGTTATGCAAGAAAAAAACCTGACTCGCCGTGGCTTCATCAAGACCGCCTCGGGATTGGCCTTGGCGCCCGCCCTGGGCTGGGTGCCGGGCATGGCGCATGCCGCCGAAAAAGAAATCGTAGTGGGGACCTGGGGCGGCGACTACCAGAACCTGCTGCAGCAGATCATCAACCCCATTGTTGGCAAACAAGGCGTCAAGGTGGTGTATGACACCGGCAACGCCGTGGGCCGTGTCACCAAGCTGCGCGCCGAAAAGAACTCGCGGCGCGGCAGCATGGACGTGGCGCTGCTGGGCGAAGTGGATATGTACGACGCCGAGCGCTCCGGCACGCTGGAACCGGTGGATGCCAAGAAGCTGCCGAATCTGGCGCACGCCATTGCTGCGCTGAAGACGCCGTATTCAATTCCGCACATTTTCAGTGCGATGACCCTGGTCTACAACACCGAGAAATTCCCGACGCCGCCGGATTCCCTGCAAGCGCTGCTCGACCCCAAGCTCAAGGGCCAGGTCGGTTTCTCGGACATTCTGTATCTGTACAACGCGGTCTTCGTCGGCCTGGGCGCGGGCGGCGACACCAAGAGCTTTGACGGCGGCAAGCGCTTCCTGACCAAACTCAAGGCCAATGCGCCGCGCATCTATCCGTCCAATGAGGCCGTGGCCGCCGCATTCAAATCGGGCGAGATCGCGATTGCGTGCATGTGGAAGGCCCGGGCGTTGCAGTGGAAGGACAGCGGCTTGCCCTTGGGATTCGTGATCCCCAAGGAAGGGTCGGTGCCGGTATCGTTCGAGGCGGGAGTCGCCAAGAACAGCCGCAACAAGGATGCAGCCTGGGAATATCTGAATGCGATGCTGGACGCGCAGGGCCAGGTCGGTTTTGCCGAAAAGATGGGTTATGCCCCTACGGTGACCAACGCGTCACTGCCGGAAAACCTGAAACGCGTGGGTTTCACGGAGGCCGAGGTAAAGCTGCTGCACGCTTACGACTTAAAGAGCCTGACGGAAGGAAAAGCCGACATGCTGGAATTCTGGAACAAGGAATTCAAGGCGGGTTGATGCGTTGAAGGCCGGTCCCGGGCACTGCCAGCCCGGGACTCTCATGCCGCAGCGCGCGGGCATAGGCGCGCTTGAATCCCCCTAGTCACTACCGCCCGGATGAGGGCGACGCCATTCAAATCATCTTGCACTGATTCTGAAATGTTATATCATTCGTCAGCTATTTGTAATGATATAACATCCAAGAGAGCAAAGATGAAAGGCAAGAAGCAGGGGTTCAAGCAGGGAAGAGGCGGGGCAGCGATCATGAGGGCAAGCCGCCGGGGCGCGCTGAAACCGCTGGTCTGCTCGTTGATGCTGATCGCGCCGGTGGCGCAAGCCGAGACCGAGACCGACCCCAACCGCACGAAGACCCTGGCGCCGATCACCGTGTCGGCCAACCCGCTGGGCCTGGACTTGAACAGCACCACCTTGCCAGCATCTGTGCTGGAAGGAGATGCGCTGATCGAACAACGCACCGGCACGCTGGGCGAGACTTTGAAGAACCTGCCCGGGGTCAATAGCGACACCTTTGGCGGAGGCGCCAGCCGTCCGGTGATACGCGGCCAGACCGCGCCTCGCGTCAAGGTGCTGTCCGATGGGTCCGAAGTGATGGATGCTTCCAGCATCTCTCCGGATCACGCCGTGACCGTTGAACCCTTGCTGGCCGAGCGCATCGAAGTGCTGCGCGGCCCCGCCACCTTGTTGTATGGCGGCGGCGCGATTGGCGGCGTGGTGAATGTGGTCGACAAGAAGATCCCGACTGCCGTGCCCGAGAAAGGCATCGAAGCCGAAGCGGAATTGCGCGGCGCGACCGGCACCAAGGAGCGCGCGGGCGCCGTGGGGATTACTGCGGGCCAAGGGCAGTTCGCGGTACGAGTAGAGGGCATGAAGCGCCGCACCAGCGACTACGACGTCCCTGACTGGCCAGGCGGCAAGCTGGAAGGCTCGTACAGTGAATCGTCGCAGGGCTCGGTCGGCATGTCGTGGATTACGCCGCGAGGTTATGTCGGCTTGGCGTTTACGCATCTGGAAAGCAAGTACGGGCTGCCCGGTCACAACCACGAATACGAAGGCTGCCATCCGCATGGCACGCACCTGCACTGCGGCGGTCATGATCATGACCACGGAGATGAGGAAGAGGGCCATGATCACGACCACGAACACGGCGGTGTGCCCTATGTGAAGTTGCGCAGCAACCGCCTGGACCTGCGCGCCGAATACCAGGACCCGTTTGCCGGCTTCGAAAAGATCCGCCTGCGCGGCGGCCTGACGGACTACCAGCACGACGAGATCGAAGGCGGCGAAGTCGGCACCCGATTCAAGAACAAAGGTTATGACCTGCGCCTTGAACTACAGCACAAGCCGATCGCGGGCTGGCGCGGCGTGGTGGGCGTACAGAATGCCTACAGCGATTTCCGCGCAGATGGCGAAGAGGCATTCCTGCCGCGCAGCAAGACCCGCAGCTACGGTTTGTTTGTGCTTGAGGAGTACCAGCTGAACGACTGGCGCTTTGAAGTGGGCGCGCGTCAGGATTGGCAGCGCATTTCGCCGCAAGGCGGCGCGTCGCGCAGCAGCCTGGCGGGCACATCGCTATCGGCCGCGGCCATCTGGGACTTCGCGCCGCAATACTCTGTCGCGCTGTCTCTGTCGCGATCGCAACGGTTGCCGAACGCGCAAGAGCTGTATGCCGATGGCGTCCACCTGGCCACCAACACGTATGAATTGGGTAACTCGGACTTGAACCGCGAGACCTCGCACAACATCGATCTGACCTTGCGCAAGCACGCGGGCGATACGCAATTCACAGCCAGCGTGTTCCACAACCGCGTGAAGAACTACATCTACGCCAACACGCTGGACCGCTACGAAGATTTCCGTCTGATCGAATACACGCAACGTGACGCGGAATTCACCGGCTTGGAAGGCGAGATCCGGCATCAGTTCACGCCGGTGCTTTCGGCAGCGGTGTTCGGCGACTACGTGCGCGGCAAGCTGACTGGCGGCGAAGGCAATCTGCCGCGCATTCCAGCGGCACGCGCGGGTGTGCGGGGCAATGTGAAGTGGCAGCAGTGGTCGGGCGGCGTGGAATATGCGCGCGTGTTTTCGCAGAACGACATTGCGTCCTACGAAAACAGCACCCCGGGGTACAACCTGGTCAATGCGGTCGTGGCGTATCGCGGCCGTTATGGCGAGACCGGTTATGAAGTCTATCTGCGCGGCACCAATCTGCTGAACAAGCTGGCATACAACCATGCGTCGTTCATCTCGTCAGTGGCGCCGTTGCCGGGCCGCAGCGTGCTGTTGGGCGTGCGCATGACGTATTAAGGACTCACGTCCTGCATCGGCTTACGGCCGAAATCGAATCACAACCAAGCCGGGGCAATATGCCTCGGCTTTTTTCTTGACTGCGCCTACGTGTTTTCCCTGAACGGGTAGACCCCGATCCTGTAGTTGTTGACGCGCAGATACCAGATTTCTAGAATCCAATTTGTGATCACATATCAGAAATAGCGTCCGGTATCCGCCGGAGCGCGGTCAGCAGCGAAGCGAAGCATGGCCCAACAACTATTCAGTGTTCGAGACAAGATTGTTCTTATCACCGGTGCGGCGGGTGGCATCGGCGCAGCGCTCAGCCGGGCTTTTGCCCAAGGCGGCGCGACGCTGGTGCTGGCCGACTTGGCGGGGGAAAAGCTGGACGCGCTGGCGTCCGAGCTGCGCGAATCTGGCGTGAAGACCGGAGCTATCGCGCTACGCGTCGAAGACCGCGAGGCTTGCGCCGACGCGGTGGCCGATGTGGTGGCCCGCTACGGCGGGGTAGACGTGCTCATCAACTGCGCCGGGGTCAACACCCGCATGCGGCCCGAGCTCTACGCAGAGGATGTGTGGGACCACATCGTCGATATCAATCTGAAGGGCACGTTCAACATGTGCCAGGCCGTGCACGCGACGATGAGTCTGCGTGGCAAGGGCAAGATCATCAATATTGGCTCGATTCTGGCACTGGCCTCCAACGCCGTGACCGCCGCCTACTCGGCCAGCAAAGGGGGCGTTTTGCAGCTGACGCGTTCGCTGGCCTGCGCGTGGGCGTCTGATGGCATCAACGTCAATGTGATCCAGCCGGGCTGGATAGACACCGCGCTCTCGCGCCAGGCGCGCGTGGATATTCCGGGTCATGCGGAACGCGTCGTTGCCACCACCCCGTTGGGGCGTTGGGGGGAGCCCGACGACTTGATCGGTTCGACGCTGTTTCTGGCCAGCTCCGCGTCCGACTTCGTGACGGGCGCCAGCCTGGTCGTGGACGGCGGCGTTACCGCACATATCTGACAGGCCAGGGCTGGCCCGTGAGCCAGCCCGGAACAACAAGGGGACAGCATGCTTTTCGAGGACATCGGGCAGACGACGCCAGCGCGCACGCTGGTGGTGGAAGAAAGCGATTGGGCGCTGTTGACGCGGGAGGAAGCCCTGCGGCTCACCACGCTGTTCCTGGTCGCACGGCGCTTCGAAGAAAAGATTCTGCAGCTGGACAAGCTGAACCTGGTGCACGGCCCCGCCCATTCCAGCATCGGCCAGGAAGGCGGCGCTGCGGGCTGCATCGCGGCACTGCCTATTGATACGCTGATGAACGGCACGCACCGCGCGCATCATCAGTGCATTGCCAAGGCTATCAACGCCTTGTATGAAGAGGGGTTGGACCCCGTTGCCAGCGGTCTGACCTTGCGCATGCGCCAAGAGATCCAGGGTCTGATGCACGAAATTCTGGGCCTGAAAGATGGCTGGACGGGCGGACGCGGCGGGTCCATGCACTTGCGGCGCGCCGACCTGGGCATCATGGGCACGAACGCCATCGTCGCAGGCGGTATCCCCATCGCCTGCGGCCACGCTTTCGCGGAAAAGCAGCGCCAGTCGGGCAAGCTGATGGTCACGTTCTTTGGCGACGGCGCCGTGCATCAAGGCGCCACCCACGAGGCCATGAATCTGGCGGCGCTGTACGGCCTGCCCATGATCTTCTTTCTTGAGAACAATAAATACGCGGTGTCGATGAGCGTGGAGCAATCCACCTATCAGACTGAGTTGCTGACCCGGCCGCAAGGTCACGGCATTGCGGCCGTCAAGGTCGACGGGATGAATCCCTTCGCCGTCTGGCTGGCCACGCGCTGGGCGCAACAGCATATTGAGCGTGAAGGCCGGCCCGCGTTCATCCTGGCCGAGGTCTACCGCTATTACCACCAGAGTTCCTCGATCCCGGGTAGCGCGTTTGGTTACCGCACCCGCGAGGAAGAGAACGCCTGGAAGGCGCGTGATCCGTGGTTATTCCTGCAACAGGAACTGGTGTCGCGAGGCATTCTGGACGGTGATGAGCTTGCCGCCATTGATGCCACGGTCAGCGACGCGGTAGAAGCCGCTGCGGTCTCGTGCGTAGAAGGCGTCGGCTCGTCGGCTCGCATCCGCCCCGAACTGTGGCCAGATGCCGCAAGCGTCGACGTCAATCTGAACAGCGACATGAGCGAGTTCGATGGCGTGGCTTATGTGGAAGCCGAGGATTTTGACGACGCCGACATGGAAAGCCTGTCCTATATCGAAGCCATGGCTCGCACGATGGGCGCGCGCATGGCTGAAGACGACAGCATCTATGTGTTCGGCGAAGACGTGGCCAATATGGGCGGGGGCACGGTGGGCGCCACACGCGGGCTGACGGATAAGTTCTTGGGCCGGCTCGTTAACACGCCGATCACCGAAAACGGCTTTTGCGGATTGGCTACAGGCGCGGCATTGTCGGGTTTGAAGCCCGTGGTCGAGCTGATGTATAGCGATTTTTTCCTGGTCGCGGGCGATCAGCTATTGAACCAGGCGGGCAAGATCCGCCACTTGTTTAACGGCACGGCCAGCGTTCCGCTGGTGCTGCGTACTCGCATCCCTGGCGCCGAAGGTTATGGCTCGCAGCATTCGATGGACCCCGCCGGCGTGTTCGCGCTGTTTCCCGGCTGGCGCATCGTGGCGCCGTCCAATGCCTTTGACTATGTGGGCCTGATGAATTCGGCGCTGCGTTGCAAAGACCCGGTGCTGGTCATTGAGCCGCAAGAGTTGCACAAGCGCAAAGCGCTGGTCCCCAAGAACCTGGACTACTTCATCCCCATCGGCCGCGCCAAACGCGTGCAAGAGGGTGACCAGATCACACTGCTGGCGACCCTAAGCATGGTGGAACGGTGCCGTCAGATCGTCGAGGAAACAGGAGTGCGCGCCGACATTATTGATCTGCGCACCTTGTCGCAACGCGATATCGATTACGACACCATTGGCCGTTCTGTCATGAAGACCGGCCGCGTCGCCATTGTTGAGCAGACGACGCGCGGCGCAAGCCTGGGCGCGCTGATCGCAGACGAAATTCAGCGCCGTTACTTCGATTACCTGGATCAGCCCGTGCAGCGCGTGACAGGCCGCTGGGCGCCGCCCGTGGTGTCGCAGGCGCTGGAACGCGCGGCTTTGGCCGGCGAAGACGATATCCGCGCGCTGATTACCGCCATGCTGCGCGACAGCGCTTTGAATCCGACACAAGGGAATGTTCATGCCATACGCGCTTGAGGGTAAGACCATCTTGATCACCGGCGCCGCTGGCGGGATAGGCGGCGAGACCGCGCGGGTGTGCGGTGAACAAGGGGCGGCGCTGGTGCTGGCCGACCGGCAGGCGCCGGAAGCCTTGGCGGCGGAGTTGCGTGCGCAGGGCGTGAAGGCGCGCGCGCTGGCGTTTGACGTGACGGATCGCCCTGCAGCCGAGGCGGCAGTAGCCAGCATCGACCGCCTGGATGCGCTGGTGGCCAACGCGGGTTATTGCCCGTGGGACGACTGGAATGCCGATGGCTGGGACGACGTGTTCCGGCAGGTCATCGATATCAATTTGTTGGGCGTCATGCATTTGACCCGAGCCGCGCTGGCCAAGATGTCGGCGCAAGGAGCGGGCCGCATGGTGCTTGTGTCGTCGGTCGCGGCGCGCATGGGCGGCCTGGCGGCCAGCCCGCATTATGTGGCGGCCAAAGGCGGCACGCATGCGTTCGTGAAATGGCTGGCCAGGAAGGCGGCGTTGTCTGGCGTTACCGTCAACAGCGTGGCGCCAGGCGCCACCGCGACTGCCATGACCCAGGGCGCCGAACTGGATGCGAATAGAATCCCTCTGCAACGCATGGCCCAGCCACGCGAAATCGCCTTGCCCATCGCCTTTCTGTGCTCGGATGGCGCAAGCTACATCTGCGGCGCCACGCTGGACGTGAACGGTGGCGTCTACATGAACTAGGCGTAAAACACATGGATAGCAGCATCCTGGAAGGCCTGCTCGACAAGCAGGAACGGATTACGGTCGCGGACCAGATCTATCAAAAAACGCGTCAGCTCCTGATGAGCGGCGCGGTGCCGCCGGGTGAGAAAGTTACCTTGCGCGGTCTTGCGGCCGTCTTGAATACCAGCCCGATGCCGGTGCGGGAAGCAGTGAATAAGCTGGTGGCCGAAGGCGCGCTGGAAATGCTGCCCAGCCGGGGCGTGCGTGTGCCCAAACCCGGGCTGCCCAAGTTTCGCGAGATTGTGCGTATCCGTTGTTGTCTGGAAGGTTTTGCGGCGGCTGAAGCCGTCAAGATCATCAACGATGCAACGGTGGATCGTATTGAACGTTATGCCCAGGAGTTCGACAAACTTGGCCACCAGCGCAAGATCGATACCTTGAAGACCATCGAAGCCAATCGGAATCTGCATTTCACCCTGTACGAAGCGGCAGGAATGCCGCTGCTGGTCACGATGATCGAGAACATCTGGCTGCAAATCGCGCCGCTGTTTTCTTTGAGCATGAGCAGCAAGGACCGCAAGTCGGAAAGCTGGGAATCGTTCAGTCATCACGGCGATCTGCTGCAAGCGCTGCGGCGCCGCGACGCGGAAGGCGCGCGCGCGGCGGTGGTGGCCGATATTTCCGATGCTGCGGCCTATATCGAGAAGACAGGTAACTTAGCCAACAAGTAAAGCGAGTGAGACATGGATATCGAGGTCGTAATGCCCACGATTGGCGCGGGCACGACGCAGGGAAAAATTCTTCAATGGTTGAAGCAGTCCGGCGACACGGTCAAGGTGGGCGATATCCTGGCCGAAATCGAAACGGACAAAGCCGTCATTGAACTGGAGGCCGTGGATAGCGGCATCCTGGAGCGTATCCATGTTGCCGCGGGCGATACCGCAGTGCCGGTAGGCGACGTCATTGCTACGTTGTCGTCCAAGCAGAGCGGACAGGCGCCAGCCGCATCCGGGCCTGCTTCCATTGCGGCCAAGGCTTCCGTGCCAACCTCGGCTTCAGTCCCGCCTTCAAGCTCGGCGTTTACTTCGACTCCAGCCCCCGCGCCCGCGCCAGTAGCAGCGTCGGCATCAGTCGCGGCCGAACCCGAACAACATCGCTTGTTTGCCAGCCCGTCCGCCCGCCGGGTTGCGCGCATCATGGGCGTGGACCTGCACACGCTGACAGGCAGCGGCCCGAATGGACGTATCGTGCGGGTCGATATCGAACACGCCGCGGCATCAGCGCCAGCTCCTGCCGCAAAGCCGGCCGCGCCGGCGTCTTTGCCAGCGGCTGGCGCGTTGACGCCGCACTCCGCCATGCGTGCGACCATCGCGCGCCGCCTGGTGCAGTCCAAGCAGCAGGTTCCGCATTTCTACCTGACGGTCGATTGCCGCATGGACGCGATGATGGCCGCGCGCGAATCCCTGAATGCTGCGGCAACCGTCCGCTATTCGCTGAACGATTTTTTGGTGATGGCAGTGGCCCGCGCCGTTGCTCGCGTGCCAGAGATCAATGCGCAGTGGACGGACGCAGGCACCCTGCGTCTTGATCAGATCGACCTGAGCATTGCGGTTGCGTTGGAGTCGGGATTGATCACGCCCATTCTGCGCGGCGCGGACAAGTTGGGTCTGAACGAGGTGTCCGCCCAGATCAAACAGTTGGCGGATCAGGCGCGCAGCGGACGTTTGCGGCCAGAGCAATACGAAGGCGGAAGCCTGACGCTGTCCAACTTGGGGATGTATGGCGTGAAGTCGTTCGCCGCCATCATCAATCCCCCGCAAAGCGCGATTCTTGCGGCAGGCGCGGTGACGCGTCAACCGGTGGTGGATGGCGACGAACTACGTATTGGCCATGTGATGAGCCTGACCCTGTCGGCCGATCACCGGGTGGTGGATGGCGCGTTGGGCGCCAGGTTCCTGCAAGCCGTGCAGCACTTGCTGGAGCATCCCATCGAATTGATTCTCTAGCGTTCTGAGTGGAAAGTTCTTGTCCAGGTAGTGTCCACATCAGCAGCGCTTAGCGTGGACCGCGAACGGCGCACAGACCGATGGCGGCGATTTAGTCGTAGCACCATTACATAATGTCTGGAGACAAAACAATGAACAAGCAGAAGCCGCTTTTCCGCATCGTCTGCGCCGCCGCCTTGGCAGTTGCGGTGCAGGGCGCATGGGCGCAAAGCGAAATCAAGATCGGATACAACAGCGATATGTCCGCCAGCGGCTCGGCCGATTTCGGCGTGTCTGCGTTGTCGGGCGCGCGCCAGGCCGCCGAAGAAATCAACGCTGCGGGCGGGGTGTTGGGCAAGAAGATCGTCATCGTGCCGCGCGACGACGTGGGTTCGCCGCCCAAGTCCATTCAGAACGCCAATGAACTGGTCGACAACGAGAAGGTTGTTGCGATGCTGGGCGGGGTGAACTCCGGCAATATGCTGGCCTGGCTGCACATCGTGCAGCAGAAAAAGATTCCAACCATTTCGCCGTCGGCTACTGCTACGGAAATCACCAACCGCTACAGCAAAGAGCCCGCCAACTACATCTTCCGCGTGTCGATGCGGGACCTGGATCAGATTACGCTTCTGGCGGCCTATGCGGCGCGTGCGACGCAGAACAAGAAGGTTGCCATCATTGCGGACACCACCGGTTATGGGCAGCAGGGCGCCAAGGACGCTGCCGCCGTACTGCAATTGCACGGCATTACGCCGGTAGCCAACGAGAAGTTCGGTCCGAAAGACACGGACATGAGCTCGCAGTTAAACAAGATCAAGGCGACGGGCGCCGACACGCTGATCGTCTACGCGCTGGCGGACTCCAACGGCCACTTGATGCGCAGCCAGGAAAAGATCGGGTATTACCCGACCACGCTGGGTTCGTGGTCGAACCTGAGCCCTCCGTTCCTGCGTATCGCAGGGCCTGAGCTTGCCAAGAAAATGATCTTCTCGGCGTCCATCACCCAGGACTCCACGCCGCAATCCAAGGCGCTGTACGACACGATCATGAAAAAGGAAGGCAAGCTGCCGACCTATGTGTTTGCAGCGCATGCCTATGACTCGGTCAAGATCCTGGCGGCGGCAATGGAGCAGGCCAAGTCCACCGATGGTGAAAAGGTTCAGCAGGCGCTGGAAAACCTGGGCAGCGTGAATGGCGTGATCAAGACCTACGCGCCGGCTTTCACCAAGGCCAATCATGAAGCGCTGTCGTACAAGGACTTCCGTCTGGTGCGCTGGATTGACGGCAAGGTGGTGTCGGTGGATGACAACATTACCAAGGCCATCAAACCCGAAGACCTGAAGCAGTAAGGTTCGCGGCTGGGCGGGGGCAGGTCAAGTCTGTTCTGGCCCGGCCTGGCCCTTGCTCAGGTGATCGACGAACAGCTTGGCGGCGGTGGGCAGCGAGTCATAGGCGCGCACGCAGATCTGAATCTTGCGGCGCGCCCAGGGCTCGGCCAGCGGGATGATGCGCAGGTCGAACATGACCGAGTAGCGGCGCGCGATATCCAGCGGCAGCACGCCGACGCCCAGCCCGGAATTCACCATGAAGCACAGGGCATCAAAGCCGGTCACCTGCACCTTGAGTTTGATGTTGCGCTTTTCGTCGCTGGCGGCGTTCGACAGGATGCGGTTGATGGCGCTGCCCCGGTGCAGGCCCACGAAGTCATGTTCCAGCGCGTCGGCAAAGCGAAAGCCCGGCCGGTCCTGCAAGGGGTGGTCGGCAGGAACGACAAGCGCCAGGGTGTCTTCGCGGTAGGGATAGATTTCGACGTCGTGGTCGGGCGCGGTGCCAGAGAAGATACCCACGTCGGCGGCGTTTTCGGCCACCGACTTGATGATGGTGGACGTGATCTTCTCTTCCAGGTCCACCTGTACGTTGGGGTAGTCGTTCAGGAACAGCTTGATGTCTTGCGGCAGGAACTGGGTGATGGCCGAGATATTGGCAAATACGCGGATAAAGCCGCGCAGGCCGCGCGAGTAGTCGCGCATCTGTACGGCGATTTCGTCCAGCTCGTGTAGCGCGCGCCGGGCCATGGTGGACAGAGCAATGCCAGCGGGCGTTGCGCGTATGCCTTTGTTGGTGCGGATGAGCAGCCGGATTTTCAGATCGGCTTCAAGTTCGCTGATGCGTTTGCTGATGGCGGCCGCGGCGATGTGCTCGTGTTCAGCCGCCGCCGCAATGGTGCCCTGTTCGACCACGCTGATGAAAAGCTTTAGGGAAGTGGGGTCAAGACGCATGGCGGAAAACACGGGCAGAGGTGAAAGGTCATTGTAGCCATGCCGGGGCTTGCCATCGCGTTTGGCGATGGCGGCATCGTTAATGACTGCTATTGGGGACGGCGATGCCATTGCTATTCTCACCAAAAATAGCGACCGGCCCGCATGAACGGACCGCGCAAGAACGATGGATGGAGCGCAAGACAATGAATCTGCAAAATAGCCAGCTGCTACGGCAGCAGGCGTACATTGGCGGCGCCTGGTGCGACGCCGACAATCAGGCCACCATTACGGTGCGCAACCCCTTTGACGCCACGCCGCTGGGCACAGTGCCCAATCTGGGGCAAGCTGAAACCGCACGCGCCATCGCGGCGGCCGATGCCGCGTTGCCCGCCTGGCGAGCCAGGACGGGCAAGGAACGCGGCGCCATTTTGCGCCGCTGGCACAACCTGATCGAAGCCAATAGCGACGATCTGGCCTTGCTGCTGACGCTGGAGCAAGGCAAACCGCTGGCCGAGGCCCGGGGCGAACTGAACTACGCGCTGTCTTTCGTGGACTGGTTTGCGGAAGAAGCCAAGCGCATCTATGGCGACGTCCTGCCCCACACCCGCAGCGACCAGCGCATGCTGGCCATCCGTCAGCCCGTGGGCGTGTGCGCAGCCATCATTGCTTGGAACTTCCCGTCTGCATTGGTCACGCGCAAGGTCAGCCCTGCCTTGGCGGCCGGTTGCACTGTGGTGCTAAAGCCTTCTGAATTGACGCCATTCACCGCGCTGGCGCTGGCCTGGCTGGGCGAGCAGGCGGGTATTCCGCCCGGCGTGCTGAATGTGGTCATTGGCGATCCGGTGCCTATAGGCACCGAGCTGACGCAGAACGCCACGGTACGCAAACTGACGTTTACCGGTTCGACCCAGACCGGCCGGTTGCTGATGCAGCAAAGCGCATCGAACATCAAGAAGCTGTCGTTGGAGCTGGGCGGAAACGCGCCGTTCATCGTGTTTGAAGATGCCGATCTGGACGAGGCAGTGCAAGGGCTGGTGCTGTCCAAGTTCCGTAACGCGGGTCAAACCTGCGTCTGCGCCAATCGTGTGTACGTGCACGAAAGCGTGGCTGATGCGTTCAACGACAAGCTGCTGGCCGAGATCCGCCGCATGAAGGTGGGTGGCGGTCTGGAGGCTGGCGTGACCCAAGGTCCGCTGATTGACCAGCGGGCGGTAGACAAAGTGACGCGGCTGGTGGCGGATGCCACGCTCCACGGCGCCACGCTGCTCGCAGGCGGCAAGCTGCGCGAAGCGGGCACGCTGCTGTACGAACCGACATTGCTGACAGGCATTACCGACGCCATGGAACTGGCGCACGAAGAGATCTTCGGACCGGTGGTGGGCATCAGCACCTTTGAATCCGAAGCCGCCGTGCTGGCGCGCGCCAATGACAGCGCATCGGGCCTGGCCGCTTATTTCTACACCGCCAATCTGGAACGCGTGTGGCGCATGATGGAAGGTCTGGAATACGGCATCGTCGGCGTCAATACCGGCGCCGTATCCAACGAAGTCGGACCGTTTGGCGGTATCAAGGAATCGGGCGTGGGCCGTGAAGGGTCCAAGTACGGCATCGAAGAGTTTCTTGAAATCAAATACGTTTGCCTGGCCGGCAAATCGTTCAACGCGCCGCGCTAAGCCCTTCGGATTCCAGCCATGAACCAAGCACCGCAAGCATCCCTGCAGGATGCCGACACGTTCGATTATGTGATTGTGGGTTCCGGCGCGGCCGGGTCCATTCTGGCGAACCGCCTGACCGCTGACGGCGCGACCGTATGCGTGCTGGAAGCGGGGCCGCCTGACAACAGCCCATATCTGCACATTCCGGCAGGTTTCATCAAGGCGGTGTTCAACAAGAAATACGCCTGGCAGTATTCAAGCGAAGGCACGGCGCAGACCAACGGCCGCCGCATCCCGATTCCGCAGGGCCGCACGCTGGGCGGGTCAACCTCCATCAATGGCCTGGTCTACAACCGGGGCCAGGCGGCCGACTTTGATCACTGGGCCAGTCTGGGCAATCCGGGCTGGGCCTATGAAGACGTGCTGCCGTACTTCAAGTCGATGGAACGGCGCGTGGGCGGAGACGACCGCTACCGCGGTCGCCAGGGCGAGCTGCCCGTGACCGATATCGACTGGATACATCCGCTGTGCGAAGCCTTTATCGCTGGCGCGGTGGAGCAGGGCATTCCGCGCAATCCCGATTACAACGGCGCTGATCAGGCGGGCGTGGGCTACTTTCAGCGCACGATCGACCGTGGCTGGCGCATGAGCACCGCCAAGTGCTTCCTGAAGCCCGCGATGGCGCGCAAGACTCTGGACGTGCGCACCTATGCGCAGGCCACCCGCGTCCTGTTCGATGGCACCCGCGCGGTGGGCGTGGCCTATTGCCACCCCGCGCATCCGGCGCGCACCCGCTCAGTGCTGGCACGCCGCGAGGTCATCGTGGCTTGCGGCGCCATCAATACGCCCAAACTGTTGCAGCTGTCTGGCCTGGGGCCGGCAGACCTGCTGCGCGCGCACAATATCGAAGTGGTCCGCGACCTGCCTGGCGTGGGTGAGAACCTGAGCGATCACTACTCCGTGCGCATCGTGGCGCGAGTCAAGAACAGTCAGACCATGAACGAACTGGTCAAAGGACTGAGCTTGGCGGGGCAGATCAGCCGCTGGCTGATGAAGCGCCCCAGCATCATGGCGCTGAGTCCGTCGCTGCTGCATTACTTCTGGAAGTCCACGCCCGAGCTGACTGCGCCGGACCTGCAAGGCGTGTTCACACCCGCCAGCTACAAGGAAGGGTATGTGGGCCTGCTGGACGATTTTCCCGGCATGACTGCTGGCGTGTGGCAGCACCGCCCCGAAAGCCGCGGACAGGTGCGTATCCGCTCTGCCGATCCGCTGCAAGACCCCGTCATCCTGGCCAACTATCTGGAAAACGAGCGCGACCAGATCACGCTGGTGCGCGGCATACGCCTGGCGCGCCGCCTGCTGCAATCGCAGGCGCTGGCGCCGTTCTTTGATCGCGAAGCGCTGCCCGGCCCGTTGTGCGAATCCGATTCCGAGCTGCTGGATTTCGCGCGCCGCTACGGCGTGTCGTCCTATCACGTCAACGGTACGGCCCGCATGGGCCAGGCCGGCGACAAATACGCCGTGGTCGATGCGCAGTTGCGCGTACACGGTGTGCAGAACTTGCGGGTGATCGATTCGTCGGTGATGCCGTCCATGCCTTCGGCCAATATCTGCGCGGCCACCATGATGATCGGTAATAAAGCCGCCGACCTGATCAAGCAATCCTGAATAACCACACGCGATCACTTGAGTGATCCGCTAGGAGACAACGTGTATACCAAGCATTTCCCCAAGAAGATTCAAGCCTTGTTGCTGTCGGCAGCGCTATTGGGCGCCAGCGGCGCCGCGATCGCTGACGACATCAAGATCGGTTTCAACAGCGATATGTCGGCCACCGGCTCGGCAGACTTTGGCATTTCCGCACTGGCCGGCGCGCGCCAGGCCGCGGATGACTTGAACGCCGCAGGCGGCGTGCTGGGCAAGAAGGTCGTCATCGTTGAACGCGATGATGTGGGCGCACCGCCCAAGGCCATCCAGAACACCAATGAGCTGGTCGACAACGTTAAAGTCAATGCCATGCTGGGCGGCGTGAACTCCGGCAATATGCTGGCGTGGCTGCATATCGTTCAGCAGAAAAAGATCCCCACGATTTCGCCGGTGGCAACGGCTACCGACATCACGAACCGTTACGCCAAGACGCCGCCGAACTATGTGTTCCGCGTGTCGATGCGCGACCGCGACCAGATCGCGCTGCTGGCGGCCTACGCGGCGCGCTCCAGCCAATCGGGCAAGGTGGCGATCATTGCCGACACCACGGGCTACGGCCAGCAAGGCGCAAAGGACGCGCTGGAAATCCTGGCGCTGCATAAGATCACGCCGGTTGCCAACGAGAAGTTCGGTCCCAAGGACACGGACATGAGCTCGCAGCTGAACAAGATCAAGGCCTCGGGCGCGGACACGCTGATTGTCTACGCGCTGGCCGACTCCAACGCGCACGTCATGCGCAGCCTGGAGAAGATCAATTATTTCCCGACCACGCTGGCTTCCTGGGCCAACCTGAGCTCGCCGTTCCTGCGTATTGCAGGCCCGGAGCTGGCCAAGAAGATGATCTTCACCGCGTCGATCACGGAAGATTCCTCGCCGCAGTCCAAAACGCTGTACGACACGCTGATGAAGCGCGACGGCCGCGTGCCCACCTATGTGATGGCTGCGCAAGCGTATGACTCGGTCAAGCTGATCGCGGCCGCGATGGAGCAGGCCAAATCGACGGATGGCGCAGCGGTGCAGGCGGCCTTGCAGCAGCTGTCGCAGGCCCAGGGCGTGATCAAGAACTACCAGCAGCCGTTCTCGGCGGACAACCATGAAGCGCTGTCGGTCAAGGATTTCCGGCTGGTGCGGTGGATCGACGGCAAGGTCGTGTCGGTGGACGATGACGTCACCCGCAAGATCACGCCGGACGATCTGAAGCTGTAAGCACGGCACACAGCAGCACAGTCAAGGATCTCTCCCCCGGGGCGTCGCGGCGCGCCGGGGGATGCGCCACAAGGGGCCCCCAGCATGCAAATACTACAAGCCATATTGAGTGGATTGGCCATGGGCAGTGTCTATGCCCTGGTCGCGTTCGGGTTCAGCATTACCTACACCACGACCAAGACGTTCAACTTCGGCCAGGGCGCGTTCCTGGCCCTGGCCAGTTTGATCGGCATCAGCGCGATCTTGCTGGTCACCCAAGGCAAGCTGATCGGTTTTCCCAGTCCGGAAGACGTGACTTGGGGAACCTTCCTGTTCGCGCTGCTGGCCGCCATGCTGGTGCTCAGTCTGCTGGGATTCGTGCTCTACGTCACGGCCATCAAGCACTTTGTGGGCGAGGCGGGATTGTCCTGGGTGATGAGCACGATTGGTTTTGGCATCATCATCCAGAACCTGGCGCTGCTGATCTGGGGCCCGGCGCCGATCGCGGTGGCCTCGCCGCTGGGCGAAGGCATCATCACGATCTTCGGCACGGGCGTGCGCCCGCAAGAGATCCTGGTGTTCTGCACCACGCTGGTCTTGATGATCGTGTTCGACTGGGCCTTGCACAAGACCAAGATGGGCAAGGCAGTGCGGGCGGTGGCGTTCTCCAAGTCCACGGCCAGCTTGATGGGCATCAATGCGAACGCGGTGGCCATTGCCGTGTTTGTCATCAGCTCGGCGCTGGCGGCAATTGCCGGCGTGATGATCGCGCCGATTGCGACTGCATCGGTCTTCGTGGGTACGTTGCTATCGCTCAAGGCGTTTTCCGCCGCCATTCTGGGCGGCCTGGAAAACCCTCGCGGCTGCATCTTCGGCGGTTTCCTGATCGGACTGCTGGAATCGCTGATTGGCCTTTGGTATTCGAACCTGCGTGAAATCGCCGTGTTCGGGCTGATTATCGTCGTGCTGTACTTCCGCCCGGCGGGCATTCTCGGCCGTGTGCACGCGGAGAAAGTATGAACCTGTCCAAACTCCTCATTCCGGTTGTCATCGCCGTCCTGGCCGTGGGTTTTGCCTATTCAGGATTGAACGATTTCTACCTGTTGATCCTGTTCAACATCGGGGTCTATTACATTGCTGCCACCGGCTTCAATATCCTGGTCGGCCAGACCGGGCAGAAGTCGCTGGGCCACGCCGGCCTGTTTGGCGTGGGCGCCTACACCGTGGCGCTGCTGACGGTGAACTATCAGGTCAACCCGTGGTTGGCGCTGTTATGCGCGGCGGGCGTGTCTGCCGTCTTCGGTGTGGCAATCGCGATTCCTGCCTTGAAGGTGAAGGGTCCGAGTCTGGCCATGGTGACTATCGCCTTCGGCCTGCTGATCGAAAAAATCGTGTCCGAATGGACCGATGTGTTCAAGGGCCAAGAGGGCTTCTACGGCATTACTGGCCTGACATTCAACGGCGCCACGCTGGACAGCCGTCAGTGGGTGGTCGTGGTGGTGCTGTTGGGTCTTGCGCTGCATGCCATGACATCCTTGTTGCTGAATGGCCGCTTTGGCCGCGGTTTTGCGGCGGTTCGCACGTCCGAGATCGCCGCCGAAAGCGTGGGCATCAGCGTCTACCGCTTCAAGATTCTGGCGTTTGCCATCAGCGCCATTACCTGCGGCATTGCAGGCGGTCTGGTGGCGCAGCAGAACCAGTACATCAACTCCGACTTCGTCAACTTCAACCTGTCGGTGTTCTTCCTGGTGCTGGTGCTGTTTGGCGGACGCACGCCGGTGGGCTCGTTCCTGGGCGCAGTAGTGCTGACGGTGCTGGACGCGATGTTGGCGCGCTGGCCGGAAGTGCAGCATTTCGCTTATGGCCTGATCCTGTTGTTCGCGCTGTACGCCATGCCGGAAGGCTTGGCAGGTTTGTTGCGCAAAGTGCTGCCCAAGCGCGGCAAGCGTGACGCGCTGGCTCGCAGCGCAGGCGCTGCCGTCTGGACGCCAGAGCGCGCGCCAGCAGCTGCTGCGGGCCGCGCGGCGCCGGAGTTCCTGGAAGTCAAAGATCTGTACAAGGCTTTCGGTGGTGTGATTCCGACCAACAAAGTGTCGTTTTCACTGGCGCAGGGTTCGATTGTGTCGCTGATCGGCCCGAATGGCGCGGGCAAGACCACGACATTGAATCTGCTGTCTGGGCTGGTCATTCCGGACGCGGGCAGTATCCGCTTCAAGAACAAGCAGATGGTCGGGTTGTCAGCCAACGAGATCGCCGCATCCGGCATTGGCCGCACCTTCCAGAACCTGAAGCTGTTTGACGGCTTGTCCGCGCTTGAAAACGTGATGGTTGGTTTTTACCGCGTGCAGAAGTCGGGGTTTTTCGCGAACTTGCTGGGTCTGCCAAGCAGCCTGGCTGAAGAGCGGCGCATGCGCGAGCAGGCCTTTGCCATTCTGAAATTCTTTGAACTGGATCGCTACGCGGACGACGCCGCCAACAGCCTGCCCTATGGTTTGCAGCGCCGCCTGGAAATTGCCCGCGCGGTGGCCGCCATGCCTGATCTGCTGCTGCTGGATGAGCCGGCGGCCGGCTTGAACCCGGCCGAGACCGATCAGTTGACTGACTTGATCGTGAAGTTAAAGGGCATGGGCCTGACGATTCTGCTGATCGAGCATCACATGGATCTGGTCATGGCGATTTCGGACCACATTGTTGTGCTGGACTATGGCGTGAAGATTGCGTCTGGCCTGCCCAACCACATCCAGGAGAATCCGAAAGTGATCGAAGCCTACCTGGGCGCGCCCGCATAGGAGACCACAATGAGCCGATTACTGGATATCAAGAACCTGGCGGTGAACTATGGCGCCGTCAATGCGTTAAAGCAGGTGTCGCTGCACGTGGATACCAACGAGATCGTGACGATTATCGGGGGCAATGGCGCGGGCAAGAGCACGATGATGCGCGCGCTGTCGGGCATCGAGAAGTCAACGGGTTCCATTGCTTTTGGCGGGCAGGATTTAACTGCCGTCAGCGCCCATAAACGCGTCGGGCTGGGCATTGCGCATGTGCCCGAAGGGCGTCAGGTGTTTCCGGACCAGACGGTGTTCGACAACCTGATGCTGGGCGCTTTTCTGCGCAAGGAATCGCCGGCTGAACTCGCGCCAGAGATTGACAGCTGCTTTGCGATGTTCCCGCGCTTGAAAGAGCGCCGTGACCAATATGCAGGCACCTTGTCTGGCGGCGAACAGCAGATGCTGGCGATCTGCCGCGCGCTGATGAGCAAGCCGCGCATTCTGATGCTGGACGAACCGTCGTTGGGCCTGGCGCCGCTGATCGTGGCCGAGATCTTCAAAATCATCAAGTCGCTGAAAGAACGCGGCATGACGATTTTGCTGGTTGAACAAATGGCGAATCAGGCGCTGGCGATTTCAGACCGCGCGTACGTCCTGGAAGTGGGCTCCATCGTGATGGAGGGCACCGGCCAGGAGTTGTTGGCCAGCGAGCGCGTGCGCGAGGCCTATCTGGGCAAACACAAGAGCTGACGAGGCAACCATGTCATCCAAACCATTGAGCGGAATCCGTGTGCTGGAGTTGGGCCAGCTGATCGCCGGGCCGTTCGCCGCCAAGATGCTGGGCGAATTCGGCGCCGAGGTCATCAAGATTGAACCGCCCGGAAAGGGCGATCCCTTGCGCAACTGGCGCCTGATCCATGACGGTACGTCCGTGTGGTGGCAGGTGCAGTCGCGCAACAAGAAGTCGGTCAGCCTCGACTTGCGCCAGCCGGAAGCGCAAGAGCTGATCCGCGCGCTGGTCAAAGATATCGACGTAGTCGTTGAGAATTTCAAGCCGGGCACGATGGAAGGCTGGGGGCTGGGCTGGGACGAGCTGCGGGCCATCAACCCGCGGCTGGTGATGCTGCGGGTGTCGGGTTATGGCCAGACGGGACCGTATCGGGACTTGCCGGGTTTTGGCGCGATCGGCGAGGCCATGGGCGGCTTGCGCCATTTGAGCGGCGAGCCGGACCGCACGCCTGTACGCGTGGGTATTTCCATCGGGGATTCCCTGTCGGCCCTGCATGGGGTGATCGGCATCCTGCTGGCGCTGCGCGCGCGTGATCAGAACGGCCAGGGCCAGATGATCGACGTGGCGCTGTATGAGTCGGTATTCAACATGATGGAAAGCCTGCTGCCGGAATACGCCGTGTTCGGCGAAGTGCGCCAGCCGGCCGGCAGCAGTCTGCCTGGTATTGCGCCCAGCAACGCCTACCGCTGCCAGGACAACAAATACGTGCTGATCGCCGGCAACGGCGACAGCATCTTCAAGCGCCTGATGGGGGTGATAGGCCGCCCGGATCTGGCGGCATCCCCTGATCTGGCGAACAACGCCGGCCGCGTAAAGCATGTAGTCATGCTGGACGATGCGATTTCGCAATGGACCGGCCAGCATCCGCTGGATGTGGTGTTGAGCCGTCTGAATGACGGCCAGATTCCCGCCGGAAAAATATACGACGTTGCGGATATTGCCTCCGATCCGCATTACCAGGCGCGCGGCATGATTCTGGACGGCGCCTTGCCGGACGGCACGCCGATCAAATTGCCGGGCATTGTGCCCAAGCTGTCCGAAACGCCGGGAGAAGTCCGCAGCGCGGCGCCTGCCTTGGGGCAGGACACCGATGAGGTGCTGGGCGGCCTGGGTATCGGCGATGCGCAACGCGCCGACTGGCGTGCGCGCGGCATTATCTGAAGGACCAGACCATGAGCGAATCGACCCCAAGCCGAAAGAAGCTGTACATCCAGGACGTCTCGCCCCGCGACGGCTTTCAGAACGAAAAGCAGTTCATCGAGACCCAGGACAAGATCAACTTCATCAACCAGCTGTCGCAAAGCGGGTTTGCCAAGATCGAGGCCACGTCTTTTACCTCGCCCAAGGCCATTCCCGCTTTGCGTGACGCCGAGATCGTCATGCACGAGATCGAGCGCAATCCTGACGTGATCTACACGGCGCTGGTGCCCAACGTGCGCGGTGCGCAGCGGGCGCTGGAGTGCAAGGTAGACGAGGTCAACCTGGTGATGTCGGTCAGCGAGACCCACAACCGGGCCAATCTGCGCATGACGCGCGAACAGTCGTTCGAGCAACTGAGCGACGTGATCAGCGCGGTGCGCGGCAGCCGGGTGGCGATCAACGTGTCCCTGTCCACCGTATTTGGCTGCCCGATGGAAGGCGACATCAACGCTTTCGAAGTGCTGGAACTGGTGGGCCGTTTTGCGGCGCTGGGTGTGGACGGCGTGACGCTGTGCGACACCACAGGGATGGCCTATCCCACTCAGGTGGAGAAGATCGGCCGCGACGTCCGCAAATTGTTTCCCGCGCTGACGGCGACCATGCACTTTCACAACACGCGCGGCATGGCGCTGGCCAATACGCTGACGGCTATCGCGGCCGGCATCGACCGCTTTGATGCGTCGCTGGGCGGACTGGGCGGTTGCCCCTACGCACCGGGCGCCAGCGGCAATGTCTGCACGGAAGATCTGGTGCACATGCTGGAGCTGATGGGCTACGACACCGGCGTGGACCTGACGCGTATTCTGGGCATTGCCGCGACGCTGCCCGCGCTGGTGGGTCACGACATTCCCAGTCAGATCCTGAAAGCAGGCCCGCGTCTGACCTTGCATCCGGCACCTGATTTCAACGGCTGATGCCGGCGCTTTCAGCGGATGAGTGACGGCGGGGCATAGGCCGGACGTCTTACCGATCTGACGGACGGGGATACACGCATCGCGAGGGCCCTGGCGGGTGTGCTAAGTTTCCGGCATGCCGCCCGCTTCGGAGCCCCCGTCATGCTGAAATTCGCTGCCAACTTGTCCATGATGTATCAGGAACACAGGTTCCTGGATCGCTATGCAGCCGCGGCCGCCGACGGCTACGTTGGCGTGGAATGTATGTTCCCCTACGAAGAGCCGGCCACCTTCGTGCGCGAACGCATGGATGCCGCAGGCGTGTCGCAGGTGTTGTTCAATGCGCCGCCCGGCGTCACCAGCAAGGGGGAGCGCGGCTTGGCTGCGCTACCCGGCCGGCAGGCGGAGTTTCAGGCGGGCATCGAGCAGGCGCTGTCCTATGCGACGGCGCTGTCCTGCGCCAACGTGCATGTCATGGCGGGTGTGACGCCTGCCGACGTGACACGCGAGTCTTTGCTGGACTGCTACTACGAGAACCTGGACTGGGCCGCGCGCCAGGCGCGCTCGGCCGGCGTCACCGTGCTGATCGAACCCATCAATACGCGAGACATCCCCGGTTATTTTCTGAACCGGCAAGACGATGCTCACGCCATCGTGCAAGCCGTCAATGCGCCGAACCTCAAGGTGCAGATGGACCTGTATCACTGCCAGATCGTCGAGGGCGATGTCTCGATGAAGTTGCGGCAATACTTGCCCACCGGCCGTGTCGGGCATTTGCAGATTGCCGGCGTGCCGCTGCGTCAGGAACCCGACCGTGGCGAACTGGATTACGGCTGGGTGTTTCGCGAACTGCGTGAACTGAACTACACCGGCTGGATCGGATGCGAATACCGGCCGGCAGGCTCGACCTCTGCCGGACTGCGGTGGTTGACCGCTGCCCGGGCATGACGGGTATTTGAAATTCCGGGAGACCAAACCATGAGAAAAAGCCTGTTCCATCGCACTTGGGCGGCGATGGTGCTGATAGGTGTTACTGCGTTTTCGGCCACTGCGTCGGCGGAGTATCCCGATCATCCGATACGCTGGCTGGTGCCTTTCAGCGCGGGCGGCGGCAGCGACATTGCGACCCGCATCGTCGCCAAGCATGTGGGCAACACGTTGGGTCAGACCGTGGTGGTGGAGAACCGCCCGGGCGCCGCCACGATTGTTGCGGCGCAAGAAACGGCCAGAGCGGCGCCGGACGGCTACACCTTATTGACGGCGGGCATGAGCACGCTGGCGTTGAATCCCTGGCTGTACAAAGATTTGCCCTATGATCCGGGCCGCAACTTCATGCCGGTTTCATCGCTGGTGTCATTGCCTATCGTGCTGGTGGTGGCATCGGAATCCGATATGCGCAACCTGGCCGATGTCATGGCGTATTTGCGTAGCGGTAAACAGAGCAGTTATGCGTCCTTGGGCGTAGGCAGCCCGCATCACCTGGCGATGGAACTGTTCCTGGAAACGATCCAGGGCAAGGCCACCGCCATTCCCTACAAAGGCACGCCACCTGCCTTGCAGGACGTTGCGTCGGGTGTGGTGCCCATGATGATGGCGGACCTGGCCGCCGCCCGTCCCTTGATTCAAGCGGGCAAGCTTCGCGCCATTGCCGTGCCTGCGGCGGCGCGGTCAGCGCAACTGCCAGATGTGCCGACGTTTGCCGAAGCGGGCGGTCATACGTTTGAGGCCGCGGCATGGCAGGGCGTCGTGGCGCCGGCTGGCACACCCGCGCCTATCGTCGCCAAACTCAGCCAGGCCATTGCTGATGCGCTGCGTTCGCCGGATGTCGTCCGGCAGTTGACGCTGCAAGGGATGGAACCCATGGGGGGTACGCCAAAGGAGTTTGCGGTATATGTGCGCGAGGAGTACACCCGCTGGGGTGCAGTGATACGTCACAAGGGCATCCTGGCGGATTGATGGCGGCGGGGCGCTGTGTAACCGCCCCGCTGTTCGCGTGGCGCGGGCGTAATATGGAGTGATGTCAATCCTGCCTGGATCTCCGGGCGCAGGAGATTGTCATGTCTCTGATCATCGCTGCCCGATTCGAGGGCTTTGACGCCGCAAAAGAAGCCGCCCAGCGCTTGGCCGTCAGCGGTTTTCCCGAATGGGATATCAACACCTTTTATGTCAATCCGCCTGGCGTGCATGGCCGTTACGCCTGGGGCGGAGATCGCCGGTCGGACGCAGACGCGGGACCGGCTGAACGGGGCGCCTATTTGGGCGCAGGCGCAGTGGGCGCCGTGTTCGCGGTGCTGGCCGGGTTTGTGATGTCTGAAATCAGTGAGTCCACAGCGCTGATGCTGGCCGCGGCCGGCGTGGGCGCGTACCTGGGTTCGCTATTCGGCGCGTTGTGGGTGACGGGCCATGGCAGCAAGCAGCACGGCCACTTCAATCCCGACGCCCATGCCGAGGTCAGGCAGGCGGGGGTGATGGTGGCGGTGCGTACGCGCCCGCAGCGTGAAATGCTGGCCTGCCGCATTCTGCGGGATGCCGGCGGCGCGGATGTGGAGCACGCCAATGGCCACTGGCGCAATAACCGCTGGGAAGATTTCGATCCCTTGTCGCCGCCTCAGCGAGAGCCCGAGTTTGGCTGATCGCTGCCAGGCGCGCCGCCCGTGCCCGCGTCAGTCTGGCGCGGGCACGGGCGCTTTGTTGCGGCGCTGCGCCGTGGCCGCGCAACCTGCCGACGCGACGATGATGCCGCAGATGGCCAGCCACTGTGTTTGCGTCAAATGCTCGTTCAGCACAACCACGCCTGCCAGCGCGCCCATGGCGGGTTCCATGCTGAGCAGCACGCCGAAGGTCTTTTGCGGCAAACGGCGCAACGCCACCATTTCCAGCGAATAGGGCAGGGCACTCGACAGAATGCCGACCGCAATGCCTGCCAGAATCAGCTTGGGGTCCAGCAAGGCCATGCCTGCGTGGGCAGCTCCCACCGGCAGGACCACCAGGGTTGCCGCCACCAGCCCCAGTGACGTTGCCTGTCCGCCATGAACGTTGCCGGCCATCTTGCCGAAAATAATGTAGAGCGCCCAGCAGACGGCGGCGGCCATGGCGTAGCCGATGCCCACCGGGTCCAGGTCATGGATGGACTGGCCCGTGGGGATCAGCAGCAGCAGCCCGGCCATTGCACAGGCGATCCAAACAAAGTCGATAGCGCGGCGTGACAGCACTACGGCGATCGTTAACGGGCCGGTAAATTCAATGGCGATCGCGATGCCCAGGGGCAGCGTGCGCAGCGCCAAGTAGAACAGCAGGTTCATGCAGCCCAGCGTGACGCCGTACAAGGCAATCTTGGCGGCATTGCGCGCCGTCAGCGGAAAACGCCACGGACGCCAGAACGCCAGCAAAATGATGGCGCCGATGACAATGCGATAGGCGGTCGTGCCTTGCGCGCCGACTTCCGGAAACAGCGACTTGGCAAACGAGGTGCCGACACACAGCGACGCCATCGCCGCGATCAGCGACAGGATCGGTAATAGGTTGGAGGCAGAGGCATTGCGCCCGGTGTTCAGTGTTGCGGCAGTCATAAGGCAGGGTGAAGCTCAATGCGGTGAAGTCGGAGGGTTCAAGCAAGCGGCCGGGCGATCAGTGCGCCAGATTCGCGGCGGTGGAGATAAGCACATACAGCGCAAGCCCGGCCATGACCGCGCCCAGCAACCCTTGCTGCATCCGCAGGAACCACGGGTTGCGGCCCACCCAGCCCCGGATGCGCGAGGCGCCGTAGGCAAAGCAGCTGCCGTAGGGCAGGCTCAGCGCTTTCATCGTGACGCCCAGCACCAGCATCTGGATCCATACCGGGCCGTTTTCTGGCGTCGTGAATTGGGGCAGAAAGGCGATCATGAACAGCAGCACTTTGGGGTTCAGCAGATTCGTCATGAACCCTTGCCAGAAGGCATCACGGGCATCGCCGGGGCGGGCTGCGAGCGATACGTCCGCGGCTCGCGCGCAACGAATCATCGCCTTGATGCCCAGGTATCCCAGATACAGGCCGCCAGCCGCCTTGATGCCGACAAACAGCGTGGGGAACGCTTGTAGCACGGATGCCAGGCCCAGCACCACCGCCGGCACCTGGATGAAACCCGCTGCCACATTGCCCAGCACGCTGTGAAAGGCGGGCCGGAAACCCTGGGTCATTCCCCGCGAAAGCGTCAACGCCATGTCCGGGCCGGGCGTAAGCTTAAGGGCCGCGTCGGCGGCAAGAAAAAGCAGAAAAAGCTGGAGTGAGGGCATTGCAGGAAGCGGCATACAGTCCCGCGGCGCGGGAGAAGGCTCTCAGTGTAAGCAAGCCGCTTGATTTTTTTCTGCATCCCGAGGGGGGCGGATGAAGTTTCCCGTCGAAATGGGGCCGGATTCTGCCGGCGGCAAGATTAGAATCTGGAACCAGCCATTCCTGGCTGATTCCAGCCCGTTCCGAGGCACCCATGGAACTCGACGACTTCGATCTTCAAATCCTGCAAAGCTTGCAGGAAGACAACCAGCGAACCAGCCAGGACGTCGCAGAACGCGTGAACCTGTCTCCTGTCTCATGCCTGCGCCGCATGAAGCGCCTGCGTGAATCGAAGGTGGTGACGGCGGATGTGTCGATCGTCGATCCCGCCGCCGTGGGGCGGGGAATCACGATGGTGGTGCTGGTGTCGCTGGAGAGCGAACGTGCCGACAAGCTCGACCATTTCAAGCGTGCGATGGCGGGCGCGCCTGAGATCATGCAGTGCATGTCGGTGACAGGCGAGGTCGATTTTGTGCTGACTCTGACGATGCGCGACATGGCGGAATACGAGGTCTTCGCGCAGCGCTATTTCTGGGGTGATCCCAACGTCAAGCGGTTCTCCACGCTGGTGGTGATGAGCCAGGTGAAGAACGGACTGACGGTGCCGGTGCCTGCGCCGGCTTAACTGGTGGTGGGCGAACGGGGCGGATGTTGCTGCCCCGCCGCCAGGGTTGCACCCGCGGCGTCGGAAATACTGCGCAGGTGCAGGTCGCTTTGCGGGAATGGGATCTCGATGCCGGCCTGTCTCAACGTGTCGTACATGCTTGTCAGGATGTCGCTGCGGATATCGATCCAGCGGTCAAAATCGGTGGTCCAGGCGCGAAGGCTGAAATCCAGCGAGCTGGCGCCCAGACCCATGAACAACACAACGGGAGTGGGATCGGGCTCGATGCCCGGCGTCTTGCGCGCAACCTCTTCGAGCAGCGCGATGACCTGCCTGGGTTCTGAGCCATATGCCACGCCGACACTGATTTCGATGCGCCGGCTGCGGTCCAGCATGGTCCAGTTGGTCAGTTTTTCAGACAGCAGCGTGCCGTTGGGCACGATCACGTCGGCGCCTTCGAATGTCTTGATCCGCGTGGCCCGCATGCCGATGTCGCGCACCTGCCCGGACGTGCCGCTGATGTCCACTACATCTCCGGGCTGAATCGGGCGCTCGAACATCAGGATCAGCCCCGACACGAAATTGTTCACCACGCCTTGCAGCCCAAAGCCGATGCCTACGCCCAAGGCGCCGAACACAATGGTGAGCTGGCTGGTCTGAAAGCCCGCGGCGGAAAGCGCGATGCCCAGGCCAAGCAACAGCACCAGGTAGTAGGTCAGCGACGCGATGCTGTTGCCCACGCCGCGCGGGAGCGCCATGCGGGTCAGAACCTCGTCGTGCAAGACCAGGCGTATCGTGCGGGCCGTCCAGAACGCGATGACGACCGAGATCAAAAACACCAAGACGTTGCCCAGGCTGATCGAGATTTCGCCAACGGCCAGCGTGTAGGAAAGCACCTCGGTCACGAAGGCATAGGTGGCGCGCAGAATGCGGAACCGGTCCATGGCGTAGACCGCCCAGCCCACCGCCGCCGCGGCAGTCAGCAGGCGGATCAGCAGTTGCACCAGCGGCGGCGCATGTTCGCGCGCCAGCCGGAAGCGCGAAATTCCCTGGCGCGCCAGCAATAGTTGCAGCAGCGTAATGATGACGGTCACACCGGCATACAGCACCAGCCCGAAGTAACCGCTGCCAATGACGGCGCTGGTCAGCATTTCCGCCAGCGACACGTTGCCGAACAGATTGGACGCCAATGATGCGCATAGCAGCGCTGCCGCGCCCCAGGCGATGGCTCGCAGGGCGCGCACCATGCGGGTCGAGGCGGTCGGCGCCATCTTGTGGCCACGGTGCATCAGCCACAGGATGGCGGCCAGCGCTGCGGCGGTCAGCAGAACGGTGGAGATGCGGTAGAACAGGGTGTTGGCAAGAAACAGAAACCCCAGACGTTCGGCCAGGAACAGGGCGGTGATGACATGGGGCCACTGGTCCATCTGGCGGCGGGCGGAAGGCGGCAGCAAGCGCAGCACCGGCACGGCCGCCAGCACCAGCGCCACTTGCTGCACCATTAATGGCGCATCCGGCTCCAGCGCCAGCACGCCCAGCATCGACAGCAGCAGCCAGGTCGACAAGGGCCGGCCCAGTACGCCTGCGGCGGTCTCGCTCATGACGCCTGCGCGGATCGCATCGCGGCTCTTTCTGGCCAGCCATAACAGCAGCGGCAGCAGCACCAGTTGGAGCACGCGCAGGGCGCGCTGGTTGCCGCTGTCGGCGGCGCCGTAATCACGCGCAAAGCGTACTTCGATGTCCAGCCCGGTCCGCAGCAAGGCCATCGTGTTTTCGCCCGTGTCCTGCGTCTGGCCCAAGGCCCAGAGCGGCGGAGAGTCCACGCGCATCAGGCGGGCGTCGATGTAGTCGATGGCGTCGGCCACCGAGCGCTGGCCGGTCTTGATTCGCTCTTCGATGGCATTGGCGCGCTGTTCCAGCTCCACCTGGCGGGACAATGGGCCGGACAATGCCTGCCCGGCCGCGTTCAACTGCGCCAGGACGGCATCGATGCGTTCGGCCAGCGCAGGCGGGAGGTTGACGGCGGCGGGTGAATCCTTGATCGCCTGCCAGGCGGCGCGGCGGCGGTACAGTTCCGCCGCGTCGCTCGCGTACCAGGACGTCGCCTGGCGTAGATCGGTGTGCCAGCGCGCCAGGCGGTGGGCGTCGAAAAGCCAATGCCGTTCCAGACTTTCCACCCGCATGATGGGCAGAGTGCGCAGCTGGGCAGGCTGGAATTCAAAGAGTTTCTCGTCGGCGGACTTGGCGATCGCGTCCAGCGTGGGCGTGAGCGCGGCGCCGGGGTCGGCTGACGCCACACGCTGCAATACCCCTTCGGCGTAGCGCACGTCGGTATCGGCCCGCAAGGGGATGTCTGCCATGGTGATGACGGCAGGCGGCGGCGGGGCAGGGGGCGCTGGCGCTGGCGCTGCGGCAGTCTGCGCACTTGCCAGGCCCGGCAGGCCCAGAATCAGTCCGAACAGGCAGTAGAAGACTCGTGCTCGGACGCGCATGTCGCGACTCCGTTGGGATGCTGCGAACCGGGTGGGCTACCCACTCTAGCGCATCACCAGTCCGCCGTCCACGAACAGCACCTGCCCAGTCATGAATCCGCTCCAGTCAGACGCCAGGAACAGCACCGGACCCGCAACATCTTCGGGCCGGGCGATGCGGCGCAGCGGCGTGGCGGCAATCAGCTGTTCGCGGAATGACTCCTGAGTGCCGCCGCTGGCCTGGGTCGGGTAGACCAGACCGGGCGCAACACAATTCACCCGGATGCCGTAGGGGCCCAGTTCAGCCGCCAGATTCCGGCTGAACGCCACCAGCGCAGCTTTGGCCGTGGTGTAGTCGTGATACGGCACGACAGGATGCTCGACCAGGTTGCTGGCGATGTTGACGATGCAGCCTTGAGCGCGTTGCTTGAAATGCGGTAGCGCGGCCCGGCAGACGTTGAAGGCCGCGCCCACGGCGCCGTCGAACTGTGACTGGTATTCCTGCCAGCCTATGTCGTCAAACGCGGTTCGCTGCCGGGGATCAAACGCATAATGCCGCAAGGCGTTGTTGACCACGATATCAAGCCGGCCAGCGTCCTGCACGATGCTATCGACCATGGCGCGCACAGCCTCCGGCGAGCCGACATCGGCTGGCACTGCCCAGGCATCGCCTCCCGCCGCCTGGCACTGCGCCGCCACGGCTTTTGCCGCTTCGGCATTGCTCAGGTAGTTCACGACCACGGTCGCGCCTTCGCGAGCAAAGCCGCGTGCGATCTCGGCGCCTATGCCACGGCTGGCGCCGGTGACCAGCACCACCTTGCCTGCGAATTTCAGGGCGGTGTTCATGTCAGGACGCCGGCAGCAGAGTGGTGTCGACAGCAGCGGCCACGTCGATGCGGCTTTGGACCAAGCCCAGCTCGCGGTAGGCGTCGGCGGCCTTTTGCAGCAGATCAAGATTGATCGTGCCCAGAGGCTGGCCGCCTGATGCGATCGATGCCGCATTGCGCAGCCGGATCACTTCCAGATTGATGGCGCGGTCCGTGCCGTCGATGGCGCGCTTGCCCGCCAGCGTTGCGGCTTCTTCGGGTTGAGCAATCATCCACGCGGCGCTGTCGCGGTACGCCTTCAGGAACGCCCGCAGCAACGGCTGCTTTTGTTGATAGACCGCCTCGCGCACAACGAACAGATCGCTGGATACATTGAGGTAGTCGCTGACGTTCATGACGTTGACTTCGCCCAAGCCTCGGTGCCGCCCCACCAGCAGGCCGGTATCGGTGGCTGCGGTTGCGTCGACCTGGCCCTGCAACAGCGGGGCGAAATTCAGCACGCCGGTGACGACGATTTCCACGTCGGCCTCTGTCAGGCCCGCCTGATGCAGCATCACCAGCAGGTTCTGGCGCGTGCCGCTGGACAAGCTGTAGACGCCAATGCGCTTGCCCTTCAGATCGGCGGGCCGAGTGATGTTGGCGGACTTCAGCGACACCACGTTGAAGACGTTCTGCGGATAGATATCGTAGATGGCGCGCAGCTTCTCGCCCTTGTCCAGGGCCATGAAGAACGAGCCGGGGTCCGTGAAGGCCACGTCTGCCTGGCCGCTGAGAATGTTGCGGATGGCATCGCCGCCGCCCGCGCCCGGCAGGTAGACCAGTTCCACGCCCTGCGCCTTGAAGAAACCTTTATCGGGTTCGGCCAGCAGGTTGGTGATTTCGGTGATGGGTTTGCTCCATCCGGCCAGTGTGACCTTGCCGGATGCGGCGGCTTGCGCGCGGGCGGCCAGCGGTGTCATGGACAGTGCGGCTAGGCTCGCGGCAGCCGACAAGAGCGCGCGGCGGGTAGGGGACGGGAGCATGGGAAGAGTCCTGATGAGGGTCATGAATGATCGGCGTAAGGGCGCAGCAAGCGCCGCTCCAACATAAGAGTGGCCTGGTAGCCCAGCAGTCCGATGGCGGCGATGGTGGCAAGCGCCGCGAACATCAGGGGCGTGTCCATCATGCCTTGCGCAGCGATGATGACGGCGCCCAGCCCGCGGCTGGCGCCGATGAATTCGCCCACCACGGCGCCGACCAGCGCCAGCACCAACGCTACGCGCAGCCCGGCCAGAATGCCTGGCAGACCGGCTGGCAATTTCAGGCGCAGCATCGTCTGCGTGCGAGTCGCGCCCAGCATGCGGAACAGTTGCACGCGGTTCGGGTCCACCTGCCGCAAGCTCGTCAGCGTGTTTTCCATCAAGGGGAAAAAGCAGATCAACGCGGTCATGACGACCGTGGGCGCCATGCCGAAACCGAACCACAGCACAAAGAGCGGCGCCAACGCCAGCTTGGGGACCACTTGACTGATGATGACGTAGGGCTTGAGCACACGATCCAGCAGAGCCGATTCAGCTAGCGCCACGCCCATCGCCAATCCGGCCGCGCCGCCCAGCGCCAGCCCTAGCAACATTTCGGCAAGCGTCGCGCCGATGTGCGGCCACAGATACCCGGTGGCCAGGCTGTTCCACAGTGTCTTGGCCACGGCGGAGGGAGCAGGCAATACCAGCGCAGATATACCCGCCTGCCGCACGGTCAGCTCCCAGGCGGCGATCAGGACGGCCAACAGGGCAAGGGCAGGCACGCGAGATTTCAATATCTGTTTCATGGCCGAGCCCCATTCATGAAACCGAAAACTTGCGCGCAATATTGATTGAAGGCGGCGCCGTGACGCATGACTTGCGTGCGCGGGGCGGGCAGATCCACGTGCAGATCGGCCACCATGCGGCCCTGGTGCATGACCGCGACGCGATCACCCAGATAGACCGCTTCGCTGATGTCGTGCGTGACGAACAGCACGGTGGTCTTGCGCAGACGGCACATCCGCAGCAGGTCGTCTTGCAGCTCTCCACGCGTGATGGCATCAAGCGCGGCAAAGGGCTCGTCCAACAGCAGCAGGGCAGGTTCAAGAATCAACGCACGCGCCAGCGCCACCCGGCTCTGTTGTCCACCCGATAGTTGCCGGGGGTAGTGCTGCGCGTGGTCAGACAGGCCCAGCATCGCCAGCAGCGCTTCTGCGTGTTGGAGGTCGGCGGATGACGGCCGGCGTTGCAGCGACACCGGCAGCAGCACGTTGTCGATGACGCGCCGCCATTCCAGCAGCGTGGGCGCCTGGAACACATAACCGAGCTGCGGGCCGGGCACGGCGGGCGTGCCGTCCCACAGCCGGATGCGGCCGCACTGCGGCGTCAGCAGGCCCGCAGCCAGCTTGAGCAGCGTCGTCTTGCCGCAACCGCTGCGGCCAACCAGGCAATGAAAGCCACCTGCGTCCAGCCGCCAGTCTATGCCGTCGACAATGGGCGTCCGGCCGGGGTAGGTGTAGACCACCTGTTCGATGTTCAGAAAAGGCACGGCCTGTCCGGCGCTCATGGTTCGTAGGGTGCGAACGGGTCGGCGGCGGCTTCGGCAGACTGCTCGATTTCGGTCATGCGGACCAGATCCAGCAGATTGAAGCGGCCATCGTGATGCCAGCCCGCTTCCGGCGTGCTCATGGAGCCAATGGCGCTGATGCGGGTCACGCCCGCCGCGCCTAGTTGCTCGGCCAGGCGGTACAGCTCTTCCGGCGTGGCGGCCACGCCGGCGGTTTGCAGAAATTCGCTGCGGCGCGCAACCAGGGGCACCATTTGGTCCAGCGTGTCGACGCCGGCCACCACGATGTTGCGTTGCAAGGCTGTTGGCGCCAGGGATTCTGCGGTATCGGTATAGGCGACGCACCACGGTGCGGCGGGGTCGCCGATCAGGGCGTCGGCGCCATCGGCCGGCAGCTTCCATTCGATCGACTGCCGCCACTTTGCCGTCGCGGCCGATTCCTCTAAATCCAGCGCGCGCCGGGGAAAGCGCCGCTGCAAATTCGCCAGTTCGGCCGCCAGATAGCCAGCGAAATCGCGCGGTGAAACGGGGCCGCCGCGTTGCACGTAAAAGACGTGCGGCGAATAGCAGCCCTGTTGGTCATAACGCATCACATCCCACGCGGCGCGGCGCGCCAGTGCGGGTGCTTTCTGGGCGTCGAGCGCCATCGCGCTTACGACGCCGAACCCCAGCTTATGGCCGTGGGCAAGCAAACGGGTTGTGACCGGCAGGCGGCGCTGAATGGCTTCAAGTGAATCGTTGCCGCCATAGGCCACCACCGTGTCGGCTTGCTCGTACAGCGCCGCTGCATCGCCGTCGCCCGCGCCGCGCCACCACACCACGGCCAGGCAATCGGCCAGCGGCGGATGAACTTCTACCAACAGCCGCGCGAACCAGCCGGCGAATAGCGGTTCGGCGCTGGGCAGTTTGCCGATATTGCCAGCCTTGACCAGCAGCCCGCAGATCAAGCTCCACAGCGCCAGTGCAGGCACGTTTCCGGCCCAGCTGTGTACCAGCAGTTGGGGGCCAAAGGCGCGCACGGCGCCACCCTTCACGGCAGGCTGAAAGCCGTCCAGTACTTTGGGATTGGCGAAATCCTCGGCTACAAAGCGGTGCAGCTGCGGCGCGCGAAACGTCTTGAAGAAACCCGTCAGCCCCAAACGCACCATCTCGGCGTCGTACCCGCTGACAATGGGCAGCAGCGCGTCGGCCTGCCGCCGGTACGGGTCGTTCGGATCGAGCAGGCGGCTTATGGCGCGGTCGATGACGTCGATGATTTCCGACACGGCCATCGTTTTCAGGTGCTGCGCGCTGGCCTGTTTGACGCGTTCGGCAAGCGCCTGCATCTGCGGCGCGGTCAACACCGGCACCGCGACGTCAACGCGCTGGCCATCCTGCTCGAACGGCAGGACCTGCCATTGGACGTCGGCCGTGGCCAGTCCCGGCAAATATCCCGCTTCGACCCGGATCACGTTCATGGCGTGGCCGACCGGATGAATTCTTCCACCGCCAGCGAGCAGCCCTTGGCCTGCGCGCCCTCTGCGCGGCCCAGCAGCAGGAAACCGCCTTCGGCCGGCTGCCCCACGTCTTCGGTCAGGATGGTGTTGACGGAGTTGAAGTTGCCCAGGTCGCAGTGAGCCAAAATACCGCGCTCGCCCGCTGGCACCGTGCGGCCGGTCTCCGGGTCGACCAGGCGCGAGCGAATCCAATGCGGCCCCGATTTAACCGACGGAACGACAGCGTTGCCATCGTCGTAGAACTGCGTGCTGAGTTCGGTCATGCCGTACATATTGATGCAGAGCGTGCGCGGCACGCCCAGCAGATCCGAGAGTTCCGCGTAGAAGGTGTCCAGCGGCAGTTCGCGCGACTGGCCCTTGTAGCCGCCGGTATCCAGAATGCGGCTGCCCGGCGGCAGGCGAAACGACCGGCCCTCTTTGCGCAAGGCATCGATGACGTGCACGAAGCTGAAGCTGGCGCCCAGCAACGCATAGGGCTCGCCCCGGCGTTCGGCGTCTTCCAGCTGACGCCACAACCCTTCCAGATCGATCCCTTCAGGCGACATGAAGTAAAGGCTGCCTTCGCTGCCAAAGGCAGATTTCGCCAGCGCCAGATAATGGGCCAGCGACGAATTCGGCATCGCCACTTCGTCTGGGAACAAAATACCCATAGGCAGTCGCGGCGTGCCCTGCATGACGCGCGCCGCAAAATTGCGGGTCATGGACTGGTCGTAGACGGCCAGATGCGGATGGAAGTGGCGTCCGCGCATATCGGCGCGCGTCGTGCCGCTGGTCATGAACACGCGCTCGTCAGCCCGGGGCGGCTCGCAGCGCAACTCCATCGCCTTGAAGGCGTCGATAGGCACGGCGGGAATGTCGCTCCACGTCTTCACATTGCGCACTGTGGCGCCACGGCGCTGGCAGAAGCTGCGGTAAGGGGCGCTGGCCCCATATTGATAAGCGAAAAGCCGCAGGGCAAGTTGATCGAACTGCTCGTCGGTGCAGCCGTCCTGGGCAATGAATTCGAGTAGGTCCGCGACCAGCGGTGCGACGTTATTCATGGGCGTTCGTTGATTCCTGTGCAGGGAAGCTCCGAAGCCCGCCCGCATCAGCGGCGCAAAGGCGCGGCTGGCTGGGCGAATGCTCTTCTTACGCCGGCATGAACCGGGTCAAGTTCGCGGGTCTGAATCTCAGCACTGGCGTGCACCCCGGAGCAATGGGAATGTTAACCCGCATTGGGTGGTGCAAAGGTTGCTGGAACTCTTTTTGCCGCAAGGCTGATATTTTGATGTGGTGACTGGTTCTTGAGATGTGCGAAATTTCTATAAACACTCAAATTAGAGCGCTTATGGCTCATAAACATTCTAATTTGAGCGATAACTTTTTCTGATTCAGGAAAATGGCTAGAATGATTCGGATTAGAGTGCTAGAACGGCAGAAGCGCTCCTATATGGATGCTTATATGAATTCCTCCGCAAATTTGCCAGTCAGCAGGGCTATCAAATCCCTCGGGAAAAGTATTGAGCTTGCCCGCAGGCGCCGCGGGCTATCGCAGGCAGATCTGGCATCGAGAATGGGAGTGTCAGTCAGCACCGTGCGGCGCATGGAGGACGGGCATCCCGGCATGGCACTTCAATACCTGGCCAGCGCGTTGCAGGTGTTTGGTGAACTCGAAAAGCTGCGGTTGCTTCTGGACACACCAGAAGATTCCGTCGGACTCAGCTTGATGGACGCTGAACTGCCGTCACGCATCTACAGCAATCGCCGCAAGACACCAAAGGCATTTTGAGGACTACGAGGACATGGTTGCGTTTGCAAGTGCCCCTGCACAAAACACCAAAACCGAGCTTGACGTATGCCTGGGCAAAGTCGGTATGCCTGTGGGGAAACTCGTTTTTGTGCGTAATGGGCCCCGCATGTTCAGCCAGTTTGCCTATTTCCAAAGCTGGCTGGAAGACAAGGAGACGTTCAGCGTATCTCCTGACCTGGTGTCAACGCCGGTGTATCAAACGCGCAAGCCCCCCGCCCGGGAAGACTCTCGGTTTTTTCTTGCGATGGGGGACACGGAACCCGATGCTTGGGGTAGGCGGGTCATTTCGAGGGCCCATGCCAAGCGACGCCAGGACGACCGCTCCCTTGGCGCGTTGACCGAACTCGATTACCTGTGTGCTGTTGACGACTTCAGCAGGATTGGGGCATTGCGTTTGCGGGACAGCCGCGGAACCTTCTTGCAATCTGTGCAAGCCGGCAAGCGCGCGACGCCTCCTATGCTTGAGCTTGAAAAGATGCTGGTGTCGTCACAAGCGGTGGAACGAGGCACGGAAACCGCCGAAGACTTGCGCTATCTCCAGGGCAAAGGCACATCTCTTGGGGGTATGCGTCCTAAATGCAGCATTTTGGATGAGCACGGGTTTCTCGCACTGGGGAAGTTTCCGAGCATTCAGGACGAGCGAAACGTCACTCGCGCTGAGGTGCTGGCGCTCAAGCTGGCAACACTGGCGGGTATCAATGCCGCAGACGCCCATATATCGGTGGTGCAGAACATCCCCGTTGCCGTCATTCGACGCTTCGACCGCGCAGCCCAGGATTCGCGTATACCTTACATGTCCGGCGCATCGTTGATTCAGGCCAGCCGCATGAACGAGCACGCCTACACGGAGGTTTTAGACCAGATGAAGGGCGCATGCGCGAACTACGTGGATGACGCCCGGCAGCTGTGGCGCCGATTGGTGTTTAACCATCTGATCACCAATGTGGACGACCACTTGCAGAACATCGGGTTCCTCTACATGGGGAACAAACAATGGCAGTTGTCGCCGGCGTTTGACATCAACCCAATGCCTGAAAAGGACAGAGAGTCCAAGACTTGGCTAAGTGAAGATACGGGGCCAATTACCAGCATGGCTCAATTGATGAGCCAATCGTCCAGGTTTTCTCTCAATAATGATCAGGCCTTGGCCATCGTGCAGCAGGTGGTTGCTGCCGTGCTGCAATGGCGCAAGGTGGGGCAATCTGCGGATGTGGGTATGACATCGCAGGAGCTCAGTGAGTTTGACTTGGCCTTTGAGCACTCCGACCTGGATGACGCCAAGAAGCTGGCCGCCCGATAGCGGGCAAGGGCATTTGGAATGATCTGCCAATGCAAAAAGCCCAGCGCAAGGCTGGGCTCAGAGCTTGAATCTTTGGTGGCCTGGGGCGGAATCGAACCACCGACACAAGGATTTTCAATCCTCTGCTCTACCGACTGAGCTACCAGGCCAACACGTACGCTTTGCAAAAAGCCCAGCGCGGCGGCTGGGCTTTTCTTGGGGCGGGGGTATCAGTATGAAAACTGGTACCGCAACCTCAATAAATCTTTTGGTGGCCTGGGGCGGAATCGAACCACCGACACAAGGATTTTCAATCCTCTGCTCTACCGACTGAGCTACCAGGCCAACGAAGTCCGCAACTATACACATTTTTTCGGTCTTGTGCCAGCCAGCTCGGCAGAACTTCAACTTTTTTCGGCGCGGGCCTTTCAGGCGGACTGTTGGGTAGATGGCACGGATGGGTGCGACTCAGGGTCGCGGTTGGGGGCGGATGTGGGCTGGGGATAACCCGCGGGGGTATAATCAAAAGCAGTTTTTAACATTTGGGCTTACGCGCGGATGGTCTCCATCCCCCTCTCATGTCGGTAGCTGTCCTTGCCTTCGGTCTGAATCACACGTCCGCACCGGTCTCGGTTCGCGAACGCGTGTCTATGCCCGTCGATCTGGTCAAACCCGCCCTGGAAGGTCTGCGTTCGGCGTTTGGCGGCTCTGTCCGCGAAGCCGCCATTCTGTCCACCTGTAATCGCACCGAAATCTATTGCGCAGCCGACGGCCACGTCGCTGACCAATTGCCCGCCTGGCTGGCTGAACACAACCGCCTGGACGCCGGCACGCTGCGCCCGCACCTGTACCGCCACCATCAAGACGACGCCGTCCGTCACGCATTCCGCGTGGCCAGCGGTCTGGATTCCATGGTGCTGGGTGAAACCCAGATCGTGGGCCAGATGAAGGACGCCGTGCGCGCCGCTGGCGAAGCCGGTTCGCTGGGCACCTTGCTGCACCAGATGTTCCAGCGCACGTTCTCGGTCGCCAAGGAAGTGCGCTCGCAAACCGCGATCGGCGCGCAGTCGGTATCCATGGCTGCCGCAGCCGTCCGTTTGGCTGAGCGTGTGTTCGGGAATCTGGATCAGGCCCGCACGCTGTTCATCGGCGCGGGCGAAATGATTGAATTGTGCGCCACGCACTTTGCCGCGCAACGTCCGCGCAGCATGGTGGTGGCCAATCGCACCGCTGAACGCGCTGAAATCCTGGCCAACCGCTTCTCGGCCAGCACCATGAAACTGTCGGACCTGACAGACCGCCTGTCCGAGTTCGACGTCATCGTGTCCTGTACGGCAAGCTCCCTGCCCATCCTCGGGTTGGGGATGGTGGAGCGGGCCACGCGCTTGCGCCGCCACCGCCCGATGGTCATGATCGATCTGGCCGTGCCCCGCGATATCGAACCCGAAGTTGGCCGTCTGGATGACGTCTATCTGTATTCGGTGGACGATCTGGGCCGTTTGGTGCAAACCGGCACCGACGCGCGCCGCGCTGCCGTCGTGCAGGCCGAAGCCATCATCGAAACCCGTGTCCAGGGCTTTATGCACTGGATGCAGTCCCGTGAAGTGGTGCCCGTCATCCGCGACCTGCATCAGGCCGCCGAAGATGTGCGCAGCGCCGAACTGGAACGTGCGCGCCGCCTGCTGGCGCGCGGTGAATCTCCCGAGGCCGTGCTTGAGCAACTGGCTCACGGCCTGACGCAAAAATATCTGCATGGCCCGCTGGCGGCGTTGAACCGCAGCGAAGGCGACGACCGCAAGCAATTGCTTGCCTGGATGCCGCGCCTGTTCCCCGGCCGCGACTCCCGCCGTTAGCGATTCTGTCCCACGTCCCGCCTCCTGGCGGGCGTTCGTCTTGTGGGCGCCCGCTATTTCTGTTTTTTCTTTGGTCATTCCCCCATGAAATCTTCCATGCGCAGCCGGCTGGAGCATCTGTGTCACCGCCTGACTGAGGTGGACGCATTGCTCGCCCAACCGGAAACCGCGTCCGATATGGACCGTTTCCGCAAGCTCTCTCGCGAACGCGCGGAGCTGGAACCTGTGGTCGAGGCTTTCACTGCCTTCACCCGCACTGAGGATGACTTGGCGACGGCTCAGGAAATGCTGTCCGATCCCGACATGAAGTCCATGGCCGAGGAAGAGATCAAGTCTGGACGGGGCAAGCTGGAAGGGCTGGAAAGCGCCTTGCAGCTGTTGCTGCTGCCGCGTGACCCCAACGACGGGCGTAGCGTGTTCCTGGAAATCCGTGCGGGTACGGGTGGTGATGAAAGCGCGCTGTTTTCGGGCGACTTGCTGCGTATGTATACGCGCTACGCGGAAACGCGCGGATGGCGCGTCGAACTGATGTCGGAAAGCGCATCGGAACTGGGCGGCTACAAGGAAGTGATCGCGCGGATTGACGGGGACGGCGCCTATGGCCGCCTGAAATTCGAATCTGGCGCGCACCGCGTGCAGCGTGTGCCCGCTACCGAGGCGCAGGGTCGGATTCACACGTCGGCCTGCACGGTGGCGATCATGGCGGAAGCGGATGCGATGACGGAAATCGTTATCAACCCGAGCGACCTGCGAATCGACACCTTCCGCGCCAGCGGCGCGGGCGGCCAGCACATTAACAAGACCGATTCGGCGGTGCGTATCACCCACCTGCCGACGGGCCTGGTGGTGGAATGCCAGGACGACCGCTCGCAGCACCGCAACAAGGACAAGGCCATGCAAGTGCTGGCCGCGCGCTTGAAAGACCAGGAAACCCGTGCACGGCAAAGCAAGGAAGCCGCCGAGCGCAAGAGCCTGATCGGCACGGGTGACCGGTCCGAGCGCATTCGCACGTATAACTACCCCCAGGGTCGAGTGACCGATCACCGCATCAACCTGACCTTGTACAAGTTGCAGCAGATCATGGAAGGCGATCTGGAAGAACTGACCGGCGCGCTGATTGCCGAACACCAGGCCGAGCAGTTGGCGGCGCTGGGCGACGACATCTGAGGCGGCCCGCGTGACCCAGCCCCAACTGAAAAGCCTGCTGCTCGATACCCGCCTGCCGCGCCTGGAAGTGCGCATGGCGCTGGAACACGTGCTGGGCAAGCCGCGCGCGTGGCTGTTGGCGCATGACACCGACGCGCTGACGCCCGAGGTCGCAGCGGCCTACGAAACGCTGGTTCAGCGGCGCATTGCAGGCGAGCCGATGGCCTATCTGTTGGGCCAGCGGGAATTCATGGGCCACGTGTTTCGCGTGACCCCGGACGTGCTGATTCCGCGCCCCGATACCGAGGTGCTGGTGGAAACCGCACTGGAATGCGTGGCCGGGGTTGCGGGGCCAGCGGTGCTGGACTTGGGCACGGGCAGCGGCGCGATTGCGATTTCGATTGCGCTGGCCCGCCGAGATGCGAGGGTGATGGCGTCCGATGTCAGCGCCGCGGCGCTTGCGGTGGCCGCCGGCAATGCCTGGGATCTGACGGCGTCTGTGCGATTCGTGGAAGGCAGCTGGTTCGATGCCGTGCCCGCAGGCGAAGGGTTCGATCTGATTGTTTCCAATCCGCCTTATGTCGCCAGCGATGATCCGCATCTGGATCAAGGCGACCTGCGTTTTGAGCCTCGCGGCGCGCTGACCGACGGCGCGGGCGGGCTGGAAGACCTGGGCCGTATCATCCAGGGCGCGGGCCGTCATCTCAGGCCGGGGGCGTCGCTGTGGATGGAGCACGGCTGGGATCAGGCGCAGGCCGTGCGAGACTTGCTGACGGCTGCCGGATTTGAAGATGTGCACAGCCGGCAAGATCTGGCTGGCATAGAGCGGATCACGGGCGGGCGCTGGCCGACTGGCCGCTAGCCCTGCTGTTACAGATTTCGCGCGAGCATTTCCGGGAAAGTCCGGTGTCCTTTCGGGGGAATCCGGGCGGTTTTTCCCGCTGTACCTATAATTGGCGTATTCCGTTATGCCTGTCCAAGAGACCACCATGAGCGACGTTCAAGAATTCATCCGTGAAACCGTGACCCAGCACCCCGTTGTGCTGTTCATGAAGGGCACTGCCCAATTCCCGCAATGCGGCTTTTCCGGCAAGGCCATTCAGATCCTGAAGGGCTGTGGCGTGAAGAAGCTGGTTACCGTCAATGTGCTGGAAGACGACGAAGTCCGTCAGGGCATCAAAGAATTCTCCAGCTGGCCCACGATTCCCCAACTGTATGTGGCGGGTGAATTCATCGGCGGTTCGGACATCATGAATGAGATGAACGAATCCGGTGAACTGAAGACGCTGCTGGAGCAATCCGGCGCAACGGCTTAACGCCGCCATGCGGCGGCTGGTTATCGGCATCACGGGCGCCACCGGCGCGCTCTACGCCGTGCGCATGCTGCAAGCGTTGCGCGGCGTGGAGGATGTGGAAACGCATCTGGTGGTGTCGGCGTCCGGTGTGCTCAATATCAAGCACGAACTGGATGTGAGCCGGCACGACATCTATGCCTTGGCGGACCACGTGCACTCTGTGCGCGATGTGGGCGCCACCTTGGCCAGCGGCGCGTTTCAGACGGCCGGCATGGTGGTCGTGCCGTGTTCGATGCGGACGCTGGCCGCAGTAGCCCATGGCCTGTCGGACAATCTGATCACCCGCGCTGCCGACGTGACACTCAAAGAGCGCCGGCGTCTGGTGCTGATGGTGCGCGAGACGCCGTTCAATCTGGCGCACCTGCGCAACATGACGGCCGTGACGGAAATGGGCGGCATTGTGTTTCCGCCACTGCCGGCGTTTTATCACCGGCCGGCCACCATCGAAGAGATGGTGGACCACACCGTTGCGCGCGTGCTGGAGCTCTTTGACATTGTCGTGCCCGGCCCGCATTGGGAAGGCATGAAGTAAAGCGCATGAAGTAAGCGCCTGAAATACAGCGCCTGAAGTACAGCGCCTGAAATTCAGCGCGCTTACTGCACCAGCCCCAGGCCGTTCAGCGCGGCCAGATTCTCCGGCCAATGGCGTGCACGCGCGTTTTGCAGTTCGATGCGGGCCCAAGCCATCCAGCCTGCCCATTCAATACGCTTGTCCCACGCGGTGCCCCAGGCCTGCAAGGCTGCCAGCCCGGCAGCGGCATGCTGTTCGGCGGCGTCAAAGTTTCCGGCCGTCAGCGCCATCTGCGCCAGCAGCAGGCGAGGCTCGCCCACCCATGGATTGTGTTCAACCGCCGCTTCCAGCATGTGGCGGGCGCTATCCATTTCCGTCAGCGGATGCATGCGCGTGATGACCTGCCAGTAGAGGGCGCTGGCAGCGGCTTCGTCGCGCGGGGTAAGCGTGGCGCGGCAGTGGTCGAACGCGGGCGGAATGGGGATGCCGGTGTCAGCGGGCAGTTGCGACAGCGGCGCCAGCAGATGCGAAAGCATAGACAAGATGTTTGACGGCGGTTTCAACGGACCTGGCCACAAAGACGATGCCCAGTTGGTCTTCAGGTCGCGGCGCTGCTGTTGCGGATAACCGGCGAACACCTCGTCCTGCCAGCTGTGCCATTGTTCGCCGATGTCGGCAGCAGATACGACAATGAACGCGGCGACCTGGCGCGGTGTGAACGTGAACACCTGGCCGTCCGCGCCTTCCAGCGTGAGCCCGTCCGGCCCCTGGCCCTGGCCTTGCAAAATAGTCTGTACGAACTTCGTGCGCGGCATGGCGCAGAAGAGGCTGACCCACTCTTCGGCTTCTGTGCCCAGCACGTCGCGCAAGGTGTTGCGCTCGCGTTCGCGGTCGAACAGCGTCAGGTCCACGTATTCGTTGCCATAGACGCTATGGAACAGGCCCAGCAGACGGACTTCGCGCGGTTGGTTCCACAGCGTCAGCGTGCGATAGACCCCAAGCAGGTGATGTTTGAATGTGCCAGCCTTGTGCCAGTCTTCTCCGGCGCTGCGGGCAAAGAGTAAATCAAGCAGCGCGGGCAGGTCGGGGTCGATCGCGGCGTAGTGATCGGCGAGCAGGGCGCGGGCCTGGGGATGAAGTTCGGTTGAAGTGGGCATGGGCGTCTGTGCGTAGTGGATTGAATGCAACCGCTATTGTGTCTGCACGATGCAGGCTTGTCATGGCATGCGGTCTTATATTGATTGGCACATATCAATATGAAAATTCATCGCTTCCGGTTTTTAGGGACGGTCACTAGAATCGCGGATCATTCTTCCATCTTATCGAGACCCCTATGCGCCTTCGCCACTCTTTGGCCGTTCTTGTTGCGTCGATCGGCTTTGCCAGTACCTCTGCCATGGCGCAGGACGCGGAACTGAAGGTGGGCGTGACCACCGGCCCGCATGCCCAGATCGGTGAAGTTGTGCAGCAGGTGGCGGCCAAGCAAGGGCTGAAGGTCAAGCTGGTGGAATTCAGCGACTTCATTCAGCCGAATGCCGCGCTGGATGCCAAGGAGCTGGATCTGAACATCTACCAGCACAAGCCTTTCCTGGAATCGCAGAATAAGGCGCGCGGCTACAAGCTGGTGCCGGTTGCGACGGCCGTGGTGCAGCAGATGGGCATTTATTCCAAGCGCGTGAAGTCGTTGAATGACCTGCCGCAGGGCGGCAAGGTGGCGATTCCGAATGATCCGACCAACGGTGCACGCGCATTGCTGGTGCTACAGGCCGCCAAGCTGATCAAGCTGAAAGACGGCGTGACGGTGACGGCGTCGCTGTTCGATGTGGTCGAAAACCCCAAGAACCTGAAATTCATCGAGATCGAAGCCGCGCAATTGCCGCATTCGCTGTCTGACGTGGACGCCGCCGCCGTGAATTCGGCCTACGCCATTCCCGCCGGTCTGTCGCCCGCCAAGGATGCGCTGGCGCTGGAAAGCAAAGACGCGCCGTTCGCCGCGGTCGTCATTGCCGCACGCGAAGACAACAAGAATGACCCGCGCGTTGCCCGCTTCATCAAGGCCTATCAATCGGACGAAGTGAAGGCCTTTGTGGCGAAGCAGTTCCCGGGCGCCTATTCCACGTCCTGGTAAAACGATATGTCCCAACTGACGATTTATGCCGACGACGCGCCCGGATCGGGCCGCGTGCTAAATGACGTTGGGGCCATCCAGCAAGCGCTGGGCGAGATCGGCGTGCGCTTTGAGCGGTGGTCCGCGCAAGCGCCCGTAGCGGCTGGCGCATCGCAAGAGCAGGTGCTGGCTGCCTACCGTGTTGAGATCGACCGGTTGGTGGCCGAGCGCGGCTATCAGTCGGTGGATGTCGTGAGTCTGGACGCCACGCATCCCGACCGCGTGGCGCTGCGGCGTAAATTCCTGGCCGAGCATACGCACGCAGACGACGAGGTCCGCTTCTTTGTGGCGGGTAGCGGGCTCTTCGTCTTGCATGCGGCCGGTCAAGTCTATGCCGCGCTGTGCGAAAAAGATGATCTGATATCGGTCCCAGCAGGCATCGCCCATTGGTTCGACATGGGGTCTGCGCCTGCCTTCACCTGTATCCGGCTGTTCAACGACCCTGCGGGATGGGTGGCGGACTTTACGGGCGACGATATCGCTACCCGCTTTCCAGTGCTCGCTTAACCGCACACCCGCATCACGCGTACTTGCCCGTCAGGCCGCCATCCACGATGAGTTCCGTGCCGGTGATGTAGGACGCATCGTCCGACGCCAGAAACGCCACCGCTTTGGCAACCTCCCAGGGCGTGCCCATGCGTCCCATCGGCACTTGCTTGTCGCGGGCCGCCAGCGCAGCTTGCAGATTGTCCGCATCGAACATGCGGGCGACGTTCTGCGCCACGCGCGGCGTGTCGATCAAACCGGGGATGACGGTGTTCACACGGATGCCATCGGCGGCGTACTGCTGCGCCGCCATGCGCGCGAAATGAATCACCGCGGCCTTGCTGACGCTGTAGGCCAAATGCGGATAACCGATGTAGCGGATGCCGGCCACCGACGACACGGTGACGATGGCGCCGCCGCCGTGTTGGCGCATGATGGGCGCGAGCAGACGGGTGGCGATCAAGAGGCTGGTCACGTTCACTTGCTGGATGCGGTCCCAATCTTCCAGAGAGATGTCTTCCGGTCCGCCCACCTTCCCAATACCGGCGTTCGCTTGCAGGATGTCGATGCGTCCGTAGCGGCGCATTGCGGCATCTACGGCTGCCTGCATCGCCTCGGGGTCTGCGACATCGGCCTGCACGGGCAGCGCGTTGCCGCCCGCTTGTTCGACGTCATGAGCCGCCTCTTCGGCCGCCGCCAGATTGGCGTCCAGCGCCACGATGGATGCGCCTTGCCGCGCCAGGGTGACGCAGCTGGCCCGGCCGATGCTCCATCCGGCGGCCGAGGCGCCTGCCCCCGCGATCAGCGCGATCTTGCCTGCCAGCCGCGTATCGGCGCTTGCTGACGTCATGCGGATTCTCCTTCATCCTGTTGATGTGTCTTGCCCTTGCCGACGTACGGAATCGCGTGATCGATGGTTTCCCAGATGTAGCGGCCCGAGGGGCTTTGCTGCTCTTCCGCAACATGAGACACCAGACCCGCTGCCCGTGAGATAACCGCGAATCCGCGCATCAACTCGGTCGGCACGCCGATCTCGCTGAGTAGCGCGGCCACGGCCCCGGTTGCGTTGATGGTGATGTGTTTGCCGTAAGTCTCATCGATGGCGGCCGCCAGGAGGCGCAGCGCTTTGAGCGACTTGCCGTCCAGGTCCGGCTCACTTTCTGCCAGCGTCAGCAGCTTGATGGAACGCGGGTCATCGGGTTTGTGCAGGTGGTGACCAAAGCCGGGCAGGGGGCGGCGGGTTTCGCGGAACTCGCGGGCAATTGCCAGCGCTTCGGCGCGGCCATCCGCCGCCTGCTTGATGCGGTCCAGCAAGCGCGAGCAGTTTTCCATGGTGCCAACGAATTGGCTGCCGACCGCCATCAAACCGGATGCGACGGCGCCTTGCAGATTTTCCGGCGCACTCATATAGATCAGGCGCGTGGCGATGGCGCTGGGCGTCATGCCATGTTCCATCAGCGTGACCAGCACGGCATCGACGATACGCATGTCCACGGGGCGCGCGTCGCGGCCCAGGATCTGCATGATCATGACTTCGGTGAACGTCTTCTTGCCGATCAGGTCTTCCACCAGATCCACGTCGCGGTAGGACATGCCGGTCAGATGGTGTGCGCACAAACGGGTTTCGGGCGTATTCATGAGGTTTCCTTTTGCGCCGCATCGCGCACGGCATTCTTCAAGACCTTGCCAACGCTGGAGCGCGGCAGGCTGTCATGGATATGAATCTGTTTGGGGGTGGCGACCGGACCCAGCAATGCGCGCACGTGCGCGCGCAATACGTCGGCATCCGCGTGCGCGCCGGGGTGGAACTGCACCGCTGCGTGTACGGCTTCGCCCCATTTGTCGTCGGGCAGGCCAAACACTGAGCACTCGTACACGGCGGGATGGGCGGACAGCGCGTTCTCGACATCAACGGGATAGACATTGAAGCCGCCCGTGATGATGACGTCGCGCAAGCGGTCTTTCAGGAACAGGTAGCCGCGCGCATCGATCAGGCCGGTGTCGCCGGTATGCAGCCATCCGTCGATCAGGGTTTCGGCGGTCTTCTCGGGCAAGCGCCAATAGCCCGTCATGGTCAGGTCCCCTTGCACGACGACCTCGCCGATCTCGCCCCGGGGCAGCAGTGCTCCGTCCGGGCTCATGATGGCCACATCCGACAACCAGGTGACGCGCCCGACCGAGGCGCGATTGTCTGGCGCCTCAAGATCAGCGGGGCGCAGAACAGTGACGATCTGCGGGGCCTCTGTCTGCCCGTAGGTGGTGCCCAGCACGGGACCAAAAAAGGCGCGGGCGCGTTCGATTTTTTCGGGCGGCATGGGAGCGCCGCCGTAGATCAGGTTACGCAGTTTGGGGAAGTCTGCACGCGACACCCCATCTTGCGCCATGATCATGTAAATCAGCGTCGGCGGCATGAAGCTCAGGGTTCCGCCGCGTTCGCGAAAGGCGGCGGTGATGGTGGCAGGCGTGACGGCGTCCAGCAACACGTGCGCGCCGCCTTGCGCCAGGACCGGCAGCAGGTAGGTGCCCGTGCCATGCGTGATGGGGGCAGAGACCACATAGCGGTCTTCATACGTCAGCGACCAGCTCGCGATCTGGTTGATGATGCCGGCATTCCAGGCGCGGTAAGGCTGCATCACGCCTTTGGGCAAGCCAGTGGTGCCGCCTGTGAACTTGATGGCTTGCGTGGCGTCGCGGCTTAACGCGTGCCGCACTGGCTCGCGTCCCGCGTAACGCGCCAGCAGGCCATCCAGCGTCAGCGTCTTATCAGAGGCATCGAGGTGAATGCGATGGTCTTGCGCCGCCCGCACCAACGGCGCGCCGACGCCGTCGATGATGACGATGGAAGGCTCGGTCGCATCCAGAATGCGCCCGATCTCCCGCTCGGTGCTGCGGTAGTTCAGCGGCACCCAGATCTTGCCGCTGGCAAGCACCGCCAGCAACGCCAGGATGTGGCGCGCGGTGTTGCCCGCGCAGACGGCAACGCGTGTCTGCGGCGCCGGGTCCAGGTCTTGCAGCGCCGCCGCCAGCGCCCGAGTGCTGGACGCCAACTGCGCATACGTCACCTGGCCTTCGGGGCCATCCAGCGCTACGTGGTCTGGATACTGCTCGGCCGCGCGGAAGAAGAAATCGATCGGGTACACCCTGTGCTCCTTGAGTCTTAATTGGCTTTGATGTCGGCGCGCTTGACGACCGCGCTCCATTTGTCGATTTCGCTGGCGATCGTTTTGCCGAAGGCCTCTGGCGAATTGGTCGATTTGGGCGCATAGAATCCAGACTGCTTGTAGGAGGCTTGCAGTGCCGGGCTGGCCAGCGCTTTGTTCAACGCTTCGTTGAGACGTTCGATGACCGGCTTGGGCGTGCCGGCAGGCGCCACCAGACCAAACCAGGATTCCACGTCGAAACCCGGCAGGCCGGATTCCGCCAGCGTTGGCACATCTGGCGTCGACGGCAACCGTTGCGGCGACGTGACGCCGATAGCGCGCAGTTTTCCAGCCTGTACGTGCGGCAGCGACGAAGGCAGGTTGTCGAACATGGAATCCACTTGTCCGCCCAGCAGGTCGGCCACCGCAGGGCCGCTGCCCCGATAGGGCACATGCAGAATGTCCGTGCCGGTTTCCATCTTGAACAGTTCGCAGGACAGGTGAATGGAGGAACCGCTACCGGATGACGCGCAGGTCAGCTTGCCGGGATGCGCTTTGGCATACGCGATGTATTCCTGCACGGTCTTTACCGGCAGCTTGGGGTTCACCACCAGAATGTTCGGGATGGTCGCCAACATGCCGACAGGTTGAAAGTCTTTGACGAAGTCGTAGTTCAGCTGGCTGTACAGGCTGCGGTTGATCGTGTTGGCAATGGAGCCCATGTACAGCGTGTAGCCGTCAGGCTTGGCGCGTGAAACGATTTCCGCGCCGATGTTGCTGTTGGCGCCAGTCTTGTTCTCGACCACGATGGTCTGGCCCAATTCTTCCGTCAGCGCCTTGGCCATGAGCCGCGCCACGATGTCGGTGGCGCCGCCTGCGGCGTAGCCGACGACGAGCGTCACCGGGCGGTCGGGATAGGGCTTGGTTGCCAGGGCGGGCGCGCCGCCCAGCATTGCGCTGCCCAGGGCCGCCATCACGGCGGCACGCCGCAAGAGGGTTGTCTTCATATTGTCTCCGTCCTGTTTTGTCTAATATTTGGACAGATCTTTGTCTGCCCGGATTCATATTGGGCTTTGATAGGAGCGTCATCAATGCAAGCTGTCCAAAAAATGAACAAGGCAGAAACAGAAGGCGCCGGGCCGCGGGTGTTGCGCCGCGGCTTGCGGGTGCTGGGTGTGTTGCGCCAGGCGGGGGCGGGCGGTATGCATGTGGTGGATATCGCGCGCGCTGCGGGCATGCAGCGTTCTACCGTTTACCGGTATCTGGATGTGCTGGTGGAAGAGGGGTATGCGCTGCGCGAGTCCGAGGCGCCGCGTTGGCGCGTGGCCGAGCTGGGCGTGATGATGGCGGGGGACCCGCATGCGCAGGCGGTGCGCAGTCTGCGCCCGGTGCTGCGCCAGATCAGCGACGTCAGTGGCGACTCCGCCTTTCTGATTTGCCGCGCCGCAAACGATTCGTTGTGCCTGCACCGCGAGGTCGGCAATTATCCGGTGCAGGTGCTGGCAGTGACGGTGGGGCACCGCCAGCCGCTGGGCGTGGGAGCCGCCGGTCTGGCGCTATTGGCCGCACTGCCGCCGGGCGAGGCCGAAGACGTGGTGGCGCAGAATGAACAGGCGCTGCGGGCGTATGGCGGGATGACGGTGGTGCAGATGCGGCGTCTGATCGAGAGCACGCGGGACCGGGGATGGTCCGTAGTGGGCAACGCAGCGGTGCCTGGGGTGCTGGGCGTGGGCGTGGCGCTGTGCGATGCAGGCGGATATCCGCGTTTGGCGATCAGCGTGTCCAGCTTGATTGACCGCATGCAAGCGCCGCGCCAGCGCAGCATTGCTGAACTGATCCGTACGCATCTGGCGCAGGACGAGGTCAGGATGCAGCGCTGGGCGATGCCCGGAGTGTCAGCCGCCTAGGTACCGTCAGACTGCCGCGGGCGCGGGCACGCGGTACGTTTTTTGATAATGCACGGTGAAGGTCTGGAAGGCATCCAGAGCCTTTTTGGGATCATGGCCGGGCTTGACCAGAAAGCTGTCGAAACCGACGCGCGCCTGATAGTGAATGGTGTCGATCATCACGTCGCCAACTGCGCGCAATTCACCCGTCCATTGATAACGCGTGCGCAGCAGCTGCGCCAGCGAGTAACCGCGCCCATCGGTATAGACCGGAAAGTCCACGGCGATGAAAGCGATGCCGGCCGGGTTCAGCGTGCCATCTGCGTCAAGCAGGTCACGCAGGTCGGCATCGGGTTCCAGCAGAACCGCGACGGGATGCTGATGGCGGCGCAAGGTGGCGTGTGATGTTTTCCAGGTGGATAGCGGCACGACCCAGCCGGGTTCGTCACTAGGCACCTGGCCTTCAGCGGCCACTTCGGGTTCGGGCGTAAACGGACGCGAGGTATCCGCCTGCAATTGGCCCTGCCGGATCAGGTGCGGGCCGGGGGCGTCGTGGGCATAGACTTCAGACATGGGCGGGCTCGGCGTTTTGAACGGGTTTGGCGAACGCAGGGTCCGCATACACGTCTTGCTTGAAAGGATCGATGCCCACACGGTCCACGACGTCGATGAAACGTTCGACTTCGCTGTCGCGCAGGCCCAAATAGGTCTGGATCAGGCGGTCAACAACGCCGGGAACCTGGTCGCGCGCGAACGACGGGCCGATGATACGGCCTACGGCCGCACCGCCTCCCCGCGTGGATTCCAGATCGGGCAGCGGCTTGGCGGCGCCATTCTGGCGGCCGCCGAGGGTGACCTGATACCACTCTTCGCCGGCTTTATCGATACCCAGGATGCCGATGTGTCCCACGTGGTGGTGGCCACAGGAGTTGATGCAGCCCGAGATGTTCAGATCCAGTTCACCGATTTCGAACAGGTAGTCCAGATCGTCGAACTTGCGCTGAATGGCTTCGGCCACGGGTATGGATACCGCGTTGGCCAGCGCGCAGAAGTCCCCGCCCGGACAGGCGATGATGTTGGTCAGCAGACCGATATTGGGCGTGGCCAGATTCAGCGCTTCCAATTTCTGCCAGAGCTCGTGCAGTCGCGCGCGTCGCACGTCGGCCAGAATCAGGTTTTGTTCGTGCGATACGCGTAGTTCACCGAAGCCGTAGGCATCGGCCAGGTCGGCCACCGCGTCCATTTGGTCAGCGGTAATGTCCCCTGGCGGCACGCCCGTAGGCTTGAGCGAGACAGTGACGGCGGCGTAGCCGGCCGCCTTGTGCGCATGCACGTTCGTGCGCAGCCAGCGGGCAAAGCGTTTGTCGCCTGCGGCGAGCGCTTCGGTGTTGTCGATGTCGTCAGCGGCCGTGGCGTCGTACTGCGGCCAGACGAAGCGCGATTTGATGCTGTCGACGAATTCCTGGGTGATGGTGTCGGGGCCGCCCTTGATCAGTTGCCACTGTTCATCGACCTGCTGCGCATAGACTTCCGGCGTCAGATCTTTGACCAGGATCTTGATGCGCGCCTTGTATTTGTTGTCGCGGCGGCCGTGCAGGTTGTAGACCCGCAGCGCGGCCTGCATGTAGGTCAGCAGGTCTTGCCATTCGACAAAGGGATTGATCAGCTTGCCGACAATAGGCGTGCGGCCCATGCCGCCGCCCACCCAGACACGAAAGCCCAGCTTGCCGTCGCGTTCGACCGCTTGCAGGCCGATGTCATGCACGCCGACCGCGGCGCGGTCTTGCACGGCGCCGCTCACGGCAATCTTGAATTTTCGGGGCAGGAAGGCGAATTCCGGGTGCAGCGTGGACCATTGGCGAATGATCTCGCACCAGACCAGCGGATCTACGAGTTCGTCAGGCGCGACGCCTGCGAAGTGGTCGGTGGTGGTGTTGCGGATGCAGTTGCCGCTGGTCTGGATGGCGTGCATCTGGACGGTAGCCAGTTCGGCCAGAATGTCCGGCACGTCTTCCAGGCGGGGCCAGTTGAACTGGATGTTCTGGCGCGTGCTGAAGTGGCCGTAGCCGCGATCCCACTTGCGCGCGATATGCGCCAGGGTACGCAGCTGGCGCGACGCCAGAATGCCGTAGGGAATTGCCACGCGCAGCATGGGCGCATGGCGCTGGATGTACAGGCCGTTCTGCAAACGCAGGACGCGGAAATCATCTTCAGTGAGCTGGCCATCGAGGAAGCGGCGCGTCTGGTCGGCAAACTGCGCCACACGTTGCTCGACAAGCTGCTGGTCGACGGGGTCATACACGTACATGTCTACTGCCCTTGAGTCTTCTCGGTCTGAACCCTGTTCACGCCCCGCGCAGCGCGCAGGCAAAAGGGGGATTCATAACCGTAACAGGCAGCGATTGCGACCGTCTAAGTCATTCTGGTAATAAGAAAATGCTGTCAGGGAAGTGGACGGGCGCGGGATAAATCGGGTGACGCGGGGGAGCTCGTTGGGGGGACTCTCGCGCGGCACCCTTCCTACGACGCCGCGTTTACCGCCCAGCGGGCGGCGAAGACCAGGATGATGACGAGGCAGGCGGCGAGCAGCAGGCCAGTGGCGATGAGCGGGCCGGGCTTGTTGTTGGCGATGTCGGCGTCATAACCCCGGCCGCGGCGTACGCCGAAAAAACCCCAAAGCACGGAGCGGACCGTGCGCAGGAAACTAAGCATATGCGACTCCTGACGGATGTGGGGATAAGGCACTGTAGGCCGTGCTGCCCCAAGGAAACAGATGCAGATGTGCGTCAGCCGACCATATCAGATGCCGGTGTGTCCGGGGCGCCGATGCCGCGCACGATGTGATCCAGCAGTTCCCGGGCCGCGGGTGAGATATGCCGGCTGGCGCGGCTCAGCACGTGCAGACTGCCCTGATTCAGAATGGGGTTGGCCAGCGGCAGGCTGGCCAGGCGCTGGGCACGCATGTCGGCCGTGACGGCGATGGGCGGCGTCAACGCGTAGCCGATGCCAGCGGCAGCGAATTGCCACAAGGCCTTAAAGGATGACGTCGTCAGCACGTTGCGCAGGCGCACCTGTTCGCTGATCTCGGCGGCCTGTATGTGCTGACGCACACCAAAGCCCTCCTGCATGGACGCGCCGGGATAATCGGCCAGATCGGTCAGCAGCAACGGACGGTGCAACTGCGTCAGAGGGTGATCCTGGTGGACGATGGCGCGAATGGGCTCGGGGCGCGAGTAGTGCGTGCGCAGGCGGGCGTCATTGGGCGGCTGGAACACCAATCCTATATAGGCGCGGTCGTCCACGATGCGCTGCACGATCTCTGAGGTGCGGGCGACGTCGATGTCCAGCGTGACCTCGGGATGGCTGCGCCAGTAACCGGGCAGCACGCGGTCGAACATCAGTTCGACAAAGCCTTCTCCAAGCACCAGATCAATGTGGCCGCGTTCAGCGTTGCGCAGACTGTCGATCTCCGAGAAGAAGCTCTCCTGGATATTCTGCTGGCGCTTTACATAGCGGGCCAGGATGTGGCCCGCATCGGTTGGCACGACACCGCGGCCACGGCGCTCGAACAAGGCCATGCCACAGTCTCGTTCCAGCGCGGCGATGGCGCGGCTGACCGCGGAGGGGTCCATCTCCAGCACTTCGGCCGCGCCGCGCACGGAGCCGCGGCTCATGACCTGCATGAAGTAGTGGGTGCGGCGGGCGTCGAGTTTTTCGTCCATGACGGGGGCTCCGTTACGTATTGCGGCGGGAGATCCACAGGGTGGTTTCAGGGTTTTCCCCTAAAATATTCGTCACCTTGCAAATATTTCCCAGTAAAAGCATCAGTGTTGCATTTTACGCAACGCTAATGCCCTATTGATGTCATGGTTGCCCGCAAGGCGACCGGGCGAAAATCGCCCCTTGCTGCCCGAAATGCCGCTGAACCGCGCCGCCGCTCCGTTTATATGGGGACGGCAGCCACGGCCAGCGCCTCTTGCGGCCTGCCACGACCAAAACCTATTCACGTTCATCAGGGGAATTCGATGTCTCTCGCCAGCGCCAGTCTGGCCGCGCCTTCCATGCCGCTATCTGCTCGCATTCGTATGCTTGCCGCCATTTTGTTGGTGGTGGTCATTTCCGAAGCGATCGGCAGCGTCACCTTCGCGGTGGGCCCGGGCAAGATCGTTCTGCAGCCCATGCTTTGGGCCATTTTCATTGGCGCCATCGTGGCAGCTTTCGGCCAGCGCTTGCCTGCGGGCGCCGGTATCGACAAGGCCATGCAGACCCGCATCAGCGGCTACCTGCAATACGCGCTGCTGCCGTTCCTGGCCAAGCTGGGCCTGATGGTGGGCGGCGCCTTGCCGCAAGTTCGCGAAGCTGGCTGGGCGCTGGTGTTCCAGGAATTCGGCCACTTCTTCGGCACTATGGCCATCGGCCTGCCGTTGGCGCTGCTGCTGGGCATCAAGCGCGAAGCCATCGGCGCCACCTTCTCGGTGGGCCGCGAGCCGAGCCTGGCCATTATTGGCGAGCGCTATGGCATGAATTCGCCGGAAGGCCGTGGCGTGATGGCCGAGTACATCACGGGTACGGTGATCGGCGCGCTGTTCGTCGCGCTGATGGCTGGCTTCATCACCAGCCTGAACATCTTTGATCCGCGTTCGCTCGCCATGGGCGCCGGCGTGGGCTCGGGCAGCATGATGGCCGCTGGCGTGGGCGCAATCGCGTCCCAGCAAACGCCGGAAATGGCGCATCAGGTGGCCGCCTTGGCCGCCGCTGCCAACCTGTTGACGACGGTGGTCGGCGTGTACTTCACGCTGTTCATCTCGCTGCCCACGACGATCTATCTGTACGGCAAGCTGGAACCTGTTCTGGGCCGCTTCTCGCGCAGCAAGAACGAAGAGTCGGTCGTCGACAGCAGCGTGTCGGAAGACGTGCCGGCGCACAACACCAAGATGGGTTTTGGCGACCGCCTGACCGCCTATGTCATCTGCGGCCTGTTTGCGCTGGTGGGCAACCGCCTGGGCTACAACGTGCCGTTCATGGATGCGCTGCCCGGCATGGGCATCATCATCGGCCTGGTCGTTCTGACCGATCTGGTGCTGCGTGTCGTGCCCAAGCTGCCGGCCGTGTTCGTGCTGTCCTTGATCGCCATGACGGCGGGCTGCCCCGGCGTGCTGCCGTATTCGGACCAGATCATTGCGCTGGTCGGCAAGGTGAACTTCCTGCCGTTCACGACCGTGATTCTGGCCATGGCCGGCCTGTCGATCCTGAAAGACCTGCCTGCCTTCCGCAAGCTGGGCTGGAAGATCGTGGTGGTGTCGCTGGCTGCTAACGCCGGCACCTTCCTGGGCGCAACGATGATCGCGGAATTCTTCCACTGATCTGATTGAGTCTGAAGAGAAGCCGCCTGTGTAAAACAGGCGGCTTTTTTTTGGCGCGGAAATTGTGTGGATGGTTCACGCCATCCTTGCAATTCGCCCGGTCTCCAGCAACCGCGCCGTGGCCCGGATTCCAATCACATTAGGACTTAGGCCGATAGCGTGCGTTGTCGGTGACGTTTTCAGTAGCGCCGATATTGGCAACGGCGGGGATGCCTACACCGGCGGCCTTCATGGCCACGGCGGTCTGCAATTCCAGCACCTGCGGATTGCCCATCGCGACGCGGTACGGCTGCAACGGGGTCAGGCCTTCGATCGTGCCCAGATCGTTGGCGTTGCCGGCGCGTTGTGGAATCGGGTTGGGTTGCGCGGTGTAGTCATCCACTGCGCGGCGCATGCGCGAGTCGGCGTATAGGTCTCGCAGTGTGTCGACGTTGGTCGCGGGCGCGGCAATGAGGGGTAGCCGATGGCCGTCATCGGCATTGATGCGTGCATACGGAGCGGTGGGGTCGGCGGCGTTTGATTTGGCGGCTTGTGCGCGTGCGACGCGCTGCGCTTCCCAGGCGGCCTGTGCCTGCGCGGTGCGTTGTGTTTGACGCGCGGCTTCAGTTTGTGCGGCGCGTTCGGCGGCCCTTGCGGTTTCCCAGGCGGGGCGCGTGTCATCCAGCATCGGAATGCGCGCGGGGTAGGGCGCGGCGACGCGGGGGATAGCGGAGATTGCCGAAACATTCATACGGAGCTCCCTGTCGTGATTGACCTTCAGGTTGGGCCGTGGTGTCGGTTACAAGTTCAATTTACTCCAATTTTTCTGCGGACGGTCCACCGGACCAGCAATGATTCCGACGAAAAAAAGCCCCCAACCGTAGTCGGGGGCTTGAGCGGTGCTGCCCGAAGGCCGCGCCGTACAAGGCTGGGGCCGCTTTTGCGAGCCCGGCGTGCTCTCGCGAAAGCGCTTCCAGCCCAACCCGGATTAGGGCTTGGTGGCCTGCATGGACGGGCGCTGGCTGAATGCTTCGTACCACGCTGCCGTCTTGGGATGCGCGGCGCGCCAGTCCAGATCAGGAAAGCGGAAGTCCAAGTAGCCCAACGCGCAGCCGATGGTGATGGTGCCTATGTCCAGCCGGCCTTCAAGGCCGGCTGCGTTCTTCTCGATCAGCGCCAGGCCGTCGCGCACCTTGCCCAACTGGCCTTCCACCCATCCGTCCCAGCGCAGCGCTTCGGGACGCAGCACGGTCTCGTAGCGGGCCAACAACGCAGCGCCCAGCATGCCGTCGGCCATCGATTGCTCTGTCAGCACCTGCCAGCGGCGCTTGTCCGTCGGGAACAGCGAGCCTGCGCCCAGGTCGTTCAGGTATTCGCACACCACCCGGCTGTCGAACAGCGCCTGGCCGTCGTCCGTGATGAATGTGGGGACCTGGCCCAGCGGGTTGTTGGGGATGATGCTTTGATCCCGCGCCACCGGACCGGCGGCGCTGGGAAGCTTTTCAATACGCTCGGCCAGGCCGAGTTCATGCGCGATGACCATGCACTTGCGCACGAACGGCGAAGCGGGCGAGAAGAAGATTTTCATATCGGTCCTTGTCGATTGCGTAGCGTCTTTTGAGAAAGCGAAAAGCAGCCGCAAGGGTACCGGATATGCGCCCTATTCGGTGATGCCAGTTTCCAGGCAGGGGTGAAATTCACCCGTATCGGGATCACGCAGGAACAGCACGCCGGTGGCCACGCCAAAGTACGTGCCGTGCAGTTCCAGGTCGCCCTTTTCCACGCGGCGGCGGATGGACGGGAACGTCATCAGATTGTTCAGGCTGTGTTCGACCACGGCCAGTTCCAGACGCTTGAGGTTGGCTGTGCGGTCGCCGGTGGCCGGGCCCAGGCGGGCGGCCACGGGTTCGATCTGCGACATCCATTTGCCGATGAAGTCGCCCTTGGTCAGGGGCTTGGCATCGTCGAAGAAAGAACGGATGCCGCCGCACGATGCGTGGCCCAGCACAACGATGTGCTTCACGTTCAAGCCGTTGACGGCGAACTCAATGGCGGCGCTGGTGCCGTGGTACGACGATTCCGAGTCAGGCTCACAGGGCGGGACCAGGTTGGCCACGTTGCGCACCACGAACATTTCGCCCGGGCCGGCATCGAAAATGACTTCGGGCGACACGCGTGAATCGCAACAGCCAATGATCAGGATTTCCGGGCTTTGCCCCGCTTCAGCCAGTTTCTGATAGCGGCTGCTTTCCGAGTGGAAACGGCCGTCCAGGAATGATTGGTAGCCATCGGTGAGTCTTTTGGGAAACATGATCTTCACTTCCTAATAACAAGCCAGGCTTGCTGGCGCGCCGACAGACGCAAGAAGGGGCCTCGTGTGGAAGCCCCTGTCATCGAGTCGGCAAATGGAATTTTCCCATATTTGCCCCTACATCCCCCTGTCTAAACCCTGATAAAAGAAGGGTTTTTGTCTGGCCGCAATAAGCGGAATAGGGGGGAGAACCCTCCGCCTGTCATTGAGCGCGGATGTTCAGAACCGTCACTTTGGTGAATTGCAGCGGCGTCACGGCCTTGATCAGCCGGATCTGGCCTGGTGCCATCGTACCGACAACGTCATCGTCGACCCGGCCCACCTCGTTGCCCTGCGCGTCATACAACACAAAGGTCAGCAAAGCGCTGGAAATGGCGCGGCCGGACTGATTGGCCAGCGAACCTGTGATGGTCGACACGTTTCTGTTGATATCCCGCACTGCCTGCACATTGCCCAACGTGACGCCATAAGTCAGGCTTTGCGCGACAGCGGCGCCAGACAGACCGGCAAACAAGAAGAGAGTGGCAAGGGCGAGTTTCATCATGGTCTCCTGGGACACCGGCGTGGGTGCGCTTGCTTATCCGCGTACCGTCTTGGCCGTCCGCGCATCGGGCGGGTATGCCTATCTCACACCTTTCCGCATGGCGGCACAACGGGTCAGAAGGATGAATGGGTAACAGGTTGCACGGGATGTACGCAGATTCGCGGGCGGATGCCACAAGTGCGTCGGAATGTCTCTGAATTGCGAATTCCCGGAGGCATTTTTGCGTGACCGGACACGGTAAAAAAGCCGGATCACGTGCGTCGTTTCGCCATTAGGAGACTTCACATGCCATGACGGCGCGCAGGCTGTCTTAAAGCTGAATGAATCCGGGCTAAGTCCTTATCTTTTCTTAACTTTTTGGGCTATTGCGAAGCCGGGCGGTTTGTTCGATGATGACCGGGCCGGCATCTAGGCCGGCGGATCGTGCTGCCCTGTTATCTGCGTGCCATCACGCAGGCGGGCGCTCAAGGGAGAAAACTCATGCTTTCCCGTACTAGCCAGCTGGCTTCGGCCATTGTGTTGTCCGCATGCTTTTTCGGCGCTTACGCGCAGACCCCCGCCGCTACCACGCCAGCCAAGACGCCAACGCCGCAGCAGCAGCGCATGGCAGATTGCAATAAGTCGGCGACCGGAAAAACGGGCGATGACCGCAAGACCTACATGAGCAGCTGCCTGAAAGGCGAGGCCCCTGCGCCCGCCAAACAGTTGACGCCGCAGCAACAGAAAATGAAGGACTGCAACGCGAAGGCCGGCGAACAGAAGCTGACTGGCGACCCGCGCAAGACGTTCATGAGCACTTGCTTGAAGGGGTGAGCGGCAGGCGCCGCGTCCCGTTCAGGCAAGCGGACGCTTCGCGGCAAATGATCGGTTCCATCCGGCAATGAAAAAAGCCCCTTTCGGGGCTGTTGCCGTTTTACACCGTGGCAATCGGCGTGACCGGCGAACCGATCGCATGCGGCAAGCGCAGCGGCGGGGCGGTCAGCATGAAGTGATGGCGGCCGTTGGCGTGCAGGAACTCCGCCAGGTCTTTCAGGTACCAAAGCTCTGCCAGCGGCAGACCTAGCTTGAACAGGCAGTGGTGATGCAGCGGCAGCATGGCGCGCGGGCCGGTCTTTTCGCGGGCGGGGTAGGCTTCCACCGCGTAATTGTCGGCGCAGATGGCGGCGATGCCGCTGTCCGTGATCCATTGCAACAGCGCCGCGTCGGTGCCGTCCAGCGCGGCGCCGTAGGTGTGCAGCACCTGGGGGTCAGGCGTGCCGTTCATGGCGACGACGGCTTCGGCGTAGCCGGTGCGCAGCACCAGCATGTCGCCGGATTCGACAGTGATGTTGTCCGTCTTCAGAACGTGCATCAGCTCGGCGTACCCGATCAGCGTGCGGCCTGGGCCATAGTGGCGGAACAGGTCCACCAGCACGCCGCGGCCTTGCATGCCTTTTTGCGCCAGGTTTTCAACGCCCAGCTTTAATGCGGCGGACGGGCCGCCGCTATTGCAGCCGCAGCCAGTGTGGTCGCCGTCGGCGGGACCCAGGATGTCCACGCCGGCTTGAAAGCCGTTGTAGTAGCGCAGTTCGGGCGTGCCGTCGCCGTCGGCGTCAAACAGCGCGCCCACGTGTGCCAGCGCGTCCCATTGGGTTGAGTACTGCATGGACAGCAACACCTGATCGTCGCTCAGTACGTCCACCGCGTCGGGGTTGACGTTGCGTAGCGGAAAGTTCAGGTAGGGCGTGTCCGCAAGTTTGGTCGGGCTCAACTGCGGCGGGTGACGGCGCGGATTGAGCACGTTGCCGCCGGGCAGGTCCAGCGGCAAGGACAGGCAGAACGTCTTGCCGGCGCGGATCTCGCGCGCGCCCTTCAAGACCTGTTCTTCGGTGATGAGATTCAGCCGGCCGAGTTGGTCGTCTGGCCCGAAGTCGCCCCAATTGGAGCCTTCGGGCCGGTGTTTCCAGCGCTGCATGCGATTACTCCGCAAGGAAGTCGACGACCGCGCGGGTGTAGGCTTCCGGTTGCTCCCAGTTCGAAATATGGGAGGTATTCAATTCCACGTAGCGTGCGCCCGGGATGGCGGCCGCAAGCTCCTTGCCCTGCGCCGGGGTGGCAGCCAGGTCATGGGTGCTGCTGATCACCAGCGTGGGCGCGGTGATGGCGGACACGTGTTCGCGGTAATCGGCGTCGCGCAGCGCGGCGCAATTGGCGGAGTACCCTGCGTCCGGCGTGCGGCGCAGCATGTCGATCAGTACTTGGGTCAAGCCGGGTTCGGCGGCGCGGTAGCCATCGGTCAGCCAGCGTTCGACAAGCGTCGGCGCCATTTTTTCCAGCGTTTGCTCGGCGACTGCGGCAATGCGCGTGCTCCAGCCTTCGGCCGAACCAATGCGGGCGGCGGTGTTGCACAGCACCAGTTTGCCTACAAGTTCCGGATGGGCCAGCGCCAGCGCAATGCCCGTCGGGCCGCCCATGGACAGGCCGCAGAAATGCGCGCGCTTGATGTTCAGGTGCGCCAGCAGTTCGGCCACATCATTGGCCAACTGCGTGAAGGTGTATTCGCCGTCGGGAATCGACGACTTGCCGTGGCCGCGGGTGTCATAGCGCAGCACGCGGAAATGCTTGGTCAGTTCAGGGATCTGACGAGCCCACATGTCGGAGCAGGTGCCCAGCGAATTGGAGAGCACGAGCACCGGCGCGTCGGCAGGGCCATCGATGACGTAGAACAGCCGTGCCTGGCTGAGTTCGGCGTAAGACATGTGGGATTACCTCGGATAAAACAGCGGCCGCGCAAGGGCGGCCGCATCGGGATTACAGATAGCAGGCGCCGTCGACGTAGGCTTTGCGCCAGCGCGTGATGGTCACGCGGTCGAACAGATTGGCTTGCGAGAACGGGTCGGCATCAATGAACTGCTGCGCGGCTTCGCGCGTTTCCAGATCAACGATGTACAGGCCGCCGCCGGCGTCCTTGCCGTCGTCCTGCAACTTGGCGCCGCAGGCCAACAGCAACTGCTTGTTGGCGTCCAGGTATTCCAGGTGCGCCGCGCGATGCTGCTGGCGGACTTCCTGGTGGTTGGGCTTGTCGAAAGTTTCGATGATGTAGGGCAAGGAATGCTCCTTTCAGATCGCCGAGGGATGGCGCGCCAGCGCCGTGACGTTGATATCCATGTACGGGAACAGCGGCAGCGACGCCAGCAGCGTGTGCAGTTCGTCGTTGCTTTCGACGTCGAAGATGCTGACGTTGGCATAGCGGCCGGCGACGCGCCACAGGTTCTTCCACTTGCCGTCGCGTTGCAGCTGTTGCGCCAGGGCCTTTTCGTCGGCTTTCAGCTTGTCGGCGCGTTCAGCCGGCATGTCGACGGGCAGATTGACTTGCATTTGAACCATGTACAGCATGAGGGATTCTCCAGGATGGCTGCCCCGGCACATGCCGGGGGCGCGGATCAGAAAAAACTAAGCGGAAAACTTCAGGGGCAGGCCGGTCAGCGCCAGCAGCTCGTCGGCCGTGACGTCGCCAAACATATCGATGACGGTCACGCCGTCGGCGCGTATGTCGAACACGGCGACATCGGTGTACACGCGCGACACGCAACGCACGCCGGTCAGCGGGTACGTGCAGGCCTCGACCAGCTTGCTCTGGCCTTCGCGGGTTTGCAATTCCATCATCACAAACACGTCTTTCGCACCGATGGCCAGATCCATCGCGCCGCCCACGGCGGGGATGGCGTCGGGCGCGCCGGTGTGCCAGTTGGCCAGATCGCCGTGCTGCGACACCTGGAAGGCGCCCAGCACGCAGATGTCCAGATGGCCGCCGCGCATCATGGCGAACGAGTCGGCATGATGGAAGAACGAGCAGCCGGGCAGCTCGGTCACGGGCTGCTTGCCGGCGTTGATCAGGTCGTAGTCTTCTTCGCCTTTGGCGGGCGCGGGGCCCATGCCCAGCATGCCGTTTTCGGTATGCAGGATGACTTCGCGATCGGCGGGCAGGTGGTTGGCAACAAGCGTGGGCAGGCCGATGCCCAGGTTCACATAGGCGCCTTCAGGAATGTCTTGGGCGACGCGGGCGGCGATCTGGTCGCGGGTCAGTTTGGTGCTCATTGCTGCTCCTTGGCGGCCGAAGTTGCGCCGATCTCGACGACGCGCTGCACGAAGATGCCGGGGGTGACGACGGTTTCAGGGTCCAGCGTGCCCAATTCAACGACTTCACGCACTTGCGCCACGGCGACGCGCGCGGCGCTGGCCATGATGGGGCCGAAGTTGCGGGCGGTCTTGCGGTACACCAGGTTGCCCCAGCGGTCGCCGCGTTCGGCCTTGATCAGCGCGTAGTCGGCGTGCAGCGGATATTCCAGCACGTAGTGACGGCCATTGATCTCGCGGACTTCCTTGCCATCCGCCAGGGGCGTGCCGTAGCCGGTGGGCGAGAAGAAAGCGCCAATGCCGGCGCCGGCGGCGCGGATGCGCTCGGCCAGGTTGCCTTGGGGCACCAGTTCCAGCTCAAGCTTGCCGCTGCGGTACAGGCCGTCGAAAATCTGCGAGTCAGCCTGACGCGGGAACGAGCAGATGATCTTGCGCACGCGGTTGGCGCCCAGCAGGGCAGCCAGACCGGTCGTGCCGTTGCCGGCGTTGTTGTTGATGATGACCAGGTCTTTCGCGCCCTGTTCGAGCAGGGCGTCGATCAGTTCCATGGGTTGGCCGGCTGTGCCGAAGCCGCCGATCATGACGGTGGCGCCGTCGGGTACGTCCGCCAGGGCGGCCGCCGCGCTTGCAACAAGCTTAGAGATCATGATGTTCGCTCATAGGTGGCGTGTCATAATTTGTTCTTACTTAGAACTTTCGTTCTTCTGAAGAACATCGTTTCATGGGGAGTACACAGCGTCAAGCAAGCTGGCGCGGTGCAATCTCCAATGTTTGGGGTTGCCAGAATTGGCAACGAATCGCTCGCCACTGGCGGGCTTTTTACTCTTTGGTGCGACAGTCGGATGGCCCAGCAAGAAACCCAGCAACCCAGTGACAGCTACGTCCAATCTTTTGCGCGCGGCTTGTCGGTGATCCGGGCTTTTGGTCCTGACCGCTCGCAGATGACCTTGTCCGAGGTTGCCGCCGTGACGGGGCTGACCCGCGCTGGCGCGCGCCGCATTCTGCTGACGCTGGAGCATCTGGGTTACGTCACGGTGGAAGACCGCAAGTTTGCGCTGACGCCGCGTATTCTGGAGCTGGGTTACGCCTATCTGTCGGGCACGCCGTTGTGGAACCTGGCGCTGCCGTACATGGAAGAAGTGGCCGAGCTCACGCGAGAGTCGTGCTCGGTGTCTGTGCTGGAAGGCGCGGACATCGTCTACATCCTGCGCTTGTCTACCCACAAGGTCATGACCATCAACCTGGCCGTCGGCAGCCGGCTGCCCGCTTGGGTGACGTCGATGGGGCGCGTGTTGCTGGCCGGTCTGCCGGAAGCGGAGTTGGACCGTGTGTTGGCGATGAGCCAGATCCAGTCCTACACCGCCGACACCGTGACAGACATTGCGGAATTGAAGCGTGTGCTGGCCGGCGTGCGCGCCGACGGCTACGCCTGCGTGGCGCAGGAACTGGAGCCGGGATTGCAGTCGGTTGCCGTGCCCATCATCGATCGCAGCGGCCGAGTGATCGCTGCAATGAATGTCAGCGGGCACGCCAACCGCTTTTCGCGTGAAGCCATGCTGGCGGCATTCCTGCCGCCCTTGCGCCGCGCTGCCGACCAGATCAACCACGCGCTGCTGCGCCGCTAGACGTAGCGGGCGGCAAGGCTGGCGGTTGGGCTGGGCGAACATGGCAGCTGGACTCAGATAGGGGCTACGCCCAAGGTCGTGCCGCCGCAGACATACAGCATCTGGCCGGTGACAAAACCATTGTCGGGCGACAGGAAGAACATGGCGGCGCGCGCCACGTCTTCGGGCGTGCCCAGGCGCTTGACGACGATACTGTTGATGATGCGTTCAGTCTGCGGCGCGCCTGCCGGATTGCTCTTGGTGAAGAGATCGGTAGCGATCGGGCCGGGACCGATGGCGTTGACGGTGATGCCGTCGCCGCCCAACTCCATGGCCAGCGTGCGGGTCAGGCCCACCAGGCCCGCCTTGGTGGCCGAATACACCACGCGATCCGGCTTGCCCAGCGCAGCGCGCGACGACATGTTCACGATGCGGCCAAAGCCCGCTTCGCGCATGGCCGGCAGCGCCGCTTGAACCAGGATCAGCGCGGTGCGCAGATGCAGGTTCACCACATAATCCAGATCCGCCAGCGTAGCCGTATCGGCCGTGCCGGGGCGGGTAGCGCCCGCGTTGTTCACCAGACCCACGATGTTGTAGGCCTCGGTCACTTCGCGGGCGACTTCCTTGGTGCGCGCTTCGTCAGTCAGATCGGCCTGATAAGAGACCAGACCCGCCGGCGGATTCTCGGGCAGCTTGTAGTCAATGTTGACGACTTTATGGCCCGCATCCAGCAGCATGCGGATGATGGCAGCGCCAATCCCGGCGCTGCCGCCGGTGACGAGATACGCAGTCTCTTTGCTCATATCATTTCCCGTTCAACATAGAGAAAAACACCACCCCCAAACCCGCACCAGCGCCCCTCAAAGCGGGGACACCACCAGATCCGGCTCCGCCGGTCTGTAGGTGTCGCCCCTGGGGGAGCGCGCAAGCGCTGGGGGGGGCCTATCAATGGGTCATGTAACCCCAAGCCAGCACGGCGGTGATGTGGATCACGCCCACCCACAACATCATGATGACGGTGTAGCCCATCACATCACGCAGCTTCAGCTTGGACAGTGCCAGTGCCGGCAGAATCCAGAAGGGTTGCACCAGGTCGTTCCAGGCGTTGCCCAGCATGACGGCCATCGTGGTCTGGTTCAGCGCGCTGCCGATTTCTTTCGCGGCATCGATCATGAACGGGCCTTGGATAACCCAGTGGCCACCTGCGGACGGCGCGAAGAAGTTGATGAAGAACGAACTGATCAGGCCCCAGAACGGCAGGGACGCCGGCGTAGCGAAGTCAACGAACACCTGCGAAATCGTCGTCACCAGGCCCGATGCGGCCATGATGGCCATGATGCCGGCGTAAAACGGATATTGCAGAATGATCCCGGAGATCGTCTTGATGCCTTCGGTCAGCTTGGCCACGTAGGCGGCCGGCGTGCCCAGCAGGATGATGCCCAGGAACAGAATGATGAAGTTGATCAGGTTCAGGTCCAGCGAGCCGCCGTCCATGAAGTGGAAGGTGACGTAGGCGATGCCCAGCGCGCCGATCAGCATGCTCAGGATGCGGCTGTTGTTCAGCTTCGAGGCGATGGTGCCCTTTTCCAGCATGTCTTCGACGGCGCCGGATGTGTTGGCGTCGCGGTCGATGTTGGGGTCCACCTCAACAATCTTCTCGCCCTTCTTGGGGTGCAGCCACGCGTTGAGCAGCGGCAGCGTGATGATGATGACCAGGCTGGTGATCAGCATGGGCACCGAGAAGATGGTTTCCGACAGCGGGATGGTACCCATCTGCTTGGCAGTGGGGTGGTTCGGCGTGGCGACCAGCACGGGGATACTGGCCGACAGGCCCAGGCCGTACATGGTGAAGCCGCTGTAAGCTGCCGCGATGATCAGGGGGTAGTGCACGCCCTTGACCTTTAACGCCAGCTTCTTGGCGACGATGCCGCCGATGACAAGGCCAAAGCCCCAGTTCAGGTAGCTGCCAACGCCGCCGACCAACGTCGCCACGATGATGGCGGTGTGCGGCTTGTGCACATGGGCGACGATGCGGTTGAGCAGGCGGTCGGTGAGCGGGGCCGTGGCCAGCACATAACCCATGGCCAGAATCACGGCCATTTGCGTCGTGAACGCCAGCAGGCTCCAGAAGCCCTTGCCCCAGGCGCGGGTAACGTCGCCGATGCTTTGGCCTTCAATGCCCATGGCCAGCAGAACGGTGAGCAGCGTCAGCGCGATCGCGAAAACAAAAGGATCGGGCAGATACTTGCGCATCAGCTCGGTAAAGAATGAAGCTAATTTATTCATGGTGCCTCCAACAACTCCGTAGGCGGGTTCTTTAGTGTCTTATCCTGTCCGGCGCCGGGTGGCGGCGCGGGGCGGAATCAACGATTGGTTTTCTTTGTGTGGTTGGGCTCGTGGCCCGATGGCGCGGTTGGCGGTTGCCCCCGCGCCTTATCTTTTGTGAATTCGAGAAGACGCTGTCAGGAGTCGCTGGCCTTGTTGTTCAGCCAAGCTGCCAGCTCGCCCAGCGTGGCGCTTTTTTCGCGCAGCACGCGTTCGCGGCGTTCGGGGCTCCAGGTGTAGAAGCCCTGGCCGCTCTTGGCGCCGATCTGGCCGCTTTCGACCTTGCTTTTCAGCAGCTCGGAAGGTTCCGTGCGGTTTTCCAGGTCTTTGTACAGATAGCTGGCGATCGCGTAGTGCACGTCGATGCCGTTCATGTCGCGCTGTTCCAGCGGACCGGACAGCGCCAGGCGGATGCCCAGGCTCCACTTGACGACTTCGTCGATGTCTTCGGCGCTGGCCACGCCCTTTTCCAACAGCGAGATCGCTTCGCGCGCCAGCGCGTGCTGGATTCGATTGGCGATAAAGCCCGGGATGTCCTGGCGCACCAGCACCGGCCGCTTGCCGGCAAAACGCAGTGTCGCCATGACTTGGACGACCGTGTCTTCCGAGGTGTCGTCGTTGCGTACGACTTCAACCAGCGGAATCACGTCGGCGGGGGTGAAAAAGTGAGTGCCCACGAAACGGTCGCGGCGCGTGACGGCGCTGGCAATCGCGTTGATGGACAGGCCCGAGGTGTTCGTCGCAAACAGGGTGTGGGGCGCGCACAGAGCGTCAAGTTTGGCGAAGATACCGCGCTTGAGTTCCAGGTTTTCCGGCACGGCCTCGATCACCAGATCGCAGTTCGCGGCAGCGTCCAGGCTGGGTTCGAAACGGATGCGCCCGATGGCTTCCTGAACGCTGCCGGGGGCGTAGACGTTCAGTTGGCGGTCGATGGTGTGCAAGGCGCGCTCAAGGGCGCCTTCCATCGGATCAATCAGGACGACGTTGAGCCCCTTCGAGGCAAATAGTGCGGCAATGCCGCTACCCATGGCGCCTGCGCCGATGATGGCGAGATTTTTGAGGGGAGTATCCATGATGATTCGCTCGGTCCTTGCTGGCGGCTGCGCTGCAGGCGGGCACGGCGGGGAATCAGGGTGCTTTCTGTCTCGTCCGTGGGTGCCTTTCTGTGCGGTGAGCCAGAAAAATCATTTTGTTCTATATGCGAACATTTGTGCGTATATAGAATTTCTGGATGGAATAGTACTAAAAGTTGCCGGGGGTGGACAAATGGGGGATTTGAGGTGTTCGGTGGGTGGACGGTGACGCTGGGCCCTGCGCGGGGCAGCGGTGTCTTCCGCCGTGTCTATGCAACGAACAGGAAGGTGGCGTGCCCATGCAGCAGGATGGGCTACGCGAGGGATGCCGTTGCTATCGCGCTGGCATCCTCGCCCAGAACCCATCGGGTCACCGGAAGGCCCTCGGGTTGGCGGCTAGCCCGAGTTACGCAGCCCAGCCGCAATCCCGTTGATCGTCAGATGAATCGCGCGTTGCACGCGTTCATCGACTTCAGGGTTGGGATTTTTCTGCGCGGCGCGGTGGCGGCGGATCAGATCGATCTGCAGGTAGTTCAGCGGATCGATATACGCAAAGCGTTCGCGTAGAGAATCTTGCAGCGTCGGATTGTCGGCCAGCAGCTCACGTTGGGTCAGAAGCTTCAGCATGCTCAGGGTCCGGGCGTGTTCGGCGCTGATGGCGCCGAAGATGCGGTCGCGCAGGGCGCGCTGCGGGACGAGCTGTGCGTAGCGGGCCGCGATGGCGAGGTCCGATTTGGCCAGCACCATTTCCATGTTGGACAGAAGGGTGCGGAAGGCAGGCCAGTCGCGGGCCATATCGCGCAGTTGGGCCAGGCGGGCGCGGCGAGAGCGCGGCGCATCGGGCGCGCCGGTTTCCAGATAGGACTCGATTGCGGAGCCCATGCCGTACCAGCCGGTCAGCATCAGACGGCATTGCGCCCACGAAAAGCCCCACGGAATGGCGCGCAGATCCTCAATGCGCTGGCCCTTTTTGCGCGACGCGGGGCGCGAACCGATGTTCAAGCCAGCGATTTCAGTGATGGGGGTCGCGGCAAAGAAGTATTCGGCGAAGCCCGGCGTGTCGTAGACCAGTCCGCGGTATGTGCGTTGCGCGGTGTCGGACATGAGCGACATGGCGGGGCCGTGGTGGGCCATGTGCGCGTCTTCTGCGCTGGTAGCTTCGGCGCGCGGCGCCAGGCTGGACTCCAGGGTGGCGGCTACCAGCAATTCCAAGTGCCAGCGGCCGACTTCGGCATCCTTGTATTTGCTTTGGATGACTTCGCCTTGTTCGGTCAGGCGGATCTGGCCGGCAACGGTGCCGGGCGGTTGCGCCAGGATGGCGTCAAAGCTTGAGCCGCCGCCGCGGCCGACAGAGCCTCCGCGGCCGTGGAACAAGCGCAGCCGCACATTTCGAGCAGAAAACACATCGACCAGCGCGCGTTCGGCCTGGTACAGCGACCAGTTGGATGTCAGGAAGCCGCCATCTTTATTGCTGTCTGAGTAACCCAGCATGACTTCCTGCGCGCCGCTTTGCGCCTGTTTCACGCGCTGGCGGATTTCGGGCAGGTCGAGCCACGCCGCCATGATGTCGGCGCCGCGCTGCAAGTCGGGGATGGTTTCAAACAGCGGGACAACCATCAGGCCGTCGTCGGCGGCGATGTCGTGGCCGGCCGGCGCAATAAGCCCCGCCTCTTTTTGCAGCACCATCACTTCAAGCAGATCGCTCAAGGTCTCGGTGTGCGACACGATGGTCTGGCGCACGGCCTGCTTGCCGTAGCGGGCGCGGCCGGCAGCGGCGGCGCGCAGCACCGCCAATTCGCGCGTGGTGTCTTCGCCGTAGGCGATCCACGGTGAGGCCAGCGGGCGCGCCTGCGCCAACTCGGCCCGCAGCAAAGCAACGCGTTCCTCTTCGGTCAACGTCAGATAGGCCAGCGGCTTGCCATTGTGCTGCGTGCCAGCACGTTCAAAGAGCTCGGCAAGCGCGCGTTCGTGTACGTCGGAGCTTTGGCGCAGATCTACCGTCGCCAGGTGAAAACCAAAGACTGCCACCGATTGTTGCAGGCCCGCCAGGCGCAGCTTGCCAATGGGGGCGCCGTGGTGCGCGGCCAGCGACGCGGCGATGATGGCAAGGTCCGCCGACAGTTCTTCAGGCGCGTGGTACGGGGGAGCGGCGACGGTGCTGCGGCGGGCCAGGTTCTGGCCGGTCAGTGCTTGCGCGGTGGCGGCAAGGCGAGCATAGATACCAACCAGCGCGCGGCGGTAAGGTTCGTCGCTGCGATGCGGAGAGTCATCGCCGCTGCTGTCCGCCAGCGCCAGCAACTCCGGGTCCGCCGCGATCAGCAAGGTGGTGATGGACAGCTCTGCGCCCAGCGCGTGGACCTCTTGCAGATAGTGCTCGAACAGCACGGTGGCTTGGCGCAGCAGGGCGCGTTCCAGCGTGGCGGCGTCTACATTCGGATTGCCGTCACGGTCGCCGCCGATCCAGCTGCCCATGCGCAGGAAAGGTTCCAGCGGTGGGGGCGGGGCAGCGAAGGGCTTGGTGGATTCGCGGTTCAGCAGCTTGGACAAGTCTCCGTACAGGCGCGGAATGACTTGCAGAAAGGTGCTGCGGTAGTACGACAGCGCGTTTTCAATCTCGTCGGCAACCGTCAGGCGCGTGTAGCGCAGCATGCGCGTCTGCCACAGCGTGGCCACGCGGCCGAGCAGCGCGGCATCCAGTTCCGTCAACTCTTCCGGCGTGATCGGACCTTCACGCTGAGTCAGCGCGGTGGCGATTTCACGGTGTACGTCCAGGGTGCTTTTGCGTTGCACTTCCGTCGGGTGGGCGGTCAGCACCGGCATGACGCAGGCGTCGGCCAGCAGGCGGCGGATGCGTGCCACGCCGACGCCGTTGCGGCCCAGCGTTAGCACGGCTTCGCGCAGGCTGCCGCGCGCGGCTGTGCCATCGGTCAGCGCTCGCGCGCGCTGGCGGCGGTTCTGATCGCGGTCTTCGGCGATGTTGGCCAGATGCAGAAAGTAGCTGAAGGCGCGCGCAACGGAATTCGGATCATTGCCTTGCAGGCGTTTGACGCGCTGTTCAAGCAGCTTGCTGTCGGCATCGTCGCCTTCGCGCCGGAATTTGACGGCGGTGCGGCGCAGCGTTTCGATGGTGTCGAAGACGCGTTTACCTTCGCATTCTTCGATGACCTCTCCTAACAGGCGGCCTAGCAGCCGGATATCGTGACGCAGGGGTTCTGCGGAGTCGGACTGCGTGCGCTTGGCATTCATCGGGCGGGGATCCGTCGGGCGGCTGTAGGGAAGGGGCGAAAAGACGAGTCGATGCAAAAACCGGAAAAAGAATCCGTTCGATTTTACGCAGCCTTCCTTACGGGAAGGGGCCTTTGCTCGGTTAAAGTGCCAGGTGTTCCTTCGTCTTTCTACAAGCCCCCTTTATGCAAAATCATCAACGCCGCGCGCTCGTTCTGTTTTCGGGCGGCCAGGATTCCACCACTTGCCTGGCTTGGGCGCTGGATCGCTATGCCCATGTGGAAACCGTAGCGTTCGATTACGGTCAACGCCATCACATCGAACTGTCGGCGCGGTTGAACGTGCTGCGAGATATTCGCGCGAACTTTCCTGAGTGGGCGGCGCGGCTTGGTGAAGACCACTTGCTGGATCTGAAGATATTGGGTCAAGTGGGCGACACCGCCATGACCAGCGACCGCGCGATCGAAATGCAGGCCAATGGTTTGCCCAATACGTTCGTGCCGGGCCGCAATCTATTATTTCTGACGCTGGCCGCAGCACTGGGATACCGGCGCCAGCTGGATGTGCTGGTGGGCGGCATGTGTGAAACCGATTTTTCGGGTTATCCAGACTGCCGCGATGACACGATCAAGGCGCAGCAAGTCGCGCTCGGCCTGGGCTTGGGAAGCCGCGTCACCATCGAAACTCCGCTGATGTGGATCGATAAATCAGAGACTTGGGCGCTTGCCCAGACCTTGGGCGGCGATGCGCTGGTAGACACCATCGTTGAAGAAAGCCATACCTGCTATCTGGGCGAGCGCGGCGCGCGCCACGGCTGGGGATATGGCTGCGGTGCGTGCCCGGCCTGCGTGTTGCGCAAAACGGGCTGGGAAAAGTGGACGGCCGCGCAAGGCTAGCGCGGCGGCCTGCGGGATACCGGGCGTGGATAGGCACGTTCGGTGTCGCCATATTTCGCTGATCGTTGAATTCTATTTTAATAATATGAATATTATTCAACCTAATATGAATAATATTCACTAACCGTCCGATTTACCCGCCTCTCCGCGGATTGAGCTGCTTTTTTTTGCGACCCTATTCCAGGTATGGAAATGCAAAAACACATTCCGATACCGTTCGATGGAATGGCGTTATTAATCAAGGCTCAATTACATGAATCGGTCGCGGATTATTCTCATTTTCGACAACGAATTTGCGAAGCAGGGTATTGCCAACTCCCTGGAGCAAATTGGTTTTGTCCTGAATCCAGTTGCGCTTCAGGCCCCTGCGCCCTCGCGCCACTTAGGCGAAATACAGGTGCATCTGTGCCTGCCCCGAGACCTGGACATCACGATAGGCCAGCTGCGGGCGAATTTCTTCAACGCGACCATTATTGCGATACGCCACATTGAAACTCCCGCCGTGCGTATTAATGCGCTGCTCGCGGGCGCCGATAGTTGCTACAGCACCAACATCAGTTATAGCGAGGTTGCAGCGGCCATCCAGTCTGCGCAGCGCAAGCTCATACTCTGCAATGTTCCTTATGGATTTTCCGCCCGCACTGTGAGCGCGGATGCGGCGCCAGCAGTGGATATTGCGTGGCGGCTCGGTGATGACGAGTGGATGCTGACATCGCCGGACGGCATTGATATCAGCCTGACTCCGATGGAAAGGGCCGTCTTGAAAGGCATGCATGAACACGCCGAGAAATTAGTCTGCCGGGGTGATTTCGCGAATGACAGCGCGGGCGCTTCCAGCGACGGGCGGGCACTGGATCTCATCATCAGCCGGCTCAAGCGCAAGGGGGCTGCCGCAGGCCTGTCGATCCCGATTCGAAGCCAGCGCGGCCAAGGCTATTCCTTTTCTGGCGCGTTACGTGCCGACCGGACCGCAGGTGATATCCGCGATGGCGGCGCGTCCGTCATTCCCGAGCCCGCGCGATAAAGCGCCTCCGCAGCACAAAAGCCGCCAGCAGAATGGCGAGCGCCAATCCGGCCGACAGCGCCATCGCGGCGCGTGCGCCGTACTGTTCCACCACATAGGCATAAGCCACTGGCGCGATCGCGGTCAGCAGGAAGCTGGGGATCAGCAGCGCGCCGACCAGCGCGCCATAGTGCCGGAAATCAAATAAGGCCAGCGGCAGCGTGCCGCGCGCAATTGTCAGCAGGCCATTACAGGCGCCGTAGAGCAGCGCATAAGCCGACGCCGCGTATACGTTGCCGCCTGATATCAGGGCCAGCAAGAAGCACAGCGGAAGCAGGGCGCTTACCGCCAAGGTCAGCGTCAGCGGATGCAGTCGCGAGCCCAGGGCCACGTCTGCCAGCCGGGCGGCGAACTGGCCCACACCCCACAGCGCGGCCACGCTGACGGCAAGCGCGCTGGCCAGACCCAGGCCGGACAGCATCGAGATCAGATGCGCGGCGTTACCCGCCGCCACGAAATTGGTCAGCATTGCAATAAGCGCATACAAGCCGCCGGCAAGCCGCCGTTCGCCCGCGCTGCGGGCCAGCCCGCTGGATACATTGCCACGGTCTTCGCGCGGCATCTGGTAGCGCTTGCGAGGCAGGGCCAGGTATAGCGGCAGGGTGGCCAATGCCAGCGCGGCATAACCGAGCACCGCGCCGCGCCAGCCCAGCCAGCCGGATAAGGCGTGTCCCACCGGCCACATGACCGTCGAGGCCAGGCCGCCAAACAGGGTGATCTGAGACATCGGGCGGCGGGCCGCTGGACCGGCGGCCCGTGCCAGCGAGGCGAAGGCCGCGTCGTAGAGACAAAAGCGCATGCCCACGCCCAGCAAGGCCCATGCGGCGTAGTACGGGATCAGGCTGTGGGACAAGGCCAGCCCAGCGCAGCCAGCGGCAGCCACCGCCGCGCCCGCTGGCATGACGCGATGGCCTCCCCACTGGTCGACCAGACGTCCGGCCAGCGGCGAGACCAGCGCCATAGCGACGATAGCGGCCGAGAAACCACCGTAGACCGTGGCGGCGTTCCAGCCCAGGTCCGCCGCCATGGCGGGGCCGAGCGCACCGATCAGATAGAACGTCACGCCCCAGCCCACCAATTGGGTCATTCCCAGACAGACGACGGCGCGTACGGAAATCACGGCCGTTGCGGCGGGGTGGCGTCGCCTTCGCCCAAGCTGCGCTGCATCAGCACCGTGTCGCGCCATTCGCCGTGCTTGTGGCCGACCGAGCGCAGGGTGCCGACGGGATGAAAGCCCTGGCTGGCGTGCAGCGCCAGCGATGCCGCATTGCGGCTGTCGCCCACCACAGCCAGCATCTGGCGCCAGCCTGCGGCAGTGCAGCGTTCAACCAGCGCGGCCAGCAGCTTGCCGCCGATGCCCAGACCTGAGCGCCCCGCCTTCACATAGACCGAGTCTTCCACCGTGTGGCGGTACGCGGGCCGCGGGCGGTAGGGCGTGACATACGCATATCCCACGACCTCGCCGCTGATCTCGGCCACCAGGTAAGGCATTTCTTTTTCGAGCACGCCAGCGCGGCGCTGGCGCATGTCGGTGATAGAAGGCGGGTCCAGCTCGAACGAGGCGGTGCCGTGCTCGACATGATGGGCGTACAGGGTCTTGATGGCGGGCAGGTCGGCCTCGACGCTGTCGCGGATAAGAACGGTGGGAGTCATGGAAAGGGGTGAACGGTTGAAGAGTGGATCTGAGTCCTTAGCCGCCAGTGTCGCGCACGGCCCTTTATTAATAAAGCTTTGGCGGATTATGATTTTCATAAGCAAAACTTTGGGTGGCTTTTATGCGAGGCCTGAATCTGGATCACCTGCGCACCTTTGCGCAGGTGATAGAACTGGGTAGTTTTTCTGCCGCCGCGGAACGCAGCGGCGTGACGCAGCCGGCGGTCAGCCTGCAAATTCGCCAGTTGGAGCGGCGCTACGGCCTGAAACTGGTTGAACGCGTGGGGCGCCGCGCCGGCCCCACGGCTGCCGGGCTGGAACTGCTGACGCATGTGCGTGCCATCGACGCTGTGCTGGCGCAGGCCGAGCAGGCAATGACGGCGCATGCGTCGCAGGTGTCGGGCCGAATCCGGCTGGGCACGGGCGCCACCGCTTGCACGTACCTGCTGCCGCCTGTGCTGGCGGATCTGCGGCGGCGCTTTCCCGCGCTGGATATCGTGGCCAGCACGGGCAACACGGCCGACATGCTGCGCGGGTTGGAAAACAACGTACTGGATATCGTGTTGATCACGCTGCCGGCGCCGGGGCGCATGTTCCAGGTCAGCCCGGTCATGGAAGATGAATTCGTGGCGATTTTTCCTGCGAGTGATCCCGGCGCGATACCTGCCGTCGTAACGCCGCAATCCCTGGCGCAACTGCCGCTGGTGCTATTCGAACCCGGGGCCCGCACGCGGCGCTTGGTGGATGATTGGTTCGAGGCGGCAGGCGTGGTGGCCAAGCCCATCATGGAGCTCGGCAGTACCGAGGCCATGAAGGAAATCGTGGCGGCTGGATTGGGATGCGCGGTGTTGCCCAAGCTGGCCGTATCGGGCGCGGGGCAGCGCCAGGCGTTGGCGGTGCGATCATTAACGCCGCGCCTGTCGCGTGATCTGGCCATTGTTTTACGCCGCGACAAACCGCTGGGTCGCGGGCTGCGGCACTTACAAGAGGCGCTTCTGGCGTTGGGCAGATGAACAATGTGGACCTGTTTCCCTATGAATCATCGCAGCGGCCCGTGGCGGGGCTGGCGGTGGACTACGAAGACGGCCATCGCGTAAAGCGTCACCGGCATCGCCGCGCCCAACTGCTCTATGCGATTTCCGGGGTGATGGTGGTGGATACCGAGGCGGGCATCTGGGTCGTGCCGCCCACGCGCGGCGTGTGGGTCCCGGCCTGGGTGACGCACGGCATCCGCATGAGCGGCGAACCGCGAATGCGCACGGTCTTTGTCGAACCCGGCGCCGCCGCTCACTTGCCTGCGCAATGCTGCGTGCTGTCGATTTCGCCCTTGCTTCGGGAGTTGATGGTGGCCGCTGCCCAGGTGCCGCTGGATTGGATGCCCCATACACGCGATGGCCGGCTGATGATGCTGTTGCTGGACGAGCTGCATCAGGAACCCGTGTTGCCGCTGCATTTGCCACAGCCGTCCGAACCCCGGCTTGCGCGTATCTGCCGGGCTATCGTGCGGCACCCGGAACGGCAGGCAGGGGCAGCGGATTGGGCGCGGGAATTGGGCGTGGACCCCAAGACCGTGCACCGGCTGTTTCTGCGGCATACGGGCATGACGTTTGGCCGCTGGCGCCAGCAGGCGCGGCTGCTGGCGGCCATGGAGCGGCTGGCGCGCGGGGGGCGGGTGCTGGATGTGGCGCTGGACCTGGGTTATGACAGCCCCAGCGCCTTTGCCGCCATGTTCCGGCGGGCCGTGGGCGAGTCGCCCAGCGCCTTCGCTGCACGCGGCGGGACGTCCGCCTGATGGTCACGGACGGCCCCAAAGGCGCCCGCAGGGCGGACCCGGGCCGAACCAGCGTATTATTTACCGTTTTGCCGCCCACGCTATAACAGCACCAGCCCGAGACAAAATCATGCCGCACTACCGTTCCCGCACTTCGACACACGGCCGCAACATGGCCGGCGCCCGCGCCCTGTGGCGTGCCACCGGCATGAAGGACGGTGATTTCGGTAAGCCGATTATTGCGGTAGTGAACTCGTTCACACAGTTTGTGCCGGGCCACGTGCACTTGCGCGACCTGGGCGCGCTGGTTGCCAGCGAGATCGAAGCCGCAGGCGGCGTCGCCAAGGAATTCAACACCATCGCCGTCGATGACGGCATCGCCATGGGCCATGGCGGCATGCTGTATTCGCTGCCGTCGCGTGAACTGATCGCCGATTCGGTGGAATACATGGTGAACGCGCACTGCGCCGATGCCATGGTCTGCATCTCGAACTGCGACAAGATCACCCCGGGGATGCTGATGGCCGCAATGCGCCTGAACATCCCGGTCGTATTCGTGTCTGGCGGCCCGATGGAGGCCGGCAAGGTCAAGTCGCCTGTCGATGGCAAAGTGATTGCCAAGATCGACCTGATCGACGCCATGATCAAAGCCGCTGACCCGAAAGTGTCGGACGCCGAAGTCGCCGAAGTGGAACGCAGCGCGTGTCCCACGTGCGGCTCCTGTTCCGGTATGTTCACCGCCAACTCGATGAACTGTCTGACCGAAGCCATCGGTCTGGCGCTGCCGGGCAACGGCACCATCGTGGCCACGCACGCCTGGCGCAAGGGTTTGTTTGAACAAGCCGGCCGTCTGGTGGTGGACCTGTGCCGCCGCTACTACGTAGAAGAAGACGAATCGGTTCTGCCGCGCAACATCGCCACCAAGAGCGCGTTCCAGAACGCCATGGCGCTGGATGTGGCAATGGGCGGTTCCACCAACACGGTGCTGCATTTGCTGGCCGCAGCGCAGGAAGCGGGCGTGGACTTCACCATGTCCGATATCGATCGCATTTCGCGCAAGGTGCCATGCCTGTGCAAGGCGGCGCCTGCTACTGACAAGTACCACATTGAAGACGTGCACCGCGCAGGCGGCATCCTGGGCATCCTGGGTGAACTGGCGCGCGCGGACCTGCTGGATCTGTCTTGCGGCAACGTGCACAGCGGCACGCTGGGCAACGCAATCCAGAAGTGGGACATTGCCGGCGGCGCGGGCGAAGAAGCGCAAAAGTTCTACCGCGCAGCGCCCGGCGGCATCCCGACGACGGTGGCTTTCAGCCAGGACGCAACCTTCCTGACCCTGGATACCGACCGCAAGACGGGGTGTATCCGCAGCAAGGAAGACGCCTATTCCAAGGATGGCGGTCTGGCGGTTCTGTACGGCAACCTGGCTGAGAAGGGTTGCATCGTGAAGACCGCGGGCGTGGACGAGTCGCAATGGGTCTTCACGGGCCGCGCGCGTGTCTTTGAAAGCCAGGACGATGCCGTCGAAGCCATTCTGGGCGACAAGATCGTGGCGGGCGATGTGGTCGTGATCCGCTACGAAGGCCCCAAGGGCGGCCCGGGCATGCAAGAGATGCTGTACCCGACGTCCTACCTGAAGTCCAAGGGCCTGGGCAAGACCTGCGCGCTGTTCACTGATGGCCGTTTCTCGGGAGGTTCTTCGGGTCTGGTGATCGGGCACGCGTCGCCGGAAGCGGCTGAAGGCGGCACGATCGGCCTGGTGGAAGAGGGTGACGTCATCGAGATCGACATCCCGAACCGCAAGATGCATCTGGCGGTGTCCGACGAAGACCTGGCACGCCGCCGCGCCGCTATGGATGCGCGCGCTGACGGCTGGGAGCCGGTGGGCCGCGAACGTGTCGTGTCGCTGGCCTTGCAGGCGTATGCGGCGCTGGCAACGTCGGCGGATCGCGGCGCGGTGCGCGATCTGTCGCAACTGAAGCAGAAGGGCAAGCGTTGATCGTTTGATTGCCGGTTGCTGAAAAGACGGCGCTTTGCGCCGTCTTTTTTTTGCTTCGCGCGCGGCGTTTGCAGCTGTATAAATCGCTTTATCTTTGATCCGGAGTCATCAATGTCTCTCAACTCTGATGCGTTGCGCCTGTTCCTGGGCGTGGTTGACGCCGGTTCCATGAGCGCTGCGGCTGAAATGCTGGGCCAAACTGCATCAGGCGTCAGCCGCGGCCTTTCGCGGCTGGAGGAAGACCTGGGTGTCACTCTTCTGAACCGCACGACCCGCCGCATGGAGCTGACGGAAGAGGGCGCTCATTTTCTACCGAAGGCGCGCCAGATCGTCGCGTCTTTGGAAGAGGCTGAAGAATGTATGCGCATGGTGCATCAACGGCCTGCGGGCCGTTTGCGCGTTGATGCGTCGGTGCCGGTCATGCTGCATTGCGTTGTGCCGCACGTGGGGGACTTCCGGCGTGAATACCCCGAGATCACGCTGGAACTCACCAGCAATGACCGCATCGTGGATTTGATGGAACACCGCACCGACGTCGCGATCCGCATGGGTCCGCTGACGGATTCCACTTTGCATGCGCGGGCGTTGCGGCCTCGTCCACGTTGGATGATGGCCAGCCCCGATTACATCGCCCGGCGCGGAGCACCCGAGACGGTAGAGGATCTTGCGGGGCATGAAGTGCTGGGATTTACACAGCCGGAAAGCCTGAACGTCTGGCCGCTGAAACACGCTGGCGGGTCCAGTTATCTGGCGACGCCGACGCTCGCCACGTCCAGCGGCGAAACGCAGCGTCTGTTGGCGCTGCGCGGCGTGGGCATTGCTTGCTTGTCGGACTTTGTGGTGCGGGAAGATATCGCGGCGGGGCGGCTGGTGAAGGTAATGGAGGGCGTGTACAGCGACTACTTGCAGCCGATGCATGCGGTGTACTACCGCAATACGCAGTTGTCGCGGCGGATTGCGTGTTTTCTGGATTTCTTTGCGGGGCGGATGTAGCGGAAGGGGTTGCGGGCCGTTCGAAAGCGCGCAACCCATCGTCCTATTACGCGTGCAGCGCCCTGCCAAACGCTGACAACACCGACTCATGCAATGTCTCTGACAAGGTCGGATGCGCAAACACCGTGTGCATCAGATCTTCTTCAGTCGCCTCCAATGATGCCGCAACACCATATCCCGTGATCAGCTCGGACGCCTCCGGGTGGATGATGTGCGCACCCAGCAATTCGCCAGACTTCGCATCAAACACGGTCTTGACCAAGCCCTGGTCTTCGCCCATTGCAATAGCCTTGCCGTTGCCAGCGAAGGTGAATTTGCCCACACGGATTTCGCTGCCGTTCAGCTTTGCATGTTCGCGCGCGCGGGCTTCGGTCATGCCGATGCTGGCCACTTGCGGGTACGAATAGGTGCAAGCGGGAATGCGCAAGGGATCGATGGCGTGGACGGGTTTGCCGGCGATGGCTTCCACGCACAGAACGCCTTCGTGGCTGGCCTTGTGTGCCAGCCACGGCGCGCCGGCCACGTCGCCGATGGCATAGACGCCCGGTTCGGCGGTGCGGCACTGGGCGTCCGTGACGATGTGCGTTTTTTCGACTTTGACTCGGGTGTGTTCCAGCCCCAGGCCTTCCACGTTGCCGACGATGCCCGCCGCCACGATGACGCGTTCAACCTCTAGTTCCGTTTTCTTGCCTTGCTGATCCAGCGTCACCTTCACGCCAGTTGCCGTCAAGGCTGACGCCGTCACGGCGCATTGCGTCAGTACGCGTATGCCTTGTTTTTCGAAGGCTTTGCGCGCCAACGCAGAAATCTCCGCGTCTTCCTGCGGCAGGATCTCGGGCGTCATGTCGATCAGCGTGACATCCGAGCCGACTGCGCGATAGAAGCTGGCGAACTCGGCGCCAATGGCGCCTGCGCCCACCACCAGCAGCGACTTCGGGATGGCGGCGGGCGCCAGCGCCTGCCGGTAAGCCCAGATGCGCTCACCCACCGGCAGCGCTGGCAATTCACGTGCGCGTGCACCTGTCGCCAGGATGATGTGCTTGGCTGACAGCGTTGTGCCGTTGTCCAACGCCAGCTTGCCAGACCCGGCCAGCCTGGCGGTGGCGGCAAACACCGTCACGCCGTTCTTCTTCATCAGGTGCGCCACGCCCTGGCCCAAACGGCCCGCGACCTTGCGCGACCGCGCCACCATGACGGCCAGATCGGGGCGGGCATCACCCGCGCCCGTCACGCCGCAATGCGATGCTTCCTGGCACGCGCGCAGCACCGTCGCGCTGTGCAACAGCGCCTTGGTGGGAATGCAGCCCCAGTTCAGGCAGATACCGCCCAGTTCTGCGCGTTCCACCAGCGCCACCGACATGCCCAGCTGCGTGGCGCGTATGGCCGCCACGTAGCCGCCAGGGCCGCCGCCGACGACGATCAGATCAAACGTAGTCTTCGTCATTGTCGGGCTCACAGCAGGATGCGTACGGGGTTTTCGATCAGCATTCGGAATGCGGCCAGCCAACGCGCACCGACCGCGCCGTCAACCGCCCGGTGGTCGGCCGACAGAGTCACCGTCATGACGGTGGCGGCGGTTAGTTCGCCGTTGTCGCCCACGACGGGGCGGCGTTCAGCCGCGCCCACAGCCAGAATGGCGGCTTGCGGCGGGTTGATGATGGCGGCGAACTGGCTGATGCCGTACATGCCCAGGTTGCTGACGGTGAGTGATCCGCCGGTGAATTCTTCGGGCTTCAAACGATTGATCTTGGCGCGGCCAGCCAGCTCGACGATCTCGCCTGCGATAGCGGACAGGGACTTCACGTCGGCGTCGCGCACGATGGGCGTGACCAGGCCGCCGTCAGTTGCCACCGCCACCGAAATGTCGGCGCCTGCGTGATACTCGATGGCGTCTTCGTGCCAGCTGACATTCACCTCGGGCACTTCGCGCAAGGCCAGCGCCGCGGCGCGCACGATGAAGTCATTGACCGACAGCTTCACCGCGCCGCCGTGATTGGCTTGCGAGCGCAACGCCAGCAGCGCGTCCATCCTGCAATCCACAGACAGGTAGAAATGCGGCACGTTCTGCTTGCTTTCGGTCAGGCGGCGGGCGATGGCGCGGCGCATGCCGGTGTGCGGGACGCGGCGGGCGGCCGGCCGGCCAGCGGCTTGCGCAAGCGCGGCAGTTGGCGCGCGGTCGCGTGCTGCTTCAACGTCGCGGCGCACGATGCGGCCGTGCGGGCCTGTGCCGCTAACGCCCAGTAGATCCACGTGCCATTGCGCGGCAAGACGCCGGGCCAGCGGGCTGGCGAACAAGCGGCCGCCGGGAATCGCGGCGGGGGTATTTGTTGCGGGGGCGGCAGCAGAAGGCGTTGATGCCGTTGCAGACGGCGCGGCTTGAACAGCCGCAGCCGCAGCCGGAGCCGCAGCAGGGGTAGCAGTTGCGGCAGCCGCTGCGCCGCCGTTCTCGGCCAAAGCGCGGTCTATGGCCGAGGCATCGTCGCCATCGGCCAGCAGCACGCCAATCACGGTGTTGATCGGCACCGATGCCGCGCCGGCCTGCACGACGATGCGGCCAAGGACGCCCGCGTGCTCGGCGTTGATTTCAACAATGGCTTTTTCAGTTTCGATTTCGGCCAGCGCATCGCCCACGGCGACGGAGTCGCCTTCTTTCTTGAGCCACTGGTGCAGGTTGCCGCCCGAGGTGTCGGCGGCAACGGAGGGGAGTTTGATCAGGTGAGCCACGATGTATTCCTATTCTGCGGCGCTGGCCAGGTCGGGGCGGTAAGCGGCGGGATCGTCGTATTCGACCAGTTCCAGCACATTGCCTTCCGGGTCGCGGAAGAAGGCCAGCCAGGTGCCGGGGCGTACTTCCATCGGCGCGGGCGCGCTGTCGAACGCGACGCCACGGGCCTCCAGATTTCGCACGACACCGGCCAGATCGCGAACGATGAAGGTCAGGTAGGTGGAGCCCTGCCGATCCAGAATGGCTGCGCCGCGCACTGCCGCATCAGGCGCCGCGCTGGGTTGCAGCAGCTTGATGCGCTCGCCATAAGGCGTTTGCAAGCGCGCCACGTCGTAGCTGTGTTGAGTCAGTCCCGTGGCGCGCGCTTTGTCGGCAGGGACCGTGACGCGGTTGATCAGCGTCAGGCCAACGACATCGGTATAAAAGGCCAGCAGCGCGTCCAGATTCGCGCAGCAAATGCCGACTTCCATCGGCACGGTCATATGCAGCGCGCTCATGCCTGTTCTCCCAAGTCAGCCAATACGTCGGCCAAACCGGCCATGACTTCATCGGTGTCGGCAAACGCCGCGCGTTCCAGCACTTTGGAAATGCTGGGCGACGCTTCGCCGCCTGTGACGCGCTTGATCGGCTGATCCAGCCAATCAAAGTAGCGGCGCTGGATTTCGTCGGCCAGCATGGCGCCGTAGGACGTGCCGCGCGCGCCTTGTTCCACGATCAGCACGTTGTTGGTCTTCTTGATGCTGGCGCCGATGGTGTCCCAGTCCAGGCTGGCGCGGTCCAGCGTGCGCAGGTCGATGATTTCGGCATCCACGCCTGCGTCTTCGGCGGCCTTGAGTGCGCGGCTGACCATGGACAGGTAGGTCAGAATCGTGACTTTGCTACCTGCGCGGCGCACGCGCGCCTTGCCAAACGGAATGGCATAGTCCAGATCGCCGTCGGGCACGTTGCCCGACGAGGCATAGAGGTCCACGTGTTCAATGACCAGCACCGGGTCTTTGGACGCCAGCGCAGTGTTCATCAAGCCGATGTACTCATACGGCGTGGACGGCGCCACGATGCGCCAGCCTGGCGCCGTGGCGAAGATGCCGGCAGGGTCCATGGAATGCTGCGAGCCATAACCCGTGCCCATCGCAACCTTGGTGCGCAGCACGAAAGGTACGTCGATGTCACCGCCAAACATGTGGCGGGCCTTGCCGATCTGGTTGAAGATCTGGTCGGCGGCAACCCACATGAAGTCGGGGTACATGAATTCCACGATGGGCTTGTAGCGGCCGTCCATCGCCAAGCCGCCGCCCAGGCCGGCAAATGCGTTTTCCGAGATCGGGGTGCCCAGCACGCGGTCAGGGTATTTGTCCTTCAGGCCGCGCGTGGCGCCGTTGGTGCCGCCCTTCAGGCGGTGTACGTCTTCGCCCAGCACGACGACGCCGCCGTCCGTCTCCATGCGGCGGTCCAGCACGTCGGCCACTGCGTCGACGAACTTGCGGTCGATGGAGGCGCCCGCATAGTCGGCGGCATCTTGGTAACGCAGGTCAGCCAGCTCCGCGCCATCGCTGCGCAGGCCGACATCACGGAAGTCAGGGCTGGGCCACAGATCGGCGCGCACGCGGCGCTTGCCGCCATCAGCGGCTTCGGTCAGGCGGCCGGACACGTCTTTCATGACGTCCTTGCAGCGCTGGCGCAGGGCGTCGACTTCGGCTTGCGTGATCAACTGGCGGCCGATCATTTCGGCGGCGATCTTGTCCAGGGGATCGCGGCGGCGCCATTGCGCTTCTTCGTCCTTGCTGCGGTAACCGAACGCGCTGCCGGGGAACGGACCGTTCTGGTGGAAGAAGCGGTACACATCCACTTCCACAATGGTCGGGCCGTTGCCGGCGCGCATGTGCGCAACCGCTTCCGACATGGCCAGATGCACGGCCAGGGGGTCCATGCCGTCGACTTTCCACGAGGGAATGTTGAAGGCCAGGCCGCGCGCGGACAAGCGCGGTTCGGCGGTGGACTCTTCCACCGTGGTCGATACGGCGTAGCGGTTGTTCTCAATGAAGAAGCACAGCGGGGTCTTCCACGCGGCGGTCAGGTTCATCGTTTCCAGCACGGAGCCGATGTTCACCGCGCCGTCGCCGAAGTAGGTTACGGCCACGCGGTCGGTGCCTGCGTGTTTGTGCGCCCAGCCCGCGCCGGCCGCTAGCGGCACGCCGCCGCCGACGATGGCGTTGGTGCCAAGCGCGCCCGCTTCCAGCCAGCGCAAGTGCATGCTGCCCCCACGTCCGCGGCAATAGCCTTGCGCCAGCCCCATGATTTCGGCCAGCGTCTTTTGCAGGACCTCGTCGATGGCGGGGTTCAGCGGGTTGCGCGGGTCCAGGCCCAAGGGCGCGACGTGCTGTAGCGCCTTCGCCAGGAATTGATGGTGGCCGCGATGCGAGCCGTTTATCTGGTCGCCAGCGCCCAAGGCCAGCACGGAGCCGACAGCGCCGCCTTCCTGGCCCACGGACGAGTGCGCGGGGCCGTGAACCAGGCCTTCGGCGGCCAGGTCCAGCACGGCCTCTTCAAAGGCGCGAATCCAGTGCAACTGGGTCAACATGGTGCCGAGCAGGGCGGGGTCCGCCTGCTGCCAGTCCTTTGCGTCGACCGTCAGTTGCCGCCAGGGCGCTTGGGGCTCAAGCGGTTGGTAGGTGGCCATGAGTGAATCTCCAGAAATTGTTTAGCTTGCAGTGCGGTTAGAGGTAGCTGTAGCGGCTCCAGCCGCCGTCTGCCACCAGGGTGTGTCCGGTGATGTAGGCGGCCTGGCGCGATGCCAAAAATACCGCCAGATCGGCCATTTCGGCCGGCTGCGCCATGCGGCGCAAGGGTGTGCGTTGCTTCAGGCGTTCGGGGTCCAGCCGGCCGCGCGCGGCAAGATCGCGCACCAGATCGGTTTCCACGTAACCCGGGGCCAGCGCGTTGACACGCACCCCCATCGGGCCCCATTCCACGGCCAGGGTTTCGGTCAGCAGCACGACGGCGCCTTTGGTGGCGCAATAAGCCGCGCGGTCAGGCGCGGCCACCACGCCATACATGGAAGCCAGATTGATGATGGCGCCCGTGCCTGCCGGCACCATGCGGCGGCCGGCGGCCTGCGCGCACAGAAAAACGCCGGTCAGATTGATATCCACGGCCCGGCGCCATTCGTCCACGGTGACTTCCAGCGTGGGCTTGTTGGCCGAGATGCCTGCGTTGTTGACCAGCACGTCGATGCGGCCCCAGGCCTGCTCGACCTGGGCAAAGGCGCGCTCCACGGCATCGGCGTCGGTGACGGACGCCTGGACGGCGAGCGCGTCGCCGCCCGCGGCCTGTAAACCGGCCACGGCTTCATTGAGGGCGTCTGCGTCCATGTCCAGCAGCGCGACGCGCGCGCCCTGGCGCACGAAGGCCTGCGCGGTGGCGTAGCCGATGCCTTTGGCGCCGCCTGTGATGACGACGCTTTGTCCGCGCAGATCGCTATGGATGACTTCAGTAGGATTGTCCAAAGTGGTTGCCTGTAGAAAGATTGCGTGAGGGCGGCGTCAGACTGCCAGCCATTCCTGGACGACGTCCTGGCGCTCATGCAGCTGCGCGGGCGGTCCTTCAAACACGATGCGGCCATGGCCCATCACGCTGACGCGCGTGGAAACCTTCAGCGCAATGGTCAGCTTCTGTTCCACCAGCACGACGGATACGCCGCGTTGGTGGATGTCGCGAATCACATCTGCGATCACTTCCACGATCTTGGGCGCAAGGCCTTCCGTGGGCTCGTCGATCAGCATCACCTTCGGGTTGCCCAGCAACGAACGGCACATCGTCAGCATCTGCTGTTCGCCGCCCGACAGGTTGCCTGCCTTGGTGTTGACGCGTTCCTTCAAGCGAGGGAAGTACTCAAACATTTGCGCCACGGTCCAGAAGGGTGCGTCCTCACGCTTGGGCTGTTCGCCCATGCGCAGGTTTTCGTCCACGGTCAGATTGGCGAAGACTTCGCGTTCTTCGGGCACGAAACCCAAGCCGGCGCGTGCGATCTCAAAGGGGCGTTTGTTGGTGATGTCGCGGCCTTCGATGGTGATGCGGCCGCCGGTCACGTCCACCAGGCCCATGATGCTTTTCATGGTGGTGGAGCGGCCCGCGCCATTGCGGCCCAGCAGGCTGACCACTTCGCCGTGGCCAATGGACAGGTCTATGCCGTGCAGGATGTGGCTCTTGCCGTAGTGGGCATGCACGCCTTGCAGGCTCAACAGGGGGGATTGCGCCGTCATACCGTTTCCTCTCCCAGATAGGCTTCGCGCACGCGGGCATCGCCGCGTATGGCTGCGGGCGTGCCGGTGGCAAGGATTTCGCCGTAGACCAGCACGCTGATGCGGTCGGCCAGCGAGAACACCACCTGCATGTCGTGCTCGACGATCAGCAGCGTGCAGTCGCGGGTCACGTCCTTGATCAGTTCAACCGTGTAGTCGACTTCGTGTTGAGACATGCCGGCCATCGGCTCATCCAGCAAGATGACTTTGGGCCGCGATGCCAGGGTCATGCCGATTTCCAGCGAGCGCTGCTCGGAATAGTTCAGATCGCCAGCGGCCGTTTCCTTCTTCGCCGTCAGCCGCACTTTTTCCAGCAGACGGTCCACGTCTTCGTTCACGGCGCGGTTGCGCGCAATGGGACGCCAGAAGTTGTAGACCAGGCCATGCATGCGCTGCACTGCCAAGCGCAGGTTTTCACGCACTGACAGGCGCGGGAAGACGTTGGTGATCTGGAACGAGCGCGCGAGCCCCAGCCGGTTGATGGCCTCGGGCGACAGGCCGCCGATTGAGCGCGACCTCAGGTTGATGTCGCCTGAGGTTGGCGCAAACGAGCCGGACATCAGATGGAATAGCGTGGACTTGCCGGCGCCGTTCGGGCCGATCACGGCATGGCGTTCACCGGCCTCGATGGCAAGGTTTACGCCGCGGATGATCTGCGCTTCGCCAAAGGACTTGCGCACGTCGGTCAGGGTCAGGATGTCGTGGCTCATTTTGCGGGCTCCAGCACGGGGGCGGCATCGGCGTCATCGCGCCACAGGGCCATCGCCCAGCGGCATGCCAAGAGGCCCGCGGCGAACAGCGCCACAGGCACCAGCCAGGTGGACAGCGCCAGCGGCGCCCAGTCGTGGCCGAACAAGGGAATGGCGGGCCAGCCGGCCTCGGGGTTCATCGCCAACAGGGCGCGGTAGTCGCGTGCAAACATGCGTTGCAGCAATTCAACGCTGAAGACGGTTGCGGCGGTCAGCAGCAAGCCCGACGCGACCGACACGGCCGCGCGCGGCAGCCAATTGGCCAGGCCGCGCTCGCGCAGCGACTTGGCGGCGCGTTGCACCAGACCCACCAGGCCGTCCGGCACAAACAGCATCACCAGCACGAACAGCACGCCTTGATACAGCAACCACGAGCGCGTGATGTCGGCCAGCGTTTGCGACAGGAAAGTCAGGATGGACGCGCCCAGCACCGGGCCCAGGAAGGCATTGACGCCGCCGATGTAGGCAAACAGCACGGCATCGGTGGACAGCTTGACCTCGAACAACACGTAGTTGCCGGCTTCAATGTTCAAGGCTTGCAAGCCACCCGCAATGCCGGCAAACATGGCCGACAGCGCAAACACCATGGTCTTGAGCGCATGAGGGCGGTAGCCCAGATAGCGCAGACGGTTGGCGTTTTCACGCAGGCCCAGCGTCAGCCGACCCAGCGGCGTGCGCGTCAGCCCATACAAGGCCGCCAGCGAGATCAGCACCCAGGCCAGCACCAGGAAATACACCTCGATGTCCGAGCCAAAGGTAAAACCCCAGGCCGGCATGCGCATGGCGGATACGCCGGCTTCGCCGCCGAACACGCCTTTCAGATGGGGTGCCAGCGCATGCAGCAGTTCCGCCAATGCCAGCGTGATCATTGAAAAGTACACGCCGGAACGCATGGTGGCGAACCAGCCTGCGACCAGCCCGAACAACAGGCCGGCGACGCCACCCACCAGCGGCATCAACGGCGTGGGCAAGAGGCCCGCGCCGCCCAGCGCATTCATGGCGTGAATGGTGGCGAACGTGCCCACCCCAAAATAGGCGGCGTGGCCGAAAGACAGCATGCCGCCTTGGCCCGCCAGCAGGTTGAAGGCGCAGGCAAACAGCGCCGCGATCAGCATTTGCACGGCCGCTACCAGCTGGCCTGGGGGCAACAGCCAGGGCAGGGCGCAGAGCGCCGCCACGCACAGTATCAACAGCAGCACGCCTGAGGCGCGTTGGGTTTGCTTCACGATTGTTCCCCCTTCAGGCCCGAAGGCTTGACCAGCAGCACCACCAGCATCAGCAGGAAGGGCAGCGTGGCCGCCAGGCTGGAAATCTTCACGGTCATCAGGCCGCCTACGTCTTCCGCCCACTCGCGCGCGCCAAACAGGCCGAACAAGGTGGCCAGACTGGCGTCAATACCCACTGAAAACGAACTGATCAGGCCGATCAGCAGCGACGCGATCATTGCGCCTTCCAGCGAACCCAGGCCGCCCACCACAACCACCACGAACACCAGCACGCCCAGCTCCAGCGCCATGTTCGGGTTGGTGGTGTAGAAGGCGCCGGCAACCGCTCCAGCCAAACCTGCCATGGCCGCGCCCACGCCGAACACGCTCATGAACACCAGCGGCACGTTGTGACCCAGGGCTTCGGCCATGCGCGGCCGGTAAATGGCCGAACGCACGACGATGCCGACGCGGGTGCGCGACAGCAGCAGGTAGATCACGGCAAACATCGCCAGCGACACGCCGCCCATCAACAGGCGGTAGAACGGATAGTCCGCATCGAACACGCGGAACGCCGCGAAGTTCAGGAATTGCGGCACGCGGTAGTCCACGGGAAAGTCGCCGTAGAACAGCTTGATCAGCTCGGCGACGATGAACGCCAGGCCGAAGGTCACCAGCAGTTCCTGCGCATGGCCGAACTTGTGCACGCGGCGCAGAAAGAAGCGCTCAACGCCCATGCCCAGCACGCCGGAGATGATGGTGGCCAGCACCAGCGCCGTCCAGAAACCGGTGACGGGCGTCAGGGTGTAGGCGGCGTACGCGCCTATCATGTAGAACGATGCGTGCGCAAAGTTGAGCACACCCATCATCCCGAAAATCAGTGTCAGGCCCGCCGAAACCATGAATAGCAGCAGGCCGTAAATCACGCCGTTCAACAGCGAGACGGTAAAGAATTCCATGTCCGCTCCAAAATTCTTGCGCTAGGACGCGAGGCGTCTTGCGATCGATTGCGCACCTTGTTTTTCCGGCCCGCGCCGGGGTGCGCTTAGTTATTTGCGGGGGGAGCGAGGGATTGCACGCGTTGCACGCTGACGCTCAACGCGTGCAATCCCTCATCTCTCGCCCTTACTCCGGACGCTGCATCTTGCAAGTGGCCTGCACCGGCGCGGACACATCAGCTGCTGCCAACACCTTCACCGGCTCAAAGCCCATGTCGGTGCCGTCGGCCTTGTACTTGGCGCTCTTGCTGACCTTGGAAACGACCATCGGCAATTGCACCTGATGGTCTTCAGCGCGCATCGTGTAGGTGCCCAGCGACGACGTGTAGGTGACCTTTTCCAGCGCTTTCGCCAGTTCCGGCACAGACAGCTTGCCGTCCTTTGCGGGCACCTGCTTGAGCGCTTCGCCCAGGAAGCGCACGCCGATCACGGTCTGCGGTTCGGTGTAGCTGGGGTAGTGGCCGGTCTTGGACTTGTAGTCTTCGGCGAACTTGGCGCCTTCGTCGCCAGCGGCTTCGATGTTGTACGGATGGGCGATGTAGTGGCCCAGCGCAACCTCGCCGGCGTTGGCCAGGTTGCCCACCTGGTCCAGGAACACGGTGGCAAAACGCACCTTCAGGCCGGCTGCCTGGGTGGCCTTCATCAACAGCAGCAGGTCGTTGGACCAGTTGCCGGTGATGACGGTGTCGGGGGTGGCCGAGCGGATGCGGGCGACGTAGGGCGCAAAGTCCTGGATCTTGTTGACTTCATGCAGCGTCTTGCCCACCACCTCATAGCCATACTGCTTGGCGAAGCGCTCGGTGGCGCCTTCCATGTCCTGGCCCCAGGAATAGTTCTGGTTGATGGCATAGACGCGTTTACCCAGCGTGCCGTCCGCCGACATCACGGACGCAAGCGACTTCACGCGCAGGTCGGCGTTGGTGGTGAAGCGGAAGTGATAGAAGTGGCATTTCTGGCCGGTCAACTCCAGGGCTTCGCCGCCCACGTTCAGAAAGACCACCTCGCGGCCGGGATTGCGCAGATTGTGTTTGCGAACGTCTTCCGTCAATTGACCGGAAATGGCCGACGAGGAGCCTTGCACCAGGATCTGCACGCCTTCGGCAGCGGCTGCGCGGAAGCGGTCGGACGCGCCCACCGGGCCACCCTGGTTATCGAACTCGACGAGTTCCAGGGGCTGGCCATTCCAGCCTCCGGCGGCATTGATGCGGTCCAGCTCGTACTTGACCGCTGCGCGGAACATCAGGCCGGTTGAGGCCTGCGGGCCGGACAGCGTTTCGATCAGACCGATCTTGACGGGTGCGGCCTGGGCCGATGCGGCGATGCCGGCCAGGCACAGCAGGCCGGTAGTGAATGCCAATTTCATGCGTGTCTCCTCCGTGGAACGGGAGTGGGGTGAAGCCGTTGATCAAGCAAGCGCGCTTGCTGCGGTTTTTCTATGCCTTGCGGCCGATTGGGATGGAGGCAGGGGGGAGCGATTGGCACAGGCAGCCGATGCGTGGCGTGCCGCCGCGCTGGGTTCCGGGCGTGCCGAAATCGCGGATACGGTCGTGCTGCCGGTGATTTCCACCTGGTTGTCCCCTGCCTGTTATGCGGCGAGTTGCCGTGTTTTTCTGACGCTCTTGCTTGAAAACGTCAGTTGATTTACGCTTTCAGAATAAGTTGTCAGGCAACTTTATTAAGTTGTCCGATAAATCATAGGGCAAGCGTTTTTCTCGTGTCAAGCGGCGGATTCAGGAGTTCAATCGGAATGACCGCCGTTGAAGGGGTTGCGGCAGGCCCGGCCATAACGAAGCTTTGGAGACAGGATGATTTCATTTGAAGGACAGGTCGCCGTGATCACCGGCGCAGGCAACGGTATTGGTCTGGCGACCGCCCGGCTGATGGCCGCCCACGGCGCCCGGCTGGTGCTGACCGACATCAATAGCGCGCGTCTGGACGAAATTTCGGCGGAGCTCGACCCCAGCGGGCAGCGCATCTATACCCATGCGCTGGACGTGTCGGTGTCGCATGATTGCGAACGTGTGTTCGAGGCCGCGGCCAAGCACTTTGGCGGGCTGGATCACCTGGTGCATTGCGCCGGCATCTACCCGGAACAACTGGTCAAAGACACCAGCGACGAAGCCTGGCGCACGCTGATGCGCGTAAACCTGGACGGCACGTTCTACGTCTGCCGCGCCGCGCAACGTCATCTGCGCCACAACGGGTCCATCGTGCTGCTGACGTCCCTGGCCGCGCAGCGCGGCAGTTATGCGCACGCCGCGTATTCGGCGTCCAAGGGCGCGGTGCAGAGCTTCACGCGCAGTCTGGCGCTGGAATTGGCGCCGCAGATCCGCGTGAACGCGGTGGCGCCGGGCATTATTGCCACATCGATGACGCATGACCTGATCGGCCAAAAGGGTGCGCAGCTGCTGGAAAGCACGCCGCTGCGCCGTTTCGGCACGGCAGAGGAAATCGCCGGGTCGATCGCGTTCCTGTGCTCGCCGTTGGCGGGTTTCGTGACGGGAGAAGTCATGCAGGTCAACGGCGGCATCTACATCGCTTGATGTGCCGGGCGGGGCCGCCTTGGGTAAAACCGGCAGAATCCTATAATTCCAAGCGTGCCGCCGCCGCACTGAAAACGTCGAGACATTCCTATAAACAAGGCGGACGCCCTTGCGAGCCGCCACCACGTTTCAACGAAGCCCATGCAGCCCAATCAAGAACAGGATTCGCCGCGCTCCGCGCCCAAGAGTTCGCTTTCAGCGGCTCTGGGCGATGCGCTGGCCGAGCAGATACGCCAAGGGGTACTCGCACCCGGCGACCGTCTGCCTACCGAAAAACAGCTGACCGAAACCTATTCCGTCAGCCGCGCCGTCGTACGTGAAGCGCTGGCCCGCCTGAAGTCCGAAGGACTGGTCACGTCGCAGCAAGGCAGCGGCGTGTTTGTGGACCCGAACTTTCAACGCAACGCATTCCGCATCGCCGCGCCGACGCCGGGCGATAGTCAGGACCTGGAACACATCCTGGAGCTGATGCTGTCCATCGAAGTGACCGCCGCGCGTTATGCCGCGCAGCGCCGCACGGAGCCCGATTTGAAAAAAATCCGGCAGGCTTTGGTGGGCATGGAATACGCGCTGATCAACGACAAGCTGGGCGACGAAGAAGACTACCAGTTTCATCAGGCGATCGTGCAGGCCACGCATAACCCGCATCTGGTGGCCTTGAACGACTACCTTGAAGCCAACGTGCGCCGCGTGATCCGCAGCGCGCGCAACAACACGGCCCGCATGTATGCCGAACGCATGGCCGCCGTGCAAAGCGAGCATCAGGCCATCTTCGCCGCCATCGAAGGCTCAGACCCAGACGCGGCGGGGCGCGCCGCGGAGCAGCATCTGCGCAACGCGGCGGACCGGTTGCGCTTGTTCCAGGCGGAACGCCCCGCCCCGGTCTGAGGCGGGGGGTGGCTACGCGAAGGTCTGTTCCATTTCGCGGCGGAACTGCACCGCAGTGGACCGGTCGTCGTACTCCACGTCGCGCCACCGGATCGCTTGGGATTGCCGCACCGGGTTCTTCAGTTTGACCTGGTGCGACAGGCCCAGCGGCAGATAACCTTCTTCGACAGAGTGGTTGGCGGGCATCAGCCGGCCATAGACGGTGTAGCCGCCTTCTCCATCCAGAATCTGCCCCGCTTGCAGGTCGCGTTTGGCGGTGGCCACGACATCGCCGTGCCAGCCGGCGGGCGCGCCCGTCGGTTCGCGGCGCAGGCCGACGCTTGCGACGCTGATGCCCAGTTCCAGCCCTATCAGGTGATAGGGCTTATACATGGCAGTGAAATTGCCGCTGGGGTCAGTGACCAGCCCGTATTCCTGGAAACAGCGCCGTACATAATCGCTGTCGGCAGCCAGCGTGACATAGACTCCCCAGCGCAAGTCGCGAAACACCGGCCGTCCATCCCGCTCCAAAGACGAAATCACTTCCACCTGGCCGCGATGATGCAGGATGCCGCCGTCTTCGCGCGGACGCAGCACGCGCGCCAGATCGTCCACGCCGCAGGGCGGAAAGTGCAAGCCCGACGGAGACGGCAAAAGGCCTGTGGCGTTGGATACCGCCGCCATTTCGATCGCGCTTTTGGTGCCGTCCAGAAAGCTGTTGAACATCTGCGCGTTGAAGTCGCCCGCGGCCACCATTTCTGCGGTGAAACCGTAATAAGGCCACACGGTGTCAGGCGTGGACGTGTGAAATTCCGGCAGGTATTTGGTGCCTTTGCCCGCCGCCATCACTTCGAAACCGCTGGCGCGCGCCCAATCCACCATTTCGCAGATCAGCGCGGGCTGATCGCCGTAGGCCAGGGAATAGACGATGCCCGCTTCGCGTGCCCGGCGCGCCAGCAGCGGGCCGGCCAAGGCGTCGGCTTCGACGTTGACCATGATGATGTGTTTGCCGTATTCGCAGCAGGTCAGCACATGGCTGATGCCGGCTGCGGCCTGGCCCGTGGCGTCGATGACGATATCGATGTCGGGGCTGGAAATGATGGCGAAGGGGTCATCGCTGAAATAGACCTTGCCGTTCTTGTACGCGTCATTGGTGCTGGCGGCATTGAGCGCGGCAGCGGGCCAGCCGACCCGGGTCAGTGCGGCGCGGGCGCGGTCAGGCGCCAGATCCGCCACCGCCACCAATCGCATCCCCGGCGTCCGAGGGGCCTGGCTCATGAACATCGCGCCGAACTTTCCGGCGCCCAACAGGGCAACACGCAAGGGCTTGTGGTCGGCTTCTCGCTGCTTGAGCAGACGGTGCAGATTCATGGTGCGGGCTCCTCCGGGGTGGGGGTACAGCCAACACAGAATAGTCCTAAATCATGACCGTTGAACAGAACTCAGGCATCTGCCGTATAGAGCTCGCCCGCCAGCACGTTGCGCCAATTCGCCCAGGTGATGCGGGGCCGGTCCTGCACCTGACGGTTGTACGGCGCGTCGAACAGAATGTGCTTCCAATGCGGCTTGATCGCGCCCTGGATCAGCGGCTTGTCGTCGATCAGGAGATTGCCGTACACCAGCGTTTTGTCTTTGGTCAGGACCAGCCGGTTGGTGGCCTCGCGCCCCAGGTGTTTTTCAACCCACAGGTATTTTTCAGCCACGCAGTTTTCAAACTGCGACAAGGGCGATGTGCAGATACGCACGTCCATGCCCAGCGCCAGCAGTTCCTTGACCGCATCCACGGCGCCCGGCACCGGCGGCAGATTGCGGATGAAGCCGGGTGCGGTGTAGATGGCCTCGGCCATGCTGCGTAGTTCGGGGGCGTAGTCCTCGCGGATGTAGAAGGATTTGCGGTCTTCGAACGCCACCGGCGCAATGTCCGGATGGCGCGCACGCCACGCGTCGATGAAGGCGTGTTCAAAATCCGCCAGCACGCCGTCTTGATCGAGCAGAATGATCATGGTGAACCCAGGTCGTTGCAACCGTCCGATTGTGCCAGAGCGCTGGCGTTCAAGCCTGGGGGCGGGATTGCGCAACGACGCGGTAGCGGCTGCCGCCGGTAAGGGATTCGGACGCGACCAGCACCATGCGGTCATATCGCCATGCCAGCGGCTCGGGCGCAGGTTCGGGCGGGTGCGTATTTTCGATGTTGCGCAACAAGGTGATGTGCGGGCGAAAGGGCTGGGGCGGCGCAGCCAGGCCAAAACCCGCCAGCCATTGCCACATCCCATCGTGCGCCGCCTGAAGCTCCGCGGGTGTCTCGCGCGGGCCGGCCCACAGGATACGTTGACGGGCAAACACGCCGTAGTGGGCTACGTCCATCGCGCCGGGCGTCAGACGCTGCTCGGGTGTGGCTGCCGCCAGCTCGTCAGCCAGCATGGTGTCCACCGGCCCCAGGAAGGCCAGGGTCAGGTGCAGCGTTTCGGTCCTCATGATGCGTCCACCGCAGTGCGGACGGGCTTGCTCGGCCCAGCCCGCCAGCGTCGCCGCAAGCGGGGGTGACGGCCACAGGGCGAAGAATAGGCGGACGGTGGACATGCGCCGATTGTAGGGGTGATGCCTGGATTACACGTAGTGCTCGTTGCCCAGCAGCATGTCCTCAAAGAACGCGCCGAAGCGGCCTTGCGGGTCGCGCAGGTGAATTTCCAGAATCCAGCGCATTTCGGATGGCCGGGTTTGCAGGTCGGCCAGTGAACCTGTGTGGATGGCCGCATGGGGAAAGTCCGACACGCGATGGCCGGGCAAGTCGAAGTTCAGTTCCCAGCCCAATGCGCGGGCCTGACGGTCGGCATAGGCGTAAAGCGCCTGGCCGCTTAACCCCTCGCGCTGCCATACGCCCCGCACGTCGTGAAACAAGGCTTCCGCGTCGCGCGCACAGCGAGCGTGGTCCTCGTTGGCGCCCACGGTAAAGGATTTACCTCCGTCGCCTTCCCAGGCGTCCAGCCGGGGTGCGATATCCAAAAAGAAGATGTCATGTTCGCCCAGCACCACGCCTGGTTCTGACGGCTGGCGCATGGGTTTCATGGTGTTGGCGCCAAATCGCACGCGGGTAGGATGCCAGCTGAGTGCCATGCCCGAGTCGATCAGGGTTTGCTTGGCCAATTGAACTGCATCCTCTTCGACCATGCCTGGCCGGATCTGTGCGGCGACATCAGCGATGGCCTGCCGTGTCTTGTTGCGGGCGGTAAGCATCCCATCCACGGAAAAGGCGGGGCCCACGCGCTCGCTGGCAGGGGTAGGAAGCATCGTCATGGCGGTAATCCTGTAAGAGCGGCGCGGCGGCATGCCGCGCCAGACAGGAAAATTCTGGACGGCGCCGGGGCCAGCGGCCAGTGCGCCCAGGGAGCGAATCGCGCCAGCATGGCGCGGTTGGCGGCCAGTCGTCAGTGCAAAGACGCTTTGCGGCCATCTTGCCGCGATTTCAGGCCAAGTGTGTGGCGATGGACAGGCAGCCGCACGGACGGCGAGCTAAGGTAGCGTTTCCTTGCGGCCCACATCGTCTTGCCATGAAAACCGTCGCCATTGTTGTGTTTCCCGGAGTGCAGTCCCTGGACGTCAGCGGACCGCTGGATGTGTTCGCCGAAGCCAACCGTTTTTTGCTGCCCGCGCAACACTACCGGCTGGAACTGATAGGCCTGACGCGGGGGGCGGTTGCCTGTTCCAACGGTATGGTCCTGGTGCCGCAACGCTACTACGCCGACGTGGCGGACACGCCCGATCTGCTGCTTGCGGCGGGCGGGCCGGCATTGCCGGGGCATGATGAATCGAACGAGACCTTGGCGTGGTTGCGCGGCATGTGCGCCCGGGCGCCGCGTTACGGCTCGATCTGCAACGGTACCTTCCTGCTTGCGCGTGCCGGCTTGCTGCAAGGCGCCACGGTGACGACGCATTGGAATGACGCGCCAGCGCTGGCGGCGCGGTATCCGTCTCTGCACATTGAGGCCGACCGGCTCTACATTCAGGATGGCCGGCTGCATACCTCTGCCGGGGTAACGGCGGGCATCGATCTGGCACTGTATCTGCTGGCGCAGGACCATGGTCCGGAGGTCGCCCTGAATGTCGCCAAACGCTTGGTTGTGTTTACGCAGCGCGCTGGGGGGCAGTCTCAGTTCAGTCCGTTTCTGACGCCTTTTGTAGAAGAAACGTCGCCCGTTGCTCTGGTGCAGCAATATGTGCTGGCCCACCTGGACGCAGACTTGGGCTTGGCCGGGCTGGCAGCGGTGGCCAACATGAGCCTGCGCAATTTTTCGCGTGTCTTTCTGCGCGATGCGGGCGTGACGCCGGCCGAATTCGTGGAAAGCGCAAGAGTGGACGCGGCGCGCGCGCGTCTGGAACGCGAGGCGCGGCCCCTAAAGACCGTGGCTTACGAGTGCGGTTTTCGTGACGCGCGTCATCTGCGCGAAGTCTTTACCCGCCGGCTGGGCGTATCGCCCAGCCAGTACCGCGCCAGTTTTGGTTTCTGACGCGGCGCCGGGTAATCAGCTGCCGGCGTTTTCCGACTTGCGCAGGCGGCTGAGCGCGGTGTCAAAGCGTTCCACGCCGGGACGCGCAGGACGATCAAAGCGTTCTACGCCCGGCCGGTCAAGCCGCTCCACGCCGGGGCGGTCAAAGCGTTCCACCCCGGGCCGGTTGAACCGTTCGACGCGCGGCGGGCTTTGCGTTTTAGCCTGCACGCTTTGCGCAGCGGCCTGTTCACGCTTGGCAATGATTTCTTCAGCGCGCTGATGGTGCGGGGCCATCTTGCGGACCATTACCCGGCCGTCGCGCGGAAAATAGTTGATGCGGCGCGCATGCACGTCGCCCAGGTCCTGCCCCTTGACCGGAATGCCTTCGGTCTTCAGGTAGTTCAGGACGAATTCGCCGTTGCGTTCGCCGATGTTCATCTGCTGCATGGCGCTCAATACCGCGCCGCCGCCGAACACCTTGGCGACCAGGCGTTCGCGCACGGCGCCCGCCTTCAGCAATTCGTTGATCAGGACTTCCATCGCAAATGCGCCGTAGCGCATCGTGGCCGAGGCCGGCGACTGCATGTCGCCTTCGGGCAACATGAAATGGTTCATGCCACCCACACCGGTCACGGGATCGTGGATGCAGGCGGCGACACACGACCCGAGTACGGTCGAGATCATCAGGTCTTCATTGGTGACGTAGTACTCGTTGGGGAGCACTTTCACCGCCTGACATTGGAACGCGCTATCGAAATAGTGGCGCGTTGCACGGGCTTCAAGACGGGCGGCCATGGACTAGATAAAGGGCAAGAACGGCGATTTGGACACGAAGGACGATGCTCGGTAAAACAGTGAATGTTTCAAAAAGTGTATAAAAATGTCGCTTTATTCTTGCATATCCCCGCGCATAGCGGGGAAATGCTGTGTAACGGCGCCACGATACGTCCCTGATTTGTAACGTTCTTTCCTTTCTGGCCGGATTGGAACCGGTGGCTTTACGCCTTGCGGCGCCCGATGGCGCGCATGCGTCCAGCTAGGATGGGTTTAATCATCCTACACAGCCAGCAAGAGGTTCTTTCCCCTGAGTACGGGGACGAACGTGCGCTATACGTGCGTTTAAACACGCCTGCAACACGCCGTTAGAGGGATCTGCGGGGACGCCCGGCCTGGGCTTGCCCGCAGAAAAAGCAGATTAGAAGCGGGTGCTGCGCGTGACGGACCACCTGGCCGACAGCGCGCCCAGGGCGGCAGAGGCCACGACGGCGCTGATCAGCACCGATGCGCCGGGCAGGTGCAGCGCGAATTCCGCGCCGTAGCTTCGGGCCAGCCCCAGCAGCGCGTCATTCAGCGGAGACAGCGCAATGGCTGCCACCCCGATTGCCAGCAGCGAGGCCACGGCGCCAGACAGCGCGCCCAAGTACAGGAAAGGGCGGCGTACGAAAGACTCGGTGGCGCCCACCAGACGGGCGACGGCGATTTCTTCCCGTTGCGAAAGCGCCTGCATGCGCACGGTGTTGAACACCGTGGCCAGCACGACAACCGCGACGCAGGCAGCCAAAAATCCGAGACCGATGCGGGCAAAACGCAGAATGGCTTCCAGGCGTTGCACCCAGGCGCTGTCCAGTTGCACCAGATCAACGTGGTTCCATTGCTTCCACGTTTGCGCGAGCTTTCCGGCGCGTCCGGCCAAGTCGTCGCCGTCGGCCAGCGTGACCACCACTGCGTCGGGCAGCGGGTTGCCCGGCAGTACGGCCAGCGCCTGCTGCCACGCCGGATTGGCCCGCAGATCCGCCAAGGCGGCTTCACGCCCCACGACGCGGACCGCACGAACGTCCTGCTGGTGTTCGTCCTGAATTCGTTTGGCCACGTCCGCGGCGGCGCCCGCTGGGGCATCCACGCGCATAAAGACCGTTACTTCGGGGGTGACGGACATTTCGCGCGCCACCGGCTGCACGGAGACCAGGATGGCGCTGCCCAATAGCGGCAGGGCCAAAGCCAGGGCCATCACCAACAGGTTGGCCAGTGACGAAAACGGTTGCTTGATCAGCCGGCGCAACGTGCCCAGAAGCGCATAGCGGTGTTGCCGCAGCCAGGCGTTCATGCGGATTCTCCGGGATGGCCAAAGCCCGGTTCGGCACGGCCGGAGCCGGACCGCTGCTGGCCGGTATGGCTTTGAACTGCTTGCGCTGGACCGGCATCGGGCGGCGTGTCGCTGCCCTTGGAATCGGCAAACTTGCCTGGATCGATGCGCAAGGTGCGGGTGGCGTAACGCGCCATGAGGTCCTGGTCGTGCGAAGCGATCAGCGTGGTCACGCCGACGCGATTGAAGTCGCGAAACACATTCATGATGCGTTGCGCGTTGTCGTGGTCAAGGTTGGCGGTGGGTTCGTCCGCAATCAGGATGGCGGGCCGGTTCACGATGGCGCGCGCAATCGCCAGACGCTGCTGTTCGCCGCCTGACAGTTCGATCGGGTTCATGTCTTCTTTGCCAGACAATCCCACCTTGTCCAACGCGGCGCGTGCCCGGGACGCCGCCGCATCCCAGGGGTGTCCCTGGACGGCAAGCGGCAGCATCACGTTTTCGAATGCGCTTCGATCGAACAATAAATGGGTGTCTTGCAAGATGACGCCGACCGCGCGGCGCAGATACGGCCGGGCGCGAGGCGGCAGCTTGTCCAGCCGCTGGCCGTTGACCTGGATGGACCCGCGACTGGCGGGCTCGAGCCCGCCGATCAGCTTGAGCAGCGTGGATTTACCGGCGCCGGACGGCCCGGAGACGAAAACGAATTCTCCCGCGCTTACGCGGAAGTTGATGTCGGCCAGGATATTGCGGCCGCGACCATATGATTTGAATACGTGTTGGAATTCGATCATGGCGGCTGTCAGATGAAGCCGCCATAGTAACTCGGGGACAGTAAGGTAAGCGAAGCCCGTTTCAGGCAGTCCTGTGAAAAAGCGTATCTGTGTGACCACCCGGCCACGTTTTTGAATGATGCCCAGGCGCTTTTTCGGACCCGTCCTAAGCCCCCAAAAAGCGTCCCCGTTTTTGAACGAAAACAGCGTTTGATTTCGCCAGTGTCCCTATATTTCAAGGGAATTCCCGGATGCGCCGCCTGCTGCGCGGACGCTACCATCCGCCCCATGCGTCGGCCCAACCCGGCCCGCGTAAGGCTCGCTTTATCCCACACGGAGATCACGATGAAAGTACTGAAACTCGCTGCTATTGGCGCTGCATTGTTTGCTGCCTCCTCGGCAGCCAATGCGGGCGCGACCTTCGATAACGTCAAGAAGAAAGGGTTTGTCCAATGCGGGGTTTCGACCGGCATTCCGGGTTTCTCCATTGCGGATAGCAAGGGTGAGTACAAGGGCATCGACGTGGACCTGTGCCGCGCTATCGCGTCCACCATGTTTGGCGATGCCACCAAGGTCAAGTTCACCCCGTTGAACACGCAACAACGTTTCACCGCGCTGCAATCCGGCGAAGTGGACGTGCTGACCCGCAACACCACTGTCACGCTCACGCGCGACACGACGCTGGGCCTGATCGGCGTGGGCGTGAACTACTACGACAGCCAAGGCGTCATGGTCTCCAAGGACCTGAACGTCAAGAGCGCCAAGGAGCTGAACGGCGCCACCATCTGCGTGCAGCCGGGCACCACCACCGAGCTGAACCTGGCTGACTGGTTCCGTGGCCAAAAGATTGAATTCAAGCCCGTCGTGATCGACAAGTACGACGAAATCATCCGCGCCTTCTCGGCCGGCCGCTGCGACGCCTTCACGACCGACAAGTCGCAATTGGCCTCGACCCGCACGACGCTGGAAAATCCGGACAAGTTCGTCATCCTGCCGGAAGACTTCTCCAAAGAGCCGTTGGGTCCCTTGGTCCGCCAGGGCGACGAGCAATGGTTCAACGTGGTCCGCTGGTCGCTGAACGCCATGCTCGAAGCCGAGGAATACGGCATCACCAAGGCTAACGTCGAAGAAATGACCAAGAGCCCCAACCCCAACATTCAGCGCATCCTGGGCGTGACCCCGGGCATGGGCAAGAACCTGGGCGTTGACGACAAGTGGGCATTCAACATCATCAAGAACGTGGGCAACTACGGTGAAAGCTTCGAAAACACGCTGGGCAAGAACAGCGCGATGAAGCTGGAGCGTGGCTTGAATGCGTCGTACAAGCAAGGCGGTTTGATGTACGGCTGGCCGGTGCGTTAACACACGGCTGCCTGGCAAAACGGAGCCTCGGGCTCCGTTTTGCCTAGCCCGCCACAGAGCGGGCGGCAGGAGTGGGGGGCGTGGCCTTGCCGGCGTTGCCACCCGGTGTACGACTTCTGTAGATTCATCATGACGACTTCCAATAAAACCCCCCCGATTTCGGCGCCTCGCCGGCGGCTCAACTGGAATGACCCCGGCGTACGCTCCGTGGTCTACCAGGTGCTCGCGCTGGCGACGGTAGCCTGGGCCGTGTGGTTCCTGGTTTCCAACACGCTACACAACCTGTCCGTGCGCAACATCGCCACGGGTTTCGGTTTTCTAAGCCGTGAGGCCGGGTTCGCGATTGGCGAAACGCCTATCGCCTACACCCCCGCAAATGATTACGGCCGCGCCATCCTGGTCGGTCTGCTCAATACGCTGCGCGTCGCCGTTATCGGCATCGTGCTGGCGACAATCCTTGGCACCTTGATCGGCATCGGCCGCCTGTCCAAGAACTGGCTGGTCGCAAAGATCACCTCGTTCTACGTCGAGGTGATGCGCAACGTGCCGCTGTTGCTGCAATTGTTCTTCTGGTACGCGCTGATCACGGAAAACATGCCGGGTCCGCGTCAGGCGCACAATCCGCTGCCGGGCGTGTTCATTTCCAACCGCGGCCTGAAAGTGCCTGGGCTGGAAGGCAATTCTCTGGACTGGATGCTGGCTGGCCTGGGATTGGCCATCGTCGCCATCATCTACCTGGGACACTACGGCAAGAAGCGCCATGAGGCCACCGGCCACATGTTCCCGCTGGGCCGCGTCGCCATCGGTCTGCTGATTGGTTTGCCGTTTGTGGGCTGGCTGGTCAGCGGCGCGTCGCTGACATTGGACATGCCGGAACTCAAGGGCTTTAACTTCTCGGGCGGTCTGACCTTGTCGCCGGAATTCGCTGCCTTGCTGGCGGGTCTGGTGATCTACACGTCGGCGTTCATCGCCGAAGTGGTGCGCTCGGGTATTCAAGCCGTCAACAACGGCCAGTGGGAAGCCGCGGGTTCGCTGGGCCTGCGCAGAAAGCAGGTGCTGCGTCTGGTGATCTTGCCGCAAGCGCTGCGCGTGATCATTCCCCCGATGACGAGCCAGTATCTGAACCTGACCAAGAACAGTTCGCTGGCGGTCGCTATCGGCTACCCCGATATCGTGTCGGTTGTGAACACCACGTTGAACCAGACGGGCCAAGCCATCGAGGGCATTCTTATCATCATGGGCGCGTACCTGACGGTCAGCCTGTCGATCTCGATATTCATGAACTGGTACAACAAGCGCATCGCGCTGGTGGAGCGTTGAGATGAGCAGCACTACGCATACTCCAAGCGAAGCCCTGCCGCCGCCCAGCACGCATGTGGGCGTATGGCCATGGTTCAAGACGCGCCTGTTCTCGTCGCCGCTGAACATCCTCATCACGGTTCTGCTCGCGTGGTTCTTGTTGATGGCGGTGCCGGCGCTGGTGGAATGGGCTTTCATCAAAGCCGATTTCAACGCAGCCAATGCCCAGGAATGCCGCGCTTCTGGCGGCGCCTGCTGGGCGTTCATCATCGAGAAGCACCGGCTGATCCTGTTCGGTACCTACCCCTTCGATGAGCAATGGCGTCCGCTGATCGCCACGCTCATTCTGGTGGCAGTGATCATTTGCAGCGGTATCCGCCGTTTCTGGAACTGGAAGCTTGCCGTCATCTGGACCGTGGGCCTGACCGCCGTCGCGCTCTTGATGTGGGGCGGCGTGTTTGGCCTGTCGTATGTGGAAAATGCGCGTTGGGGCGGTCTGCCGCTGACGCTCATCCTGTCCACGTTCGGCATTGCCTTTGCGTTCCCGATCGGTGTGTTGCTGGCTCTGGGCCGGCGCTCGAAGATGCCCGCCATCAAAGCGCTGTGCGTTGTGTACATTGAGCTGATTCGCGGCGTGCCGCTGATCAGCCTGCTGTTCATGTCGTCGGTGATGCTGCCCTTGTTCCTGCCCGAAGGCTTCTCGATCGACAAGCTGTTGCGCGCACAAATCGCGATCATCCTGTTCGCCGCGGCCTATATTGCCGAAACGGTGCGCGGCGGTTTGCAGGCGATCCCGAAAGGGCAGTACGAAGGCGCGGATTCGCTGGGCCTGAACTACTGGCAACAGATGCGCAAGATCATCCTGCCGCAAGCATTGAAGATCGTGATTCCGCCGCTGGTCAGCATTTTCATCGCCTTGTTCAAGGACACGTCGCTGGTGGTGATCATCGGTATTTTCGACCTGACTTTGGCAGCCAAGGCGGCCTTGTCCGACGCGGCATGGCGCGGCTTCGGCGTAGAGGCGTATCTGTTCATCTCGCTCATCTACTTCGTGTTCTGCTTTTCCATGTCCAAGTACAGTCAGGCGCTTGAAAAACGTCTTGCGACTGATCACAAACGCTAGCCACTGCCGTGCGCCCGCCGAAACGCGGGCGCGCACAGAGATATTTACGGGAGTACAGGCATGTCGGATGCCATTATTCGTTTGCAGGACGTGAACAAGTGGTACGGCCAGTTCCACGTGTTGCGCAACATCAACCTGGACGTGGCGCCAGGTGAGCGCATCGTGGTGTGCGGGCCTTCGGGTTCGGGCAAGTCCACGATGATCCGTTGCATCAATCGTCTGGAAGAGCACCAGAAAGGCCACATCATCGTGGACGGCACGGAGCTCACCAATGACTTGAAGCACATCGAGACGATCCGCAAGGACGTGGGCATGGTGTTTCAGCACTTCAACCTGTTCCCGCACCTGACCGTGCTGGAGAACCTGACCTTGGGCCCCATGTGGGTGCTGAAGAAGCCGCGCGCGGAAGCCGAAGCCACGGCCATGAAGTATCTGGAGCGTGTGCGCATTCCCGAACAGGCCAAGAAGTTTCCCGGCCAGTTGTCGGGCGGCCAGCAACAGCGCGTGGCGATTGCGCGGTCGTTGTGCATGAACCCCAAGATCATGCTGTTTGATGAGCCCACCTCGGCCCTGGACCCGGAAATGGTCAAGGAAGTGCTGGACGTGATGGTGAGCCTGGCCCAGGAAAGCGGCATGACGATGATCTGCGTGACCCACGAAATGGGTTTCGCGCGCAAGGTCGCCAACCGTGTGATTTTCATGGACCGCGGCGAGATCATCGAACAGAACAGCCCGGATGAGTTCTTCGATAACCCGCAGAACGAACGGACCAAGCTGTTCCTGAGCCAGATCTTGCACTGATCTACAGAAACCGCCTTCGGGCGGTTTCTTTTTTGTGGGTGCCGTGCCGGCCGCTGCCGTATCCCTTTGTTACGCCGTTCATCCCGCTGCGGTATGCTACTGACCGCCATAGATCCGGAGTGAGGAGAACAACATCATGACGAAAGCCCCCCGCAGCGCTCTGCGCCGCACCTTGTTGCAAGGCGCTGTTGCGCTGGCCGCAACCCTGCCTTTCGGCGCGCCTGCGCTGGCTCAGGCTACTGATTTTCCGACCAAGCCGATCCGCTTTGTCGTGCCTTACCCGCCTGGCGGCCCGCTGGACACCATGGCCCGCATGCTGGCCGAGAAGGTTCGCGGTTCCTTGGGTCAGCCCGTGATTGTGGAAAACCGTTCGGGCGCGGGTGGCAATATTGGCGCTGACCTGGTGGCCAAGGCCCCGGCCGATGGCTACACGCTGGTGATGGGCGCGGTTGCCACGCACGCGATCAATCCCTGGCTGTTCGCCAACCTGCCGTACGACCCGGTGAAGGATTTTGCGCCGGTCACGATCGTGGCGTCGGTGCCGAACGTGTTGGTGATGAACGTTGAGTTCGCGGAAAAGAACAAGATCGCCACGCTGGCAGATCTGATCGACTACGCAAAGAAGAACCCGGGCAAGCTGAACTACGGTTCGGGCGGCAACGGCAGCGCGGGCCATTTGTCGGGCGAACTGTTGAAGGCGCGTGCCGGCATCAATGTTGAGCACATTCCGTATCAGGGTGCTGCGCCTGCGCAGTTGGCGCTGTTGTCGGGCCAATCGGATTTCATGTTCGACAATCTGGCGGCATCGGCCCCGTTGATCAAGGATGGCAAGGTCAAGGCTTTGGCCGTGACGACCGCCAAGCGTTCGTCGTTGCTGGCGGACGTGCCGACGGTTGAAGAGTCGGGCGTCAAGGGCTTTGATCTGGGCACGTGGTTTGGCGTGTTCACGACGGGCGGCACGCCTGCGCCGGTAGTGGCCAAGCTGAACAAAGCGTATTCGGATGCCATGCAACAGGCAGACGTGAAGCAGCGTCTGTTGACGATGGGTTCGGAAGCGCCGCCGATGACGTCCGAGGCGTTTGCCGAGTTCGTAAAGGGTGAAAAGGCGAAGTATCAGGAGATCGTGAAGATCTCGGGCGCCAGCTTGAACTGATAGGACCGGTTCGGGTGAAGCGCAGGAGTTGCGTTTCACCCGAACGAGCTAGCCACTGCCTACATCTTGCAGTCCACAGCGTGCACATCCGTATGGTCGCGCGCCAGTACCTTCATGTTCTTGTAGATCAGCTTGCCGTCCGGGCCTGCCTCGATGTGCAGCAGATACCAGTCCTGAATCGGATGCTGGTTCGGGCCGAATTTGAACTTGCCTCGCACACTCGCGAAATCTGCCTTGCGTAGCGCATTGCGGAAATCATCGGCGCGGCCGGTCACGTCGCCATTGACGGCCTTCAGGCCCGAGGCAATCAGGTTGGCAGTGTCGTAGGCTTGCGCTGCGTAGGCCGTGGGCGGACGCTTGTAGGCCTTGGTGAACGCTTCAACAAAGTGCTTGCTCTGCGCGTTGTCCAGATCGGCGCTCCACAATGAACTCAAGTAGAACCCTTTGCTCGCCGTCCCTGTGGCCGCCAGCATGCGGTCGTCCATTGAATAAATGGGCGTGATCATTTTGATCTTGTCGGACAGCCCGGAATTGGCGAATTGCTTGGTCAGGTTGATGCCTGCACCGCCCGGATGAAACTGGAAGATGGCGTCGGGGTTCAGCGACCGGATGCGCGCCAGTTCCACCGAGAAGTCCGCTTGTTCCAGCTTGGTGTAGATCTCTTCCGCGATCTCGCCTTTGTATGCGCGCTTGAATCCGGCGACGGCATCGCGTCCCGCCTGGTAGTTCGGCGCCATGATGACGACGCGTTTGGCTCCCAGCTCGTTGGCCGCCATGCCCGCCGTGTCGGCGTAAGAGTCGTTCTGGAAAGCCACCGAGAAATAGTTGGGATTGCAGGCCTTGCCCGCGTAGTTTGATGGCCCCGCGTTCAGGCTGACGTAGAAGCCGCCAGCATTCAGCACGGTAGGGCCCACTGCCGCCATCACATTCGAAAAATTGACGCCGGTAAATAACCGCACGCCATCCTGCACCATCTTGTCTGCAATCTGTTTGGCGTTGGCGGGTTTCAATGCATCGTCCTCGACGCGCACATTCACCGGAACGCCGCCCAGTTTTCCGCCGCCTTCTTTGACCGCCAGCAGAAAGGCGTCGCGCTCGTCTTCGCCGATGTAGCCGGCAGGCGTGGATAGCGTGCCGATAAATCCGATGTCCACGGGTTTCTGTTGTGCGATCGCTGTGGACGCCGCAAGTGCGGCCAGTGTCAGCGAGATAGCGGCGGCGCTCTGGATTCTGATTTTTTTCATGGTGTCTCCTCCTGTGCCCTGGTTGGCTTACTGCGGAACCTGCCCCGCGAGACAGTTCTCCACCTTCCAGCCGTAGAGCCACTGCAACGCGTCGTAGAACTGGGACTGGCTGCGGCCGGTCCACAGCATGTTGCGCACGGTGCGTTCTACGCCTTGTGCGTGATAGAGCCTGCCCATCTCTCGCGTGGACCAGACCACACGCGCGCTACGCGGAATGCGGACCGACTCATACAGCCGGAAAGCGGCTGCAAGGTCGTGATCGCAATGCTTGATCGCGACACCCAGGGTCACGGCATCTTCCAGCGCCATACATGCGCCTTGGGCCATGTATTGCGTCATGGGATGCGCAGCATCGCCCAGGATGGTGACGCGGCCTTGGCCCCAATGTTCCACCGGCTCGCGGTCGGCAGTGGCCCAGCGCTTCCAGGATGTCGGGCGGTCCAGCATTTGATGCGGGCGCGGGTGGATGCCCTGGAAATACGACAGCACCTCTTCTTTGCTGCCTTCGCGCACGCCCCATTCTTCTTGTTCGCGGCTGTGAAAGGTGACGACCAGGTTGTATTGCTGGCCGCCGCGCAACGGATAGTGGACCAGATGGCAATGCGGACCCGCCCACAAGACTGGCGCATTGATGCGCAGCTCTTCGGGCATGTGCTCGCGCTCGACCACCGCGCGGTAGACGACGTGCCCGGTCACCCGCGCAGGGTCACCCACCATGCGTTCGCGGATCACGGACTTGACGCCATCCGCGCCCACTACGGCATCTGCCCGATAGCGGTTCCCTTGCGTGTCCACCACTTCCACGCCGTGCTCGTCTTGCGACATGCTGGCGATCTGGGTAGATGTGCGAAAGCGGATCAGCGGGTTCTGCTGCACGGCTTCAAGAATAGCCAGGTGTATGTCCGCACGATGGATCACGGCGTAGGGGCCGCCGAACCGGTCGCGGAATGCCTCGCCCGTGTCGATGCGCACGACTTCGCGGGCATCAACAGCGTCCATCATGATGATGTGGTCCGTGAACACTGCGCGCGTGCGTGCCGTCTGGCCCACGCCCAGCGCATCCAGCGCCGCGAACGCATTGGGCCCCAGCTGAATGCCGGCGCCAATTTCGCCGATGTGCGCGGCCTGCTCCAACAACTGCACGGCAATGCCTTGCCGCGTCAACGCCAGTGCGGCGGCCAGACCGCCGATGCCGCCGCCCACCACGATGACGGATTGCCCCGTCTGCTTGGTTTCCAAGGTGCCATTCATCTCTGTTCCCGTCCGTTCAGTCCTGGCCGCCCAGGAAGGCGCCTTGCTGCTTGAGTTGCGCTTGTAAGGCAGGAATGGAAACGTCGGCGGGCGCAATGCCTGCGCGCAAGGCCATCGCCGATGCCGTGCCCGCGGCTTCACCCATGACAAAACAACTGCCGCTGACGCGCGCGGCGGATTGGCCTTCGTGCGTCATGGACGCGCAGCGTCCTGCCACCAGCACATTCCCGGCTACCTCCGGTCCGCGTTGCGGCACCATCATGCGAAAGGGCAACTGGTTGTAGCCGCGCGACTCGGGAATGGGCGGCCATATCCATTGCACATCGCCTGCCGTATGCATCTCCAGCGGCCAGCCATTAACGCCGATGCTGTCGGTGAAGTCGGCGCAACCCAGCACGTCTTCCTTCGTCAGCATCACTTCGCCCACAATACGGCGCGTTTCGCGTATGCCCAGTTGCGGTGCAATGTCCAATACATATGCCTGTTCAAAACCAGGCACCTTGGCGCGTAGAAAGGCGAGGTACTGCACGATCTGGCGCCGGCCTTCCAGTTCGCCGGCGGATAGCGATCCGGCGTCGGTGCCATCGGCAGCGCTGCCATCCGCGTTGGCCAGCTGGGTGACGTTGACGCGCCATTCGTAGTCATGTTTTTGCGGGCGGACAATCGCGCCGCGCCTTGGAAAAGTGAACTCGCCGCTGGCCGCTGCCTGGTCCATCAGCTGAGGTATGGTTTTCCAGGCTTCCTGCGCGCGGACGCCATCCACATTGCCCACCTTGAACATCAGCGTGGGGTACAGCATGTGGCCCTGCGCATCGCCTTTTTCAAAAGGCAGTCCGCCCCATTGCGCGATGTCGGCGTCGCCCGAGCAATCGATGAATATCTTGGCGCGCACGGCGCATCGGCCCGACTTGGTCTCAAGGAACAGGGCGTCCACATTGCCCTGTTCGTTTCGAGTCAGGCCGGTGGCCAAGGCATGGAACAGCACCTGCGCGCCGCTGTCTTGCACCAGGCCGTCGGCAGCGCATTTGAAGGCCGAGATGTCGTAAGCCTGTGCGTGGATCTTGCCCAGGATCAGGTGCGGTTCGTTCAGGCCATCCAGCGCCCGCATGCGGTCCAGCAAGTCGTCCGTCATGCCATGCACGACTTGCTGGATATCGCCATGAATGTTGGCGTGCAGCCCGCAGAAATTGGACACGCCCGCCGCGGTGCCCATGCCGCCCAGGAATCCGTAGCGTTCCACCAGCAGCACGCGAGCGCCATTGCGTGCCGCGCTGGCGGCGGCAAGGATGCCTGCCGGGCCGCCGCCCAGTACGACGATGTCATATTCGCCATACAGAGGAATCTGGCGGGCGGGTTCGGTGATGACCATGCAATGCTCCTTGCGTGTGTTGCGGTGTTGCGGTGTTGCCGTATTGGGCCTGAACTATTGGCCTTTGATGCCCAGCTTCTTGATCAGCGGTTCCCAGCGCGTCAGTTCTTCATCCATATAGCTGCGGAATTCGGCAGGCGTGCTGGCTACCGGGTCCATGAACTGCGCTTGCAGCCGCTTGGTGACTTCGGGATCGCGTATGGCCTGGATCAACGCGTCGGACAGCTTCTTCTGAATGTCGGCGGGCACTTTGAACGACACCACAAATCCGATCCACGCCGAGCCTTCAATACCGGGCACGCCCACTTCGGCCAGTGTGGGGATGTCTGGCAGCAAGGCCGAGCGCTTGGACGAGGTGACGGCCAGTGCCTTCAACCGTCCATCTTTGACCATCGGCATGACGGCAATGGGCGGCAACGCCGCGAACTGCGTATCGCCGGACAACAGCGACGTGAGCGCCGCGGGTGAAGAGGGATACGGTACGTGCGTGGCGCGGGCGCCTATCTGTTGCAGCAGCAATTCCACCGCCAGGTGCGACACCGTGCCCGCGCCCGGCGACGGGAAGTTGTATTTGTCAGGATTTTTCTTCAGCGCGTCCAGCAGTTGGCTCACATTGGCGATGCCGGCGCTGGCGGGCACGACCAGCACGTTGGGCTGGTGCACGGCCAGGGTCAGTGGCGACAGATCGGTTGCAGGTGCGTAGGGCAGTTTGTCGAACAGCAGCGTGTTGTTCACCAGCGGGCCAGTGATAGAGACGCCGAAGGTATAGCCGTCGGGTTTGGCGTTGGCAATGGCGAACGTGCCGATATTGCCGCTGGCGCCGGGCTTGTTCTCAATGACGATGGTTTGGCCCAGAATCGCGCCAGCCTTTTCTCCGACGATGCGCGCAACCTGGTCGGGGCTGGACCCCGGGCCGAAGGGCACAACGGCCTTCAGCGGTTGCGCGGGCCAGGCATCCGCAGCCTGAGCCGCAGCGTAGGGCGCAAGCGCAGCTGCGCAAACGGGCAGACACAGGGCCAGTTTGCGAACAAGCGCCAATGGCAAGGACTTATGCATTTGTGTCTCCCACGTTTTTCATTTTTTCGAAATAGGTTTGTTCGTTGGCGATGAAGGCGGCGACCATCGCTCGATACGTCGCGTCCACCACTTGTTCCAGGTTGGAAAAACCCGGGTTGTGCCGCATGGCCAGGGCTTGGACCTTCTCGAAGACCTGGGCCTGGCGCGCAGGCGCGCTGACCTGGAAGGCGTCGCGCTTGAAGCGCGCGGCGTCTTTTACGTACATGGCGCGCTCGGCAATCAGCCGGACGATCTCGTCATCCAGCCGGTCGATGTTGGCGCGCACGTCGGCCAGATTGGCGCACAGCGGGCGGTAGGCGGGATCGGTGTATTCGCGCAGCGGGGCGCCTTGGGTGTCGGGTTCTTGCATGGGGGTAGGCGTGCTCACAAGCTGTAATCCGGTTGCTGGGCAGGCGCGGCCTGCTGGAAGGCGGGCTGCGTATTGCAGTGTTCAAAGATGCGCATAACGCGGGGATAGGGCGAAAGATCGCAGCCCATGCGTTGTGCGTTGGCCACCTGCGGAACCAGGCAGCAATCGGCAAGCGTCGGCGCGTCGCCAAAGCAATTGACGCCGTGGCCGTAACGGGCCAGCAGGGCTTCCACGGCGGTCAGCCCTTCGCGTATCCAATGCTGATACCAGGCGTTTTTCTGATCGTCAGTCGCACCCAGCACATCCTGCAAATAGCGCAGAACCCGCATGTTGTTCACGGGGTGGATGTCGCAGGCAATGGCATCTGACAATTCCAGCACCCGGGCGCGGGCTAGCGTGTCGGCGGGGATCAGGCGCGGCTCGGGGTGTGTGGCGTCCAGATAGTCGATGATGGCAAGCGACTGCGACAGCTGCACGTCTTCATCAATCAGCAAGGGAACCCCGGCCGATGGATTCTTGGCCACATAGCCGGCGGCGCGTTGTTCCTGCTTGCGCAGATTCACGGGCAGCGTGTCGTAGGGCACGTTCTTAAGTGCCAACGCAATGCGCACGCGGTAAGACGTGGAGCTGTTGAAAAAGGTGTGGAGTTTCATCTGGGGGTTCCGCAAAGACTCAGACCATCTGGACGCTAAGGGTGCCCAGGCCATCCACGCCGCCCTTCATCGTGTCACCACGCACGACAGGGCCTACGCCTTCTGGCGTGCCGGTGTAGATCAGGTCGCCGGCTTCCAGGCGGAAGTACCTGGACAGGTAGGCGATGGTTTCGGCGACGGACCAGATGAGCTGACCTGTGTCGCTGCGCTGCTTGTCCGCGCCATTGACCTGCAACCAGATAGCAGCCTGATCTATGCCGCGCACCGTGTTTGCGGGATGCAGCGGACCGATGGGCGCGCTCTGATCGAAGGCCTTGCCCAATTCCCAGGGCCGGCCGGCTTCGCGCAGTTTCATTTGCAGGTCGCGGCGCGTCATATCCAGGCCGACGGCGTAACCCCACACATGTTCCAGCGCAGCTTCTACGGCGATATTGGAACCGGCCTTGCCGATGGCCGCGACCAGCTCGATTTCATAATGCAGATTGGATGTTTCAGGCGGATAGGGCAGCGCCAGCGTGGAGCCTTCTGCTACAGGCACCACGGCATCGGCGGGCTTGCAAAAGAAGAACGGCGGTTCGCGGTCAGGGTCGAAACCCATTTCGCGTGCGTGGGCGGCATAGTTGCGGCCCACGCAGTAGACGCGGCGCACGGGAAAGGTGTCCTGAGTGCCCACGATGGGCACGGCGGCGGGAGCAGCGGGAGCAAACACAAACGGCATGGGTCACCCTTTGAAGGCGTGAGGGGGAAATGGAAGCAGGGGGAATCAGTCGACGCGCTCTTCGCGCCACACGCCTAGCGCGGCTTGCACGGGGCGGTCTGAATAGCTGAACAGCGTCGCGTCTTCCAGAGCGGCCAATTGCACCGGCAACCACGAAGGCGCCACGAAGACATCACGCGGTTCAAAGTGGAATTCCTGGTCGCCGATGCGGGCGGTGCCGCGTCCTTCAACAACGCTGTAAACCGTGGAGTCGGTGGTGCGGAACGTCTTGCCTTGGAATCCGGCCGGCAGGAACTGCATAAAAGTCCCCATGGTCGGCATGGGGTAGCCGCCGGTTGCCGGGTTCACGTAGCGCAGCTTTACGCCGTCCCAGGGGTCAAGCTCGCCGTGGCGGTAGAGCTCGTCCAACGCTTCGCGGCTGCGTTCATAGGGGTAGTTGAAGATGGGCGAGGTTCCGCTTGCCGGCTGATGGCGCACCGGCGCCATGTTGTGGCCAAAGCGCGCCATGCTGTCGCCTTCCGGCCGCGTGACGGGCTGCGTGGCCGACGGATAGTTCTCGGCAAATCCCGCGTCCAGAAAACGCATCAGCGGAATGTCCAGGCCATCCAGCCAGACGACGGGTTCGCCGCCTTCGACTGTTTCCGCGTTGCCATGATCGTGCCAGGTCCATGACGGCGTAATGATGAAGTCGCCGGGGTGCATCGTGGTGCGTTCACCATTGACGGCGGTATAGGCGCCGCGGCCTTCCACGATAAAGCGCAGCGCCGATTGCGTGTGCCGGTGGCTGGGCGCGATCTCGCCGGGCAGAATCAGTTGCAGCCCGGCATACAGGCTTTGCGTGATGCTGGCCTGGCCGGGCAGGCCCGGGTTCTCCAGAATCAGCACGCGCCGCACGGCTTCCTCGGCGGTAATCAGCGTGCCGGATGCCATGACGTCGTCCCGCACGTCCTCGTACTTCCAAAGGGCGGGGACGCAACGCGGGGCTGGTTGACGCGGCACCAGGTTATGCAGCGACTCCCACAGGGGAGCCATGTGCTTTTTGGCGATACGCGCGTAATAGGCAGCGCGATCCGCGCCAGGGGGATGACCGTCGGGCATGTTTGTCTCCTGTATGTCCGGCTGATGCCGGCTTCTACGGGTGGCCGCCGCGTGGTTCGCGGCTGGTCCAGTAATGGAGACGATTATGCGTAAGCAGCTATGTGTTTGATAATGAAATTATCTTATTATCCATACCAATAACTATATATCTACGAGACAAATCCAAGACGAGGGCCTCCATGGATTGGACCCACCGATTGCGCCTTCGCAATCTGAAAATGCTGCTCAGCCTGGCGCAGACTCGCAACATCAGCCATTCGGCCGCGATGCTCAACACAACGCAGCCTGGCTTATCCAAGTGGTTGAAGGACCTGGAAGACGATATCGGCCTGCCGCTGTTTGAACGGCATGCGCGGGGTTTGCGCACGACGCCGCATGGCGACGTGCTGATCGCGCACGCCCAGCGCATGGAAGCGCAACTGGACCGCGCCAGCGCCGACATGGCCGCGCTGCGCGAGGGCGGCGGAGGCCGGGTGGTCATCGGCGCGTCGGGCGCGTCGGCGTCCGACACGGTGCCGCTTGCGGTCATGAAGCTGCTGGCGCGCATGCCGCAGGCTCGCGTGAAGCTGGTTGAAGGCACGACCGACCGGTTGCTGGCGCAATTGGCGCAAGGGGATTTGGATATTGTGGTGGGGCGGTCCGCGCCAGAACACCATGATCCCGCGATCCGCTTCGAGGCGCTCTACCTGGAACCGATTCATCTGGTGGCGCGGCCCAAGCATCCTTTGTTCGCCAATGAGCAACCCAGTTGGCAGGACCTGCTGTCTTACCGCTGGATCTTGTGGCCCAAGGGCACGCCGATCCGCAATGCCGTGGACGCGGCGTTGGCGGCTGCGGGGCAGGCGCCGCCTGCGGATCACGTGGAATCGAATTCGGTCACGATCAATCTCACCCTGCTTAACAACAGCGACATGATTGGCGTAGCTTCCCATCGGGCGGCGCTGCGTTTTTCTCAAATGCGGGCGATGCGCATTATTCCCGTGCGCCTGTCGGGGTTCGGGTCAGTGGCCATGTATTGGCGCGAAGATGCGTTCCGCCCGATCGCGGTGCAAGAAGCGATGGCGGCACTACGCAATACGGTGGCGGAACACGCGCCCGGCGTCACGAGGCTGTGATGGCTGAATCCGGCGCCGGCGTGAACGGGTTGATCGCGCAGTGCCGCAAGCTGGAGGCGGCGCTTGCCGCAGAGGCCGATCCGTCCGCGTCCGTGGCCATGCACCGGTTTGTGGCGGACATGGATGCCAAAGGCACGCCGCCCGGGATGTGGTCGCCGTTGGCGCTGTCCGTGCTGGTCATGGCAGGCGGGCTGGGCGTGGGGATAGAGGTGCTGAGTCTGCTGCTGCCCGCCGTTGGCGCGGCGATGGCGGCATTTTCGCTGGTGCTTATCTGTGCCGCGACCGCCTTGTGCCTGGCCATCGGGATCGTGCTGCTGATGGCGGGACGCGTGTTGGGCGTCGTGGTGGTGAAGTGGCTGGTGGTGGGATGGGTGACAGTGGGCGTCTTGGGCTTGGTGGCCTGGACGCAGGGGGATGTCAGAGCAGTCGGGCCTGTCGTGGCGTTGTTGGCCGGCCTGGGGGCGTGGCTGGTGTTGAACAGCAGCGGTTTTTATGTGTTCGCGGGATACAGGGTGGCTCGGCGGTTTATGGCGTGTCGATAGTGGGTGGCTGGGGGGTGTGACGCGGCAAAGTGCGTTGAAGTGACCTGGCGCAGAGCACCGCTTGAAACGCTTGATTTAGTCTGATTCTGTCTCGGCGTTCATTGCGTATGGCCGATCATCATGTCCGAATTGAACATATGTATTCACGGAGTGGCTATGCCTACATCCATCCGGCTCATCCTGCGGCTTGAGCATCTGGCAGAAGTTGCGGGGCGCAGCAAGTCGTTTTACCCGAGCGAATTGATGATGAGTGCTCTGGAAGACCTGGAGGATCTGCAGTCGGCCGAACGTGAGCTTGACGCCGTTAGAACAGGCTCGTCCAAGGTCTACACGCTGGATGAGGCGGAAAAGAGACTCGGCCGATAAACGTGGGCCTTTGGACACAGTTCGTTCTTTCACATCATGGCTATAACGCGATGACGCCGGCTCCTCCACCGGCGTTCATCGCGCATTTCTTTCCAGTGCTGCGGCCTTACTTCGCCGCTACCGATTCCGGCGGCACGGGGTTGTCCCAGCCTCCGCCAATCGCGCGGATCAGGTCTACCGTTGAGCGGGCTTGTTCGCCGCTCAGTTGGACGGCCACTCGCTGTTGCAGCAGCACGCTGCGGTCAGCTTCGATGACGTCCAGGTAGCTGATGGACCCCTCACGGTACTGCGTGTGGGACAGCTTGGCGGCGCGGGCTGATGCGTCGACGGCGGCGTCTTGGGCCTTGGTCTGATCCGCCAGAATGCGCAGGTTGGCCAGGTTGTCTTCCACTTCGCGGAAGGCGTTCAGCACGGTTTGACGGTACACGGCCACATCTTCTTCGTAGACGGCGCGGGCGCGGTCCAGTCCTGCCTGACGGCGGCCGCCGTCGAAGATGGGCATGGACAGCGCGGCGCCCACCAGCGGACCAAGCAGGAAGGTGCGGCTGGACCACTGGAACAGGTTGCCCAGGTCAGACGACTCATAGCCGAACGCGCCGGTGATGTCCAAACGCGGGAAGAAGGCGGACTTGGCTGCGCCCACGCGAGAGTTGGCGGCGGCCATGGCGCGTTCCGCTGCGGCAATGTCAGGGCGGCGTTCCAGCAACGTCGACGGCAGGCCGGCCGGGACGGACAGCGCGACCTTCTGGATCGGTTGCGGCGGCATCGTGAACTCGGACGGAGCACGGCCCAGCAGTACGGCCAGTGCATGTTCGGTCACGGCGCGGCGGCGGTCGATGCCCAAGGCTTCGGATTGCGCGGAAGCCAGTTCGGCCTTGGCGCGCGCCAGGTCCAGTTCGCTGATATCTCCGGCGTCATAACGGCGCTGGATCAATTGCAACGTGTCGGTGCGCAGTTTTACCGTCTGACGATACAGCTGCGATTCGGCGTCTTGCTCACGCACCAGGAAATACGTGGTGGCTACATCGGCCTGCAAAGCCAGCAGCACCGAACGGTACAGCGCTTCGCTTTGTTGGGCATCCGCCGTGGCAGCATCAGCCGTGGACGCAACGCGGCCGAACAGATCCGCTTCGTACGACACCGCGCCTTGCGCGCGCCACGTGGTGACCGGCGTTGTGGACGTGCCATCAGGCAGGCCTTGCGACACGGCGGAGGGCCGCTGGCGGTTCGGGCCGAAGGCCGCATCCAGGCTGGGGAAGAAACCGGCGCGGGCTTCCCGCTGCAACGCGCGCGATTGCGTCAAACGGGCCGCAGCGGCTTGCAGGTTCTGGTTGGCCTGATGGGCTTCGTCTTCCAGCTGGTTCAAACCTTCGTCGCCGAATACCTTCCACCAGGCGCCGCGCAGCGCGTCTTCCGACGGCTCGGCGGGTTTCCAGGTGCCGGCTTCAGCGGCGGGCAATGCGGCTTCCTTGAATGCCGCAGGCGCGGCTGAGGAAGGCTTTTCGTAAGTGGGGCCCACCGCGCAGCCAGCCAGCACAAGCAGGATGGCAAGCAGGGCGGAACCGCGGCTCAGTCTTTGGATCATGATGAATTCTCTTTGGCGCGCGCCCCGCCTGTCATGGCAAGGCGCGCTGGCTTCTCTTCTGGTCTGCGGCGTTACGCGTGGGGTTGCGTCGCGGGCGGCGCGTTCGGGTCGATGTGCGGCACGCACACCGGCGCTTCATGCGGCGCGGCGGAGTGCAGCGTCTTGCTGCCCAGCGAACGCAGCAGCACATAGAACACTGGCGTCAGGAACAGGCCGAACAAGGTCACGCCCAACATCCCGAAGAACACCGCGACCCCCATGGCGTGGCGCATTTCAGAGCCGGCGCCCGAGGACAGCACCAGCGGCACCACACCCATGATGAAGGCAATCGACGTCATCAGAATCGGGCGCAGACGCAGGCGGCTGGCTTCAATCGCGGCTTCCAGCGGAGTACGGCCATTCATTTCCAGCTCGCGGGCGAACTCCACGATAAGAATCGCGTTCTTCGCTGACAACGCCACGAGCACCATCAGACCAATCTGCGTGAAGATGTTGTTGTCGTTGCCCGTCAGGTAGACGCCTGTCAGCGCGGCCAGGATGCTCATCGGCACGATCAGAATCACGGCCAACGGCAAGGTCAGGCTTTCATACAAGGCGGCCAGCACCAGGAACACCAGCAGCACACTGATCGGGAACACCCACAAGCCGGCATTGCCCGCCAGAATCTGCTGATACGTCAGGTCGGTCCACTCAAACTTCACGCCACGTGGCAGCGTTTCGGCGGCGACGCGTTCGGCTGCGGCTTGCGCCTGGTCGGACGAGTAACCGGGCGCAGGACCCCCGTTGATGTCGGCGGCGGTGTAGCCGTTGTAGCGCACCACCATTTCCGGACCAAAGGTCTGGTTCACCTTCACCAGCGACGACAGCGGCACCATGTCTCCCGCGGCATTGCGGGTCTTCAGTTGCAGGATGTCATCCGCATGCGCGCGGAATTGCGCATCGGCTTGGGCCCGCACCTGGAACACGCGGCCGAAACGGTTGAAGTCGTTGACGTACATCGAACCCAGATAGATCTGCATGGTGTCGAAGACTTCCGTCACCGGCACGCCCAACTGCTTGGCCTTCACGCGATCCAGATCCACATCCAGCTGCGGCACGTTGATCTCATAGCTTGAGAACGCGGGGCCGAGCTCGGGTGTTTGACGCGCTTTTTCCAGGAACGCCTGCTTGGCCTTGTCCAGTTCGGCATAGCCGAGCGCCGCGCGGTCTTCCAGTTGCAGCTTGAAGCCGCCGAGCGTGCCCAGACCCATCACAGGCGGGGGCGGGAACACCGCAATAAAGGAATCCTGGATGGCGGCAAACTTCTGGTTCAACGACGCCGCGATGGCATTGCCGGACAGCGCCGCGCCCTTGCGTTCGTCGAATGGCTTCAAGGCCACGAACACAATCCCTGCGCTGGAACTGTTGGTAAAGCCGTTAATCGACAGGCCGGGGAAGGCGATGGCGGACTGCACGCCGGGTTCCTTCAAGGCGATGTCGCTCATGCGGCGGATTACCGCTTCCGTGCGGTCCAGCGACGCGCCGTTGGGCAGCTGCGTAAAACCGATCAGATACTGCTTGTCCTGCGCGGGCACAAAACCGCCGGGCACCAGATACGACACGCCGACCGTTGCGGCAACCAGCACCGCGTACACGCCCATGGCGCTTGCCTTGCGGCGGATCACGCCGGACACGCCCGAGCCATAGGACTCGGATGCGCGGCCAAACATATTGTTGAACCAGTTGAAGAAGCGGCCAAAGACGCGGTTCATGCCACGGGTCAGCCAATCCTGCTTGTCATGATGGCCCTTGAGCAGCAGCGCCGACAGCGCGGGCGACAAGGTCAGCGAGTTAAAGGCCGAGATCACCGTCGAGATGGCGATGGTCATGGCGAACTGCTTGTAGAACTGGCCAGTCAGGCCCGTCATGAACGCCAGCGGCACGAACACGGCGCACAAGGTCAGCGCAATGGCGATGATGGGGCCGCTGACTTCGCGCATGGCGCGATAGGTCGCATCCCGTGGACTCAATCCCGCCGCAATGTTGCGCTCGACGTTTTCGACCACCACGATCGCATCGTCCACCACAATCCCGATGGCAAGCACCATCCCGAATAGCGACAGGGCGTTGATGGAATAGCCGAACACCAGCAGCAGCGCGAACGTACCCACGATGGACACGGGCACCGCCAGCAGCGGAATGATGGACGCGCGCCACGTTTGCAGGAACAGAATCACCACCAGCACGACCAGCGCGATGGCTTCCAGCAGGGTATGCACCACGGCTTCAATACTGGAGCGCACGAATTGCGTGGGGTCGTATTCAATGCGGTATTCCACGCCCGGCGGGAAGTCTTGCGACAGCTCGGCCATGGCGGCGCGCACCTTGCTGGACACATCCAGCGCGTTGGCGCCCGGCGATTGCATGATGCCCATACCGACGGCGGGCTTGTTGTCCAGCAGCGAACGCAAGCCGTATTCCTGCGCATCCAGTTCCACGCGGGCCACATCCGACAGATGCGTCACGGCGCCATCAGGCGAGGTCTTCAGGATGATGTCGCGGAACTCTTCTTCGCTTTGCAGACGGCCGCGCGCATTCACGTTCAATTGCAGCGGCACGTCGCCTTGCGTCGGCGACGCGCCGATCACGCCAGCAGCCACCTGCACGTTTTGTTCGCGGATGGCAGCGACCACTTCAGACGCGGTCATGCCGCGCTGGGCCACCTTTTGCGGGTCCAGCCAGACGCGCATCGAGTAGTTGCCCGAACCCCATACCGTCACTTCACCCACGCCAGTAATGCGGGCCAGGCGGTCCTTGACGTTCAGGATCGCGTAGTTGCGCAGGTAGGTGATGTCGTAGCGGTCGTTTGGCGAGATCAAGTGCACAACCAGCGTCAGCGTGGGCGAGCTCTTGGCCGTGGTCACGCCCAGACGCTGCACGTCAGGCGGCAGACGCGGCAGCGCTTGCGATACGCGGTTTTGCACCAGCTGCTGGGCCTTGTCCGGGTCCACGCCCAGCTTGAAGTTGACCGTCAGCGTCAGGTTGCCGTCGCTGTTGGCCTGCGACTGCATGTACAGCATGTCTTCGACGCCGTTGATGGATTCTTCCAGCGGCGATGCGACGGTCTCGGCGATGACCTTGGGGTTGGCGCCCGGATACTGCGCGCGCACCACCACGGAGGGCGGCACGACTTCCGGGTATTCGGAAATGGGCAGCTGGAACATGGCCAACAGGCCAGCCAGCAGCACCAGAATGGACAACACGCCGGCAAAAATCGGCCGGTCGATGAAGAATTTTGAGATATTCATGGACGTTCTCTGTAGACGCGCCGGCCTTACTTCAGCTCAGCCGCGGCGGTCTTGACGGTTGCGCCTTTGGCAGCAACCATGGGCACGACGGTCGGGGTCACGGCATCGCCGGGACGGATGCGTTGCAGGCCGTTGACCACGATGCGTTCACCGGCGGCAAGGCCGGAATCAACGACGCGCAGTCCTTCCTGATTGGCGCCCAGCTTCACTTGGCGGTAGACGGCGTGGTTCTTGTCATCCAGCACCAGCACATAACGCTTGTCCTGATCGGTGCCAATGGCCTTTTCATCGATCAGCACGGCAGAACGCGGGTCGCTGCCGCCCAGGCGGACTCGGGCGTACAAGCCCGGAAGCAGCGCGCCGTCGGCGTTGTTGAACTCTGCGCGCACGCGGATCGTGCCTGACGTTGCGTCCAGGCGGTTATCCACCGATTGCACAAAGCCCGTGCGCGAATACCCATCTTCGTTGGCCAGGCCCAATTCGACCGGCACCGAGCCCGCCTTGCCGTTGCGCGCTGGGTTGACGTACTTCAGGAAGGTTTGTTCGTCCACATCGAACGATGCGTACATCTTCGACACCGACACCAAGGTCGTCAGCGGCACCGAGGTCGCGCCAGCGGCCACCACGTTGCCCACGGTGACTTCGGCGCGCGAGACGCGGCCATCCACGGGGGCTTCGATCCGCGTGTAACCCAGGTTCAGCTTGGCAAAGTCCAGAGCGGCTTGCGCGCCTTGCAGGTTGGCGGCCGCTTCGCGCGACGCGTTCTGCTTTTCTTCAAAGTCGCGGCGGGCGATGGCGTTGTCCGTCAGCAGGCGTTGGCCGCGGGCCAGATCGGTCGCGGTGTAAGAGGCGCGCGCTTTCGCGGCGGTCAGCGCCGCGGCAGCGCGATCCACCTCGGCCGCATACGGACGCGGGTCGATGGTGAAGAGCACGTCGCCCTTTTTGACGATGCTGCCGTCTTGGAAGTGCACGGCGGTGAGGGTGCCGGAAACCAGCGGGCGAATATCAACGCGGTCGATGGCTTCCAGGCGGCCCGAGTAGCGCTGCCAGTCCACGATGGTTTTGGTGACGACTTCGGCTACTTCGACGGGCGCGGCGGTGGGGGCGCCTTGGGCCATTGCGGCGTTGCCGCGGGCAGGCCCGTGTGTGAGGGCGTAGCCGCCTCCGGCCGCAAGCACGGCTGCAAAGACGACGAGCATAGCAATACGATTACGCGAAACCATGATGTTTCCTTGAGGAGAGTAGGTGCGAAAGCGCGCTTGCATGGGGCCTGGGGGCGGCAGGCGGCAGCGGCGTTCCGGGGTATGGCAGTCCTTAACTTCCCTGGAGTTGTTGCGATGCAACATGCAACAGTGTTGCGGGTCCCAGTCAAAGCCGCCTTGGCGGGGCGGTGCTTTGCAACGTCGGAAGCTGAGGATTGACATGCCCTGTGGAGGCGCCGAGAGGCAAGGGCACTTCAAGATGTATCGCATTCTGAGTGTTTTACGGGGGCGGATAAACACTTGTTATCCGGCAACACTGTTCGGCAGATTTGACTAATCAGCGATGAATTCAGGTTATGCTCCGTTCACCCCGACTTATTTGCCCAAAAGGACACCGACGCCATGGACCGTTTTCAGGCTATGCAGGTGTTTGTGCGCGTCGTGGATGCCAATAGCTTCACCCGGGCAGCCGACAGCCTCTCGCTTCCGCGCACCACCGTCACGACCATCATCCAGAATCTTGAACGCCTTCTAGGCGTACGTTTGCTCAATCGCACCACTCGCCGTATTGGCCTGACGCCAGACGGCGCGGGCTATTACCAACATTGCGTGCGCATTCTTGCCGACGTTGAAGAAACCGAGGCCTGCTTCCAGGAAGCGGCTTTGCGCCTGAAGGGGCGGCTGCGCATCGACGTGCCGACCTGTATCGGCCGCCTGATCCTGATTCCGTCGTTGTGCGATTTCCACGACAAGTACCCCGATGTCGAGCTGGTGCTGGGCTTGGGCGACCGGCCTGTGGATATGGTGCAAGAGGCCGTCGACTGCGTGATCCGCGCAGGCGACCTGGAAGATTCCAGCCTGGTTGCGCGCCGCATCGGCACCCTGCAGACCGTCACCTGCGCATCGCCCACCTATGTGGCGCGCCACGGCATGCCGCAAACCATTGAAGCCCTGCGCGACCACCACGCCGTGCATTATTTTTCCAGCCGCAGCGGCCGCAACTGCGCGTGGGACTTCAAGGTGGACGGCAAGCACCAGGAAGTGGACATGAAGGGCACGGTATCCGTGAACGAAGCGGGCGCCTACCTGGATTGCGGGTTGAAGGGCTTTGGTTTGATTCAGGTCGCCCGTTATATGGCTTTGCCGCACCTGCAAACGGGCGAACTGATTGAAGTGCTGCCCCAATGGAAACCCAGCCCCACGGCGATCTCGGTGCTGTATCCGCAAAGCCGTCAGTTGTCGCCCAAGGTCCGCGCATTCACCGACTGGGTGGCGGAATTGTTCGCGGGTTGCCCGTTGCTCAGTGGCCGCGACGAAACCGATCCGGCCGCCGGTACCTGCGGCGTCTATCAACGCCAGCTCGGCATGCCCAGCGCGATGACAATGGCAGCGCCCCAGCAGCAGCCCGTACTGGCCGAGGCGCCGCCTGCGCGCCGCCGCACGGCCCGGGAAGAAGCGGCCGAGTACGCCTTATAAGGGCCCCGCATGGCGGGCAGATCTGCCCGCCATGCCGGAAAACACGGGAAACCCCGTAGTAAATACAGCCCTTGCGTCCCTCGTATTTCATGAAACGTCTGTATAGTCCGACAGTCAAAGCCTACAACGCCCTTACTGTCGATCCGCTCTATGCAGCCTGTTCTACCCGCTTACCTGATCGCCCGTTGGCTGCTGCTGCTCGTGCTTTTGGCAGGGGTTTATTTTCTTAGCGGCTTTCTGGTGCCCGTGCTGGCAGCGCTGATTATCGGCCTGGCCAGCTGGCCCCTGTATCAGCGCCTGGTGGTGCGTTGCGGCGGCAGAACGGCAGTTGCGGCGTCGCTTGCGCTGCTGGTCGTGATCGTCGTCTTGATCGTGCCCTTGTCATTGGCGCTGTCCTACGCCATCAAGGAAGCCAGCACCTTCTTCGCCTGGGCCATTGCGGCCAATCGTCACGGTGTGGCGGTGCCGGCCTGGATCACCTCCATGCCGGCGGTTGGCGAACGCCTGGGCCAATATTGGGAATCCTATATCGGGCAGCCCCATGCGCTGGGCGCGCTGGTCGAAGCGGTCAGCGGCGAACATTTGGGCAATATCTACCGCATGGTCCTGGCGGCCACCGGCAACGTGTTTCAGCTGCTGCTGACCGTGCTGTTCATGCTGATCACGCTGTTCTTCGTCTACAAGGACGGCATCCGCATGACGGCCCAGCTGGACGTGCTGGGCGAACGCATTCTGCCTGCGCGCTGGCAGCGTTTTTCGCGCGTAGTGCCGGCCACTATCAATTCCACCGTAACGGGCATGGGCTTGATCGCTCTGGGCGAAGGCTTTGTGCTGGGCGTTGCGTATTGGGTGGCGGGTGTGCCGTCGCCGGTACTGCTGGGCGTGGTCACGGGTTTTATGGCGCTGATCCCGGGCGGCGCGCCGCTGTCGTTCACGCTGGTGTCGCTGTACCTGGTGGGCTCGGGCCACGTGGTGGCGGGTATTGCGCTGATGGTTTGGGGCAGCGTGGAGCTGTTCATCGTCGACAAGACGCTGCGTCCGCGTCTGGTGGGCGGCCCCGTCAAACTGCCTTTCCTGCCGACCTTCTTCGGTCTGGTCGGGGGCGTGAAGACCATGGGCATTGTGGGCCTTTTTGTGGGGCCGGTGCTGATGGCGCTGCTGGTGGCGGTGTGGCGCGAATGGGTGCATCACGAAGTGCAAGAACGTGACGCGGCCCGCCTGCCTCCCCCTGTGCCGGCTGCGGCATCGGTATCAGCTGAAAAAACACCGTCCGCCTGACCCGGATGGGCTGGCGGTTTTGGTAATCTAGCCATCCCCGCGTACACCGGCGCCTTTGCCGGTACGCGCCTGCCGCGCACGCAGACGCCTCGCATACGCCGCGGGGTGTGAGGATTGAGATGTCCGGGTTACTGCCTGATGATCAGATAGCCGTCCTGCGCCAGCAGGGGTTTGTGGTGGCGCGCCAGTTCGTAAGCCCCGAGCAGGTCGCGGCGTTGCGTGAGCTCGCCGAACGCCATTTGCGCGACCACGTGGCGCCCATCGAATATGAAGCGGATCTGCGTTATCCCGGCGCGCCCGAGTCACGCAGCGCCGAAGGCGGCCTGACGGTGCGCCGTCTGTTGAGCGCCTACGCGCGTGATCCGCTATTCGCCCGCTGGGCGGCAGATCCGCGTATCGGCGGATGGCTGTCCCGCTATTTCGGTGAGCCGGCCGTGTTGTCCACCGTGCATCACAACTGCGTGATGACCAAGCACCCGGCCTATGGCAGTCTGACTGGCTGGCATCAAGACATACGCTATTGGTCGTTTTCCGACACGGACCTGGTGTCCTGTTGGCTGGCCCTGGGGCCGGAAACCCGCGCTAACGGCGGCCTGTCCTTTATCCCGGGATCGCACGCGGCCGCTTTCACGCCCGAGCAATTCGACGACAAGAAGTTTTTCCGTGACGATGCGCCGCAAAACGCAGAGTGGATCGGCCGGGCAGTCTGCCCGGACTTGCAGGCCGGTGACGTCGTGTTCTTTCATTGCCGCACGCTGCACGCCGCCCAAGGCAATCGCAGCGAACACGTGAAGCTGTCTGTGGTTCACACGTATCACCCGCAATCGTGTCATCCGCTGCCGGGTTCTCGCTCGGCCTCGCAGCCCGGCGTGCCGATGGACGCGGGGGCGGCTGACAACACGGGAAGTAATTGAAATTTGCTATTAATAATTGAATTACAATTAAATTAAGCGCAATACGCGGTCTGGGGCCGGCAACTCCCGCATCACGTTGTTTCTTGCGTGGCATCCCAAGAACTCAATAGGCTGTTCCCTGTGCGCACATCACCCATCGACGACACGGAAAAACCGCAGGCGCCGACCGAGACCCGGTCTTCGCTTTTTGTCGGTTCCACTGAAAAAGCCTTTCAGGTGCTGCACGCGTTCGACGGTTCGAAGCGCCACATGACGCTGGCCGATATTGCCCGCGCTTCGGGCCTGGACCGCAGCGCCACGCAGCGGCTGGTCTATACGCTGGAAACGCTGGGTTATCTGCGCCGCATACCTGACACCCGCAATTACGGTCTGACGCCCAAGGTGCTGCAGTTCTCGTACAACTATGTGCGAGCCAACGAGCTGATCGACAAGGCGTCGCCCTATTTGCTGGACATCAGCCGCACGCTGGGCGAGACGACGAATCTGCAAGAGCTGGATGGCCACGAGATTGTTTTCGTGGCGCGGTTTCCTGGGCACCACTTGGTGAATGTCGATATTGCTGTGGGCAGCCGCCTGCCGGCGTTTTTCACGGCGTCAGGCAATGCGATTCTGTCGCGCCTGTCGGATGAGCATCGCGCGGAGATTCTGGCGCAGACGCGATTGGAGGCGATTACGCCTTATACCGAGGTCAGCCCGGACAAGCTGCTGGAACGGGTGCAACGCGTGGCTGAGAAGGGTTACGCGATTATCGTGAACGAGACGGTGCTGGGGGATATTTCGGTGGCGGCGCCGGTGATTGATCATCGGGGGCTGGCGGTGGCGGCTATCAATATCTCGGTGCCTACGACGCGGTGGACAGTGGCGAGGGTTGAGGCGGAGTTGGCGCCGCATGTGCAGGTGGCGGCTACGTCGATTTCTAAGTCTAAGTTTTCGGCTTATTCTCGGTAGGTGGGGTTTATTGCTTGTGTGGTTTTTTATTGCTACGTAGGTGATTTTCGCTTTTGAGGGCGGCTGGGGGGCTTCGTAGGCCGCCCCTCGCCGCGGGCGCCGTGACTGCTCGCGCCCACGATTGCGGTCCGGAGCCTTCGCTCCGGACTGCCCCTTCGTCATCTTCGTCCGCCTTCGGCTCCCTTCAGATTCCCTCGGGCGCATCGAGGTTGCTCGCAGCCACGTCGCCCGCGTCGAGGGGCTCTCGCTGTCTTAAGCCGCCGCGCTGCTAGGTTCGCGTTTACTGACGAGATTTGCGTTGCCCGCCTCTGCGGCCGCCCGGGCGGCGCGCTATCGGCTTACGCGTTGTTGTGCGTCGGGCGGTGGACGCTTCGCGAATGCGTTGAGGCGTTTGCTAGTGGTGCCGACGTTTTTTTTGGGGAAAAGCGATGGGCGGCGCGCGTTGGGTATTTGCGCTCGTATGCTGATCGGTTCGCGCGCCGCCCATCGGTTCTGATGAGGATCGTTCGTAATTCATCGATGGGTTTGGGGCGGACTTTTCTTTCGTTTTTTATGTAAAAAAGGACCGTCTTTTGACGGTCCCTTTATTACTCATCGCAACGCGGCTCGCTTAGGCGATGCCCTCGAATTCCTTTAGCAGCGGCTTCAATTCGGCGCGCAAAGCTGCCTGCAATCCATCGGCGGGGGCGACCAGGGGGTCCAGGACTTCTGGCGCGTTTACGCCGATCAGATCCATTACCGACTTCATCGGGCCGGGGTTGGTTTCGGCAAATGCCAGGTTCATCAACGGGATCAGCCGGCGGTGCAATTCCATCGACTCTTTCGTGCGGCCTTCGGATGCCAGTTCGTAGACCTTGCGCCACGCGGTGGGCAGCAGGCTTGCCGTCACCACGATGCCGCCGCGGGCGCCTGCGGCCAGGTGTACGGGGAGTAGGGTGTCTTCGCCGCTGAAGACTGCGAAGGAGTCGTCCACTCCGGCGACCACGCGCAGGAAGTGGTACATGTCGGTATTGCAGGCCTTCATGCCGATGATGTTCTCGTGGCGCGACAGCTCGTGCAGCACTTCTGGTGCGATGGCGATGCGGGTGCGGTACGGGATCTCGTAGATCATGACGGGCAGGGGTGAGGCGTCTGCGTAGCGCAGGAAGTACTCGCGGATGCCGGCTTGCGTGGGCGTGGTGTAGTACGGGGTCAGCACCATCAGCGCGTCGGCGCCGGCGTCGGCGAATTCGTTGCCGGCTTGCAGGGCGTCGTGGAAGCCGGGGTCAAGCACGCCGGGGATTACGGGTACGCGGCCTTCGACGGCTTCTACCGTCAGCTTGCACATGCGGATGCGTTCCGCGCGGGCCAGGGCGCCGTATTCGCCGGTGCCGCCCAGCGGGACGATGCCGTCGATGCCTTGCTTGAGCAGGTAGGCGATCAGCGCCTTGGCTGCCGGGACGTTGATGGTGTCGTCGGCGTTGACGGGGGTGGGGATGGCGGGGAAGACACCGCGCAAGTGGGTTGCGTTCAGCATGTTGCGAATCCTAGAAGGTGAAACAAACGCGCATGAGATCAGTTGGCCAGGCTGCGGCGGCGCAGCCGGTCAGCCAGCCAGATCAGCGCGGCAATGAAGATGAACAAGCACGTGGAGACGGCGGCAATCACCGGGGAGATTTGCAACGTGACCTCGTCCCAGAACTGCTTAGGCAAGGTGGCGTTCAGACCGCCGGAGGCGAAGAGCGCAATCGTTAATTCATCGAACGACGTCGCGAATGCGAACAGGAACGACGACATCAGACCGGCGCTGAGAATCGGGAAGGTCACAAAGCGCAGCGTGGACCAGGGACCCGCGCCCAGGCTTTGCGCGGCCAGGTCCAAGCGCGTGTCGTAGTTGCGCAGCACTGCCATCATGGTGATCACCACGTAGGGCACCGCTACGACGGTATGCGCCAGGATCAGGCCGATGGTGGAACCGACCAGACCGACACGGGCAAAGAAATAGAACATGCCCACGGCGATGATCATGCGCGGCACCACGATGGGCGACAGCACGAAGGCCAGCATGGCTGACTTGCCCCGCATGTTGGCGCGAACCAGCAGGAAGGCGGCGGGCGTGCCGATCAACATGGCCAGGAAACCCGTGCCTACGCCCACAATCAGCGAACGTGTGATCGCCTGCATCCACACGGGCGAGGTGAACATCTGCTCGTACCATTGCAGCGAGAAGCCCTTGGGCGGCCATGTCAGGCCGGAGCCCGAATCGAACGACAGCGGGATCATCAGGAAAGCCGGGGCGCTCAAAAATGCCAGAATGCCCAGCACGATCCACCACAAGGTGCGCGATTGGCCGGTGCCTGAAACCGAGCGGCGCAAGCGTTTGGGCAGCAGCGCGAACAGGGCGTCCGACACATTGGCCAGCACCGTCAGCACGGCGTCGCCGGCGCGGCGGGAGAGGCCTTCTTTGCCCGACGCACGCACGCGGGTGGATGCGCCGCCTGTCATCGTGGACAGGCCCAGCACCTTGTCATAGATGGCAAACACCACCAGCACCACTACCAGCAGCAGCACCGACACCGCGCCGGCGAACTCCCAGTTCATGGTCTGCTGAACCTGGTCGATGATGATCTGCGTGATCATCGTTTCCTTGCGTCCGCCCAACAGCGCGGGCGTGATGAAGAAGCCGATGGCGGTCACGAACACCATGATGGCGGCGGCAGCGACGCCGGGCATCGACAAGGGAAAGTAGATCTTCCAGAACGCAGTTCCTGGACGCGCGCCCAGGGTGGAGGCGGCGCGCGGCAGGTTGCGGTCGATGTTCTCCATGACGGACAGCATCGTCAGCACGGCGAGCGGCATCAGCGCATGCACCATGCCTACCAGCACGCTGCCGAAGTTGTAGAGCAGGTTGGCAGGCGCATCCAGAATGCCCAGCGCTTGCAGCAACTGATTGACGACGCCGTTGCGGCCCAGCAGAACCACCCAGGCGAAAGTGCGTACCAAAAAGCTGGTCCAGAAAGACAGCAGCACCCAGAACAGCAGCGATGTCTTGCGCTTGGCTGTCAGGCTGGAGATCAGGTAGGCCACGGGGTAGCCCGCCACCACGGCGAAGAACGTTGTCCACAACGATATCTTCAATGTGATCAGCAGCACATTCACGTAGACAGACGATTCAAACAGCCGGTGGTACTGCGCCAGGCTGAAACCCTTTTCGCCGAAGACGCTCAACAGCAGCAACTGGCCGACCGGATAGATCAGCAGCACCAGCAGCAGCACGACCAGCGGGGCCGCCATCAGGAAATGGCGGCGGCCCTGGCTCATGCGCTTACGAGGAGTAGCAAGGGAAGTCATGCCATCACTCCGCAATAGCCACCGCGTCTGCGGCTTGCCAGCTGACGGTCAGCGCTTGGCCGATGGCGTATTGTTCGGCCTGGCGCTGAGTGGGATAGGCCACGACGATGGGCGCGGCATCCGGCACGCCGCTGTCCAGGTACAGCTTGGTCAGGCTGCCGGTCACCATGACGTCCAGCAGCTTGCCGGTCAGGCCCGGCCCTGCCGTGCTCACGCGCAGGTTCTGCGGGCGCAGCATGACCGTGACTTTCTGGCCGGCCTTGATGGGGGCGCCGTTGGACAAGGCTTGACCGGTCACGCCCTGATGGGCCAGTTTGACCGACAAGGTGTCGCCATCGACCGATGTGACTTCCGCTTGCAACAGATTGGACTCACCCAGAAAGTCTGCGACGAACAACGTGCGGGGGCGGAAATACAGATCGGCAGGCGAGCCCAGCTGTTCGATCGCGCCGCCGTTCATCAGGCAGATGCGGTCAGACATGGTCATGGCTTCTTCCTGGTCGTGCGTCACGTACACGATGGTGGTGCCCAGCTCGCGGTGGATGCGTTTGATTTCAAGCTGCATCTGGTCGCGCAGTTTCTTGTCCAGCGCGCCCAGCGGTTCGTCCATCAGGATGATCGCGGGGCGGTAGACCATGCAGCGTGCCAGCGCGATGCGCTGCTGCTGGCCGCCGGACAGTTCACGCGGCAGACGTGCCGCTACGTGCGGCAGGCGCACCATTTCCAGGGCCTCAAGCGCGCGGCGGCGGGCTTCGGCGGCAGGCACTTTGCGCATCTTCAGCGGGAACGCGATGTTCTCTTCGATGCTCATGTGCGGAAACAGCGCGTAGTTCTGGAACACCATGCCTATGTCGCGTTCATACGGCGCGCCGTAAGTCACATCGGCGCCGTCGATCAGCACGCGGCCTTCGTCGGGCTGGGCCAGGCCAGCGATCAGGCTTAGCAAGGTGGTCTTGCCCGAGCCCGACGGACCCAGCAGGGTCAGGAATTCGCCGCGGGCGACGTCCAGGTGCGTGGGCGCCAGGGCGACAAAGTCGCCGTAGCGTTTGCCCAGGCCCGAGATTTGCAGATTGGAAGAAGACATGGTGTTCAACACAAGAGAGAAAGGGCCCCGGCGCCGCGCTCACCGAGGTGAGCGGGCTGCCGAGTCAGAGCAGGTTGCGCGGGGCACCCGTCAATAAAAGGCTTACTTCAGGACCCAGCCGTTGAAGCGCTCAAGCACATCGCGCTGCTTGTCCAGCCAGTACGCGGCGTTGATGTGCAGCCCGGTTTTGATGTTGTCGGGGTGGGTCGGGCAGTTGCGGGCGATGTCGGCCTTGATGTAATCAAAGGCGGCGGGCTGCGTCACGCCAGCGGCAAAGTACTCGACCAGCGCGGCCTGGCGCTTGGGGTCGGATGCGAACTTGATGAATTCGCGGCAAGCGTCGGCATTGGGCGTGCCCTTCAAGATGGACCAGTTGTCGCAGCCCCAGATGTTCTGGTCCCACACGATCTGCACAGGCGCGCCGTTGGCAATCGCGGATTGCGCGCGCGACACCCAGGTGGCGATCATGTCGACTTCGCCCGAGCCCAGCATCTGTTCCACCTGCGCGCCGGTGTTCCACCACACGTCTACCGACGGCTTGACCTTGTCCAGGCTGGCCAGCGCGCGGTCGATGTCGCAGGGGTAGACCTTGTCGGTTGCAACGCCGTCTGCCATCAGCGCTTCTTCGATGGTGTCGAACGGATGCTTGCGCAGACCGCGGCGGCCGGGGATGTCTTTCACGTTCCAGAAGTCGGCCCACGACGCGGGCGCGCGGCGGCCCTTGAACGCGTCGGTACGATACGCCAGCACGGTGGTGTAGACGTTATTGCCCACGCCATACGGCGACATGTATTGCTTGGGAATGGTGGCGATGACCGGGTCAGATTCCAGGCCGTGCTTTTCCAGATAGACCTTGCCGCCTTCGGTCAGCATCAAGATGGCGGGCTGGCTGATCTTGGCCATGTCCCAGGTGTAGTTGCCGGTTTCAACCATGCTGCGGATCTGCGCAGTAGGTTCGGCATTGGCCTGCACGCCTACCACCTGAATGCCGGTGGTTTCCGTGAACGGTTTGTAGAACACGGCGCCATAAGCCTTGCTGTAGATGCCGCCGTCGTCGCGCACGACGATGCGCTTGGCAGCAGCGCGTGATGGCGTCCAGATCATGGGCATGGCCAGCGCGGCGGCGCCAGCGGCCACGGTTTTCAGCGCATTGCGGCGCGATGTGTTGGGGGAGGTCGATTTCATGGAAGACTCCTGCGGGTCAGGGACTACGGATCAAGAACGACGGCTCAAGGCAGCAAGCGGCCGGGATTGAAGAGATTGGCGGGATCAAACGTGTTTTTCAGCGCATGCATCATGGCCAGTTCAACGGGCGATTTGTAGTGCGCCATTTCTGCCAGGGACGTGCGGCCCACGCCGTGTTCGGCGCTGAACGTGCCGCCCAGTGCATCGGACACATCGTTGACGGCGCGGCGGATGGCCGCGGCCATGGCGTCGCGTTCGGGCAGCGCGTTCCAGGCGTCGAACGTGAAGAAGGGAATGAAATGGACATTGCCGTCGCCCAGGTGAGCCACGATCAGCACGGGCAGGCCGGGAACCAGGCGCCGCACGGCTTGCGTCGCGTCTTCAATGAAGCGCGGCACGCAGGACACGGGCACGGCGCTGTCCGTGGTCAGACCCACGCCGGCTTTCTTATTGCCTTCGGACACGCTGTGGCGCACTTCCCACAGGGCGGCGCGCTGCGTGTCGTTGCTTGCAACCACCGCGTCGTGCAGCAGGCCTTGTTCCGACGCTTGCTCAAGGATCTGTTGCAGCAGGTCTTGCAGTTCAGCGCTATTGCCGGTGTCGGACAGTTCAACCAGCACATGCCAGGGATGCTTGCCCGCCAGCGGATTCTTGCGGCCCGGCACGTGCTCCATCACGATGTCCAGCTGATTGATGTCGATCATTTCAAAGGCCGACAGACGCGAACCGCAAGCGCGCTGGAACAGGCCAAGAATGTCCAGCGCGGCTTGGGGGCTGTCTGGCGCCAGCCACGCCACGGCGTGAGCCGTGGGCAGCGGATGCAGCTTCAATACCGCGGCCGTGACGATGCCCATCGTGCCTTCGGCGCCAATGAACAGATGTTTAAGGTCAAAGCCGGTGTTGTTCTTGCGCAGGGCGGTCAGGCCGTTCCAGATGGCGCCATCTGGCAGCACGACTTCCAGGCCCAGGATGTTGTCGCGCGTGTTGCCGTAACGCAGCACGCCGGTGCCGCCAGCGTTGGTGGCGATGGTGCCGCCGATTTGGCATGAGCCTTCGGCGCCCAAGCTGATCGGGTACAAGCGGCCTTCGGCAGCGGCAGCGTTTTGCACCGTGGCCAGCACGCAGCCCGCTTCGACTTCCATGGAATTGTTGGCGGCGTCGACCCGGCGCACACGGCGCATACGGGACAAGTTGACGATGACAGGCGGCACACCCGTCGCGGCTGGTACGGAGCCGCCGCACAAGCTGGTGTTGCCGCCCTGCGGCAGCACTGGCGTTGCGTGCGCGTTGCAAAGGCGCACGATGTCGGCGACCTGCTGCGTATTGCCCGGCAGGGCGACGCATAGCGCCGGCCCCTTGTACCGGCCGCGCCAATCTTCGACGTAGCCCGCCGTGTCGGCCTCGGAATGAAGGATGGCGTCCGCGCCCAGGGCTTGGGTCAACGCGTCTAGCAGGGTGATGCCGTTGGTCATGTCTGTGGTCCTGAATGGATCTTGGGGTTGTCAGAACCCCGAGTTCATTAGGGCACAGCATACGATTACTTAAATCGCTTTTCGATTTGATTAATCGTATTTCAATTGATTCTAGGGTATATCCTAGGGGTGAAACGGTCTGATCCCACGGCAGCGGGCGGGGGGCTGAATCAGACCTATCCCCGCAGACCCGCATTTTGACTGGCTTTGCCGGGTCAGACTGGTTTTGCGTCCAACGCATGCAACGGAAAACAGGGCGTAATGGGTCTCCCTGATTGCAGTCTACAAAATAATCGAAATACAATCATATCGTGCGTGATGCAATTCTTGCATTCACCTCGCGAATCAAGGAAGGGACATGCTTCCCAGCGTGATGGAGTACCGGCGGCAGGCGCAAAAGCGGCTGCCCCGGCTGGCATTCGACTACCTGGAGGGTGGGGCGGAAGGCGGCTTGTCGCTGGCGCGCAATACGGCAGCGTTTGCCGACGTGCAATTTCGTCCCGACGTGCTGGTGGACGTCACGGATTGCCAGCTGGACGTGCCGGTGCTCGGGGCCACGGCCGCCATGCCGGCCATCGTGGGCCCAACCGGCCTGAACGGCTTGTTCTGGCCCGAGGCCGATGTGCATCTTGCGCGTGCCGCGCATCAGGCGGGCGTGCCGTTCGTGCTGTCTACCGCATCCACCTCGTTACTGGAAGACGTGCGCGCAGCATCGCCCGGCGAACTCTGGTTGCAGTTGTATGTGCAACGCGACCGGCGCATTGCTGAACACCTGATGGACCGCGCCTGGCAGAACGGCTACACGGTGCTGTTTCTGACGGTGGATGTGCCGGTTCACGGCAATCGCGATCACGACAAACGCAACGGCTTCAAGCTACCGTTGCGTCCGTCTGGACGCATGCTGCTGGACTTGGCCGCGCATCCGGGCTGGTGCTGGCGCATGCTGCGCCATGGCGGACCGCAACTGAAAAATCTGGCGGTCAGCTCCAATGCGCGCGAGAACATCACCGAACAAGCCTCGGCCCTGAGCCGCCAGATGGATCTGGCGCTGAGTTGGAATGACATCGCCTGGCTGCGGCGGCACTGGCGCGGGCGGATTGTGATCAAGGGCATTCAAGGGTTGGCAGACGCACGCCGCGCGCAGGCGCATGGGGTTGACGGCATCGTGCTGTCCAATCATGGCGGACGCCAGCTGGAAAGCGCGCCATGTCCGTTGGAGGTGTTACCCGAAGTGGCGTCGGAATTGGGCCAGTCGCTGGAAATTCTGGTGGATGGCGGCGTGCGGCGCGGCAGCGATATCGCCAAGGCGGTGGCGCTTGGGGCGCGCGCTGTGTTGCTGGGCCGCGCACCGTTGTACGGGCTGGCGGGCCGGGGGCCGGCGGGCGCGCACGAGGTACTGGCCATTCTGCGTACCGAACTTGAAAATACGCTTCGGCTGCTGGGCCGCAACCGCATCGGCGCGCTGGACGCCCGCGCGGTCGGCAAGCGCTGATCCGCCTAGCAATCCAACCTTGTGGAATCAGAGCAATATGCGTGAAAAAATTGTTTTTGTCGGCGGCGGGAATATGGCTTCCGCCATCATCGACGGGCTGCTGGGCCAGGGCCGTGAATTGGCCGATTTTCTGGTGATTGAACCTTATGCGCCCACACGCGACGCCTTGACCGCGCGCGGTCTGACCTGCCTGGCAAGCGTCAGCGCTGACATCGCCGATGCCGCGCTGTGCGTGCTGGCCACCAAGCCGCAAGTGCTGCAAGAAGCCTGCGGGCAAATCCAACAGCATCTGCCCGCAAATGCCACCGTCGTCAGCATCGCGGCTGGCGTCGAGCTGGCTTCGTTGTCTGCTTGGCTGGGCGGGCACACTCGCATTGTGCGCGCCATGCCCAACACGCCTGCCAAGGTGGGGCTGGGCATGACGGGTCTGTATGCAACACCCGCTTGCGGGCCTGAGCAACGCGAACAAGTCGATGCGCTGTTTGCTGCGGTGGGCGAGCGCATCTGGACCGAAAACGAAGCGATGATCGACGCTGTCACGGCCGTGACGGGCAGCGGCCCGGGCTACGTCTTTCACTTCATGGCGGCATTGGAAAAAGGGGCGTTGGAGCTGGGCTTTTCCGCTGCTGATGCACGTCGTCTGGCGGTGTCTGCTTTCCGCGGCGCAGCCGGGCTGGCTGCCAGTGAAGATGTGCCGCTGACCGAATTGCAAAACCGCGTGACGTCCAAGGGCGGCACCACCTATGCCGCGCTGTCGCACATGCAAGACGCTGGCGTTGCCGTGGCGATTACGCAGGCGGTGCACAAAGCCGAACAGCGCGCTCGCGAGTTGTCAGCGGGGTAGTTGCGCGTTTTCAAGTGGCGGCTGTCCGAACCCCTTAGCGTTTGCGGCCCAGCCACCACAGCAGCACGACCGAAGCCGCTATTGCCGCCACGTTGAACTGCAACGCCGAGGCGAACGCGCGTGCATAACGCTCGGGCGCGTCGGTGTCGGAATAGGTTTGCAGCGTGCCGCCAAACAGCATCCCGGCTGCCGACACGCCAAGCGCCGCGCCCACTTGCTGCAAGGTGGAAATCACGCCCGCCGCCATGCCAGCTTGCCGGTCTTCGACCAGCCCCAGCGCCAAGTTCACCAGCGGCGTGTTGACAGCGCCTTGCGCGGCGCCCAGCCACACCAGCGCAGGGACAAGCGACCAAGGGGAAAGCGCCGCGCCCGCTATTTCCACATGTGCCATCAGCGCTGCGGTCGCGCCGCCGTAGAGCAGCGCAGCCAGCGCAATGGCGCGGGTTCCAAAGCGCGCCACCAGCCCAGGTGCCGCCATCGACCCGGCTACGAAACCCACGCTGGCTGGCGCAAAGATCAGGCCTGCTGTCAGCGCGTCCAGACCGAAGCCGGTTTGCACCAGCAGGGCATAGCAAAGAAACATGGCGCTGGCGGTGGAAAACACCAGCATCACCAGCAGGCAGCCCGCCGCAAAGCGCGGCTGCGTCAGCAACGCGATGTCCACCAAGGGTGATCCGCCGGCCGCACCGATGCGCCGTTGCATGTGGACGAACCAGGCCAGCGCACCGGCCGACGCTACGCCGCAAGCAATCGTCCATACCGGCCAATGCTGCGCCGGGCCTTCAATCAGCGCCAGCAGCAACAGCGCCAGACCCGTGCCCACGAGCAACGCGCCGGGCCAGTCCATGCCCGCGCCGGAGGCGTCACGCGACTCTGGAATATGGCGCGCCAGCCGCCACGCCAAGAGCCCCACGGGGACGTTGATCAGAAAGATGGTGCGCCACGCCAGGCCAAACACGTCAGCATGCACAATCCAGCCGCCCAGCACCTGGCCAGCGATGGCTGCCAGCCCGAGCGTCATGCCCAGCAGACCAAAAGCGCGCCGCCGGGCATGACCGTCGTAACTGACGCGGATCAGCGCATAAACCTGCGGGAACAGCATCGCCGCCGCCATGCCTTGCAAGATGCGCGCGGCGATCAGCGTGTTGGCGGTGGGCGCCAGCCCGCAGAGCGCGGAGGCCAGCGCAAACCCCGCCATCCCCAGCATGAACAAGCGCCGCCGTCCGTGGCGATCACCCAAGCGGCTGCCCGCGATCAGCAGTACGCCATAGGCCAATTCGTATGCTGCGATGATGAAATTGATCTGCGCAAAATTGGCAGGCAACGTGGCCTGCATGCTGGGGATCGCGACGTTCACGACGAACAGGTCGAAGATCGTAATGAAGCCGCCGGACAACAGCACGGCCAGGCCCATGCGGCCTGGAACGGGTGGCGGTGATGCTGCGGTGGGGGCCGCGGCGGGCAGGGTGGTTGAGGTCATGAATAGCGCCATCAAAACAAGATTGGCGCTATTCTGAACAGGCTTTTAGCCTTATACAATTTAGCTGTTTATGCTATTACTGCCTGCAATAGCCTCGCCCATTCCCTATGTCTGAATCCCCGATCCCCCAGCGACTGGACCGCACCCGCGCCGATCTCTCCGAATTTCTGCGGCTGCGCCGCGAACGGCTTAGTCCCACAGATCTGGGGCTGCCGGCCGGCGGCCGCCGCCGCACGCCGGGTCTGCGCCGCGAAGAAGTGGCTGCACTGGCGGGTGTCGGGCTGGCTTGGTACACGTGGTTTGAACAAGGCCGCAACATCAGCGTGTCGGCCACATTTCTGGAAAACCTGGCGCGCGTCCTGAAGCTGGACGCTGCCGAACGCCGCCACCTGTATCTGCTGGCCCACCAGCGTCCGCCCGCGGAAGCTGGCCGCACGTGGTGCACCGTGCCGCCGCAAGTGCGCCGCTTGATGGATGATTTGCCCGCACGGCCCGCCTATATCCTGAACTTGCGCTGGGATGTGGTGGTGTGGAACGCGGCTGCGGACCGCGTGTTCAATTTCGCGGCGCAAGCGCCAGGCCGGCGCAATTTGTTGTGGATGCTGTTTGTCGACCCGGCAATGCGCCAAGTCTTTGTGGACTGGCAGGCGCAAGCGCCCGCGATGCTGTCCACGTTCCGGCGCGATTTCGCCAGCGCCACTGGCGTGCCGGACATTGCTGAACTGGTCGACGAACTGCAAGCCGTGTCACCCGACTTCAAAGCATGGTGGCGCGAGCACGACGTGCATGGCAACTGCATGGGTTTGCGCAAACTGTGGATCGAGTCCTTGGGCGAACTCACGTTCGAACACTCCACCTTATCCGTCGATGAAAGCCGGCATCTGCGGCTGGTCGTCTACGCGCCTGCGCCCGATGAACCTCTTGCCGCCGAATTCGCGCACTGGTTGCAAACGTAGTCCGCATCGCGCATCTGCCGCGATTCGTGGCTCCAGGGAATAGGCGCGGGGTGGTTCTAGGGGCCGCAGCATGCGGCCCATATAGTCGGATTCTTCCACATCAGATTCAGCGCGCCGCGACCCCGGCCCGCTACGCCAACCATGTCCAGCACCGCGCTTTCCCGCCGCAATGCCTTGTTGTTGTTGGGCGTCGTGGTGCTGGCCTGGGGTTTCACGTGGGTGGTCAGCAAGCTGCTGCTGCAACACATGACGCCCATCTGGGCAGTCGCCGCACGCAGCATGACCGGCACCATCGCGCTGCTGGCGCTGGGCCTGGCGTTGCGCCGAGTTGCGTGGCCGGTCAAGGCAGATATACCGGTGATTCTGAGCGTGGGCCTGCTGCACATGGGCGCCTTTGCCGCGCTGGTCAGCCTGGGTCTGCAATACGTGCCCGCAGGCCGTTCGGTGGTCTTGGCCTACACCACGCCGCTGTGGGTGATTCCGGCTGCGTGGCTGTTCCTGGGGGAGCCGATCGGCCGGGGGCGGCAATGGGGATTGGCCTTGGGCGTGGCGGGGCTGGCCGTCATCTTCAACCCGCTTGCATTCGATTGGAGCCATCAAGACGCATTGCTGGGCAACGGCCTGATATTGCTGGCGGCGCTGTGCTGGGCCATCAACATCGTCTACGTGCGTGCGCACCGGTGGGTGACGCCGCCGTTTGAATTGGCGTTCTGGCAGGCATTGCTGGCCTCGATAGTGCTGTCAGGCGTGGCGTTTGCGGCGGAGGGCAAGCCGGTGTTCACGTGGAGTGCGGATCTGGTCTGGCTGCTCGGATATGGCGGCGTGTTCGGCATCGCTGTCGCGTACTGGGCGGCCGTGAACGTGAACCGTTCGCTGCCGGCGGGCGTTACCGCCATCGGTTTGCTGGGCGTGCCGGTCTTCGGCCTGTTGTGTTCCGCGGTGATCCTGCATGAGCCGCTCAACGGCTCTCTGCTGGCGGGTATGGGGTTGATCATTGCCGGCATTGCCGCAGGGGTTGTGGAACGCCGGGCTTGACGAGCGGATTTCAGCAGGAGTATCGTAAGATATATATCTTAAGATACATCGTAAGAGCTAAATCATGCGCCATTCCAATTTTTGCGCCGCGGACCATCAGCCGGGCGAACACGATTTCCACCAACGTCACGGCCATTCCCATCACGGCCATCATGGCTGGCATTCGGATCACCACCATCACCATCGCGATCACCACCAGCGCCACGCCAGTGCGGGCGGCGACTGGTTCTCCGGGCCGTCCGATGGACGGGGCGATGCGGATGGCTTTGGCGGAGGCGGCCGAGGTTTCACGCGCGGCCGCCGCGTATCCGCGGATGATCTGCAACTGATGTTGCTGGGGTTGCTGGAACAGAATCCCAGTCACGGCTACGAGCTGATCAAGGCGCTGGGCACCCTCAGCAATGGCTTCTACACGCCCAGCCCGGGCATGGTGTATCCGGCGCTGACCTATCTGGAAGAACTGGGCTACGCCACCGTCGAACAGGAAGGCGCGAAAAAGCGCTATCACTTGGCCGAACCGGGCCGGGAATACCTGCAAGCCAATCGAGACCGTCTGAATCTGATGTTCAACCGGTTCAAGCACATCGCCCGCAAGATGGACTGGATGCGCCAGGCCTGGAGCGGCGAACCGCGAACGCTGGGTCCTGAAGGCGAAGACGTGCGCACCGGCTGGTTGCCGGAACTCGTGCAAGCGCGTCATGGCATACGCCAAGCGCTGCTGGAACGCACAGACGCGTCCCCCGCCGAACAACGACGCATTGCCGCCATCCTGACGCGTGCGATCGACGAGATCAACGCCAAGCCCTGTGCCTGATCTTGTCCCCCCTATTTCTGGAGTATTGATGACCCGTAGCGACCTGAACGTAGAACGCGTGCGCCATAACCTGAAGATGCGCGTGTTGACCGTTGTGCGCATTGAGCGCATCGCGGGCCTGTTGGCCCGCATCACCTTCACTGGCGAAGACCTGCAAGACTTTGTCTCCGCATCCTTCGATGACCACGTGAAGCTCTTCTTCCCAACCGACCCGGCTCAGCCGCTGGCGCTGCCCACGGTTGGCCCCGACGGCGTCAAGTTCCCCGAAGGCGCGCCCAAGCCCGCCGCGCGCGACTACACACCGCGCCGCTTTGATGCGGCCACGCGCGAACTGGATATTGAATTTGTGCTGCACGGCGACGGCCCCGCATCCACGTGGGCCGAGCAGGCAGAACCCGGTCAGACGCTAGGCATCGGCGGCCCGCGCGGCTCCTTCGTGGTGCCCACGGCGTTCGACTGGCATGTGCTGATTGGTGACGAAACCGCGTTGCCCGCCATTGCCCGCCGCCTGGAAGAACTGCCGGCCGCTGCGCAGGCTCTGGTGTTGGTGGAAGTGCCGTCCGCCGCCAACGAAATCCCGTTGTCCACGCAAGCACAAGCGTCAGTGCGGTGGCTGCATCGCGATGGCACTGCGCCGGGCTACAGCACTTTGCTGCTGGAAGCCGCGCGCGAGCTGACGTTGCCTGCGGGCGAGGGGTATGTGTGGGTCGCAGCCGAATCTGCCGTGGCCAAGGCCGTGCGCGAAATCATGGTGTCGCAGCACCACATAGACAAGGCCCGGATTCGCGCCGCCAGCTATTGGAAGCGCGGCGCTATCGCCGTGCATGAATCGCACGAGGATTGAGAGCATCGATCAAATCGAACCCTCTGCCAACGCCAGCAAATTTCCCACCCTTCCCCCCGCAGCATCCTGACGCACAGCCAACCCCAATACCGCGCGTGGCCAGTCCAGCGCGAAGGGGCGGTAGACCACGCCGTCCGGGCGCAGGTGGCGCAGTGATGCGGGCACAATCGCCACGCCCATGCCGGCCGCCACCAAATTCACCGCCGATGACAACTGTGGCGCGCGCTGGCCGATCAATGGGTTCACGCCGTGCTGCCGGCACGCCGCCATGATGTCCGCGCTCAAGCCATAGCCTGAGCGCCGCGAATAGAGGATGAAGCGCTCCTGCGTCAGATCTTCCGGCGCCAGCCGTTTGCGCCGCGCCAGCGCGTGGCCCAGCGGCAGCGCCACCACCAATGGCTCTTCTGCCAACTGCGTAAACGTCAGGCCGCCGTCCAGTGCGAAGGGCGGCCGCACAAACGCGGCGTCAATCACGCCGTCGCGCAGCTGCGCCACCAGCGTTTCGCTATCGCCTTGCGACAGCGTCATTTCCACGTCGGGATACTGTTGCCGGTACTGCCGGATCAGCGCCGTCACGACTTCGCTAAATGACGCGGACTCGGTGAATCCCAGATTCAATTCACCGACTTCACCGCGCGCGGCCCGTTGCGCGGTTCGCACCGCGGCATCGGCGCGTTGCAGAATGTCTTGCGCGCACGCGAGGAATGCGCGCCCCGCGTCGTTCAACGCCACGCCGCGTCCGGTGCGATCAAACAGCGGCGTGCCGACTTCTTCTTCCAGCTGACGGATCTGCTGACTAAGCGGCGGCTGTGCCATGCCCAGCTGTTCAGCCGCACGTGTGAAATGCTGCGCTTCGGCTGTGACGACGAAATAGCGCAAATGACGCAGTTCCATATCGATACCTTAAAAGTACTGATTATCTATATTCCATATATTGGACATTCTATTGCGTCAGGCCGATGATGAACGCATCCCCTCATTCGCTCCAAGGAATTCGCATGAATACCCCAGTCAAACCCGGCGCATTGCTGCGTCAGCAGTTGGCCAATGACATCGTCGTGGCGCCTGGCGCCTACGACGGCCTGTCCGCGCGGCTCGTGGCGGCGGCCGGGTTCTCTGCCGTTTACGCAAGCGGCGGCGCTATCGCGCGCGCGGCGGGTTATCCCGACATCGGGCTGCTCAGTTTCACGGAGGTCATGGATCGCGTGGAAAAAATCGTCGACGCCAGCGGTTTGCCTGTCGTGGCGGATGCGGACACCGGGTTTGGCGGATCGGCTAATGTGGAACGCACCGTGCGCATCATGGAACGCGCCGGCGTGGCCGCGTTTCACATTGAAGACCAGTCGTTCCCCAAGCGCTGCGGCCATCTGGACGATAAGAGCTTGGTGGACGCCGAAGAGATGTGCCGCAAAGTGCACATCGCGCGCCAGACGCTGGCCGACGCCGACACCTTGGTCATTGCGCGCACCGATGCGATCGCGGTCGAAGGCTTTGACGCGGCGATCGCGCGTGCTGAACGTTATTTAAAAGCAGGCGCCGACATGATCTTCGTCGAAGCGCCTGAAACCCTGGAACAGATCCGCGCCATTGCCGACCGTCTGCCCGGTCTGAAGCTGATCAATATGTTCTACGGCGGCAAGACGCCGCTCGTACCGCTGCCCGATCTTGCCGCCATGGGCTATCGCCTGGCCATCATTCCGTCCGACTTGCAGCGCGCCGCCATCCACGCCATGCAAGCGACGCTGGCCGCCATCAAGCAGACGGGCGACAGCAGCGCGCTGGCAGACCAATTGACCAGTTTCAAGGAGCGCGAGGAAATCGTGCAGACCAAACGATATCTGGCGTTGGACACGCAATAAGCCACAAGGCGCGCGCGACGGCCGACATCAAACCGGCCGGCGCGCTGGCCCATGCGCTTACCGCATGCAGCGCTTCGGCATGTTTACCGGCCACAGCCGCTGGCCGGACGCACCGTACAGCGTTCGAATGCCGCATACCAATTCCACATAAGCCAAACGCGTGCCGTCGGGCGTGATGATGCGCGAATCTTCCGTGCTGGATGCCACCGCGCGCTGGTTCAGGAACGGTGTGACCGCCTTGAACTCCGCCGCAATGGCGAACTTGCCGTTGCGATCCACATAGCCATAGTCGCGCCCCACGCTGGCGGGCGCGAGACCATTGCTCATGGTGCCCAGGGCGTCAAAGGCGGGGCCGATGAGCGCACCCTTGTCATCGGCCGCACGCATGCTGTTGGAAGACAATTCGACTACCGCGCGTCCCTCGGAATAGGCGGAGGCAAAGCCTGCTACCGTCAACCGGGTCTTGCCGGTGAGATCGGTGTAGTCCGTCATTGTCTTGCCGCGCACGGAGTAGTGTTTTTGCAGCGTGTTTGACCCAAGGCCCCAGCTCCAACTGCCTGCGGGCAGTGTCGCCACGGCCTTGCCTTGCGCGTCGATGACTCGAGTGACCGTGCCATCTGTCGACAGCGCGCGGGCGGGCACGCCTTGGAACAGCGAGCCGTTCGCCACACTGGCTTCGATCTGCCACTTGCCCTGGCTGTTCAGATAACCCTGACGGGGGGGGCGGTCAATTTGCATCCAGTCGCCCATGCGCACATAGCGGGCGTCTTGCATGTCCAGTGCATCATTGCCGTCGGGCGAGATGATCCAGCGGTTGGTATCGGTGCCAGCCTTGATAGAGCCGTCGCTGTCCTCAGCCACTTGCAGCCTTGGCAGAAACGCGGTCAGTGCGCGGCCCTTGTCGTTGAACACGGCGGCTGGGCGGCTGTAGTCGTCTTCCTGCTTGCCAGCCTGCAATACCTTCCAGAGCTTGTCGTTGATGCCCTGAACGGCGTAGTGCTTGGGAGGCACGATCCAGTTTCCCTGCAGATCAATCACGCCCTCGCGATCGGGGCCCAGCGTGGCCACGGCCTGACCGTCATGGAAGTCGGAGATGCCGCGGAAGGCGGGCGCGGCGAGTTGCTTGCCGGCGACGAAATCGTACAAACCCCAAGGTTCGTCTTCGGCGGCGGCTTTCAAGAAACGCACCACGCCCGGCGCCACCACCTGGGCCTCGAACACGTCAGGCAAGTCGTAGGTTTTTCCGTTGCGGTCGATCATGCGGCTGACGCCCTTGGCGTAGATCTGCGCATAACCGTAGTGGAATTTGCCGATGTGTTGCTGCAAGGGCAAGTCCATCGGTTTTCCGCGGGCGTCCAGCAATTGCATGCCGTCCGGGGTCTCTGCGGCAAAGCGCAGTTGATCGGGCTTGAGTGGATCGGGTCGCGACGCGTTGGACTCAGCATCGTTGTATTGGCCTTGATCCGCACCTTCCTCAAGCGGTGTCAGTTCCGTCCACGAGGCATCGCTCACCAAACTGCCGTCCGCCAGCAGCAGCGCCGCGCCTGAAGGTCCGCATTGGCAATGGCCTTGGGCCAGAACGGCCAGCGGGCCGCCCGGCACGTTCAGCGGCAAGGGATTGAGCTGCATGGTCTGCGCGGCTTCCACGGTTTCCGGTTTCAGCAGTGCGCGGCCATCCGTGTCCACCACGTTCAGCAAACCGCCTTCCGGCTTCATGATCCACAGCTTGCCTTGCCGCACTTCCATCTGACCGCTGTTCGCAAGCCAAGCGGGGGCGGTGTCGCCATGCAGCCAGACGCCTGTCGGGGTCAACAGTCCGGCGTTGGGCGTTTCGCCGTCGGAGAACATGATGAAGCCTTCATCGTTCTGCGATGGCCTGAGACTCCGGCCCAATGTGATCGGCGCGGCTTGTCCCGGCACGAGGGCCATGCGTGTTTTGTCGGTGGCGTAGACGATGGTGTCGTTGAAGAGCTCGGAGCTGCGGGCCTCCTGGCCACTCATTTTGACGACCAGCGCGCCAGCCGCGTCCAGAACGGCAAAACCATCGCGGGCCAATCGGGCGCTCCAGAACACGCGGCCGATGGGGTTGATGTTGTCGTATTGCTGGTCCGCGCCGATCACGGCGCCCTGGTGGGAAATCAGGACCGCGCCGTCGCGTCCTTGAGCCACCGCCAGTCCGCCTTTGCGCTCTACCTGGATGTCTTCGTAAGTGGGTTCAATCAGCCATTTCCAGTCGCGGTCCAGCACGCCATATTTGCCGTCAGCGTTGGTGGCAATGATGAGACCTTGTGTGTAGGGCTGGAACAGCGTGACGCCCGCTACGGCAAAGCGGCGTTCGCCGGTGGCAGAACGATACTCCGCCTTATATTGCACGGTGGCTCGCGCGGGCAAGCCGTCATTCAGCGTCAAGGACTGTATGGAGGCATCCAGGGGCTCGCCCACTGGCTTGCCTAGCCGGTCGATCAGCAGCGGCTGGCCGTCCTGAACGACCACGGCCAGGCCAGCTTCAACGTAGTCCTGCGCCTCATCGAAGCGCGGCGCCACGGCCATGCGGCCTTTCTTGTCGATATAGCCCCATTTGCCCTTCCATTGCACCGCAGCCAAGCCGTGATGGAAGTTGCGCACGGACTCGAAGATGGGCCGAATCGCCAGGCGGCCGTTCTGATCCAGAAAGCCCCAGGCGTGACGGCGCAGTGACGCATCAACCGGCACGCGATTGATGTGCTCCAGCGCCGACGGCAGCAGAACGGCGGCCCGGTCGTCCGCGAGATCACGGATGCAGCCGTTGGCAAATGGGTTGCGGCCGGCAATGTCGTCGGCTTCGGGGTACGAGAGATAGTTGCCTTCGTCCAGGCAGTACAGATGGCCGGATTGCGCTTGGGCGGACAGCGATGCGCCCAGGGCGGCAAGGGCGAGGGCGATGCGGGTAATGTGGAACACGCGTGACGTCATGATTATTCTGCTTTGGCGTTGTCTAAGGCGGCCAGCTGCAATTCAGCGGCTTCAGGGCAGGTCAGCTTCTGGCGCGGCCAGGTCTGTTTGCCTTGCGGGTCCAGGATCACCACGGTGTTGCACACCACACCGAACGATGTGGAGACCTGCCCCTTGGTGTCGATGAACTGAATCTGGCTGCCTCGGCGGACCATCGCGCGTTCATCGTTGAAACTTTCCGCCCAGATGAAATCAGGCGCGATGGCATAACGTCCGCTTAAATCGATGTAGCCATAGAGCTTGCCTGTGCGGTCCAGGCGGCGCGCTTTCGCCAGTCCATTTTTCAACGGTCCCAGCTGATCAAAGTGCGGGCCCACAACGCGCTTGCCGCTTGCGTCAAGAAAGCCGGATTTTCCGCCTTGAACGCTGTAGGGAACCACGCCTTCGCTGGCGTTGCGGTCCTCTACGGAATACTGGCCCGCGACACGCGTGATCTCCCGGCCTTGCAAGTCAGTCATGATGCTGTTGGCGGACCGGCTGTCACTGAAGACGATGCGTTGCATTGATGCCAGCGGCGAACCATCGCCCATTTTTTCCAGCACGGTCTTGCCGTTCTGGTCGATGACGCGGTAGCCCGATCCCAGGTTCACGCGCGCCAACCCCTCGGGTTGAGCAAAGAACGGATTGAACTCGCCATAGATGGCCGGCACTTTCATATTGCCGCGGGCGTCGATGGCGCCTTCACGTTCGCCATTACGGACGTAGATCCAGTCCTGGTATTGCTCCTTGCTTTCAGGCCGGCCTTCCGAGATGCGCGTGACGCCGCCTTGCGCGTCGAACAGCACCGCGCTGGCGTCGGCAAGTTGACCCACGAAGCGTCCGTCCTTGAGCTTGTCCGGTTTGCCGTACAACGTATCGCTGGACTTGCCAGTGCGCAGGTTCACCAAGCGGTAAGCGCTTTCTCCGTAGCGGCTGGCTTTGTCTTCGGCCGCAGCGTCGTCGACCAGCATGAACCCGTCGCCCAAGTATTCCATCTTGTAGGCGCTGTCATGCGTAGCGGGAATGACCCATTTGCCTTCGCGGTTGACGGCGCCCCAGCGGCCTTTGTCTTCCACGCGGGCCCAATCATCTTCGAATTCTTCGATGCGCTCGTAAGCCGGTTTCAAAACGGTTGCCCGTTTGCGGATGTTCCAGATACCCCAGAGACGTTCGCGATTGTCATCGGGCGCGCGGTAGACAAGCAGGTCGCCATCCAGTTTCGAGGAGGCGGCCGACACGTCTGCGGGCGGCGTCACGGCCTTGCCTTGCGCATCGACGAGCAGGGACTTGCCTTCCTGCATGTCGTCGGAGAGCGCCCAGGCGTAGGCTCCGGCGAACGCGCGCATATTGGTGTATTGGGGCGTAATGATCCAGTTGCCTTGGCCGTCAATCGCACCGGCCTTGCTGTCGTGGTTGTAGACAACCAGCGGCATCGTCACGTCATTGCTATCGATGTTGCTCCAATCCGCATTCGATACGATCTTGCCAGCTGCCGTCAGAATGGCCAAAGGTTGCTGGTAGTCATTCGGACGCAGCAGAATCAACGGGACATCTTTGGCGTCTTTGCCGCGCAGAGCCGTCTTGGACACGGTGAAGGCGTTGAGCTGATATTCCCGCAAACGCGCCACGGTTGATGTGTCAAGCAGGCCGCTGCCATCGGGCGCATAGATCTGGTACAGCGATTCGTTGCCAGACACGGGAATCTCCGCAGCCTGATCATCCTCGTCAACGCTGGTTGCCGGCGTCGCGACCTCCGCTACGGTCACCTCCGTTGTCATCGCGGTATCTGCTGCTGCGTCCGCGACGGCGGTATCCGTTGCCATTGCGGTATCCGCCGCAGCATCCACTGCTATGGCGGTATCTGCCGCGACAGCTGCGTCGCCAGCCTGCGCCTCGGTGGCAGACATTTCTTTCACGGCGTCGGAGGCGCCATCGGTTGCTGTCGTGGCGTCGGCGGCGGCATCCATGGCCATACCTGACGCAGACCCGGCAGACCCCGCAGACCTGGCCGGCACGCCATACACCCAGGCCAGCCCGCGGTTGATCTCAAGCCGGCCTTCGTGCAGCGGAAGCCAGGCAATATCGCCCTCTGTGTTGATCAGCATCGCCATGGCGGTGTCGGCGATAAAACGCCAACCGCCCTGTTCTTGCACGTTCACATACTGCGCCGAGAATTGATGCAGCGTGTTGAACTGGCCGTCCAATAGCGCCGTCTTGCCGCGAGCAGGCTTGACCAGCCAGACGCCGGGCGCGACCCAGTCAATTTGTTCGTAGCGCGTGGCTGATATCGGTTCGCCGCTCGGGTTCACGAATTCCCACTCGCGGTCGCGCAGCACGGCCAGCACATTGCCGTCGCGCTTGGGGGCATCTCTGGACCGCAGGACATCGGGCGCGATTGCCCAGCCGCCTCGGGCGGTGTCCAACAAGCCCCACCATCCGCTGTATCGCGATTCGCGCAGCTGGGCGGGAAGGTAGCCGCCAGTGGGGGCGGCCAGCGCCATCACGCCTGCGGGCAGGGCGACGGCCTTGCCCGTTGCCGTATTGAACAGGCTTGGCGGCGCGGGAGTTTCCATCGCCGCCAATTTTTGTCCCGGCTGAAAACCCCAAGTGCGCGTGCCAAGCTCAAATACTTTGACGACTTTGCCTTGGCGGTCGATCAGCACATCGTGATCGTCTTCCTCTGCCAATGCCGTGCCCTCGGCGTTAAAGCTTGTGGCGCTGGCAAAGCGTGGCGGGATGACCCAATTTCCCTTGGTGTCGATGTAGCCCCAGCGCTCACCCTGGGCGACCGCCGCCAACCCATTCTGAAACGGTGTGACATCCGTGTACGCGGGCGTGATGGCCATGCGGCCTTGCTTGTCCAGATAACCCCATGCGCCGGTATCGTTGGTGCCCGTTCCTGTCAGCACGGCTGCAAGGCCTTCCTGGTAGGACTGATGGCAGTAAGTATCAGACCCCTGGCCGTAGTAGCTGGCGGTACAACGGTCGATCCACGAATCGGCCTGCGCTGCGCCGTGGAAACCGGGCAGGGCGGCCATCGCGATGGCCAGCACCAAAGGTTTAAGCGTTTGAGTGCTCATCGTGCGGCGGCGCCGGGTTGAAGCGTAAAAGCGGAAAAACCAAACCGGACGTGCCACATGGTCGATTGCCTGCCAAGAAAGATGGGAAGGCAGCACTGTAACTAGCAGTAGCAGCGAATGAAACGGTAAATGTAACCAGAACGGACGAAGCGTTAATGCCGCATTCCCGCCGCCGGCGCGATCCCCTGTTTGGATACTCGCGCGGGGCAGCCCGGCGCGGGGCTGCCCCGCGCCTATAGCGGCCGGTGCTGCGTTCCGGCGCCCATGGTGATGTGCAGCATGCGACAGGGCTCCATCACTTTGACGGTGTGCCACGCGCCTTTGGGAATCACATGAGCGTCATCGGCCAAGAGCTTCACGACTTGGATGCCCGTGGGCCATTCCAAGTGCAGCTCGGCTGCACCCGACATCAGCCGGACGATCTCGTCCGCTTCGGGATGCATTTCCCATTGAGGCCAGTCCGCCGCAAAAATGTATTCGGACACCAGCCATCCGCGTCCATAACGATCCAGTTCCTCGGGCGATTGCGACCAGAAGGCGTCACCGCCTGCGACGGTGGCTGCGGCGCCGGAGGCCTCCAGCAAGACATAGTGCGACGACAGATCGGTAGCCATAGTGCGCATCCTTGCGTGGGGGGACGGGAAGCCATATTAACGAAGCGGGCCAGATTTGACCTGCCTGAGTCAAATTTGACCCGATCTAAGTCGTTGATTTGAAGTGACTAATTTATGCGCGAGCCACTTCTGGCCCGATTGTTGGGGGAAAACCGGCCTTTTCATCAGACGCCCAGCCGGGCGATATCGCAATAGTGGTCCAGTGCCGCGATAAAGCATTGATTTCATTGTCTTATTTCTGGTTTTTTCAAAGTTGGCACGGATGTTGCGTTAAGGGTGGCAGGGGCTCCTTCGGGCAGCCATTCGGCCGTAATGGCCACCACCAACGACGACAACGGAGTCTGTCATGCCTACACCCGCGTATATCAGCATTTCTGGCAAAACCCAGGGCAACATCACTGAAGGCGCTTTCACTGCCGATTCTGTCGGCAACGTTTACGTTGAAGGGCACGAAGACCAGATCCTGGTCCAAGAAATCGAGCATCGCGTCAACACCCCGACCGATCCGCAAAGCGGCCAGCCGTCAGGCCAGCGTGTACACAAGCCTTTCACCTTCACCAGCGCGCTGAACAAGGCCACGCCGTTGCTGTATCAGGCGCTGGCATCGGGCGAGATGCTGCCGGAAGTGGAAGTGAAGTGGTACCGCACGTCGGTCGACGGCAAGCAAGAGCACTTTTTCACGACCGCATTGGAGGACGCGACGATTGTGGACATCACCAGCGTCCTGCCGCACGCGCAAGATCCCAGCAAGGCCGAGTTCACGCAGCTGATCAAGGTGGCCATGGCCTACCGCAAGATCACGTGGACGCATGAAATCGCCGGAACGGAAGCTTCCGACGACTGGCGCAAACCGCTGGAAAGTTAAGCGGTTGCTGCGGCCGTTGATTGGGCAACGGCTGCGGCGTTCGTCGGATTCGCCCACATCCGATCAAAGGCGAGACTCGCCGATCAACCCCGTCATACCAAAGCGATATCATGTCGCTCATCAGAAACAAAACGGGGTAGGCGATGAGTCAGGGGTTCGATGGGGTCAGACCCGCTTCCGAATCATCCATCGAGATCGGCTTCTTTTTTGACGGCCGGCATTGTGTGGAACGCATCCGGGTCAAGCCTACCGCCGCCAATCTGAAGCGCGCGGCCGACCGGAGGGCGGGCATTCTGGAGGCCATCGCGCGTGGCGATTTTGACTATGACGCCGAATTCCCCAAACGCGGCGCGCCGCCCAAGCCATCACAGGGATCTGCATGACGAGCAATTCGCAGTTGGACATCAATGACCTGACGCCGCAGGCGTTTGCGGTTTATGGCTGGATGCTGGGCAAGCCTATGCCGGACGGCAATGGCATTCCGCTGTTCTCGAACCCGGCCACCGATTTCTGGCAGGAACATTTGTTCAATACGGGCGCAGGCGGCGACGCCGAACTGCTGTGGGTCAACTACCGTAGCCAATCGCCGGAAATTTCCAACCTTGAAAAGCACTTGCTGACCCAGCAGGCAATCGTGCCGCTGACGGGCGAAATTATTCAGGTGGTTGCGCAAAGCGCCGCCGATGGCAGCCCCAACCTTGGCACCCTGACCGCGTTTCGCGTGCCGCAGGGGCAGGGCATTTGCATGCGGCCGGGTTGCTGGCACGCAACGCGAGTTGTTGATGCGGAAGTGACCTGCCTGATGCTGACCCGCCGTTCCACAACGTTGGACCTGATCCAGCACCTGACCACCTCGGCCAGCGCCACGGAAAGCGCCATTGCCGAGATTCCTGTACAGCGCCTGGAAAACCGGGTGGATGCACGCGAGCAGGCAGAGGCGGCGCAGTAATCACCGATGCAAGGTCTTGTGCAGCGTCATCGCGTTGATACGCTGCCAGTCCCAGTCGATCCCAGACCCGGGCTGATCCGACGGGATGGCGCGTCCGTTCTCGATGCGCATGCCGCTATGTGTGATCAGATCGAGCTGCGGGATGAATTCCAGCCACTGGCTATTCGGCACGGCGCAGCACAATGCCACGTGGATCTCCATCAGAAAATGCGGGCAGACCGGCACGTTGTAGGCTTCGGCCATATGGGCGACCTTCAGCCAGGGCGTGATGCCGCCGATGCGCGCTACGTCTACCTGCACGACCGAGCAGGCGCCGCTATGCAGGTAGTCTTTGAACTGCGCAAGGCTGTATAGAGACTCGCCAACTGCAATGGGCACCGTCGTGGATGCCGACAGCCGCTGGTGCGCCGCGACATCATCCGCGTGAACCGGTTCTTCAAACCAGGCGATATCCAGCGGTTCAAAGCAGCGCGCCCGCCGGATGGCTTCCGGCAACGTCAGGCCTTGATTGGCGTCCGTCATGATGTCCCATCCCGGGCCGACGGCATCGCGCACTGCGGCGATGCGCTGCACATCTTCGGCCACATGCGGCTTGCCAACCTTGAGCTTCGTCCCGCCAAAGCCCGCTTCTTTGGCCTTTAGCGCTTCTTCGACCAGCTGCGATGGTGTCAAGTGCAGCCAACCGCCTTCGGTTGAGTAGAGCGGGATATCAGGCTTTGCGCCACCGGCCAGACGATGCAGCGGCAGGCGGGCGCGCTGGGCCCGCAAGTCCCACAGCGCGATATCAATGGCAGCGAGTGCAATGGATGTCAGCGCGCCCACGGTGGTGGCATGCACGCGGTACATCAGGTCGCGCCAGATCCGCTCGATGTCTTCGGCATCGCGCCCGATTAACAGCGGCGCCAGATGGTCGTCCAGCAGACGGATGACAGATGAGCCGCCCGTGCCGATCGTGTAGCTGTAGCCAACACCCACAGCGCCGTCGGCATCGGTGATGCGCACGATGGGGGTTTCTTGCCGTTCAAAGCTTTGTACCGCGTCGGTGCGGACGACCTTGGGCACCAAGTCGGCTTGAAGAATTTCAACAGAGGCGATGCGGGCCATGTCGGCTCCTGGGGGCGCGGGTGACCCGCGATGGTTAGGGATCAGACGGTTTCAGGGTTGTCTCGGGATGTGATGTCTGGTGTAGTTGCTTTAGGTATGAAATCAATTTTCACCCTTAAGTACAAGCCAGTTTTCTGATAGCCCCGGGATTTCCCCTAAGGCCATCAACAGACCCTTCCAGAGAGCAAATATGACCCTGCGTTTGCATGACAAGCGCGCGCTGGTCACGGCCGCCGCCAATGGCATCGGCCGCGCCAGCGCGCTAGCCCTGGCGCGAGAAGGCGCCCAGGTGTGGGCTACCGATGTGAACGAGGCAGCGCTGGCCGACCTGGCTCGCGACGCCGCAGCCAGCGGCATTCTGAGCCTGCACACGCGCAGGTTGAACGTGCGCGACGGTGCCGCGGTCAACGCGTGCGCCAGCCAGATCGGACCCATTGATGTGTTGTTCAACTGCGCAGGGTATGTGCATGACGGCACCATCCTGAATTGCCCCGAAGACGAATGGGACTTCAGCATGGACCTGAACGCCAAGGCCATGTACCGCACCATCCGCGCCTTCCTGCCAGCGATGCTGGAAGACGGCGGGTCCATCATCAACATGGCGTCTGCCGCGTCGAGCGTAAAGGGGGTGCCCAACCGCTTTGCCTATGGCGCTTCCAAAGCGGCCGTCATCGGGCTGACCAAAGCGGTCGCGGCGGATTTCGTGGGCCGCGGCGTACGCTGCAATGCCATCTGTCCCGGCACGGTCGATTCGCCTTCATTGCAAGAGCGCATTGCAGCGCAGGCGCGGCAGACGGGTACCGCAGTGGATGATGTGCGCGCCGCTTTTGTCGCGCGCCAGCCTGTGGGCCGCGTCGGCCGCGCAGAAGAGGTCGCCGCGCTGGTTGTCTACCTGGCCAGCGATGAATCCAGTTTCACCACCGGCACGGTGCACATCATCGACGGCGGTTGGTCAAATTAAGCCGGAGCAGCGGGCGCTATATACAGCAGAAACGTTGCAGCGCAGGCGTCAGTCCGCCTCGCTGCATTCCACGCCCAGGCGTTTGAACAGCGGCCATTTATTGCGATAGCTGTCTGACCAGCACATGCCGTAGAACGCAGCGAACGGCGCATTCACGGTATGCACGTTGATGCGGGCAGCCGCAATATCGTCTTTGGGGCAGAAGGGCTGGCCCACGGTCGGGTACAACAGGCCTTCCCATACGGCCTTGCCGCAATGCTCGCAAAAATTGGTCCATTGGCCATGGCTGGCCGGGTCCGGCCGGAACGCCGGCGCCAAGCCTTGCAGTGTCTGTGCGACAGACTCGGACAACAGGCCCGTCTGCGAAATCAAGGCAGGGCCGGAGACCTTCAGCCATTGCACCGGGCTGAACAGCCAGTCGTGGAACGCATCGGGGTCCAGCCCCATGGTGTTGGCGCTATCTTCGTCCAGTTCAATATCGGCTTCGGTGCTTTCGTGACCAGGCGGCACGGCCAGCGCAAACACCGGTGTGGATTGCTTGCATGCCGCGCAGTGGTGTCCGGTTTGCAGCACGAAATACGACGGCGCACGGATGTTCATGTCTAGCGGGCTGACTGCGTCGAGTTCGTTGGCGCCAGTATCTTGCGTGTTCATTTCTGACTGTTGTTCCTATGTAGGCCAGCGGACACGCGAGCCAAAGCAATGCTTTTATGCCGGGGGGAAATATGCCAGAATCGTCCCCGAAATGTCTGTCTTGCATGCGACGCTGCCGCCACCAGGGCGTTGCCAACATCACGAAGTGTTGGAGCCATCAATGCGCGATCGTCAGAGTAGCACCGGATATTGGCTGGCGGCACGCCTCAAGCCGGCTCGTTTTATCACTGCTGCCTTTTTGGCCGGCGGCTTGGCCGGATGCAGTTTCACGTCCCCTGACGAGGCCACAGGATCGCAATCTGTCGGTATTCATGGTGTGACGGCGCAGCAAGCGCGCAGCATTGCGCAAGAAGCCTACCTGTACGGCACGCCCATGGTTGCAAGCTATCAGACCATGTACGCGTTCAGCATCGATAAGAGCAACCCGCAGTACAAAGGTCCATTCAATACGGTGAACAATATTGCGCGCGTCTTCACGCCCGAAGACACCGCATTCGTCACCCCAAATTCAGACACTCCGTACTCGTTCGCCGTGCTGGATCTGCGCGCTGAACCTGTCGTCATCACCGTGCCGGCGATGGAGAAGCGGCGTTACTTCGTCCTGCAATTGATGGACCTGTATACGTACAATTTTGCGTATATCGGCAGCCGCAGCACAGGCAATGGCGGCGGCAAGTTCCTGATTGCTGGTCCGCGCTGGAACGGTGCCGTGCCAGCGGGCATCACCAAGGTCATCAAGTCGGAAACCGAGCTCGTCAACATGGTGGGCCGTACCCAGCTGTTCAACGCGGCCGATCTGGACAACGTCAAACGCATCCAGTCCGGCTACAAGATTCAGCCCTTGTCCGCGTTTACCAAACAGCCTGCGCCGCCGGCGCCTGCCGCGGTGGAATGGATACCTCCCATGCCGCCCGCGCAGATGCGCACGTCACTGGAGTTCTATAACCAGCTGGCTTTCCTGCTGCAATTTGCGCCTACGCATGCTACCGAGAAGTGGTTGCGCGAGCGTTTTTCCAGCATCGGCATCAAACCCGGCCAGCCTTTCAATCCCGATCACGTGTCGGCAGAGTTGCGCCGCGCATTGCAAGAGGGCATGCACACGGCCCAGAACAACATCGACAAAAATCGTGAAGCGCTAGGCGGTAAAACCGAAGGACTGTTTGGCGACCGCAGCAAACTGAAGAACGATTACCTGTCGCGCGCCACCGGCACACAGGTGGGGATCGGCGCCAACAGCCGCGAAGAAGCCTTGTACCCCGTGCTGGAAAAAGACAGCCGCGGTCAGGAGCTGGATGGCAAGTACAACTACACGCTGCGCTTTGCGCCCAATAGCTTGCCCCCCGTCAACGCGTTCTGGTCCATGACCATGTACCGTCTGCCCGAACAGTTGCTGACGCAGAACCCCATCAACCGCTACCTGATCAATTCGCCCATGCTGCCGTCTTTGAAGAAAGACCCGGACGGCGGGTTGACGATTTATATCCAGGCGCAATCGCCGGGCAAGGGCAAGGACGCCAACTGGCTGCCAGCGCCTAACGGACCCTTCATGGTCACGATGCGCTACTACTGGCCCAAACCAGAATTGCTTGATGGCAAATGGGTATCGCCAGAGCTACAGCGTGTTCCGTAGGCCGGGGACCTCGCGGTAGGCCGCAAGAAAAAGCCGTCCCACTTCCTCGGGACGGCTCGCACAGCTTGGATTTCACATCAGGTCTGGTCTTTGATCTGCGCTTTGGGTCCGTTCGCCTTCACGGACTCGATCCCTTTGTCCCGCGCCTGCGCCGATGAATACATCTCGCTGCGCCCCACGGACTCGTGATTGGCCGCCACCAGCGCAAAATAGTGCGAACCATCCTTTGCGGTCTTGCGGTGATACCGTTCATCATCCGCCGCATACTTCTGCACCGCCGCGATGCCGCCCTCGGCCGATGCCTTGGTGGTGTATTGCTCGCTGGTCAGAATCACTTCGTGATTGCCCGCATGCAGATTGAACATGAAATGCGCCCCGCTACGCTTCAATACAAAGTAACCGCTCATCGTCGTCTCCATTCTTGGTGAAGGGGTAACGCTTGGGTAACTTGCAGCACGCCGGGTGGCGTCTGGCGAGAATACCCCAAGCGTGTGGCGCTGGCACGGCTGCGCTGCCAGCACCCTGAAATACAATCACCAGACGCCGAACAGACCGGATACCGCGCCACGCGCCACTTATGCCTGACAGCCACGTTCTTCCATCCATACCCCGACATGCCCCGCCTTTGATGGACGATGGCCAGTCTTTCACGGCTCGCCTTAGCACGGCGATGCCTGCATCAGCGCAGGGGCAATCATGAGCACGGTGCTAGCTGTAGATCTGGGCGGCACGCGATTCCGGGCCGCGCTGGTGAACGAGACCGGCGGCATTGTTCATTCCAGCTTTATTGACAGTCCGGCAGGTTCAGGCGATCACCCCGGCTGGGATGAAATTGACGCCGACGCCTGGTGGCGCGGCCTGCAAACCTTGACCGGCGATCTGGCCCGGCAGGCTGGGGCCAGCTTTGACGCGATAGAGGCCATTGCCATCTGCGGCGTCACCCGCACCCAGGTGTTTGTCGATGCCGAAGGCGCATCCATCCGTCCGGCCATTACGTGGCGCGACACGCGCACGGCGGCAGATGTGGGCAATTGGCTGACAGCAATGCCGGCGACGCATCCCGAGGTCAAACAGATCAACGCCTTTCATCCTTGGGCGCGCGTGGCATGGCTGCTGCGTACCGAACCGCAGCACGCGGCGCGAGTACGAGTCGTGCTGGAACCCAAGGACTATCTGAACTTCCGTCTGACGGGCAGGGCGGCGAGCGATACGGTGTCGATGGCGCGCTTGGCGGCAACCGCGAGTCAGGCAAATGGGACCGGCCCCGATCTGCTCACGGCAATAGGGGCTGATCCCGCATGGGTCCCGCCTTTGCTGGACCCCCTGGCTATCGTCGCCTCTGTACAGGCCGGCCTGCCGGGTGCATTAGGCCGTTTGGCAGGCCGCAGCGTGGTCGCCTGCTCTAACGACACCTGGGCAGCCGTCGCCGGTCTGGGCGCCTTACGGCTGGACTATGCCTACAACATCTCAGGCACGACTGAAGTCTTTGGCGCTATCGGCGCCGAGCCGGTGCCGGCGCAAGGATTGATGACGGTCGATTGGGGTAACGGCAATCATCAGATCGGCGGACCGGGCCAGAACGGCGCGGACACTGTGGCGTGGCTGCTACCGCTGCTGGGACGCTTGGGCACGGATGGAATGGCAGGCGTTGGCGATGCGATGAGCGCCTTGCTACATGCGCCTCGCGACCCGCAGCCTGCGTTGTTTCTGCCGTACCTGCAAGGCGAACGCGTACCGTACTGGGACCCGCATCTGCGCGGCGCATTCGTTGGCCTGAACCGCCGCCACGGTCCCGGCGACCTGACGTGGGCCGTCCTGGAAGGCGTGGCCTTTTTGAATCGCATTGTGTTGGAACGCGCCGAAGTCGCCTTGGGCCGCGCTGTGACCGAAATACGATTCGGTGGCGGCGCGGCGTCCAACGCGCAGTGGTGCCAGGTCAAGGCCGACATCTGCGAGCGCCCCGTGGTGGTCGGTCAGGCCGAGCAACCCGGCGTTCTCGGCGCGGCGGTCACGGCATGGACGGCCTTGGGCCGCTACCCCGGCTTCGCTGCTGCCCAAGACGCTCTGGTCCGAGTTGCCCGGCGCTACGAGCCTCAAGCCGGCCGGACAGAAGCCTATCGCGCCATGTACGCGCAGTTCCGGGCCGCCGAAGCTGCGCTTGCCCCGGTGTCCCACGCCCTGGCCGGACTGCGCCTGCCGTAAAAACCCTAGGTGGCGCGCGAACACAATGCGCCCTGTCCGGCGCCGCCCGGGTATAAACTGCTACGCCATCAGGGCGCGACAGCCCGGCAGGCGGTTGATTGTTGGCCCTTGCATTCACAACACGACAAACGCAGCAAGGGTCGATTCGATGCGCGGCATTCTGGAAAAGTACGGCACGGCAATCGCGGGATTAGTCCTGGTGGGCTTTTTCGCAATAGCGGCCCAGAATTTCGCAGCGCCGAATAATCTGCTGAACATCGCCAAGGAAACCAGCTTCCTGGCCATCATCGCCGTGGGCTTCACGCTGGCGCTGGTCACCGCCGAGCTGGACTTGTCGGTAGCCGATGTGGCCAGCCTGGCCGCCGTCGTCACTGGCGCCCTGGTCCACACCGGGCAACCCGTGCTGCTAGCCGTAGGCGCGGGTTTGGGTGTCGGCCTGCTCTGCGGACTGGTCAACGGCATTGCCGTCACCCGCCTGCGTGTTCCGTCGTTGATCGCCACTTTGGGCATGGCCGCCATGGCGCGCGGTTTCGCCTTCATGCTGACCGACGGCGTGTCGTATGTGGGCCGCTGGCCGGCCGCCTTTACCGATCTTGCCCGGGCCAAACCCTTAGGCATTCCGGCGCTGGTCCTGTGGATGCTGGGTACCGTGCTGGCCGCCTATTTCCTGATCAAATGGACCCGCACCGGCGCGCGCATGACCGCCACCGGCGAAGCCGGAGAATCCGCGCGTCTGGCAGGCATCAACATCCGCGCCATGAAAAGCATCGGCCTGGCCCTGTCCGGCGTCTGCGCGGGCTTGGCCGCCATTCTGCTGACGTCCAGCCTGTCGTCCGCCGCGCCCAACATGGCCGGCGACTACTTCCTGTATGCGATTGCGGCGGTGCTGCTGGGCATGACGATGTTCAATCCCGGCCACGCCAACATCCCGGGCACGCTCGTCGCTGCTCTGATCCTGAAAGTGCTGGGCAACGGCCTTGTCCTGATGGGCGCGCCGTACTACGTGCAAGACATCGTGCTGGGCTTCATCATGATCGCGTCCGTCGCGGTGTCATCGGCCGTGCTGAAGAAAGCGGCCTTCAAATTCTGATCGGAAGGGGAAACCACCATGAATACATTCGTAAAGCGCACGCTGCTGGCCAGCGTCTTCGCCGTCCAGGCGCTAGCCGCAAGCGCTGCCCACGCCTTTGAAGTCGGTGTTGTCGCCTTTCAGATGTCGTCCGAGACCCACGCCCGCGTCGCCAACGCCGCAGCAGAAGCCGCCCGAGCCAAGGGCTGGACGGTCACTCAACTGAACGCCGAAGGCTCGCTGCCCAAACTGGCCGAACAGCTCGATACGCTGGTCAACAAAAAGGTCGACGCTATCGTCATCGCCATGGGCAAGCCTGTGGAAACCGATGCCCAGCTGCAAGCCGCCAAAGAGAAAGGCATCCCGGTTGTGGGCGTCATGTCGGGCGCCAGCCCGCACATGCTGTTTGACGTCGAAGTCAACGAATACGCCACTGGCGCGCAGTCCGTGCTGTACCTGTTGGGCAAGATGGGCTATCAAGGCAACATCCTGTCCGCCCGCTTTGACGGCAATTCAGGCACGCGCATTCGCGGCAAGATGCTGGACGCCGTCCTGACGGAAAACACCGCCGTCAAAGACCTGGCCAAATTCAGCATGGCCAGAACGCAGAGTTGGCGTGATGACGTGCGCAACGGTATGCAAGCCCTGTTCCTGCGTCACCAAGGCCAGTTCAAGGGCGTGTGGGCATCGTTCGACGGACAAGCCTATGTCATCGACGACCTGCTGCAATCCCAGGGCATGAAGAAGGGCGACATCACCTTGGTGTCGGTCGACGGCGGCCCTGAAACATACCGCCGCATCGCGGACCCCAGCAGCCTGATCACCGCCACCATGATGATCCCCTTTGAACAACTGGGCGTCAGCGCCATTGATTCGATCGACCGCATCGTTGTGAAGAAAGAACCGAAAGAGAAAGTCGCCGCCGGTCCGTACCTGTTCATGGACTCGGTCCTGGTAGACGCCACCAACGTCCAGAAATTCCTGCAACCCGCAGCCAAGTAAGAGTTGACCGCCATGACCGCCGCCTTGTCGCTACGCCAGGTTCGTAAATCCTATGGGGCTGTTGAGGCCTTGAAGGGCGTAGATCTGGATGTGCCAGAAGGCCGCGTCATGGCCATCTGCGGCGACAACGGCGCAGGCAAATCCACACTGATCCGCATCATCTCCGGCGCGCAAGAACCGAGCGGCGGGGAACTGAGCCTGAACGGCAAGAAGGTCGTGTTCGGATCGCCGCATGATGCGCTGGTGCAAGGCATCGCCACGATCTACCAAGACCTGGCGCTGGCCCCTCGTTTGTCCATCTGGGAAAACGTCTTCATGGGCGCGGAACTGGTGCGCCGCGTGGGCGTCTTCAGCATCCTGGACAAACGCCGCATGGCGCAGGACGCGCGCGGCTATTTGCAGCGTCTGTCCGTCCCTATCGAAGACATGGACCGCCCCGTCGAACGCATGTCGGGCGGCCAACGCCAAGCCGTGGCAATCGCCCGCGCGCTGCGCTGGGATGCGCGTGTCGTCATCATGGACGAGCCAACCGCTGCATTGGGCGTCAAGGAAACCGCGCTGGTACTGAACCTGGTGCGCAAGCTGCGCGAAGAAGGGCGCACCGTGATTCTGATAAGCCACAACATGGCAGACGTCGTCGCGCTGGCGGATCGGGTCGCGATTCTGAAAAGCGGCGTGAAGGTGATTGAGCGCGACGTGGCCGGGCTGGATGCCGATGCGCTGGCGCACATGGTGATGACGGGTAAGGAATGATCGGGCTGGTGTGTCACGCTTGTTGAGCGCGTGGGTAGGTACTGACAGAAGCGCAGATCGAAGCGCAGATCGAAACGCACGATAAAAAAACCGCCGCCGGGTTTCCCCTGGCGGCGGTTTTTTTTTGCGTGCAGCGGCGGGACTTAGTCCTTGCGGCTGGTCACTTCAACCAGGTGATAACCGAACTGGGTCTTCACCGGGCCCTGGACCACGCCAACCGGGGCGCTGAACACGACGGTATCGAATTCCTTGACCATCTGGCCCGGGCCAAACGAACCCAGATTGCCACCGTCACGGCTCGACGGGCAGCTGGAGTTTTCCTTGGCGACTTGGGCGAAGTCAGCACCGTTTTCGATGGCGGTCTTCAGTTCGTTGCACTTGTCTTCGGTCGAGACGAGGATGTGGCGGGCGGTAGCTTGTGCCATGAGGGGCTCCTAGCGGGGGATTGATTTGGGGAGGGGAGAGTAACGCATTTGGGCGTGCTCGTTGCCTTGCAATCATAAACGGGGTTTGCTGGGAGCCTGCCGCGCTTAGGTTTCGAGTATTTTCTTGTGTTTAGAAGTCGTGCCAATAGTTCGCCGGCATTACAAAACATAACAAGACGCGAAGCGCACAGATCCCCTCCCACATCCGCACTTCCCCTAATACCCTCCCATATCCTTATACGATTATCGTATTTTCAACGCACCCCCTTCCCAGGGCGCGTACACAGCCGAGGCAACGCGGGCTGGCAATGAGATGCACGTTTTCGGACGATCTTCCTGATGCCTACTTCAGCTTCCCGAGTACTGTTGAAAAAAGATTCGGTTGCGCCGTTTCAGTCAGAGCCCAATCTGACGGACCGGGTTACCGAGATGCTGCTGGATGAAATTACCAGTGGCGATTACCAAGTTGGCGAGGTGCTGCCGCCTGAGCAGACCATTGCCACTCGGCTTGGCGTTTCGCGCACGGTGCTGCGCGAAGCCGTATCCCGCCTTAAAGGCGATGGCATCGTACAAAGCAAGCAGGGGCGTGGCCTGACCGTTATGCAGACGGCGCGTCCGTCGGTGTTGCGTATGCAGGCGGCGGATATTGGCGATGCCGAACAAGTGCTGCGCATTGTCGAGCTGCGCCGCGGTTTCGAGATCGAGGCCGCGCCGCTTGCGGCCGAGCGCCGTAGCGAGGAAGACCTGGCCGCCATGCGCAAGGCTCTGCGCAAGATGGCGGATGCGATCGCGTCTGGCGATGTGGCGGTGGGTGTGGACGCGGATATGGAATTCCATCGCTGCGTCGCGCGCGCTACCCGCAACGAACACTATCTGAATTTCTTCGATTTCCTGGCGGTGCTGCTCAAGAAAAATCTGCGCGTGTCGCGTGCGCGGTCGGCCAAGATTGCCGGCCGGGGCGCGCAGGCGCAGAAGGAGCACGAGGCGCTGTTTGCCGCCATCGAGAAAGGCGACGTAGAGCTTGCGCGGCAGCATGCGCGTACGCACGTCGACAACACGGAATCACGTTTGCGTACAGCGGCAGCCACGGCGGAAAGACCGTAGGCGCCCAAAGTCAGGGCATCCTCCAAGGGGAAGTGGTGATGGGTCATAAATCGATCGATGAGTTGGTGCGCGCCGAAGAGGGGCTGGTCAGCCGGTCTATCTTTGTCGACGACGAAATCTTTCAGCAGGAATTGCAGCAGGTGTTCTCGCGAGCGTGGCTGTTTGTGGGCCATGAAAGCCTGGTGCCCAAGCCTGACGATTATTTTGTGTCGCGCATGGGGACTGAGTCCGTGATCCTGACGCGTGACCGGCAGGGGCAGATACAGGTCATGCTCAATAGCTGTGCGCACCGCGGCATGAAGCTCTGCCGTTATGACCATGGCAACAATCGGACCTTCACCTGTCCGTACCATGGCTGGAGCTTTTCCACCGACGGCAAGCTGGTGGAAAAGCCGGGAGAGCTCGTCGGCGTGCCCGGCCATGCAACGCACTATAAGGGCGAGCTCGACAAGAAACAGTGGGGCCTGAAGACGGTAGCGCAGGTGGTGAACTACAAGGGCGCCATCTGGGCGACGTGGGATGCCGATGCCCCGCCGTTCCTGGATTACCTGGGCAATATGCGGCTGTACCTGGACGCGGCGCTGGACAATCGCGACGGCAGCTCGGGCGGTTCGGAAGTGATCGGCGGTGTGCAGAAGTGGCGCGTGAAGTGCAATTGGAAATTCGCGCCCGAGAACTTCATTGGCGATCTGTATCACGACATCAGCCATCGCTCAGTGGACATCGTGGGCATCGGGCCAGGTGGCGGCAAGGGGCGGCGCGATCCTTCCGCGACGCGTTCGGCCATCTGCTTTCCCGAGCTGGGTCATGGGCTGCTTGGCCGTCTGCCGTTCTATGAAGAAGGGCCTTACGCGCCGCAGTACGCGCGCTATCCCGAGGTGGAGGCCTACTTCCGCCAGGTGCATGAACAGCGCGAACGCACATTGGGTTCGGCCATGCGCGTGCAGACCAGCGTGGGCACGATCTTCCCCAATATGTCGTTTCACGGGCGTCAGCCGCGTACGTTGGCGGTGTTCCATCCGATCAGCGCGACCGAGATGGAAATGTGGCGGATGTATCTGGTAGACAAGGATGCGCCCGAGGCCGTGAAGGAAGCGGCGCGGCACTACTTCTTGCGCTATTCGGGGCCGGGCGGCATGACGGAATCCGACGATATGGAGAACTGGACCGGAGCCACCGAAGCCAGCATGGGCGCGGTATCTCGCGAACTCTATTTCAACTATCAGATGGGCGTGGGGCACGCCCAGCCCGTGCCTGAGATTCCTGGCTGTGCCGTGAACGGGGAATACACCGAAGAGAACGCACGCATCTATTACCGCCGCTGGGCGCAGTTCATGAACGGCTTGTCGTGGGATCAGTTGATGGCCGGTAGCGTACGCGTCGAGGAGAGAGCGGCATGAACGCAACCATCGACAGCGCGCCCATCGCGCAGGATTCCAGCGTGGATGACATGCAGATCTGGTGGCAGGCGCAGCGCTTTTTGCACTACGAGGCCGATCTGCTGGATCACCGCGAGTTCGATAACTGGCTGGCTTTGCTGGACGAGAACATCACCTACCGCATGCCGTTGACGCGCAATGTGCGCCGCGACGCCTTGGCGCAGGAATACTCGGGCAAGCATGACGCGGCGTGGTTCGATGAGGGCATAGATACGCTGCGCCAGCGGGTTGCCCAGATCAAGACCGGCATTCATTGGGCCGAGGAGCCGGCCTCGCGGGTGTCGCACCTGGTGACGAATATCCGCGTGCTGGATGTGGTGCCCGACGAAGACGGCGGCGAACAAGTACACGTGCGCTCGCGTTTTCTGATTTACCAGAACCGGCTGCAAGCCGAGGTCAATCTGTTCGTAGGCAAGCGCGAAGATGTGCTGCGCCGCCGTGACGGACGCTGGACGATTCTGTCGCGGGAAATACACCTGGATCAGAACGTGCTGCTTTCCAAGGCGCTAACGATCTTCTTCTAGCGCTCATTCGCCGGGCCGGCCCGTCTGCCGGAGTTCGATGGTTTTCTTTCCGATCAGGGCCCGTCCGCTGACAGGGTGAGACACGCCCATACCTGGAGTCGCAGCATGCTTAGACGTACTGTATTGAAAGCCATCGCCGGCAGCGCTGCGTTGGCGGTGTCCGGGGTGTCACGGTCTGCGGACGGGCCGTTTCCGGTCAAGCCGATGCGCCTGATTGTGCCGTATCCGCCGGGCGGCGTGACCGATGTGGCGGGGCGGCTGGCGGGCGAGATCTTGACCCGCAAGTTCGGCCAGCCGGTGGTGGTGGAAAACCGCCCAGGCGCCAATGGCATGATCGGCAGCCAGCATGTGGCATCGGCGCCGCCCGATGGTTATACGCTGCTGCTCAACGGCTTGGGCGGCATGGTGTTGCCGATGGCGACGGTGGCGGGTTTGCCGTTGGATACGTCGCGAGCCTTTACACCGATCGGGCAGATGGCCGAGTTCATCAATGTGCTGATCGTGCGGGCCGATTCACCAATACGCAGTGTGGATGATCTGATCGCCGCTGCCCGCGCCCGCAGCAAGGACGGTTTGAATTACGGGTCCAACGGTATCGGCACGTCGGTACACCTGACCACTGCGTTCTTCGCGCAGCGTACCGACACCAATCTGTTGCACGTGCCGTACAAGGGTAGCGGTGAGATGCTGGTGGACGTGGTCAACGGCAATCTGGATTTCAGCTTCAGCAACCTGCCGCCCGTGATGGGCCTGATCCGCAAGGGATCGATCCGGGCAATCGCCGTCACCAGCAGCTATCGCAGCAAGCAACTGCCCGATGTGCCGACCATGGCGGAACAAGGGGTGAAGGACTTTGATGTGACCAGTTGGCTGGGTTTGTATGGGCCGGCGGGGCTGCCGGCAGAATTGGTGCAGACGTTAAGCGCTGCCTTGCAGGAAGGATTGGCGCGACCGCAAGCCGGCGAAACGCTGGTTGCGGCAGGCTTTGAGCCCAAGCCTTCTGGCGCGGCGGCATTTGCGGAATTGAATCGGGTTGAACTGGTGCGCTGGAAGCAAGTGGCCTCTCGCGCCAACATTTCACTGAAATTTGGAGCATGAGCGTTATGGAATCGTCTTCCCGGTTGCAGCGGGTACATACGGCCATCATCGGTGCAGGACACGCGGGCGTGGAGTGCGCCTGGGCGCTGCGTGCGGCGGGTGTTGAAGGTGAGGTGGCGTTGTTTGGGGCAGAGATCCATGCCCCTTACGAACGGCCTCCGCTGTCCAAGGCGTTGCTGACTGGCGTGACGAGTTCTGAGCGTATCGCGTTGCGGGCCGATAGCGCCTACGAAAAATCGCGTGTGGTGGTGGTGGCAGGGGACCCGGTAGTCAGCATCGACACGGCGGCGCATACCTTGTCCACGCGATCGGGGCGCACTGTCAGCTATGAACACTGCGTCATGGCGACTGGCGCCAGCGCCCGCGGCATTGCAGAAGTCGCAGGCGAACAGGTTTACTCGGTGCGCAGTCTGGATGACGCGCACCGGCTTCGTGACGCACTGCGCCCGGGTGTCCGGCTGTTGGTGATAGGCGCGGGGTATCTGGGCCTGGAGGCGGCTTGCTCGGCGCGCAAGCTGGGCGCAGACGTTCTGGTGCTGGAGCAGGGCGGCTCCGTCATGGCGGGCAAGGTGTCAGACGCCACCGCGATGCGCATCGGCGCCATGCACCACGAGGCTGGAATACAAATCCGCCATGGTGCTGCGGTTGCGCAATGGGAGCGCACCGGCACAGGCTGGCGCGCGCAGCTGTCCGATGGCTCCGCGCTGGATGCAGACCTGGTGCTGGTTTCGATAGGCGCCATCGCTGAGACCGCGCTGGCAGAGGCCGCTGGGTTGACGTGCCGGGATGGCATTGTGGTTGACGAATGCTGCCGGACCTCTGCGCCGGATGTGTATGCCATAGGCGATTGCGCCAGCGCCTTTCGCGGTGAGCTGCAACGCCATGCCCGGATCGAAAGCGTGCAGAACGCGCTGATGCAGGCGCGTACGGCGGCCGCCGCCATCGCCGGAAAAAGTCCGCCTGCGCCGCGTCCGCCCACCTTCTGGTCGGAACAGCATGGCCGGCGTTTGCAAATGGCGGGCTTGGTCGATTCATCCAAGCCGTGCCGCGACGAGTTGCTGCCCACCGCCAAGGGATGGCTGGTGGAGCGATATCAGCAAGGCAGGCTGGCCGCGATTGAAGCCGTGGATAGCCCGGTTGAATTCATCAAGAGCGTGCCGCGTATCGGTTCGCCGGAATCCGTCGCGTGAATTGCGCCCACAACCCATCAGGAAGCCAACATGCCCGTTGCCATATTTGAACTGCCCGACGGCGCCGAACAGGTGCTGGATGTTCCCGACGATTGGTCGCTGATGGAAGCGGCCCGGCGCGACGGCCTGGACGGAATCGTCGCTGAGTGCGGCGGAGGCGCCATCTGCGGCACCTGTCATGTGCAGGTGGACGCGTCCTGGCATGCGCGGCTGGGGCCGCCGGGCATGGCAGAGGAAGCATTGCTTGAGGTGGTGCCAGAGCGTTGCGCCACCAGCCGGCTGTCCTGTCAGGTGATCATGACGCCCGAGCTGGATGGCATCCGGGTGCGCGTGCCGTCGGCACAGCTTGAGATGTAGCCGCGGGCCGCGCGAAGGAGAACAAGACATGGCTGACAACAAATCCATCAACCTCGTCGATCTGCAACCTGGCGTGCGCGTGCGCATGGCGGGCGGAGCAATTGCCGAGATCGTAGAGAACCCGCAGGACGGGTTCTGGCTGATCGTCCAATTTCTGGATCATCCGACGGAACCTGCTTTGGTCGGCGCTGGTGAGCAACAGGTGTTTGCCACTGATGTCGAAGCAATCGAACCCTGACCCTTCTGGAGCCGTAAATGAATCAAAAGCCCAAAGTCATCGTATCCGCGCCGCTTCCGCCAGATTTGCGTGAACGTCTGGCCGCGCAGTGCGAGATTGTCGAGGTGCCAACGGGACAGAATCCGGCCGAAACCGTATCGGCAGAGGCGCGCGCACAGATCACAGGGATGGTCTGCACCATGCGCACCAAGGTCGATCAGAATCTGCTGGATGCCTTGCCGGCGCTAATCGTCAGTTCGAATTTCGCGGTGGGTTTTGACAACGTTGATCTGGCGGCCGCCACCAAGCGCAAGGTGCTGATCTGCAATACGCCGGGCGTGCTGGACGGCGCGGTGGCGGATGTGACGATAGGCCTGATGCTCTGCCTGGCCCGCAATCTGGTGGCGGGAGACGCCTTTGTGCGCAGCGGCGGTTGGGCGAAGGGGGCTTTTCCATTGACGCGCGACATACGCGGCAAGACGTTGGGCCTGCTGGGCATGGGCCGCATCGGCCGCGTGGTGGCGCGCACCGCGCAGGCTTTCGACATGAAAGTGGTCTATCACAACCGCCGGCAAGATCCGCAGGCGGAAGGTCTGGCGTCGTACGTGGAACGCGATGAATTGTTCAAGGTGTCCGACGTGCTGAGTGTTCACATTCCGCTGTCCGCAGAGACGCGGCATTCCGTCGGAAAGCGTGAACTCGGCCTGATGAAACCCACTGCCTATCTGATCAACACTGCTCGCGGGCCGGTGGTTGACGAAGCCGCGTTGATTGACGCGCTGCGCGCCGGCACCATCGCGGGGGCGGGGCTGGACGTCATGGAGCAAGAGCCGTTGCCGCCAACCAGCCCGCTATGCGAGCTGCCCAACGTGGTGTTGCAAGCTCACGTGGGTAGCGCCACGCACGAAACACGGCGCGCCATGATCGATCTGGCCGTAGCCAATTTGATGGATGCGTTGGCCAACAAACAGCCGCAGGCAATGGTAAATCCAGAGGTCTGGCAGGCTCGCGCCTGACCTGCCTTGGCGCCGCAAGCACAGCTGGGGCCGCCTGTTGCAGGCGGCCCCGGCTGTGCTTTGCCTTTTACTTGCCGCCGTAGTCCACAACGATCCCGGCTTGCTTGGCCACGTCGCTCCAACGCTTGAACTCCGCCGCTGAAAACGCCTGGAATTCAGAGGCATTGCGCAGCTTGGGTTCAAACCCTGCGCCGATAATGCGCGCCTGGAACTCGGGCGTGGCCAGGCTGGTGACAATGACGTCGGACAGCTGGGCGATGATGGCGGGATCGACCTTGGCGGGCGCATACATGCCCAGCCAACTCGTCACGTCGAAGTCCGCCATGCCCTGTTCCTGCATCGTCGGCACTTGGGGCAATTGCCGTGCCCGATAGGCGCTGGTTACCGCCAGCGCCTTCAGGCGTTTACCTTCCACCATGGGCAACGTGGGCGGAAGGTTCATGAAACAGATGTCCAGATCGCCGTTGGCGGTGCCTACCAGCGCTTCGGATGCGCCCTTGTACGGTACATGGTCGAATTGCAGGCCGGTGCGCATGGCGAAGAGTTCGGCCGTCATCTGCGACGAGCTGCCGATGCCGTTGCTGCCATACAGCGGCTTGCGCTTGCTGGTTTTCAGGTACTGGATCAGCTCGGATACGGAATTGGCGGGGTGATCCACCCGCACGACCAGCGCATTGACGAACTCAGCAACCTGCGCAATGGGCAGCAACGCAGTGGGAATATCCAGGGGTAAGCCGCGTAGGGTTGCGGGTGGCAGAACGTTGTGGCCCAGTCCGCCGGTAGTCAGGGTGTAGCCATCGGGTTTGGACGAGGCTGCGGCTTGCATGCCGATGACGCCGCCGGCGCCGGCGCGGTTCTCAATCACCACGCTCTGGCCGTACTTGGCAAAGAGCAGGTCACCGACCAGCCTCCCCGCAAGATCGGTGGCGCTGCCTGGTGTGGATGAGACGATGATTTTGATCACGCGGGACGGGTAGGGCCCATCCAGCGCCCAACTTCTACCTGTCAGACTCAGGCCGGCGGCGGCCCCCATCAGCTTCAACGCACTGCGACGTTTCATGACGACTTCCCCTTGGGTTAGACCTCTACTGCTTCACGTGCTGCTCCAATGATGTGGCTCGAACTTTGTACGATAAACATATTTACCGTACGGTACGAGTCGCGAGCAGCGACGCAAATTGCGGCTAACCCTAGGGGACGTCTTGTTTGTGCTTACAGGCCTACTGGTCCGCGAACCAATTCCTGAATGGCTCGGGGTCCAGGTGGCTAGGCACGTACCAAACCTTGCGCGTCTTGTCCCACTGTGCGCCCATCGCCTTCACGACGTCCCGGTTCGCGTATGCGACCTTAAGGTCACGATGGCCTACCGTTTTGACGGGCGCTGACAGATTGCGCCTCAGAGCGGTGTCTGCCCGCTTTTGGACGCTTGCCAACTGCAATTGCGCAATGAATCCGCTGCGTAGCGCGGGTTCGGCAGAGTAAATCAGGCTCAGGCGTGATTTCGCCCGGGTTGCGGCAACATAGAACAGGTTCTCTTCTTCGCCGAGCTTCCGTAGCGGATTCGGAAATTCGCCCGCGTCCAGGAATGGCAAGATCACATGATCGAATTCCTTGCCCTTGACGTTCACGATGCAGTCCATCAACACCGCGTTCTTGCCCGGCCGTGCGCCGGCAAAGGCTTCCGCAGCGCCAATCCATTCAGAGAACTCGCGCAGGGTTTTTCCAGAGTTGCGAGCCGTGGTGATGAACCCGCTGACGGACTTGGTGACCACAGACGCTTCATAGGGATGAACATACAGGCGCTTTGCCAGCTTATCCATATCGACCAATTCGCAGACTTTTTCAAGTGCGCCGTGTGCCAGCGTATCGACAGACAATCCACGCAAGTACGCTACCGCATCCGCGATGCGCGTGCGGGCGGCAACACTGCCCACTCGCTGAATCTGGCCGTCAAAAAAGTGCTTTAGCGAAGAGGGCTCTTTGGCGATCGTGGTTTTTGCCTCACGAAGCTCTTGGGGCGTCAATGGCACCTCTGCAAAGGTGGCCAGGGCCTCGACAATGGCTTCACGCGTTGCTGGTGATGCCACGTGGTGGAAATCGTCCAGCGCAATCGCAATCATGCCTCGCAGAAACAGGATTTCTTCGCGCAGCAGATAACTCTTCATGGTTAGCGTGCGGTACTGCACGCCTGCGCTCATCAGCGCATTTTCTATTTCTATCGACTGATGGCCGTCGCGCAGCAGGATGCAGCAGTGATCGAGCGGCTTGCCATCCTGCTTCCATTGATGAATGGCTTTGATGACTTCCGGGCCGCATACGCCCGATGCGCTGGCGTAGTGCAGTTCGTGAACCTCTGTGCGCAAAGGAAGATTCGAGTCGACGGGTTTGCGTTTGAAGGCTTCCATCGCGTAGGCCAGATGCGGGCCGTGGCGGTAGGTCATCGTCAGTGGAAAGCTGACGCAATCCGGGAAGCTCGCAGCGATGCGATATTGCAGGAACGATTCGTCTGCGCCCAAGTGCGAATAAATGACCTGATCCTTGTCGCCCACGCCGACGAAGTACGTCGTGCCGATGCGGGTCAGCGCCTGAATGATGCAGAACGATGCTTCGTTGATGTCATGCAATTCGTCGCAGACCACCAGCTTGTACGCAGGCAGCAGATCAGGCGCGTCGGGCGCGGATCGCAGCAGGCAGGCAAGATCATAAGTGGCATCAAAAAAGCCGCGCGCATCGACAAAGCCGAATACATCCACGCGCTGCTTTTCATATTCGACGGCCCACAGATAATCTGTCAACGGAATATTCAGGCTTTGCGCTGTGTATTCGGGATCGATGTTGTCGTCGCTTGAAAGCCGCATCATGGCTTTGAGCTTCAGCAGGTTATCCAGGAATTGGCTGACGGCGGTGTTGTGTGTGCGGATATCAAGTGCATCCGCAAATTGCGGGTTGCTTTCCCCCACGCCGTCCAGCGCGGTCAACGCGTAGCTCTGCTGCTCTCGGGTGGAATGCAGAACCTCTGGCTTGCCATCTTCGATTTTCGACAGAACACGTTGCGCAAACTCTTCAACGGTTTGCACGTTGATCCGTTTGGCAGTGTTATAGGCAATGCCCACTTCCACCAGACGCGCCTGCATGACTTGCCGCGCTTCATCGGTGAAGGTCAGGGCAAGTATGTCTTCGGGCGCCAGCCCCCGGGTAAGCGCTTCTCCGATCCGCAGCGCCAAGGTGGTCGTCTTTGCCGCGCCCGCGTTGGCGATGACAAGGCTGGTCCGGCTTTGCGAGGTCTGGATTTTTCTCTGTTCTTCGGTGGGGACGAATCCTGCGGGGAAGAACTGAGCGGAATAGGGAGTGGTTGTCATGAGTCGGTGAAAGGGCGGACAGGGGCGCCGCCGGGTACAGATGCGAGTTCAGTGTACGGGAAGTACCGAGAGCGCATCGAACCGCTGGCTGGCGCTGTGCGCGCCAGCCAGCCATTCAGACTCTGTCAATCGCGATTAACGCACCGGCCATCCGTACATCAAGCCGCCATCACGGTACGAGGCGTTCAAACCACGGGTCAGCTTCAGCGGGCTGCTGGGTCCCAGGTTCTTTTCAAAGCTCTCGCCGTAGTTACCAATGTTTTTGATGATGTTGTAAGCCCACTTGTCGTCTACCCCCAGGTTTTTGCCCATCCCCGGGGTTACACCCAGCAGGCGTTGCACGTTGGGGTTGGTGCTTTTCAGCATCTCATCCACGTTTTTCGACGTGATGCCGTATTCCTCGGCCTCAAGCATGGCAAACATTGTCCAGCGCACGACGTTGAACCATTGTTCATCGCCCTGGCGCACCATGGGACCCAGCGGTTCCTTGGAGAAGTTCTCCGGCAGGATGTCGTACTTTTCCGGGTTCTCCAGGTTGGTGCGGGCTGCGGCCAGCTGGGACTTGTCGCCGGTGAAGGCATCGCAGCGTCCCACCGCGAAGGCGCGGATGATTTCGTCCAGGCGTTCCACGACAACCGGTTTGAAGACGATGTTCTGCGAGCGGAACCAGTCAGACAGGTTCAGTTCGGTGGTGGTGCCGGGCTGCACGCAGACCGTGGCGCCGTCCAGTTCCTTGGCGCTCTTCACGTTCAGGGACTTGTTCACCATGATGCCCTGGCTGTCGTAGTAGTTCACGCCAACGCCGATCAGGCCCAGCGTGGTGTCGCGGGTCAGTGACAGGGTGGTGTTGCGCGGCAGCACGTCCACTTCGCCGGACTGCAAGGCGGTAAAGCGCTGCACGGCGCTGACGGCCATGATCTTGGATTTGGAGGCATCGCCAAACATGGTGATGGCCAGCGCGCGGCACAGGTCTACGTCCAGGCCGATCCAGCCGCCCTTGCTGTCGTTGACGGAGAATCCCGCGACACCGGTGGACACGCCGCACTGAACAAAGCCTTTGTTCTTGACCGCATCAAAAGTCACCCCGGCGTGGGCAGTCCAGGACGAAATAAGTAAGGCGGTGCCTGCCGCGACATGTTTGAGTGCTTTCATGGTGTCTCCGCGCTCTGAGCGCATTTGTTCTTCAGACCAAGCCTGAGGTGCGCGGAATGGTAGCCAGGGGGGTAGGGCGGGAGTATCGGGGAATTCCCGTTAAATCCACTATGCGGAATTTGCGTCGCAGTACGGGCAGTCCGCTGCGCTGCTCTTGCCGGGCGGCGTCCGGGAATTGACAGGCGCCGCGCCGCTATGAAAGCACTCGTGCGACAGCCATTGGCTCAACCGGTCATAGCTTTCCATATTGCTGCGCCAGTTCGGCGCGCACAGGTAATAACCCAGCGGGCTTTCAAAGCTGCGGTCAAACACATCGACCAATTGACCGGTGGCAAGTTCTTTTTCAATCAGGCAGTCGGGCATCAACGCCACGCCAAAGCCTGATGATGCGGCTTGCATCACCATCGAAAACAAATTGAAGCCCGGGCCGAAACGGGCCCGATCATAATCACCGGTATAAGTGGAAAACCAGTATTCCCAGGAAAGCGGAATCTCGATGTGTTGCAGCAGCGTGCATTTTTTAATGTCTTCCAAACTGCTGATGCGCTGCTGCTTCAAGTATTCGGGTGAACACACGACGCGGGTTTCGCGGCCGGTCAGATAGGTGGCATTACCGTCATGCCAGTCTCCGTATCCATACTGAATGGACGCATCAAAATCCAGTTCGGTGCTTTTGTAGTCGGCGACGCTGTAGCGCACGAAGTTAATCGAGATGTCCGGGTGTACTTCGCGGAACGTCTTCAACCGCGGAAACAGCCACTGCGCGGCAAAGGTGGGCGCGGCTGACAGGTTCAACGACTTAGCGGATTGCTGCGTCGTCATGACTTGCGACGTAGCGCTTTCCAGCGTGTGCAAGGCCGGCCGGATCAGGCTTAGATACGTTGCCCCCATGCGCGTCAATTGCAAGCCATTGGTGGCGCGGATGAACATCGCATGCCCTAGATAATTTTCCAGTGTCGCGATGTGCCGGCTGATGGCGCTTTGCGTGACGAACAGCTCTTTGCCCGCTTTTGAAAACGATAAATGGCGAGCCGCAGCCACGAACGCATTCAGCTCAGAAAGGGTAGGGCAGCGGCGTTTCATTGGGGGTATGAGTAAAGCTCATAAGGCTGTTCGAATTTGTGTCGAACGCCTAGGGGGAGACCCGGTATCGGACGCTTCGATTGTACCGGTAGAGTTCGCCATGCTGAATTTCCCTGCATGTTGAACGGATAGCGTGATTTATTTATGAAGCCGGTTGTTGTTAAGAATTGCAAGATCTTGAATACCAGAACGCTGGTTCTTGAAAGCGCTGCGAATGTGCTGATCGAGGACGGACTGATCTCTCGCATCAGCGCTGAAGATCTGACGCGTGAAGATGCGCAAGTCATCGATGCCAAGGGCATGACCCTGATGCCCGGCATGATCGACTGCCACGTGCACGTGGTGGCGTCGTCGTTCAATCTGGGCCGTGTGGCGGCATTGCCGAACGCGCTGGCGCTGTTGCGCGCCCTGCCCATCATGCAGGGCATGCTGGATCGCGGCTTTACGTCGGTGCGCGATGCTGGCGGCGCGGACTGGGCACTGGCGCAGGCCGTGCTGGACGGCGTGATCGACGGGCCGCGCTTGTTCTGCTCGGGCAAGGCGCTGTCGCAAACGGGCGGCCATGGTGATTTCCGCCCGCGCAATGACGAACTGGACCCGTGCCCTTGCTCGGTCAAGATCGGCAACATTGGCCGTGTCGTAGACGGCGTGGACAACTGCCGCCTGGCCGTGCGCGAAGAAATCTTGAAGGGCGCAACCCAGATCAAGGTGATGGCGTCGGGCGGTGTGGCTTCGCCCAACGATCCGATCCAGAACCTGGGCTTCTCCGAGGCCGAGCTGATCGCCATTGTTGAAGAAGCCACCAACGCCAGCACCTATGTGATGGCGCATGCCTACACGCCGCGCGCGATCTCGCGCGCCGTGCGCTGCGGTGTCCGCACCATCGAACACGGCAATCTGGTCGACCACGAGGCCGCGCAGGTGATGAAAGAGCACGGCGCCTACATGGTGCCCACACTCATTACCTATGAAGGGCTGGCCAATGATGGCGAGCGCTATGGCTTGCCGATGGACTCGGTCAAGAAGATCGCCACCGTGCGCACCCAAGGCTTGAAGGCGCTGGAAATCCTGGACGAGGTGGGCGTGAAGATGGGCTACGGCAGCGATCTGCTGGGCGAAACCCACTACATGCAGGCCGACGAGCTGCTGCTGCGCAGCCGCGTGCTGGGCAACGCCAAGGTCATCCAGCAAGCAACGCTGATCGGCGCCGAGATCCTGAATCAAGAAGGCCTGCTGGGCGAAGTCTGCGAGGGCGCCTACGCGGATCTGCTGTTGATAGACGGTAATCCGCTCGCCAACATCGAACTGCTGACCAAACCCGACTCGATCAAGCTGATCGTCAACCGCGGCTTGCTGCACAAGAATGATTGCTGACTAAGACCGACGGCTGTCGTCTTTTCTCAAACTCTCCCGGAACTTCACTATGTATTCCGTATCGGACCGCCTTGAGCGGTTGCCGTTTTCCAGTTTTCATTTCCGGCTGCTGCTGATCGGCGGCCTGGGGCTTGCATTTGAAGCGCTGGACGCAGGCATTATTGCGTTCATCATCCCGTCGTTGCGCGTTCAATGGGGCCTGTCCACCGGACAGGTCGGCTGGATCGCCAGCAGCACCTACGTAGGCTTTTTGGTAGGCGCGCTGTTCTCCGGCATTCTGGGAGACCGCTACGGCCGCAAGAAGATCATGATGTGGGCCTTGCTGCTGTTCTGCGTGGCGACCTTCATCAATGCCTTCGCCCGGAACTATCACGAGTTCTATATCCTGCGCATGATCGCGGGCATCGGCATGGGCGCCGAAGGCGCCATCATCGCGCCGTATCTGGCTGAATTCGTCAGCAGCAAGTATCGCGGACGGTTCACAGGCGCGCTGGCCGGGTTCTTCTCGTTTGGCTTTGTGATGTCGGCCTTGCTGGGTTATTTCATCGTGCCTCTGAGCGACGATGGATGGCGCTGGATCATGATCATCGCGTCCGTGCCGGTGGTGTTTCTGCTATGGTGGCGCAAGTCTTTGTTCGAGTCGCCCCGGTGGCTTGAGCACAGCGGCCAGACCGCCGAAGCCAACCGCATCTGCTCCATTATCGAAGCCGAAGTCGAACAGAAACTGGGCCGTCCGCTGCCCACGCCGGTCGCGACTCGCAAAGCCGGTTCCGTTGCGGCCGAACCGCAAGGCTCAATGGCCAAGTTGGCATCGCTGTTCAACAAGACCTATCTGGGCACGACCATGCTCGTCTGGGTGTTCTGGATCACCGTGCTGTTCTGCTACTACGCCTTCCTGGTGTGGATTCCCAGCCTGCTGGTGGAACGCGGCTTCACGATCACCAAGAGCTTCTCGTACACCATCCTGATTTATCTGTCGCAGATTCCGGGCTACTTCTCGGCTGCGTATTTCAACGACAAGATCGGCCGCAAGTACACGATTCTGATCTACATGCTGCTGTCGTGCCTGTCGGCATTGGGCCTGGCGTTGGCTACCGGTGAGCAACAGATCATTATGTTGAGCATGCTGCTGTCGTTTGGCATGAACGGCGTGATCGCGGGCCAATACACTTACACGGCTGAAATCTATCCCACGTCCATCCGGGCGACCGGCATGGGCGCGGCATCGGCCTTTGCGCGCATCGGCTCGATCGCATCTCCCACCATCGTGGGCGTGGCGTATCCGGTGCTGGGGTTTGCGGGCGTGTTCGCCATGATGACGGCCATTCTGTTGGTTGGCGGCCTGGGCATTCTGTTCTTTGGCAAGAACACGCGCGGCGTGGTGCTTGAGGAGATCAATCAATGACGCAGGCATCGCCATTGCGGCCTTGGGCGGAACACGCACGGGCCTTGGGGCTGGCCAGCAGCCGCAAGGCGCAGTGGGCCGAGATATCTGTAATGCTGGAACAGGCGTTTGGACATCAGCTCTTTACGGCGCTTCTGTATCTGGAAGAACACCGCCTGATGAAGCGGCTCTATACCTCTGATGACAGCATCAGCCCGCTGGGCGGCTTCAAGACGACCGGTAGCGGTCCGTGGTCACGGCATGTTCTGGAAGAGGGGCGGCTGTATGTGGCCAGCGACGAAGATGATGTGCGGTCGGTGTTTTCCGAAGCGCCGATGCTGATTGAACGCGGGCTACAGTCGGCCTTCAATATCCCGGTGCGCCACGAAGGGCGAGTGATAGGCTCGCTGAATATGCTGGCTCGCCGCCATGCGTATGACCAGGCGGATCACGATCTGGCCGCAGTGATTGCCGGGCTGTGCGCGCCGGTGTTCATAGAGGAAAGGATCGCCGCGCAATCGGCCGTGGACGGACTGGATCGGTCTGGGCTGGACAGCGTCTGAGCTTATCGCCCGCGCTCTGGCGCACACGGACGTGTCAACGTACTGCCTCGCCGGACATCTTTCAGATGTTCGGCTTTTTTTATGGCGGGCATTTTTGATTAGGCCCTACCGGTGGCTGTTCGTACCCATCGGGCGATCGTCGCCTGTTTTTGTTTCTTGGCATGCTCCGCGGCAGGACAGCTCGCGCTTGATCGGGCCTCCGAATCTTAAGCGTCTGAGATATGCCCAGTCTTTTTCTCGTACCAGTACTAGTTGATGTGGAAAAACTTCGTACTTGTCGTCTCTCGAATGATGGCGCTGGTTTTTAGAATGATCTTGGCTGTGAGAACAACTCAAATCGGTTCCCGCAGCGTTGCAAGTCCTCATCGGGAGGGCCCGTTCAACATCAACTTCATTCATTCATCCATCAAATGAAAAAATCCATTATCGCTATTGCGATCCTGTCCGCCATGGGATCGACTGCCGCGTTCGCTGAACCGACCGTTGGCGCCACCGGCACGATCAACTTCACCGGCCACATCAACGCCAACTCGTGCACCGTCGCGAGCAAAAGCGCCAACGTCACCAGCAATGGCGGCAACATCACCGTAGACATGGGTACGGTCGCCGCCGATGTGCTGGGCACCGAGGCCCAACCCGCTGTTGGCGGCGTGGGCGGCAAGCTGGCTCAGTCCCTGACGCTGGAACTGACCTGCATGGAAGGCACGTCGGTTGATCTGAAACTGACGCGCCAAGTGGCTTCGGGCAAGGGCATCGGCCTGCAACCCGGCGGCGCACAGAACGTGCAGGTCATGCTGGTCAACGAAAACACGAACCTGCCCCTGGACTTCACCAGCGGCTCGGTCACCCTGTCCGCCGACTTGGTCGGCGGCTACACCACGTTCCCGCTGATGGCCTACTACTCGAAGTCGGCCGGCAAGCTGGCCGCAGACGTGGTTCCCGGCGTTGCCAACGCGACCGTGAACTACGAACTGTCGTACGACTAAACAATGCGATGCCTTCCTCGTCGCGGCTCGCGCCGCGGTCGAGGAAGGCGCGAGCGGAGACAACCATGTTGAATTCCTTATTCCGCCGACGCGCCGCAGCCCTTGTTGCGGGCGTTGCGCTGGTCTGGAGCGCCGGTGCCCAAGCGGCGATATCGCTCAGTGGCACGCGGCTTATATTCGACGCCAAGCACAAAGAGGCAGCGCTGGCGGTGCGCAATGGCAATGCCAACATCCTTGTTCAAGCCTGGATCGAAAGCAACACGCCCGGCGACAAGGGAGACCTGCCCCTTGCCGTTACCCCGCCTTTGGCAAAAATGCGTCCTGATGGCCAGCAGTTGCTGCGCGTGCTGTATGCGGGTGGCAATAACACGTTGCCGCAAGACAAGGAGTCGGTGTTCTGGCTCAATGTTCAAGAAGTGCCAGAAGCGAGTCAATCGGCCGGATCGCTGCAAGTCGCCGTGCTTCAGCGGATCAAGATTTTTTTCCGCCCGGCAGGTTTGAAGGGTAATGCCGCGGACTCGCCCGCCGCGCTTCAATGGCGTATTGCGCCCGCTGCCGGCAAGTCCACGATACACGTCAGCAACCCCACGCCATTCCATGTGTCGATGACCAACATCACCATCGGATCGGGGAAGAGCACGCCGTCCACCATGATTGCGCCGGGCGAAACCATTCGTCTTCCGGTTGAAGGGGCGAGCTCGAATGTGACGTTCTCCAACATCAATGATTTCGGCGGCGCAGACCGCTATGAAGTTCAACTTTCTGCAACCAACACCGTGACCGCCAAGGCGGTAGTCAAGTAGTTCCCGTTGGCGTGCGGGCTCGGCCCCGCCGCGCATTTTTGAATCTCAAGGTTTACGCGAAGCTGGCAAATCTGTGCCGGTTGGCCGCGTGTGGCCTGAATTTTCGTGATGAACTTTTCATGAACCAAGCAAAGCGATATTTTTGCCGCCGTGCGGCCGCGCTGGGCGCCCTGACGGTGAGCCTGCCGTTTGGCGTGCAGGCGGCCGCCGACAGCGCAAAAATAGCGCTTGATGAGAAGGTGGCCATGGCTACGCCGCAATACAACGTGGCCTTCATGAATGGCTTGCGCGCGCCAGTGGACGTCAAGTCGCTGCTGTCGGGCAGTGATGTGCTGCCCGGCACGTACCGGGTCGACGTTTACTTAAATACGACGTTCGCCGGCCGCCGTGATGTGACCTTCATGCAGGACGGCGCGGGCGATGAGGCTTGGCCCTGCTTTACGCTGGAGATGCTCAAGCAGTTGGGCGTGTCCACCGACAAGATCGAAGCTGACGGAAAGACGCTGCACCCCGTGCAATGTCATCGGCTGCCGGATGTTATTGCGGCGGCGTCAGCGACCTACGACGCGGCCAGCCTGCGTCTGAACATCAGCATCCCCCAGGCCTACTTGAGCGCCTCGCGGCGTGGCTACATCGACCCCTCGTTGTGGGAAGACGGCGTGCGCGTGGGTTTTGTGGATTACAGCTTCAGCACCTTAAAGAACTTCTCGTCCGCGAGCGGTTCGTCTTCGGCGCAGCAGACGAATGCAGGTTTGCGGATGGGCGTGAACGTGGGCCCCTGGCGCCTGCGGAACAATTCCTTCGTCACATCGGGCAGCGGGCGGGGCACCAATTTCAAGAGCCAGAACACGTATGTGCAGCGTGGCTTTAGCGGCATCAAAAGCCAAATGGCGCTGGGTGAGACGTACACGAACTCGCCGCTGTTTGACGGCGTGCGCTTCCTTGGCGCTACCCTGGCTTCTGATGAGGCCATGCGTCCGGACAGCGAACAGGGTTACGCGCCGGTCATTCGTGGCACGGCGGAATCCAATGCGACGATCGAGGTGCGCCAGAATGGCTACCTGATTTATACGACTTCCGTCGCCCCGGGCCCCTTCGAGATATCCGACCTGGCGCCGTCTGGCTCCAACGGCGATCTGGAGATCACCATCATCGAAGCCGATGGCCGCCGCCGCGTCACGCGGCAGGCGTTTTCCAGCCCGCCGTTGATGGTGCGCGAAGGGCGAGTCACCTTCGACGCCGCCATTGGCCAATATCGCAATACGTATAGCAAAAGCGAGCAACCGGTGTTCGCCAGCGGTTCAATGCTCTACGGCTTGACGAGCGACGTGACCTTGGCGGCGGGCGCGCAACTGTCTCGCGGCTACCAGGCGCTTTCGGCTGGGGCAGGAGTAAATACCCGCGTGGGCGCGGTGTCGGTGGACCTGACGCATGCTCGCAGTAATGCGGCGGGTGTTGGCGCATCAGAGGGCGCGTCAGAGGGCGCATCTGGGACGCGCATGAACCTGCGCTATGGAAAGCTCTTTGAAGCGACGGATACGAACGTGTCCGTGACCTACCAGCAAGCTTTGAATGATGGGTTCCGCACCCTTGCGGACCACGTGCAGGCCAGCAGCAGCGTAGACGAGCGCTATCGCTATTTCGGAGATACCGGCCACGTGAAGTCGCGCCTGGACGCCTATGTGTCGCAGAACCTGGGCGGTGGCGGGCGGTTCGGCAGTCTGTACTTGAGCGGTTCCCAAGCACGCTACTGGGATGACTCGCGCTCCGGCAATTTGACGGTGGGCTACAGCAATTCGATCGGCCCCGTCAGCTACAACCTGGGGTACACGCGTTCGAGCAACGTCAGCTCGCCAGTGAGCCGCCAGCGCTATTCCGACAATGTTGCCTCGCTATCGCTGTCGTTCCCGCTGGGCCGTGGCGCGCATGCGCCGCAGGCCTATACGACCATGAACCGGCAGGCGTCTGGCACCTCGGTGCAGGCAGGGGTCAGCGGCCGGCTGCCGACCGAACAGGACATCGCTTACTCGGTTGCGGGCGGACGTGGGCTGGACGGTAGCGCCAGCGGGTCGGCTGCGCTGAACGCCGTCACCTCGTTCGGCCGGGTCGGCGGCTCGTATAGTCAAGGCAGCCAATACCGCAGCGGCTCGTTATCGGCCAATGGTTCCCTGGTGGTCCACGGCGGCGGCGTCAACCTTGGCCAATCGCTGGGCGACACCTTCGTGCTGGCCAAGGTGGACCCGCCCGTCGCAGGCGTGGCTTTGTCGAGCTATTCGGGCGTGAAGACGGGGTCCAATGGTTACGCCATCGTGCCGTCGGCCACGCCCTTCCGTGGCAACTGGGTTCAGATCAATGCGCGGGAGATTGGCGCCGACATCGAGTTCGACAACGCAACACAGCAAGTCGTGCCGACGCGCGGCGCGGCGGTGCTGGCCACGTTCAAGGCCGATACGGGCCGACGTATTCAATTCGAGATCAACCAGCCCGACGGCCAGCCGGTGCCGTTTGGCGCCGTTGTGGACAGCGCCGAGGGCGCCCGCCTGGGGATCACCGATCCGCGCGGCCGCGCGCTCACGATGATCGCGGACGGCAAAGAGAGCGGTCATTTGACGGTGCGTTGGGAACAGCGGGTTTGCAACATCCCCTATCGCCTGCCTGTCAAGGTGGAGGGTGAAAACTATCAGCGTGTTGTGGTGACTTGCGCCCTCTCCGTGCCCACGCACAAGCAAGAGGACGCGCTTGCGGCGGAGCACGTCGGCTCGTATGCGCTCTAATCTAAACTCAAGGAATACAGATGGTCGCACTCAAAAAGATCGTCCGCGCTCGAATGTTCGCCGCTAGCGTCGCAGGAATGGCGTTCTTCGCAATGTTGTTGTGGTCCGCGCCCGCGGCGGCAGACCGCCAGTGCGGAACGGAATATTGGAATACGGCCAGCGCCTGGTCGGTCAGGCCCAACGCGGACGGATTAACCGTGGGAACTGTCTTGGCCTCCGCAACGTTCTCGGCGCGTACCAGTAGCATAGATCCCCCTGTCATGGGCGGGGCGTTCGAAGTGGCTGCTGTTCGGCTCACGACCCAGGGGTATGACAGCGCAACCGATTCCGTCCCTGTGAGCGGAAATCCCGGCGTCGGATTGCGTGTCAAATGGAATGGCGTGACTTCACTGGCCCCCATCGCGGATTTGAATATGCATCCCATCGGCGCTCCCATCCCTACGTCGCTAGCGAGCGTCGCCTCGGGTGTGCTGACCATGTCGAACAACCCCGAATACACCGCTTCATATCTATTGGAATTGGTGGTGACGGATAGCGACGCATACGCGGGCGGTGGCATGACAATCGTGCAGACCGGCACGCTCATGCTGTTAGCAAAAATGGAGCCGAATCCAGGAACTACCGAGCCCGCTTATTGTGGTGGGGTCCCTACTCCCACGCTTCCCCCGGCTTCATTGCAAGCCGTCACGCTGCCCATCCCCCCCACTCCGACGTGTGAATTCGACACTGCGACGTTGAATCAGACCGTAGCCCTAGGCGCAGCAAATAGTGCTTCGGTCGCGCGCCACGGTACGACTCGAACGGCGGGCGTGTCTGGAGAAAAGCCCTTCTTCATCCAGGCAAAAAACTGCGGTGCGGGCACGATCTTTCACGCCTACTTCACCGATGCCTTGGCCGCCAGCAGCACAAACGACTATCTGCGCCCAGCAGGCGCTTCCAATGTGGGCATCCGCATCTATCACGACAACGACACTACGCCGGTTCCCTTCGGCCCGGCCCCGATTGGCAGTACCTTGCCCGCACGTGCGCCAATCACTACGGGTAGCGTCAACGCTGCCCAAGGCGCGAACTACTCCTTGCCGTTTACCGCCCAGTACGTGCAGTTGCCGGACGCCAGCGGCTCGGCCTCGCCGGGTGAGATGAGTGCGAGCGCGAAGCTGACGATTGTCTATCCGTGAATGCGCGCGCGTAGTGATCAGTCAGCGTTTTCAATTTCGATGTGCTCGCCGCGTGCCTGTGCACGCAACCAATGCGCGACCGTCTGGACTGATGCCGAAGGCGGGCGGTCGGCGTGCATGGCCAGGTGATAGGTGTGGCCGTCTATTGCCGGCTCGAATGGCTGCACGAGATTGCCGGCTAACAGTTCGTCGGCGATCAACGCCAAGCTGACCAAGGCGATGCCGTGTCCCGCGACGGCAGCTTGTATGGCGTGCCCTTCGTCAGAAAAGCGCAGCTCACTCGCTTGAGGCGGCGGTGGCTGTTGCGTGACCTTGAACCAACGCTCCCAAGTCGGGTTGTCAGGCTGAGGCCGCTTCCAGTCGAAACGGATCAATGGCACGCGAGCCAGATCTTCCAATGAAGTGACGCCCAAGCGCGGATTTGCGACGGGTGCGAAGCGGTCGGTGAACAGAGGTTCGGTCACAAGGCCGGGATACGGCCCTCGGCCATAGCGAATCGCAATGTCGACTGCCGTCGATCGCAGATCGACAAGGTCGTCGCTAGCCAGCAATTGCAGGTCTATGCCGGGATGGCGCGACCGGAAATCGCTCATGCGCGGCACCAGCCACTTCACAGTGAAAGCATTCGTCGCGGAGATGCTGACCAGCATCCGCGTCCGCTGTTGCATCAACCGCGCCAGCGCCGCTTCGAACGCATCGAACCCATCACGCAGCACCGGATAGAGCAGCATCCCTGCGTCGTTCAACGACACCTTGCGTATGTGGCGATCGAACAATTCGAAGCCGGTCTGTGCCTCAAGCGCGCGAATCTGGTGGCTGACTGCGGTCGGCGTGACCGCCAACTCCTCCGCGGCTGCCTTGAAGCTGCCCAGTCGCGCTGCGGCTTCAAATGCGCGAAGCGCAGATAGCGGAAGAAATCGACGTTGCATGGGCAGCACTGCCTATAGATGAGAAATTCTCTTCTTATAGCTGACAAATCAACCTTTGTCGCGCGCAGCGCATCTTTCCTACAGTTGCGGTATGGATCGGCCAGTTATCTGTCGATCTCCACCGATCATAAGTGAAGGAATTCGCATCATGCTGCATCAAGTCACGACTCAACCCGACCATTACGCGCCGTATTTGCTCTCGCAGGGCATTCAGTACGGCAACTTGCTCTTCATCTCTGGCCAGGCGGGCGCCGCCGACGACGGAAAGATCGTGGCGGACGGCTTTCTTGCCCAAGGCGAGCAAGCCTTTTTGAATTTGCGGCGCGCACTGGAAGCGGGCGGGTCCAGCTTGGCGGACGTGATCAAGGTCACCATCTTCGTGACTGACATGGGGCATTTCGACGACGTAGTGGCGCTGCGCCGCCGTTTTTTTTCGGCCCCGTACCCCGCAGACACGATCGCAGAGATCAAGGCGCTATACGACCCCGCGGCCATGATCGAGATTGAGGCGATCGCGGCCGTACGCCAACAAGAGGGCCGCTAACGTGGACACCACTCATGATCGTTTGGCGGGCGATGCGCAAACCTCGCGGGTTAGTTTGTTCACACCACTTCGGGTGGGACGCGAACTTAGCCTGTCCAACCGGCTGGCCGTCGCGCCTATGACCCGGGTCAGCGCCACGGCGGGCGGTCACGCCACAAAACAGATGGCCGACTACTACGAAGCCTACGCTGCCGGCGGCTTCGGTCTGGTGATTACCGAAGGCATCTATACGGACAAGGCTTTTGCGCAGGGTTATCTTTTCCAGCCCGGTCTGGCCGACGACGCGCAGCGCGATGCGTGGCGAACCGTGGTGGACCGTGTGCATAAGCACGGCGGCCGCGTGGTCGCGCAACTGATGCATGCCGGCGCGCTGTCGCAAGGCAATCCCTACCGCGCTACGACGAAAGGGCCTTCGGCCGTGTTGCCAGCGGGGCAGCAGATGGCGTTCTATCGGGGGCAAGGGCCTTACCAGATGCCCGAAGCGATGACGGCCGATGACATATCCGAAGTGATCAACGGCTTCGCGCAAGCGGCGCGCAGGGCGCAGGAAGCCGGTTTCGATGGCGTGGAGATACATGGCGCCAACGGATATCTGCTGGACCAGTTCCTCACGGCTCACACCAATCTGCGTCAGGACCGCTACGGCGGCAGTCTGGACAACCGGCTTCGCCTGACGGCGGATGTCATCGACGCGGTCCGACGTGCGACGAGCGCGAACTTTGCCGTGGGCGTGCGCTGCTCGCAGGGCAAGGTCAACGACTTCACGCACAAATGGGAGGGCGGGGAGGCCGATGCGGCACAGATCTTCGGTTTGCTCGGCGCGCTACCCATCGACTATCTGCACACCACCGAGTTTGAGGCCTGGAGCGCCGCTTTTGGTAAGGGCGGCCCCTCACTCGCGGCGCTGGCGAGAAAGCATGTTGCGGTGCCGGTGCTGGCAAACGGTTCGCTGCATGACGCGATGCAGGCTGCCGGAATGATCGAGCGGCAGGAAGCGGACTTTGTTTCGCTTGGCCGTGGCGCACTCACGCATGCCGACTGGCCCGACAGACTGCGAGCTGGTGAGGCGCATGAGACATTCGATCGAGGATTGCTGGCGCCGATTGCTGATCTTGCTAATGCTGATCGGCATCGTGCGGAGCGGAGTCTTGCTGTTGGAAGTGCGGCTTTGCTCAAGCGTTGAAATCTCAGGGCCGGTGTAGTGTCCGTTCTGCCGGTTTCTCAAGGAGGGCGGTAACGGGTTGTCGGTGTTTGGTGGGTAGGTGACCGTAGATTGCCCCAGACGACAAAAACCCGCAGAGCCTTAGCTGATGCGGGTTTCAAGTGCTACCGTCTAGGATTCTATTTCTAGGAGGCGTTGGTCGCCTGTGCCGGTGCCGATGTCTGGTTCCTTCCGTTTTCGCGACGGCCCTTTCGGAATGTTACCGACAGTCCAGCGTCCCAATTCTTTTCGTCGACGCTCCATCTCGGGCAAGAAGAGGTGGTTGTACCCTGCGCGGAGTCGGTCTAGGTATTCCGCTTCCTCATCGAGGCTCTCCATGCGTTCAATGATGCCGTCGACCGGGCCGACCTCCACGCCTATCCACTTACGTTTTTTGAGTTCTGCGACTGCATATGTCGTACCTGAGCCTCCGAATGGGTCGAATACACAATCCCCCTCGTTGGTCGACATTTCAATCACTCGGTCCAGTAGCTTGATAGATAGCTCGTTGGCTTCCTTTCGTTTCTTGTATTTCGCATGGCGGACCGGGGGGATGTCATTCCAAACATCGCACAGGTTTACGCCCAGCGGATTCATCTTGTCCTTGTAGCCGCCATAGTCTTTAAGGTCTGCGCAGCATGCCGGGCATACCTCCATTGGAAGGCGGTCGGCATGGAAGGTTGTGGGGCGAGGACCTTTCACGAAGTAAAGGAGTGAGTAGTGAGACGGATACAGCTTGGATTGCATGGGGAGGCTGTACTTTATGTCGACCGCTATCCAGTGGCGGAAATTTAGGTGGCGATTCAGGTAAGCAGAAAGGTAAGTGTTCCATTTTGGGAGGTTCCAGACGAACAGGCTCCCTCCGTCTTTCAGGAGACGGATGCTCTCCGCGAGCCATTCCTCACACCACTGGAGGTAGTGACTCTTGCGCAGGTTGTCATCAATTTCGGACGGATACAGCTTATCAAGGTTGAAAGGTGGGTCTGCAAATACCATGTCGACGGATTCAGAAGGCAGCCGAGCCATGATGTCCATGCAATCCCCTTGAAACAGCGTGCCCAAAGCGTTCTTGAAAGCTGGTTTTAGTGATTTATTCGCCCTTGCTCGAACTTTGCTGTTGATGGCCGGACTATTCCCCAGAATTCCAGCCACATCCTGTGCATGGGCGCTTAATCTTTCGATGATTGCCCGATTGATGAGGCCGCTTTTTAAGCGAAGTTCAAGTTCCGTCAACCCGGTGGCCGCAGCTAGGCGCTGCAACTCCTCATTGGTCGGTTCAATTCCTTGTTCTTCATAGAACCGCAGGCGCTGGGGCAGGACCTCAGCCCGCTTGGCCAGATCGTTGATTGAGCGAGTGTTCTTTGGGTCAAGCCCAAGCGCCGCTAACAGCATAGTTCGATAAATCCGTGAGTAAATCTGTCGCGTGACTATAGTCCGTCGACTATTGTCTGCCAACCCCTCACTGTGCGCTGTGGAGGGGACTATGACGCCAGAGCAAGCTTTCAGCCGCGTCTTGCGGCGGCTTCGGTCGGAAGCCAACAAGACACAAGAGCAATTGGCTTTTGAATCACAGCTCGACCGCACCTACATCTCGCTATTGGAGCGCGGCCTCAGGCAGCCCACGCTGAGGTCGATGGTACAGCTGTCCGCTGCTTTGCATATGCCCCCATCTACTTTGATGAACTACGTAGAGGAGGTTATGAATGAGATTGATGCGGACTGAGCATCTTATCCGGAGCGGGGCCTTCGCCACATCCGCAGAAGGATTGGAGATTGTAGAGGAGATACGGGCCGGCATTGCTGAAGTGGTGTGGCCAGTGGGGGCACGCGAATTCACGATCAATCCCATAAAGAACGGTAACGGCGTTACCCCGATTAAGCATGATTTCGTGCGCCATCTGGCCTCAAAAGGGTGGCGGACGGAAATGCGGATTCGAATTGGCGACCTCGCACCAGGGCCGCTGGATGCAGTTAAGACGCTAAGTGATGGTCGGATGTTCGCTGTCGAATGGGAGACCGGCAATATTTCGTCTACCCATCGTGCCATTAACAAGATGGCGTTGGGTATGCTTCGCAATGAGCTATGCGGTGGGATTATCGTGCTCCCCACTCGGGCAATGTACCCGTACCTAACAGACAGAGTCGGGAACTACGAGGAAATCGCACCATACTTTGAAGTATGGCGTAGCTGGCCGCATGTTCAAGGCTTGCTTGCGGTAATTGCCGTTCAGCATGATGCCGAATCCGATGATGTGCCTCTAATCCCCAAAGGCACCGATGGCATGCATCACTTCGGTGCTTCACGCATTCGGGCTCAACTTTAGTCTTGCGCGCTCAACGCCTACCTCTGCTGTCCACTTGGACCTGCGGGGGTGGGTATAAAAACGCTGTGGTTTTTTTGCGTAAAAATTGCGGAGAACTGATTGTTCAGGGACCGAAATTTGCTCGTCACCCATTAGCTGGATGTCGAGAATTCCCTAGTGGAACAATAGCTTGTGTCGATGGTGCCCGGGGCCGGAATCGAACCGGCACGCCTTGCGGCGGGGGATTTTGAGTCCCCTGCGTCTACCAATTTCACCACCCGGGCAAGGAGGTCGCGAACACGTCCAATTGACGGCTGCGGGAGATGCGAAGACAGCGATTATATGCGTACTTTTAAAATTTGTCAGGCGGCCATTCTTTCGGGGGTTTCTAAGACGCTGCTGATAGTCCCGTTCTGCCAAGTCCCAGACACTGACCGGCACCGTTTTTCCGGTGTTCGGCAGCTGTCTGGCGGCGCTCTTGCCGCCTGTTCCATGTCCGAACCCGGTCTTCCGCCTCAAGCCTTGCTTGGGCGGAGCTACCCTGGAGATGACCTGGAATATGCCTTATCTTGCGTCCATAGCAACCGTCCGCCTTCAAGGCGACGGCAGTAAATACTTTGGTGAATCGTCTGAATGCGTGGCTGCGGTGAAGTACTTTGCCAAGGCGCCCCGGACGCCCTTTTGGAAAAAGGGCGCCCTGGTCAAAAACAACGGGACGATCCGCCCTGGCACGGCAATCGCGACCTTTGACAGCCATGGCAAGTACAAAGGCCACGCGGCCATATACGATAGCCAGACCTCGGCGGGCCTGATCGTCTATGACCAATGGAACGGCCGGGAGTTTGATTCGCGCTTGATACCTTTCCGAGGGCGCGGTTATGCATCCAATGACGGAGAGCAGTTCTATGTCATCGAGTAAGGCGTGGGCCGCCGCTGCGGCATTGGCTTGGTTGGCGGCCGGTGGCGTAGCGCAGGCCGCGCAGAACGGATTCGAATGTCCGGCGCAAATCAGCATCGACGGTGTCGAGCTGTCGCTGGCTAATCTGAACGTCTTTGATGGTCCGATCGAAAACCGTGTGGCCTTGGTGCCTGAAACGGTGCAGGATGATCCGGATACGCTGCGCTGGGAGCTGGACGCGAATATGGCGGCGACCATGAAATGCCGGTATCGGGATTCCCGGCACTATGTGGTGCTGGTGGCTGAAGGCGCCACGCAATGCACCGTGCACGCGCCGAAGGGGCAGGTGGCGCAGGCTTCATGTAAAGCCCCCTGAAGGGCCTTATAGCGCCCGGCAAAAAGGGGATCGGTGCATTGCCGTTCAGGCAAGCGCCGATCCCCTTTTTTATGCGTTCTTGCTGGCTTACTTTTTCTCGGGCAGGAACCAGTTCATGATCAAGGCGCAGATGCCGCCCGTGGCCACGCCCGATTCCAGTACGCTCTTCACCGCATGCGGCAGGTGCGACAGAATTTCCGGCACTTGCGACACGCCCAGGCCCAGCGCCAGGGACACGGCGATGATCAGGAGCGCGCGGCGGTCCAGGTGGATGCCGGCCAGGATGTTGATGCCGGACGCGGCCACCGCGCCAAACATCACCATCGCCGCGCCGCCCAGTACGGGTTCAGGCACGGCTTGCAAAATGCCCGCTACGCCCGGGAACAGGCCCAGCACGATCAGCATGCCGGCGATCCACACGCCCACGTGACGGCTGGCGATGCCGGTCAGCTGGATGACGCCGTTATTCTGCGCAAAGACCGAGCTGGGGAAGGTGTTGAACACGCCCGCCAGCAACGAGTTCGCGCCGTTGACCAGCACGCCGCCCTTAATCCGCTGCATCCACAGCGGGCCCTCGACGGGCTGCTTGGAAACTTTGCTGGTGGCCGTGACGTCGCCGATGGCTTCCAGGGACGTGACCAGATAAATGATCAGCATGGGTACGAACAGCGCCCACGAGAAACCCAGGCCAAAGTGCAGCGGCACAGGGATCTGGAACAGTGCGGCCTCGCGGGCGCCGGTGAAGTCCAGGCGGCCCATGTATGCTGCGGCAATGTAGCCAACGGCCAGCGCCAGGACCAGCGCGGTGCTGCGGACCCAGACTACCGGCACGCGGTTCAGCAGGATGATCGTGCCCAGCACCAGGCCGGATAGCGTCAGGTTTTCGGCGCTGGCAAACGTGCCGTTGGCCATGGCGCCGAAGCCGCCGCCCATGCTGATCAGGCCGACCTTGATCAGCGTCAGACCGATCAACAGCACGACGATGCCGGTAACCAGCGGGGTGATCAGGCGTTTCACAAACGGCAGGATGCGGCTGATGCCCATCTCGACGAAGGACCCGGCAATGACGACGCCGAAGATCGCGGCCATGACGGCTTCGACCGGCGTGCCTTGCTTGACCATGACCGAGCCGCCTGCAATCAGCGGTCCGACAAAGTTGAAGCTGGTGCCCTGCACGATGAGCAGCCCGGCGCCCAAGGGGCCGAAGCGCTTGCATTGCACGTAGGTGGCGATACCCGAGATGACCAGCGACATGGACACGATCAGGGTCGTGTCGCGGCTGCTGACGCCCAGGGCCTGGCAGATCAGCAGGCCGGGGGTGACGATGGGAACCAGAATGGCCAGCAGATGCTGTAGCGCGGCGACAAAGGCGACGGGCGGCGCGGGGCGGTCGTCGGGGCCGTAGACCAGATCGTGGGTCGGTACGGCGGCGTCGGGCGCGCTGGAGGGGGCAGGTTGGGTTAGGGAGGCGGGTTGCATGGCGGAGGGCCGGCCGGGTGGGGTAGGTGGGGAAAGTGCGGGATTTTAGCGGGGATGGCCCCGGGACGCCCGGGGGATTGGTCGCAGAAGGGCCGGGGGGCACCGAGGCCGGCGGTTCTCTGGTCTTGAAATGTTCCCGATAGCCCCCACATCTGTAGGGTCTCCCGGATACCGCACGGGCCTGCCCGCCGCGCGATCCTTCAATCATTCGTCCCTAATTTTTTTCGACCTTCACGTAAAACTATGAGCCAAACCGCCACGTCTTCCGCATCTGAAACCCTGGGGTTTCAGGCCGAGGTGAAGCAACTGCTGCACCTGATGATCCATTCGCTGTACAGCAACAAGGAAATCTTCCTGCGCGAGCTGGTGTCGAACGCGTCGGATGCTTGCGACAAGCTGCGCTTCGAAGCCATTGACCAGCCCGAGCTGCTGGAAGGCAATGGCGAGCTGGCTATTACGGTCAGCTATGACAAGGCGGCTCGTACCGTCACGATCTCGGACAACGGGATTGGCCTGTCGCGCGAAGAAGCCATTGCCAACCTGGGCACGATTGCACGTTCCGGCACGCGGGAGTTTTTCTCGCAGTTGACGGGCGATAAGCAAAAAGACGCCCAGTTGATTGGCCAGTTTGGCGTGGGCTTTTATTCGTCGTTCATCGTGGCGGACAAGGTGACGGTGGTCAGCCGCCGTGCCGGCGCCACGGACGCGATCCAGTGGGAGTCCGACGGCCAGGGCGAATTCACGATTGCCGCCGCCGAAAAGGCCAGCCGCGGCACTGACGTGACCCTGCATCTGCGCGCTGACGAAGACGATTTCCTGAATGGCTGGAAGCTGCGCGAGATTCTGCGCCGCTATTCGGACCACATCTCGCTTCCCATCCGCATGGCGAAGGAAGAGTGGAACGAAGAAAAGGGCGAGCAGGTCAAGACTGAAGAACTGGAAACGGTGAATCAGGCCAACGCGCTGTGGGCCCGCAGCAAGTCGGAAGTGACCGACGAGCAATACCGCGAGTTCTACAAGACGGTCTCGCACGACTACGATGATCCGCTCGCCTGGACGCACAACCGCGTTGAAGGCCGCAGCGAATACACGCAGCTGCTGTATGTGCCGAAGCACGCGCCCATGGATATGTGGGACCGCGACGGCCGTCATGGCGTGAAGCTGTACGTGAAGCGCGTCTTCATCATGGACGATGCCGACCAACTGCTGCCGTCCTACCTGCGTTTTGTGCGCGGCGTGATTGATTCGGCGGACCTGCCGCTGAACGTATCGCGTGAAATCCTGCAAGAAAGCCGCGATGTGCGCGCCATTCGTGAAGGCTCGGCCAAGCGCATCCTGTCCTTGCTGGAAGACATTGCCGAGAACAAGCCGGAAGACTACGCCACGTTCTGGTCGGAATTCGGTCAGGTGCTGAAGGAAGGCGCGGGCGAAGACTCCGCCAATCTGGAACGTCTGGCCAAGCTGATGCGCTTTGCGTCGACGAATTCGGGCGACCAGTCGCAGACGGTGTCTTTTGCCGACTACGTGTCGCGCATGAAAGAAGGCCAGGACAAGATCTACTACGTGACGGCAGATACTTTTGCCGCGGCCAGCAACAGCCCGCATCTGGAAATCTTCCGCAAGAAGGGCATCGAAGTGCTGCTGCTGTCTGACCGCGTTGACGAATGGATGCTGTCGTACCTGCGCGAGTTCGATGGCAAGTCGCTGGTCTCGGTCGCCAAGGGCGGTCTGGACCTGGCTGAGCTGGCCGACGAAGAAGAAAAGAAGCATCAGGCCGAAGTGGCTGAAGACTTCAAGCCGCTGGTCGAGCGCCTGCAAAAGACGCTGGAAGATCAGGTCAAGGAAGTGCGCGTGACCTTGCGTCTGGTGGATTCGCCGGCGTGCGTGGTGGTGGGCCAGAATGAATTGAGCCCGCACCTGCTGCGTATGCTGAAGGCCGCCGGTCAAGAAGCGCCGAACGTGAAGCCGGTGCTGGAAATCAATCCGGAACACCCGCTGCTGGCGCGTATCCGCGCTGCCGAAGATGGCGAGTTTGATCAGTGGGCGCGCCTGCTGCTGGATCAAGCCTTGCTGGCGGAAGGCGCGCAAATCGCTGACCCGGCCGCGTTCGTGAAGCGCTTGAATGCGCTGCTGCTGAAGTAAGCGGCAAGCGTGTTGGATGTGAAAGGCGCCCGAGAGGGCGCCTTTTTTGTTGGGGCGGTTAGAAGATGCCTGTGAATACCGATCACGGGATGTGGAAATTTTTCCGCAGCGAACTTGGCCTCAGGATTCCTGCTTAATAGAAAATATTCCCGATCGGTAATATTGATGGCCGAATTCAGCTATTCCGATTGAATATTCCCGATCGGTAATTTTTGTTCGCTTTTTACCCGTTAAGTCCATAAAATTACCGAACGGTAATTCTGGAGATTCCTATGTCCACGGAAAATAAATCGGGCGACCTCCCGGCTATCCCGGTGGCTGTTCACTCGTCGGCTGAGTTGGGCGAGCTGGTGAAAGCCGTGCGGCGCTCGCAAGGATTACTGCAAGCCGACCTCGCGGGTTTGTCAGGCACTGGCAATCGTTTCGTGGTGGATCTGGAACGCGGCAAGCCGACGCTGCAATTGCAGAAGGTGCTCGATATGCTGGATCTGCTGGGCCTGGAGGTGCAGGTGGTGCCCAAGCATGCGAGCCTGTCATGACCGTTGCTGCTTTGGACCTTTATCAGGCCGATCTCAAGGTTGGGCGTTTGTTCGACGAGCGGCCGCTGCGCTTTGTTTATGACGCAGGCTGGTTGACCCAGCCGGGTGCGCGGGCGATCTCACCGACCATCCCGCTGACCCGTCCGGAGCATCTGGGCGACGCTGTGCACGCCTACTTTGAAAACTTATTGCCCGAAGGGCATATTCGCAAATTCTTGCAGATCAGCCGCCACGCCACGACCGTATTCGGTCTATTGCGCAGCGTTGGGGGCGACACCGCTAGCGGTCTGACGCTATTGCCGCAAGGAGAGTTGCCTGCACCGCCGCATTACCGGCCTGCAACGTGGCAAGAGGTTGCAGCCCGGTTGAAGAATGGCGCAGTGCCGTCGCTGGTCGCCGAGAACGCGGAAGGGGCACGCATTTCTCTGGCCGGGGCGCAGGACAAGTTGCTGTTGTCGGTGATGCCAGACGGATTGCCAGCCATGCCGGAAGGCGCGGCACCTTCCACACATATATTGAAACCGGATATCCGGGGCTTGGAAGGGGTCTGGGCGTCAGCCCTGAATGAAACCCTGGTGATGCAATTGGCAGAAAAACTGGGACTGGGCGTGGCGCAGGTCAGTTATCAACCTGACACGCGCGCTTGCCTGATCAGGCGCTATGACCGTCTGCCAGATGGGCAGGGCGGGCTGCTGCGCCTGCATCAATTAGACCTGTGCCAGTTGGCAGGCAAGCCGTCCGATTTGAAGTACGAAGCGGATGGCGGACCATCTCTTGCAGATTGCCGCGAGCTGTTGAAGCACATGAGTGTAGGCGCGGCGGACGTAAAACGATTGTTGCAGTGGGTTATCTTCAATTTGTGCGTTGGCAATAACGACAGTCACGCCAAGAATCTGTCGGTGCTGCAAGCCAGCGATGGACGATATCGTCTAGCGCCTTTTTACGATCTGATGTGCACAGCCATGTATCCCGGATTGGCCAAGAATTTTGCGCTGGCGATAGGGGGCGAAATGAAATCGGGCAAGATCGGGGTGGCCCACCTTGAGGCGATGGCAAGGGAGTTGGGTTTTGCGCCGCGTTATGTCCTGACGGTGGCGCAGGAGTTGGCAGCAGACCTGCCCGAAGCGCTGGATCAGGTGCAAACGTCGCTATTGGCGCAGTCCCAGGCAGGCACGGAACGTGCCCTGATTGAGCGTCTGGGGCAATGGATCAAGACAAATACGCGTAAGTGCGCAAATCGCTGGAAGTAGGCAGGGGCACATGTTTGTTTTGGTCGGATTCATGACTCCAAGTCAAAAGTGTTTGCCCGGAATACGGCTTTTTCTGCAAAGGTCCTACGGTCATACTGCACGCCTGACATCCAGAAGTGGCCCAAGGAATTCGCATGAACCCGCAAGATAATCCACCGGTTAAGTCCGGCCTGCCGTTGTTGGCGCTCGCCGTCGGTGCGTTTGGCATTGGCGTGACCGAGTTTTCCCCCATGGGCTTGCTGCCCGTTATCGCCGACGGTGTCGGCGTGTCCATTCCCAGCGCTGGCATGCTGATCAGCGCCTACGCGATTGGCGTGATGGTGGGTGCGCCGTTGATGACGCTGGCGTTTTCACGCTGGTCACGCCGCAAGGCGCTGATCCTGTTGATGGCGATTTTCACCATCGGCAATATCTTGTCCGCCCTGTCGCCCAACTACACGACATTGCTGTTGGCGCGTCTGGTGACGAGTCTGAATCACGGTGCGTTCTTCGGTCTGGGTTCGCTGGTGGCCGCAAGCGTGGTGCCGCGTCACAAGCAGGCTAGCGCGGTGGCAACGATGTTCATGGGGCTGACGATCGCCAACGTTGGCGGTGTGCCTGCGGCGACATGGCTGGGTCAGGTGATTGGCTGGCGTATGTCGTTTGCGGCTACTGCCGTGCTGGGCTTGGTCGCGATGCTGTCGTTATGGTTTGCGCTGCCTGCGGGTGAAGCCGGACGCCGCCCGAATGTGCGTCATGAATTGGCGGTGCTCAAGAGTCCCGTGGTGTTGCTCGCGCTGTTGACGACGGTGCTGGGCGCGGGCGCCATGTTTACGCTCTACACCTACATTTCGCCGACGCTGGCTGAGATTACCGGCGCGTCGCCAGGCTTCATTACCGGCATGCTGGTGTTGATCGGATTGGGTTTCACGTTGGGCAACGGCATGGGTGGTCGCATGGCCGACCGGTCGCTGGACGGCACGCTGATCACGTTCCTCGTCATCGTCATCGTGGATCTGCTGGCGTTTCCCTGGATCGCTTCCACGCAAGTCGGCGCCGCGATCTCGTTGTTGATCTTTGGCGTGGCAACGTTTGCTGTGGTCCCGCCCTTGCAGATGGGCGTGATGCGCGCCGCAACCGCTGCGCCGGGACTGGCATCGTCGGTGAACGTGGGCGCGTTCAATCTGGGTAATGCGGTGGGCGCTGCTGCTGGCGGCGCGGTGATCTCGGCGGGTATGGGTTATGCCGCTGTGCCGATCGCCGGTGCGATTATTGCCGTCGCTGGTTTGGCTCTGGTGCTGGTGCAACGCACCGTCAACCAACGCCGCAAGCTGGCGTTGCAGGTCTGCTGATCCAGGCTAGCCAGACAAGCGCCGCGTTTTAGACGCGGCGTTTTTTTTGGGGCTGGCGCTAAGCGGCAGGACTCAGCCATGCGCGGCAACCGCCTGTACCCCGCCGAATGCAAGAGTAAGGTGGCGCAGGGTAATGAGCAGTTCGGCCTGGTCGCCGTTTTCCAGCACGTTGTTGATCAGCGCTACAGCCAACGTCGGATCATCACGGTACAGCTCGGCCATCGCTTCGTCATGGGGGCGGCTTTTCATCGGTCTTTACGTCTCCAGGCTTGCCAGTATTTCGCTGCCTGATCTATGCGATCAGGTCGTGTCCATCTGCATCATGATCACCATCGTCGATGGAAAAAAAATAGTCAAATCGCAAAATGCCAGGGTGCAGGTAGCGTCGGCCAGACGTAAAAAAGGCGTCCGTACATGTGCGGACGCCTTGGCACTTGAATGGATCGGGTGGAAGTTGTGAGCAACGCCTATCAATCTGGCGTTGCCCTCCGATCTACAAGCCGTTCACAATCAAGCCTCGATCCGTTCCACTTTCCCCACCAGCAAGATATAAGACAGCGCGCCCAGTAAAGCCAGCGACGACACATACACAATCGCCGGTGCAAAGCTGTCTTTCGTGACCAGAAAGCCGATCACGATCGGGGTGCAGATCGACGACAGGTTGCCGACAAAGTTGAACACGCCGCCCGTCAGGCCCAACAAGCGCACGGGCGCAAGCGTGGACACCAAGGACCACGTAATCGATGCCAGTCCGTTCCCGAAAAACGCTACCGCCAGAAAGAAGATGATCCAAGGCGTGGAGTCGGTAAAGTTGGCGCCGATCATGGAGGTTGAAATCAACAGCCCCAGAATGATGGGCAGCTTGCGTGCCAAGCCTACGGTCGCGCCGCGGCGGACCAGAAAGTCGGACAGCACGCCCGAGCACAGCACGCCGATGAACGCCGCCAGGAACGGTACCGATGCCAGAAAACCGGACTTGATGAAGTCCATGCCGCGGTACTTCACCAGATAGGTGGGGAACCAGGTCAGGAAGAACCACAGTGTGGACGTCAGGCAGAACTGGCCCAGATACACGCCCCACAGCTTGCGCTTGGACATCACCAGGCCCAGGTCATTCCAGTCGAACTTCGCCTTCTTGGCCTTGACGTTGCGGTCCAGATCGACCACGCCGCCGCCTTGCTGGATCAATTCGATTTCTGCTGCGTTGGCGCTTTTGAATTGACGCGGTTCACGATAAATCATGTACCACAGCACGCCCCAGATAACGCCAAGTAACCCGGTGCTGACAAACACCATGTGCCAGCCATAGTGGTGTTGAAGCCAGGCCAGCACGGGCGTCAGAAACGCCAGGCCGACGAATTGGCCGGACGTGTAGAAGCCGATGGCGGTAGCGCGTTCTTTTTCCGGGAACCATGTCGTGACGACGCGGTTATTGATCGGGTACGCAGGAGCTTCCAACGCGCCGACAGCCAGGCGCAGAACGAACAGAATGACGAAGCTGCCGGCAAAACCCATGAAGAACGTGGCAGCGGACCAAAGAATCAGCGCGGCGGCGTAGAGCACGCGGGGCGATACGCGGTCTACCAGCCAACCGCCGGGGATCTGCATGGCGGCATAGGTCCAGCCAAAGGCAGACAGAATCATGCCTTCTTGCCAGGTTTCAAGCCCGAACTCGTCCTTGAGCGCAGGCGCGGCGATGGACAGGTTGCTGCGGTCCAGGTAGTTGATGACGACGGTGATGAACAGCATCACCATGATGATGTAGCGGCTGCGAGTGGGCTTTTGCGCGCTTTGCAGGCCAGCGTGGGTGGCAGTGGACAAAGGTGTCTCCTCTCTCTTTTATCGACTTACCACTCGGCGAAGCTGCCGTCGGCATGACGCCAGATCGGGTTGCGCCAGCGGTGGCCCACGGCGGCGCGTTCCTTGACGTATTCCTCGTTAACCTCGATGCCCAGCCCCGGGCCTTGGGGAATCGCGACCATGCCATCTTCGTACTTGAAGACTTCACGGTTGCTGACGTAATCCAGCAAGTCGTTGGCGGCGTTGTAGTGGATGCCCAGGCTTTGTTCCTGGATGAAGGCGTTGTAGCAACCGGCGTCGATTTGAAGGCAGGTGGCCAGCGCGATCGGACCCAGTGGGCAGTGCAGGGCCAGCGCCACGTCGTAGGCTTCAGCCATGGCGGCGATCTTGCGCGTTTCAGTAATGCCGCCTGCGTGCGACGGATCGGGCTGGATGATGTCTACATAGCCTTCGGACAGCACGCGCTTGAAATCCCAGCGCGAGAACAGGCGTTCGCCCAGCGCGATTGGCGTGGACGTCAGCGGCGCCAATTCTTTCAGCGCTTCGTAGTTCTCGCTCAGTACCGGCTCTTCAATGAACATGAGCTTGAATGCGTCCAGCTCTTTCATCAGCACCTTGGCCATGGGCTTATGCACGCGGCCATGGAAGTCCACGCCAATGCCTACGTTGGGTCCCACGGCGTCGCGCACGGCGGCGACGTTCTCCAGGCACCGTTCGACCTTGTCGAACGAATCGATGAATTGCAGTTCTTCGGTGCCGTTCATTTTCACAGCGGTAAAACCGCGATCCACGGCGCCCTTGGCGGCAGCCGCCGTGTCGGCAGGACGATCACCGCCAATCCATGAATACACGCGGATACGGTCGCGCACGTTGCCGCCCAACAGTTGCGACACGGGCACGCCAAGGTGCTTGCCCTTGATGTCCCACAGTGCCTGGTCAATCCCTGCCAACGCGCTCATGTGGATGGCGCCGCCGCGATAAAAACCGCCGCGGTACAGCACGGTCCAATGGTCTTCGATGTTGCGCGGGTCTTTGCCGATCAGGTAGTCGGACAGTTCTTCCACGGCGGCAGCCACCGAATGGGCGCGGCCTTCGACGACGGGTTCGCCCCAGCCGACGATGCCTTCGTCCGTTTCGATTTTCAGGAAGCACCACCGGGGCGGCACGATGTAGGTGGTCAGCTTGGTGATCTTCATGCTTGAGTCTCCTGGGCGGGATAGGCGCGTTGCCAGGCAGCGACGAATGCGCGCGCGTTCTGGCCGACTTCGGTGGCCGTCAGGCCGGGTTTGTACAAGGCGGAGCCCAGGCCGAAGCCGCTGGCGCCCGCCTGGGCGTAGGTGGAAAGGTTGTCGGGCGTAATGCCACCCACGGGTACCAGCGCGATCGGCGGGCGCATCACGGCGCGCCAGGCCTTCAGCACGACGGGACCCAACTGTTCGGCGGGGAACATCTTCAGCACATCGGCGCCGGCGGCCAGCGCGGCAAAGGCTTCAGTGGGCGTGGCCACGCCGGGGCAGGACGCCATGCCCAGCGCCTTGGCGGCGCGGATCACGGCCGCGTCGCTGTGCGGCATGACGATCAATTCGCCGCCCGCGTCCTGGACGCGGGCGCAGTCGTCCGGGTTCAGTACGGTGCCGGCGCCGATCAGGCAATCGGTGGGCAGCGCGGCGCGCATGGCGCGGATGCTATCCAGCGGGTCTGGCGAATTCAGCGGGACTTCAATCAGGCGAAAGCCGGCGGCGTAGAGCGCCAGGCCGATGGATTCGGCTTCCGCTGGGGTGATGCCGCGCAGGATCGCGATCAGGCCGCAATGGGCCATGGCGGTTTGCAGACCAGGGTGATTCATATTCGATTCCTAGGCGGATGCCGTTGATGACGTGATGGAGGGGGCGCCCGCGGCGTTGACCAGGCCGGCGCAAACGGCCAGATGCCACAAGCCGCGCTCGGTCGCGTTCTGCGCTTGTTCCGGCGTGCCCAGCTCGTAGTGCTGCATCGCCAAGATGTAGCGCTGGCACAGCGCGGGTTCGCCGCAAAGCACGATGCGCGGTTGTTCACCCTGCTGGCGCAGCATCTGGGCAAGCGAGGCGACTTCGTGGCCGATCAGCAGGCCCGACAGATAGTCGGCCTGTGACGCGGGCGCCAAGTCGCCGGTCAGTCCCAGCGCGCGCGTGCTGAAAATGGTGGAGAGCACGCCAGCGCGGCCAGCGGGCGAGCCAGCCACTTTCACGCCACGCTCAAAGGCGGCCATGTCGGCTGCGGGCGCGTCCGCCATGGTGCGGCCCAGAATGGTGTGCCCGCGCAGCGCGGCGTAGACCTCGCCGGTCATGAAGGTGTCGAAGTGAGTTACGCGGCCGCGGCGGGCATTGACCCATTTCGAGTGTGTGCCGGGCAGACCGATCAACACGCTGTCGGCGGGGTGATGGTCTGGCGCGCGGCTCTGGTCAAACATCACGCCAAAGACCTGGGTTTCTTCGCCGCGCATCACGTTGGGCAAGCCGTGGCGCTGGATCAAGCCGGGCACGATGTGTACCGGCGTCGCGCCTGGGCGTTCGACTTTCGTCAGCAGTGTGCCGATGCGTTCCAGGTCAACGGGCACGTCCAGGTAGGCAGCTTCTTGCCATCCCTGGGCGCTGCCGACCATGCCGCAGGCGATGACAGGCAATGACGGCTCGGCGCGCAGCCAATCGCCGCAGGCCTGATCAAATGCCAATTCAAAGCCGGACAGGGCGTTGGTGGCCGCGCCGTCTTGCAGCGGCTGTGGCAACCGCATGATGCCCCAAGGCAGGTGGCGGGTGTCCAGCGTTCGGCCCGTGCCATCCAGCCGATAGGCGCGCAACGATGAGGTGCCCCAGTCCAACGCGATAAGCGCCGCGCGAGCGGGCGATCCGGTAGTCATCTGATCTGTCTCGTGTCTGGCTGCAATACCCGCCGCCTGCGCCGCGGCATGTGGATGGCGCGGACCAGGCAGCAATTGCATGCCTTGTTATCTGAAGCGCGCCGGACGCCGTGAAAGTGTTCCAACGCGCATTTGCCGAAAAATTCTAGATCAGCGCTTGAAAAATCTCAAAATATAGAATCAAATCCCACATACAGGGAATTGGTTGCGGCGTAAGATCGGCTTATCCCTGCGATGTGCCCGGATAGCTCCGGGCGCTTCACTCATTCGATGCCCGCGCATGGTTCCGCGGCCATCCCCGCAGTCTCTCGGCACAAGACGCCGGGTATGCTTCTTCGTCTTTGCTGTGTAGCCCTGTTTCATGACCTCCATTCCGTCTTCTGATCGCCCCTCCCCCTTGAATCCTGACTCCGCCGCGCCTGCGGGCACGCAGACGCTGATGCGCGGTCTGGCGGTGGTGCAGGCGGTTGCCGATGGCGCGCGCGATCTCAAAGATATCTGCGCCCGTATCGGCGTGGCGCGCAGCACCACGCACCGGCTGGCCAGCTGTCTGGTGCAGGAACGCTATCTGCGCGCCTTGCCGGGCGTGGGTTACGTGCTGGGGCCCAAGCTGATTGAATTGGGCTTTCAGGCGCGGGAAGCCTTTCCGATGGCGACCTTGGCGCGTCCGTATCTGGATAGCCTGGCCGAGCTGACTGGCGACACCATCCACTTGGCCGTGCGTGATAACGACGAAGTCCTCTACCTGGAGAAAATCCCAGGCAAGAAGGGGCTGGAGATGCGTTCGCGGGCGGGACACCGAATGCCGCTGGCCGCAACCGGCGTGGGCAAGGCGCTGCTGCTGGATACCGAAGAGCCGCAATGGAAGGCGCTGCATCGCATTGGCGCGCCCGTGTCGTCAAGGGCGCCTGGCGGCCAGCAGAGTTGGGAAGCGTTCCGCGACCGCATGCGCGAGTACGCGGCGCTGGGTTATGCGTTTGACCTGGAAGACAACGAGCCGTCGATCCGCTGCGTGGCCGCGCCGGTGCGCGATGCGTCCAGCGGTATCGTTGCCGCGATCAGCGTGTCCAGCACGGTGCCGTATATGTCGATGGAACGCATGTATGACATGGTTGCCGTCGTGCAGGGCGCCGCGGCGGGAATTTCAGCGGAAATGGGCTGGAAAGTGGACCGCGGCTGATCTGCCGCGGCCGTCAAGCCATGAAACGAATACCGTTTATTCCAACGGCAGCGTCAGCACGCCTTGGGGGGCGGGGCGCATCATCACGCGGCGGTACCACGCGGCAAGCGCCGGGGTGTCGGGCCGCTCAATCGGCAAGGCCAGCCAGCGGTGCGCGGAGCTGACCAGCGCAATATCGCCAATCGTCAGATGGCGGCCAGCAATGAATTCACGGCCTTGCAGCGCCTGTTCCAAGATCAGCGCGCGCGTGTTTGAACGCTTGATCGACGTGTCGATAGCTGCCTTGTCGCGTTTGTCTTCCGGCGTGCGGATCAGGCCCAGAAAAGCCGGTCCCATGGCGCCTTGCCATTCCGTGGCCTGCCAATCCATCCAACGGTCGGCATCCGCGCGGATACACGCGTCTTCGGGCCACAAGGTGCCCACACCGTAGCGGGCCGCCAAGTAGCGCACGATGGCGTTCGATTCCCACAGCACAAATCCGCCGTCATCGATCACCGGCACGGTGCGGTTGGGATTGAGTTTGGCGAATTCAGGCGTATCCACCACGCCAAACGGCCCGCCGGCCGGAATAAAGGTGTGCGGCAGGGCCAGTTCGCGCACGGCCAGCATGACTTTTTGCACGTTGACGGAAGTCAGGCGTCCCCAGATCTTCAACATAACCAGTCCTTGATAAGTGTCAGACGGGCGGCAATTGCCGCCGCGCAAAGCCGCTGTCGCGCGAAAAGCGCGTCCAGTTGAAAGCGGGGCCGGGATCGGTCTTGCGGCCCGGGGCAATATGTTCGTGGCCCCAGGCGGCTGCCAGAGGATAGCGCGTGCGCAGCACCGGCGTCAGCTTGCGCAGCGCCTGGTACTGCGAGTCGGTATACGGCAGCGTGTCGGTGCCTTCGAGTTCAATGCCAATGGAGAAATCATTGCAGCGTTCGCGTCCGCCAAAGCGTGATATGCCTGCGTGCCAGGCGCGCTGGTCCGTGGATACGAACTGCACGATGCTGCCGTCACGGCGGATGAAAAAGTGAGCCGATACGCGCAAGCCCCGCAGGCGTTCCAGCCAGGGGTGCGAGGCATAGTCGAGCGTGTTCAGGAACAGCCCTTGGACTTCAGGGCCGCCGAATTGCCCGGGCGGCAGGCTGATGTTGTGCAGCACCAGCAGCGATACCTGCGCGCCGGCAGGGCGCGCATCGCGATTAGGCGAAGGCAGAAGGGAAACACCGGAGGCAGGCGCCAGCCAGCCATGTCGATCCAGAAGCAGAGCCATGGGAGAGAACATGCGTGTTGAGTCCAACAAGCATTATGCCGTGGTCCGCAATGATCCACAGCGATGCCCGATGGGCTGCATGTTCTAACGGTTAGGCGGCGCCGCGTTTAGCGTGGTCTTCACTGCACCAAATCTTCCCGTCTTGCAGCAAGGCTTCCGAGCGCGGCAGATGAATGCCGCAATGGGCACAGCGCACCATGGATTCCAGCGGTTTGGGCGGCGGCGTCTTGCCACGGGCCTTTTGCCCGCCTTGTTCGCCGGCCTGCCGGGCTGCCGCCATGCGTGCGGCCACGCGCGCCACGAACAGCACGGCGATGATCAAAACCACCCAAAACAACAACTTGCCCACGTCAGCCTCGATGCAGAATCATTTCCAGCACGAACCGGCTACCGGTGTAAGCCAGAATCAGGAAACCAAAACCTGTCAGCGTCCAGCGCAGCGCGACACGGCCGCGCCAGCCCCAGATGTGACGGCCCGCCAGCAGCACGCCAAAGGTCAGCCACGACAGCAGGGTGAAGACGGTCTTGTGATCAAACGGCAGGATTTTGCCCGTGAGCTTCATGGATGCGAAAGAACCCGAGCCTACGGCCAGCGTCAGCACGATAAACCCGATCCAGATGATACGAAACAGCAGTTGTTCCTGCACCAGCAGCGGCGGCTGAGAGTCCAGCACGCGGCCGATGATGCTGCGTTCGGCGGGGGCGTCCAGCGGACGGTGCAGATGGCGGTCAAGCAGCGCCATCATCATGGCGTGCAGGGCGGCAATCGTGATCAGGCCATAGGCGGCCAGCGCAATCAGCAGGTGGACGCGCAGCCAGATGTCATCCGCGTGGGGCACGAATTGCCCCTGTGGGAACAGGGCTGCCAGGCCGCTGGCTATCGCCGCGGCGGGCAAAAGCAGCAGTTGCAGGCCGTCGATGCGCACCAGCAGGCTTTCCAGCCAGAACACCACCATGCCCAGCCAGATGGCCGCGGACAGGGCAAGTGCCCATCCAATGAACAGATGTTGGGCGCCTAACATGGCCTGTTGCAGCCCGATTCCATGGAGAACCAGGGCTCCCAGCAGGCAGAGACGGGCGATTTTGCCCGTCTGCTCCACTTCCCCGGCGCCGGCCAGGCGGATCCAAAGTGACCCCCCGAGCACTGCGTACGCCAAGGCAGCCGCTGTGTGAAATACAATGCCTAGTGACATAGAAACCGTTGTCTGGATGGGGCCTTGGGGTGCATGTCACCCTAAAGCGCAGAATCCGCGCCTGCGGCCACCGTTCAATCAACTAGTTTAAGCGGAAACGCCTCTCATGCTCGATAACCTAACTACACGCCTGTCGCGCGTCGTCAAGACACTGCGCGGCGAAGCCCGCCTGACCGAGGCCAACACCCAGGAGATGCTGCGCGAAGTGCGCATGGCACTGCTGGAAGCCGACGTGGCCCTGCCCGTCGTGCGTGAATTCGTCACCCGCGTGAAGGAAAAAGCGCTGGGCGAAGAAGTCGCCGGCAGCCTGAGCCCCGGCCAGGCCCTGGTAGGCGTCGTCCACAAGGAGCTGACTGCCCTGATGGGCGGCGACCTGGGCGCCGACTCCAACGAACTGTCGCTGGCTGTCCAGCCGCCTGCCGTCATCCTAATGGCGGGCCTGCAGGGCGCCGGCAAGACCACCACCACCGGTAAGCTGGCGCGCTGGCTGTCCGAAGGCCAGCACACTCAGCACGGCCGCAAGACCGGCAAGAAGAAAGTGCTGGTGGTGTCCGCTGACGTGTACCGTCCGGCCGCTATTGACCAGTTAAAGAGCGTGGCGGCGCAGGTCGGCGTGGATTTCCTGCCGTCAGACCCGAGCCAAAAGCCTGAAGACATCGCGCGCAACGCGGTGGACCACGCCCGCCGTCACCACTATGACGTGCTGATTCTGGACACGGCCGGCCGTCTGGGTATCGACGAAGCCATGATGCGCGAAATCCGCGCACTGCATGACTTGGTCAAACCGATTGAAACGCTGTTTGTCGTGGATGCGATGCAGGGCCAGGATGCGGTCAACACCGCACGCGCTTTTGCAGACGCGCTGCCGCTGACGGGTGTGGTGCTGACCAAGCTGGACGGCGACGCCCGCGGCGGCGCGGCCCTGTCGGTGCGCCACGTGACCGGCAAGCCCCTGAAGTTCGTCGGTGTTTCGGAAAAGCTGGACGGCCTTGAGCCGTTCTACCCCGATCGCATGGCGCAGCGCGTGCTTGGCATGGGCGACATCGTGTCGCTGGTCGAACAAGCGCAAAAAAATATCGACATCGCCGATGCCCAAAAGCTGGCCGCGAAGATCAAGTCGGGCAATAAGTTCGACCTGAACGACTTCCGCGACCAGCTCGGCCAGGTCAAGAAGCTGGGCGACATGGGTTCGCTGCTGGAAAAGCTGCCTGCTCAGTTCCAGCAGGCCGCAGGCCAGCTGCAAGGCGGTCAGGCTGAAAAGCAGCTGCGCCGCACGGAAGGTATTCTGAATTCCATGACGGCCGCTGAACGCGCCAAGCCCGAGCTGATCAAGGCGTCGCGCAAGCGCCGCATTGCAACCGGTTCCGGCGTGCCCGTGCAAGAGGTCAACCGCCTGTTGGCTCAGTTTGAGCAGATGCAGGGCATGATGAAGCAGATGAAGAAGGGCGGCATGGCCAAGATGATGCGCGCCATGGGCGGTATGAAGGGGCTGGGCCGCTTCGGCATGAAGTAACACCCGCCACGGAGCGCGCAACTTGTGCGCTTCCTGCTCTTCCCAAAAAAATGGCCAGACATTGCGTCTGGCCAAGTAATCGCGGCAAGCAGGGGGCGCCGCACCGCGATACAAGCCGGAAAACGCAATGTGTTTTCCGGTTTGTTGGGGTGTCTTGCGGATCAGGCCACGGGCGGAATGCGCAGCACCTGGCCCGGGTAAATCTTGTCGGGGCTGGTCAGCATGGGCTTGTTGGCTTCGAAGATCAGCGTGTTCTTGGCGCCCTGGCCCTTGCCGTACTGCGCTTCAGCGATCTTCCACAGGTTGTCGCCCTTTTGCACGGTGTACATCTTGGCTTCGGGCGTGGCCTGCTTGACCTTCAACTGATTGTCCACCGCGGCCACGCCGACGGTGTTGCCCAGCGCCAGGCTGATCTTCTCGGCCGCTTCGGTGCTTAGCGCTTCGCCCGCCACGGTGACCTTATCGCCATCCACCGTAATCTGCAGGCCATCGGCGTTCAGGCCGTGCTTATCCAGCTCTTTCTTCAATTCATCCGCTGTCGCGGCTTTGGCCTCGCTGGCGCCAAAGAGTTTTTCTCCAACATCCTTGATGAAATTGAGCAGACCCATAGTGTTTCCTTTATCTATGTTGCAGTGAGAAAACGAAGTGCCATCAGGGCGCGCGGCCCACGAACATCTTGCGCACGATGCCGGCAATCAGGGTCAGCACGGCGCCACCGACGCCGCCACCCACCACACTGCCCGCAATCGCTGAAAGGTCCATTCCTGTATTGCTTGCCGCTGCGGCTCCCGCGCCAGCGGTGATCATGGGCGCCAGCCACGACCCGCCGGCCAGACCGCCAATGGCGCCTGCGATGGTGTTGCCGAGCGGGCCCAGGTTGAATTGCTGGAGCATTTTCCCCAATCCATTGCCGCCAGCAGCGCCAGCAACAAGCTGGATGAGAAGATTAATGATGACCGCGGTGTTCATGATGCCTCCTTGCCCCATGGGGCGATGTGCAACGCCAGAACAACAACACGACAACGTACAACGCCAGCAGCAACGATTATTACTCGCGTAATCGCCGCGACACGAGGGGTTATGGTGTAACAGGTTGCTAGCGTCCTGCCAGATTACGCAATAATGCTCGTCAGTTGGCAGGGCATGTCAGGCAGCCATAGCAAACCCTATCGGGCGCATGGTGCCGTGCATCGGAAAACACGCAGAAAATGCATAAGCTAAGGGCCGCTGATTCAGCGGCCCTTAGTCTCTTGCGGCGCAATAAATACGGTTGCGAGCAAGCCCCGGAAAACAAACGGACGGAGTCAGCCCCCGCCTACTGCGACCACAATTTCAATCTGGTCGCCGTCAGTCAGCGCGGTTTGCTCGTGCTGGCTTTTAGGCACGATTTCGCCATTGCGTTCTACCGCCACGCGTTTGCCGGCATAACCCAGCGTATTCAGCAGCTCGATAACGGTCGTGTCCAGCGGGAACTCGCGCGCGTCGCCATTCAGGGTGATGTGCATATCAGATCTCCTCACTGTTTTGCGTAAGCATCGGTGGTGGCGATCAGGCGCGCCAAGGTGCCCGGCTCGTCGAACGCATGGCCCGCGTCCGGCACCAGGTGGAATTCGGCCTCGGGCCACGCGCGATGCAGATCCCACGCGGTGCGCGCGGGCGTGCAGACGTCATAGCGGCCCTGAACGATGGTGCCGGGGATGCCGCGCAGCTTGTGGGCGTCGCGGATCAGCTGGCCTTCTTCCATGAAGCCCGCGTTCACGAAGTAGTGGTTTTCAATGCGGGCAAAGGCCAGCGCCGCGCGGTCGCCGGCATGACTCTGCTGATGGCGCGGGCTGGGCAGCAAGGTGATCGTGCTGTCCTCCCATTTGCTCCATGCCTTGGCGGCCCGCAACTGCTCAACCGGGTCATTGCCAGTCAAGCGCTTGTGATACGCCGCTACCAGATCGCCGCGTTCGGCTTCAGGGATAGGGGCCAGGTAGTCCTCCCAGCGATCGGGGAACAGCCATGACGCGCCTTCTTGATAGAACCACTGAACTTCCGCGCGGCGCAGCCCGAAAATGCCGCGCAGCACCAGCTGACTGACGTGCGACGGATGCGTTTCCGCATAGGCCAGCGCCAAGGTCGAACCCCAGGACCCGCCAAACACCAGCCACTGGTCCGCGCCCATGATTTCGGTGCGCAGGCGTTCGATATCCGACACCAGGTGCCACGTCGTGTTGTTGTCCAGACTGGCGTGCGGCTTTGAACGGCCGCAACCGCGCTGATCGAACAACAGCACGTTGTAGCGCTGCGGATCGAACAATTGGCGATGCACGGGCGAACAACCGCTGCCCGGGCCGCCATGCAGAAACACAGCGGGCTTGCCGTCCGGATTGCCCGACATTTCCCAATAGATCTGGTGACCGTCGCCGGTGTCCAGCATGCCTTGGCGGTAGGGTTCGATCGGCGGATAGAGCATCAGGCGACTCGCTTAAAGATCAGGTCCCAGACGCCATGGCCCAGGCGCAGGCCGCGTGTCTCGAATTTGGTCAGGGGGCGGTAATCGGGGCGGGGCGCGTAGCCATCCGCAGTATTCGCAAGCAGCGGCTCGCCGCTGAGAACTTCCAACATCTGCACCGCGTAGTCTTCCCAGTCGGTGGCGCAATGGATGTAGCCGCCCGGCGCGATGCGGCTGGCCAGGAGCGACACAAAGGCGGGCTGCAGCAGACGGCGCTTGTGATGGCGTTTCTTGGGCCACGGATCGGGAAAGTACACATGCACGCCAGCCAGCGAATCCGGGGCAATCATGTCGCGCACGACTTCCACGGCATCGTGCTGAATGATGCGCAGGTTCTGAATGCTGGAATCTTCAATGCGGCGCAGCAGCGAACCGACACCGGCGTTGAACACTTCCACGCCTAGAAAATTGTCGTCCGGGCGGGCCAGCGCGATCTTCTCGGTCGTCTCGCCCATGCCGAAACCAATCTCCAGCACCGTGGGCGCCTGCCGGCCAAAGGCGGCAGCGGGGTCCAGACGGCGGGGCGCATACGGAATGGACCATTCGCCCATCAAGCGTTCGAGCGCGGCCAACTGGCCCTGCGTAATGTGGCCGCGGCGGTGCACAAAGCTGCGGATGTGCGTGGCGCCAGGGCTGTTGGGGGCGTGCGCGGTGCTGGCCAGCGCGGCTTGGGTTTCCGGGGAAACGGCGGCCTGCGCGGCAGCGGATGCGGAGGAGTCGGCGGGCGTATCGGGGCTGTTCACGGGGGGCGTCGCGGGCTTATCCGCAGGGTTGTTCGTATTCATAGACCGAATTGTAGTGGCAGGTTTGCTATGGCGCAGTCGGCCATAGGCACTAAATAAGGGGCATATTGAGGCCGAGGGCGCAGTCTTAGGCGGATAAGCCCTGGCAGGCATTAAAAAAGGAGCGCTATAATCGCTGACTCTGCCCAGCCTGCGGCTGCGGCACGACACCCGAGCGGGTGTAGTTCAATGGTAGAACGGCAGCTTCCCAAGCTTCATACGAGGGTTCGATTCCCTTCACCCGCTCCAAATCTCCTTATCGTTTTCTCCACGGTCCTTGTGCAGGACTGCGCGCGCGCCAGATTGTCTTGGCAAAGCCTTGATGATGTTTCTCTAACGGTCTGCCTGCGGGGCGCTTGCGGCTGCCCTGCGTGCCCGCTTTCGGAATGTTCCAATTCCTGCGTGGCTGGGTGATTCCAAGATCGGGAGTTCAAACCAGAGATCAGGCGTTTGCAGCTCGAAAGGCCTCTGCCATCCGTTCTTGCTCACGCGCCGGTAGTCCCAGTCCTCTGGCCACCGTTCTCCATTGGCTGACGATCCCCTGGAACTCTTCGATAGTTTCATCGGCCTCGTTTAGATTCAATCGAAAGTACGCTGCGACTTCGCGTGCGAGTTCCAGATCTAACGCGTTGTCCGCTTCGGTGATGTTGAGCTTTAGTCCGTCGGCAAAGGGCACCGGGTTCATGTCGTAGGCTTCAGAGAGGCGCCACCCAGCTCCAGGTACCAGAATGAATCCATGGTTGCGCAAGTGATCGTCCGTGTTGGAGACGAGAATATTGAAAACGATTCGTGACCATAGCTCGCGGAGGTCTGCGTTGGTCTGGGACCCATGCCTGATAAGGACCTCAGCCAGCTCCAAGTAGCTGACCCCAGTCGACGCATCATCGCCATCCACATGACCGGTCATGGTCATTGCTGAAGCAAAGTGCAGACGTCGCCCGTCATTGGTGCGATCAAACCTGCGAACCATGAAGCAGTGGTAGTCACTAGCAAATTTCCGCGCTTCAGCGGCCGCGACATTCAGCCCACAACCGACTGCCAGGGCATTGGTGACCATCTCCCATCCACCGACATCATGGTCATCGCGAGAGCTTGGAAACTTGGCGATGTACAAGTGCCCCTGTTCATCAGCCACGCTTGCCTTGGGCCTGGCGCCACCCAAGGAGCCGCCGGGAGCGATCAGCATCCTCAGCCACTCCTGGCCTTGTTCAGACTCATTGTTCGGATCTTCCTCCAGCGCTCGACTCGCTTGCTCCAGCGCTCGAACCTCGGCGAAAGGAGGGGCCGCTAGTCCAACTGTGTCATCGAGAAATTCACCTTGATCTTCTCGCTTGTAACGCAAGGCGCCCACGCGATAGAGATCGTGCACGCCAAGCAGGTAGTCCGTTTCATACAGTCGAGTGCCCGCGGGCTGAATGCCTGCGCGGATATCCCGTGCGAGGCGCCGGTCCATAAGCAGACGGCCCCATTGATCGGGACTGGAGTCCGCGAACACGCCGAACCTGTCTTGGGGCGCAGTGGGATACTGGGGCCCTTCGAACTGGAAGATTTTTGGGTCAAGAACCAGTTGACCAATGACGGGGTCTGCAAGAGCCGCAGGGTCGTACTGAAACTCGAACGTCTCGTGAGCGCGAGTCCTACGAGAGTTCAGGAAGCCTATTCGTTGAGGGTGTGGCAGGCCATCCCAATCTGCATACACTCCGATCATTGTCATTTTTTTTCGCCCTCCTCTCGCTTTTTGGAAGAGGGCTTTAAGAGTGAAGCAAGACTCTTTGAAGTCGTTCGAGAGTTCCCAGCAGAGGATCGGTCTGAGTTGACATAGGTGCCGCTGCTTGGCTCACTGACACTGACTATCTTTCCTTCCCGAGATTCGTGAACTCTCACGCTCCAGCCAGTTCTGGGAGGAACGGATGATGTGGCGCTTGCCCTCAGGAGGCGTGAATCCTGAAGCCGGCGGCCAAGTTCATCGTCGGCCCCCAGCAAGGCGAGGTCTTTTTCAATGCCGAGGACTTGCATGACAGAGAGGTAGGCCCCCATGGTGACTCCGGGCCCACCCGACTCCAGAGAGCGCAGCGTCATCGGTGACATACCTGCACGCTCCGCCACCTGCTTGGCCGTGATCTTGCGGCGCAGGCGAGCGAGTTTGAGCCGCTCCCCAAATTCAGCAAGTAGTTTCTGGGTCGGCGGCATGAGGGGAGCGGTCTTCTTCGCCATGGCGCTAATATTCCTGCATTTTTATGCTGATATAGCCAAAATATTAGCACCTAAGCGGTTGGTATTCCATTGATTCAGACCACAGTCTTTGATTTTCAGAGCTACAAAAACCGCTAATATTTCATCAAAAAAATGGAAATAGTGTAAGAATATTGACACTTTTTCGAGCGTGACACGATCTCGGTCGGGCTGATTCGTTCCTGGTCGCTGTTTTTTTCGAATGCTGCCGCTATGTGTGAATTTGAGTTCGCTTTGTCATGGCAGTGCCGCCACCGCACGGCAACCCATACAACGATTGGCTGAAAAATCAGCGTCCTACTGCTTGAACTCTCTCAGCATCGCCGACGCAATTTCACCAACACGCTGCAATGCGAGGCTGTGCTGGGCTCCCCAAGTGGCAGGAATATTCAGCCGGATGTAGTTCCGGTAGGAACCCGAGGCGCTGAATATTGTTCCTGGCACGATCAGAATTCGTTCATCGAGGCTCGCTTTGAAGAGGAGTTGAGAGTCTATGCGGCTTGGCAACTCCAGCCACAGCGTCGAACCGCCGGCAGGATCGATTGCGCGCAAAGCAATGTGACTACCCTGGTATGGTGTGGCCGTGAAGCTGGGGCCGATCGTTGGCGCCAGTCCTCATGAGATTGTCCGGCCTGAACGTGCATGTCGAGTGATCGCGGGTAAAACACCATAAAAAAAGGAAGAATAGCTATGCAGAATAAAGTTCGGTATCTGGACGATAGCGAGCAGGGCCTTGCCCGGGAAACGAGCCATCCTCGTTTCGTGGCGCTCGCCGTAGAGGACTTCTACTATGACGTCGGTGACGATTTCAGCCCTTTCGGCAGTGATGATGGCAACGACACGCTGAGTGCCTTGGAAGATTGGTACCGAGAGTCAGCGAATGACGACGGCGTTGTGGAATTCCTTGCGGATTTTCTCGACGGATGGGGATTGGATGTGCCTTGGGACCGAGTGCGTGCCGACCTGGACGCCCGAAAGCAATGGCTGGCCGAAGACGATATGCACGAAGTCTATTTTCGTAGCGACTGCCGAGCCATTGTCGCCACCGCGTTCGGTCAGCTGAAAATCGCAGGCCACATCAATGCTGACCTTCTAAAGCAGGCAAAGGCTGCGATAGCGGATCAGCTTTGGATGAATGCGTATGCCCGTGTCAAATATCCAAAATGGCCGTACGCGGAACAAGAAGCAGAGCGCCTGCAGCAAATGCAGTCAGTGCTCGGCCAAGTGAGCAACGCTTAACGACCGGTCAAATTTTTCTCCGGCAGACAACGATGCGAATCTGCCCAATTCGCATCGTTTATTTTTTGGACCATTGGCCCAGGCCGCTGTCATCGTAGAACTTGATGGTAAAGCTGCGAGCCTCCTCGCGATCGAACGTGAACGCGATAGAGGCCAACGAGTCGACCAGCTCGGCTTCCCCGGCTGGCGCGAACGCGAACGTGTCACCAGTCCAGTGGCGCAGCGGGAAGCGCATGCCCTTGGGGCCAAGAACGAGCGCTAGAGCGCCATTCTCTTCCTTGATTTCCGCGCTGCCAAAATAGGCATTGTCGAAACGGCCTGCGTACTGCCGAAGCGGCTTCGCGGGGGCCGGGTCCGCCGGCTTGGACTGCGCGGAGAGATCAGCCTGCGGCTGGAAGAATCCCATCATCGCGCCGTTATAGGCTGCGAACCAATCACGCGACGGTTTACCGTAAAGCGCGGTGTCGATGAATTCGGCAGTGATGGATTCCGCGGCGCCGATTGGCGCGCCATTGGTCAGCACGACGATGCCTATGCCCGCTGACGGCACGATCTTGAATGATGTGCCCGCGCCCAGCAGGAAGGCGCCGGAATGGCCCATCGACGGGCGGCCGCCCAGTTCTGTGTTGACATTGAATCCGTATCCGTAAAAGCCGGAGCGCGAATCGAGGTTGTGCGCACGGGCGCTGAACGCTTGCGGCGACAGCGCGGGAAGCAGCGCGGCGGAGGCCACCAACTGCTTGCCTTGATATTGGCCGTCTGCAAGGAGCAGCGTCAGCCATTGCGCCAGGTCGATCACGTTAGAGGAAACACCGCCCGCCGGCGCCTGCTGATCCGCATCACGTTGTCCTAGCGGCAGGAAATTTCCCTTTTGATAGACGTGCAGCGCAGCGCGATTTTCACGCGCTGTGTAGTCGCTGTAGCGATAGCTGGTTGCCTTCATTCCCAATGGCTTGAACAGCATGTCGTCCGCCAGGCCTTCCCATGGGCGGCCTGCCGCTGCTGCCACGGCTTCGGCGCCAATGGTCGTGCTGAAGTTCGCGTAGTGATAAGACGTGCGGAATGCGTCTAGCGGCAAGATCCGCAGGCGGCGAATGACGTCAGCCCGCGTGAAACCCAGGTCTTCGAGATCATCGCCAGCGGTGCCGGGCAGACCGGACCGGTGCGCAAAGAAGTCGCCGATGGTGGCTTGCGCTGACACATAGGCATTGCTCAGCTTGAAGTCCGGCAAGTAGCGCACTACCGGGTCGCTCCATGCCACCTTGCCTTTGCTGACTTCCATTGCGGCCACCGTGGCAGATAACGATTTGGAAATCGACGCAATCTGGAACACGGTCTGTGCGTCCACGGGGGCATCCTTGCCCAGCTCTCGCTTGCCATACCCTTGGGCAAACACCATCTTGCCATCCACGACGACTGCGACCGCAACACCCGGAACGTGGCTGCGTTTCATGATGTCTTCGACGATACGCGGCAGGTTCTTTACCGCCAGTTCCTTGCTGCCCGACGGAATCGCGATGGCGTCGGCGGGCGGGGTGGAGCCGCTTTGAATGGGCACCGGCTGGGACCAGGCCGTCACGGAGCTGCCAAGCGCGAGCATGCACGCCCAGGCCAAGAGTGTAGGTTTGCTTGTCATAGTGCCCTCAGAATCCCGCTTGATAAGCGATACGAAAAACGCCCTGATTCAGACGTATAGCCTGGTCGCGCTGGTGCGTCACCCCTGCCTGCACAATAAATCCGATTGGCGTCACATACGTGACAGCGCCCGAGACTGCCCAATCCCAATCCGCTAGCAGCCCAAACTGCGCCAGTTTCTGATCATTGCCAGACAACTTGCGTGCGGCAGCCGTGGCGACGAACTGCCAGCGGTCTCGCGACAGCGATATCGACGTGACGCCGTTCCCGTTGGAAACCGGCGCGCCACGGAAGGCGCTGGAAAAGGTTGCCTCGTTGAACCAGCTCATATTCCACTCATTGCCCAGCGGCAGGTCGTAACGCAGCCGCGCCGATACGGTGTTGGCGCTGTGCCCATACCGGGGCTCCACGTACAGCCTGCCTGCGTCCACGCCACCGGACAGCCGGTCCAGACCCGGCAGGTCTTGAAAATCGTACGACAAGATAAATGACTTGAGTTTGTCGCTGAACGCCGGCGGTTGATCGGGCCGGATGAAGCCGCCGTCAAGGCTTAACCGGCGATTCAGGCTCGTGTCGTCACTTTTGAACAGCATGGCGGAGAAGGAGTGTGCGCCGTGACCCGCCGTGGCAAAGGTGTAGCGGCCACCCAATCCAATCGAGCCGCGGAACTCGGAGTTTTCGTTGAACCCGCTGTATAGGCCATCCACCACATGCCAGGCGTCGCCGAACCCAAGATCCATTTTTCCGGCGTACAGCGCGTAGTTGTCAGCGGAGTAGGCGGCAAACAGGTTGTCCAGGTTGACGCCCAGGTCAGAAAACGCGTTGTCCTTGGTGGCATTGGTGGACGAGTTGAACGTGGCTTTCGTGCGAATCGAAAATTGTCGGCTCAACTGAGCAACCAATGCGGCCTCTGCGGTGGGCTGCACGCTGTTCCAGTGCGAACGCGGAATCTGTCCGTGGTCGTCCTTGACACCGAAATAGCCGGTGTATCCGGTCATCAGCAGAAAGCGGCCGTTCAACCGGGGATAGCTGTCTTCGCCATCCCCTAATTCACTGTAGGGCGTCAGGAATATTTCGGTCTTGAAAATGTCCCTGGCCTCTTGCGCGGACACGGCCTGCATACTTAAGGCAAGCACGGCCATGCAGCTGCCCGCCAGTCCTGCGCCTTGCATGCTGGCTATGATCCATGTCCAGCATGTGCGCCACGGCGAAGGACTGATGGGGGTGAGCATTGCCGCACATAACCTTGGCCGGCTCACCGGGCCAGCTCGGCCGCCAGTTCCCGAACCTGCGAATGAATATTCCCGAACATCGCGAAATTCACGCGGCTGGCGACCACAAATACGCCTAGCCCGCGGTTAGGAGACAAGACCGCATAGCTCATGAATCCACCCAGGCCTCCGCTTTTGCCGAGCAATAACGGCGTTTGATTGCGGGGCAGGGTGACGACCCATCCCAGCCCCATGCCGTCGGCGTCGGTCACTTCCGTTCCGACAACAGACTTCAGGCCGTCGTAGGGCAACCAGAGCGCGTGATCCAGCGTAAAGGCTTCTTGCGCTTGTTTGGCGCCGTCCAAATGCCATCGCATCCAGCGCGCCATGTCTGCGCCTGTGGAATAAATTCCTGCGCTGGCGTACATCACGTCAGGCGCCGGGGCGTTTGGATCGGCCTTGCCAAAAGGGTCCAGCCCGGTCATCAAGCGCTTCTTTTGCGCGTCGGTGAGAGTATTGGCCGTATCGGTAAGGCCGGCTGGTTTCAGGACTTCATTGGCCAGCACCGTCGAATAATCCGCGCCTCCCGCCTTTGCCAGCGCATCGCCCAGCAAGCCGAAACCCAAGTTTGAATACAGCGTTGTGGTTCCGGGAACATAGGCGGGCTTGTGGCTGCCCATCCATTTCCAGTAGTAGGCGCGGTCGAAGGCGGAAAAGGGATTGTCCGAAGGCTTGGCATCCGGATTTGGCAGTTCGCGCGGCAGGCCCGCAGAGTGCGTGGCAAGGTCAAGCAGCGTGATCGGACGGCCGTTAACTTCGACGCGGGCGTTGTCCGGCGCGTATTTGGCCAAGGGGTCGGTCAGCTTGACGCGGCCCTTGGCGGCCAGCGAGGCCAGCACATCCCCAGCGAAGACTTTCGAGACGGAGGCGATTCTGAAAATGGAATTTTCGTCTGGCTCAACACCGCTGCCAGGCGCCGTTTCGCCATATGCCTGAATGACGGTTTCGTCACCACGAACCACGGCAATGATGACTGCCGGCGCCCCTGAGTTCAGGTATAGCTGCATGCCGGCCATGGACACGGCATCTTGCAAGGCCAGGTCGGTAGCACGGGCTGGGTTGGCGCCTAACGCGCATACGGTGAGTGCAAGAGTGGTAAAGCGCGAAAAGATGCGAGACGCCAGCATGCCGATTCTCTCAATGAGTTCCAGGGTGCGGGGTTCTCCGCAAGCCAGATGATCCCAAAACCGTGAGAAATGGCTACATTGCCAGGACGAAACAACATGCCGGCGTGACGAACCGCATGTAACTCGGGCCATCGCATGACGCGGGCGGGATTTAGATCCCCATGCGCTCACGCAAGGTTTTCCGGTAAGAACGCGATACCGGCCAAGCGCTGTCCATGGAGCGCATTCTGATCAGCCACTTGTCGACGCTTCTGCGGTCCACATCAACGACATGCAATGCGTTCACGACGGCTGTTCTGTGTATTCGGAAGAATACTTTCTCCGGCAGCAAGGTCAGCCACATGCCAAGCGGGCGCGAATCGAGCACCATCGATCCATTGTCCAACCATATTTCGCTGTAGTTGCCGGCGGAACGCACGCCAATGATGGCTTCCGGCTGAACGCCCCGCACAACGCCGCGCATGCTCAGATAGATCAGGGGCGTGGTGCTTTCGTATAGGGTGGTGCGGGTATGACCAGCGCGGTCCGAATACTTGGCCTGGCCAATGAGGTTGGCGCATTGATACAAGGCATTGACGTCGTCGGCGCACCAGGTTTTGTGTTTGGTAGTGGTGTCGAAGCCGATAATCCCAAACAGTTTTTTGTTGTGGAACACCGGCACGCTCAACACACTCTTATTGCCCTGACGCAGGAACTCCACCTGAATAACGCGGGCAGTGCGGGGTAGATCGTTCACGTCGTGAACCGCCACGGCATAACCTTGCACCATGTACCGGTGCAGCCAAGCGATCAGCGTAGTCGGTACATCTTGAAGTTCGGCCACGAAGGGTTCCGTCTGTCCGCGGCACCATTCATGCGTATTGCGAAACCGAAGCATGTCGGGCCGGTACTCAAGCATCCATGCCCGGTCCACATCTGATGTCTTGCCCATGAAAGCCAGTTGCTCGGATATTGCATCGTCAACAGGGTATTCGAGCAAACTCATCGCGCAGCGATACGGCCAGTCCCTGGAAGGGCTTAATGCAAAATCGGTCGTGGTGTGGGTCTTGAACTTGCCTGCAACCTTCATGTGTGGCCCCCTGCCAAGCCGCGATTTTCTCTCTGGCATTGTCGAATGACAAGTATGTATACGCTTGCCATATGCTTATGCAGGTTGTTCCGAGCGGCGTGGCGATGCCCGGTGCTTCATTCCCTAAACCCCTTCATCGCGTGCGCCAGGTACTCGGCTTTGCTGACCCGCCCGTCTCCGTCGGTATCCATTGCGGCCAGTTGTTCCACGGAGATCTCTTGGACGAGCAAGCCTCTGCTCAAGTAGCCGTCGGCATCCACGTCTTGTTTGGCGAATGCCAACGCCATCCGAGCCTGATATTCCTGCTGGGTGACGGATGCTTTGCCGGAGCTGGTTGCGGGCTGCGCAGACGCGATTCCCGCCGTCAGGGCAAGTATCGCTGTGGCCACGGCCTGCGCCATCTTGGGTAATGTCATGCGTTGTTCCAGGGTTTGAATTCAGACGTGCGTTAAAGGCTTGCGGTTGATTTTGGCAAATTTATACAAGGCATCCCGATCCAGGATCGTCATGCCGCCGTAATGCGTTTGCAACACACCCGCCCGGGCCAGCTGGGTCAGCGCGGCATTGCAACGTTGGCGCGATACGCCGCAAAGGCTGGCAATTTCTTCCTGCGATATTTTCAGACGTCCGTTGGTGCCCGAATGCTGTTCGGCATCCACTTGCGCGGCGACGGCGCGCGCAACAGTGGTGTCGACGTCCAGCAGCACATTGCCGGTGTAGCTGGCCATCAGCCAATCCACGCGCTGCGCCAGATGCGCCATCAGCGCCTTGGTGAATTCAATATTGTTGTTCCACAGGCGTTCGCAGGTATCTCGCGGCAATATCACGACCCGGCTGGGCCGCAACGCAACGACTTCATATTCGAATGGTTCGCGGCGAATCATCGTGGCTTCGCCAAACCAGCTCCCCGTGCTGAAACCCGCCAGCGACAGGGACCGGCCATCCACGCCACGTGATGTCCACTTCACCAGGCCTTCCACCATTCCATACCAGCCGGGCGAACGGGAACCCGCTCGGAACAGGTATTCGCCAGCGGCCAGCGACACCATGCGCAATTCAGAGCGCACCAAATGGCGTTCAAGCTCCGGCAAGCCCTTGTACCAGGGCACGACGTCCAGCATTTTGTCGACCGGACACGGGGCAAGCCGCCGTTTCACGTTTGATGATTCGTTGCCAGCATCCGCAGGCGGTCCGCGCATATTTCCCCCATTTGGCCGAGCCGATACCGCTCAGGTAAACCCTAGGACGCTTTGTCACCATGATGACTGTCCGCGCCAATGGACCGGTCCCAGAATAGCCGAGGCCCTCAGAGCCGAAAAACCATAAAAGGAGATAGGTATGTTGTCAATGCCACGCACGATGACCCGCAGTGCCTTAGCTTGCGGCGCCGCCGTCTTGCTCCTGAACACCCCTGTTGCCAGCGCGCAGATCTCGGACGATGTTATTCGAATCGGGTTCATCACGGATCTGTCCGGCGTCTACTCCGGTCCCGACGGCCCTGGCGGCGTGGAAGCCATCAAAATGGCTATCGAGGAAATGGGCGGAGAAATCAACGGCAAGAAGATTGAACTGTTGACGGCAGACCATCAGAACAAAGCCGATATTGCGTCGGCCAAGGCGCGGGAATGGTTCGACCAGAAAGGCTTGGATATGCTGATCGGGGGCACGAACTCCAGCACGGCGCTGGCGATGTCCAAGGTAGCCGCTGATAAGAAAAAGCCGATTATTGTGGTGGGCGCGGGCGCGCCGGCATTAACCAACGAGCAGTGCACGCCCTATACCTTGAACTATGCGTACGACACGGTTGCTCTGGCGCGTGGCACGGGGTCGGCGGTGGTCAAGGCGGGCGGCAAGACCTGGTATTTCCTGACGGCTGATTACGCCTTCGGCAACGCGTTGCAGGCCGATACGACAAAGGTGGTGGAAGCCGGCGGCGGCAAGGTCGTGGGATCGGTAAAACACCCGCTGTCTTCCAGCGATTTCTCGTCTTTTCTGCTGCAAGCGCAGGGTAGCAAGGCAGAAATTCTTGCGCTCGCGAACGCGGGTGCAGACGCCACAAGCGCCATCAAGGCAGCCAACGAGTTTGGTATTACCAAGACGATGCGCTTGGCCGGTTTGATTATGTTCATCAACGACATCCACGCCATGGGACTGCCTGCAACGCAAGGCATGTATCTGACCGACAGCTGGTATTGGAACGCGTCGGAGCCGTCGCGTGCATGGAGCCAGAAATTCTTCGAAAAGCGCAAGGCCATGCCCTCGTCGCTTCAAGCCGCGGATTATTCCGCCGCGTTGCAGTATCTGCGCGCCGTCAAGGCAACGGGTACGGATGACGCCGATCGCGTGCTGGCCTATATGCGTGAGAACAAGCTGAACGATATGTACATCAAGGATGGGGTGGTCCGGCCGGATGGACGCGTCGTGCACGACATGTATCTGTTGCAGGTGAAGACGCCGGAACAGTCCAAAGAGCCCTGGGACTACTTCAACGTGCTGCAAACCATTGACGGCCATCAAGCCTTTACCACTCAGGCAGAAAGCCGCTGCACGCTCTGGAAGTAAACGGCGCGCTCCTATTTCTACACGAGAACCTTCATGGCCAAACGCAAAGTCATTGTGACCATCGCCCCGACCGGGGGCATGGCATTCAAGAGTCAGAATCCGCATCTGCCAACACAACCGGCGGAGATCGCCGAGGACGTTTACCGCTGCTACAACGCGGGAGCCAGCGTGGTGGCGCTGCACGCGCGCCGGCCGGACGATCAGGCCACGTGCGACCCGGCGATCTACCGCGACATGAATCAGCGCATCCGCGAGCGCTGCGACATCGTGCTGAACAATTCAACTGGTGGCGGCGTCCATGGCGATATGGTCAAAGAGACCTATCCCGGCAACTGGGAGATATTGTGGGAAGAGCGTATCCGGGGCATGGATGCTGGCGCTGAGATGTGCACGCTGGACGCCACGACACTGAATCTGGCATTCGGCGATCGCGAATATCTGATGAATACACCGTTGAGCAAGGCTCGCGAGCTGGCGGCGGGCATGAAGGCGCGCGGAATCAAACCCGAGTGGGAAGTCTTCAGTCCTACCCACATTCTGCAAGACGCTACGACCTTGATTGATGAGGGCCTGGACGAAGCGCCGCATTTCATTAATCTGGTCATGAATGTGCATCGGAATTTCCAGAATGCGATGCCGTTTTCGCCGCGCCATCTGCAAATGATGGTGGACCTGTTGCCGAAGAACAGCATCTTCTGCGTGAGCGGGATTGGGCCGTCGCAATTGGAAGCCAATATTAGCGCGCTGCTGTTGGGCGGCCATGCGCGTGTTGGTCTGGAAGACAATCTGTACTACCGCCACGGAGAGCTTGCGACCAACGTCCAGTTGACCGAGCGCGTCGTACGCATCATCCGGGAAATGGATATGGAGCCAGCCACACCTGCCGAGGCGCGTGAAATCCTGGGCCTTCCGCAAAAGAGCGGCATCCGCCCCGAGTTCGCGATCTGACCCCGGTTCTGGCCAGCGCGGCAATCCACCGTGCTGGCGTTTATACATTTAGCGGCGAAGCAACATGAGCGAATCTCTGAAAGGAAAGCGGGTTCTGGTCACGGCGGGCGCACAAGGCATAGGCCTGGCGATCGCCCGGAAATTCCTGGCGGCGGGCGCCACCGTACATATTTGCGACGTGGACGCCAATGCCTGCCAGGCAGTGATGGATGAGCACCCCTCGTTAAGCGTCAGCCTGACAGATGTGTCCAACGAGGCTCAGGTGCTTTCCCTGTACGACGAACTGTCCAGAAAGTGGGGAAAGCTGGATGCGCTGATCAACAATGCGGGCGTCTCTGGACCGACAAGCCGGCTGGAAGACACCACGCTGGATGCCTGGCAGAACACGCTGGATGTGAATCTGACCGGCGCCTTTCTTTGCGCGCGCAGTGCGGTGCCCCTGCTGCAGGCGGCCGGGGGCGGCGCCATCGTCAATGTCTCGTCGGTGGCGGGCCGTTTGGGCTTTTCGCTGCGCACCCCCTATAGCGCCAGCAAGTTCGGCATGGCGGGTTTGACCCAAACCTGGGCGATGGAGCTGGGTCCGTCCAATATCCGGGTCAATTCCGTTTTGCCGGGCGTGGTGTCCGGCGACCGGGTGGAGCGGGTGATTGCTGCCCGCGCGGCCGCTGGCGGTGTCAGCAATGACGAGATGCGCGAGCAACTGGTTGAGAAGGTGTCGATGCGGCGCATGACGACCCCGCAGGATGTTGCCAATCAGGTGGCCTATTTGTGCTCGGACGAGGGCGCAATCATCAGCGGCCAAAGTATTTCGGTCTGCGGCAACGTCGAACACCTGGGTTGAGGCACGCGCGCCACACCGGACTTGTCCGGCGGTTGCCAAAGGGCTGACCGCCGGTCCATAATCTGCGCTCTATCTTTAACTGATAACCGTTCGCATTACGAATCGTGCGAGGTTGTCGCGTGAGCGGGCGAGATCGTGAAGGGTTCGGAACGCTTTTCCAATGACTTCGAGCGTCTGTATGGCAACCATCACAGCTGGTTGCTGGCCTGGGTGAATTGGCGCCTGGGCAATGCGGCGGATGCCGCCGATCTGGCGCATGACGCATTTGTGCGCCTGCTGACGCGGCCCTGCCATTTCGACACCGCCCAGCAGGCCCGGACCTATCTGCGGAAAATGGCCAATGGCATGTGCGTCGATCTGTGGCGCCGCCGCAGTCTTGAGCAGGCTTGGCTGGATGCGTTGGCGACTCAGCCGGAGCCGGTCACCTCGTCCGCCGAACAACAGGCCATCGTGCTTGAGGCCTTGGGTGAAATCGACGCGATGCTGAGAGAACTGCCTCCCAAGGCGGCTCATGCTTTTGTCATGGCTGTGGCTTGCGAGATGACAGATCAGGAAGTGGCCGACGTTCTGAATGTGTCGTCCCGCATGGTGCGCAAGTATGTCGCGCAGGCCATGCTGTGCTGCATGAAACTCGAAGCGCGGCTGGCTGCCGGACTCCCGGAAAACAAAGGTGAGCCGCCGATGTTGGCGCCCTGCGTGGCGGCGTTATGAACATGGCCGAACCGGCGTGTTCAGAGCCTTCTCATCAGGCCATGGAGCAGGCTGCCGAATGGTATGCGCTGCTGCGCACCGGCCAGGCCACGGCTGCCGAACAGCATGCGTGGCGGCAATGGGTGGAGGGGGCCGCAGAGCATCAGCAGGCGTGGAGCTACGTCGAGCGCATCGGCCGCAGGTTTGCACCGCTGCAAGCCAGCCCGGATCGCAATGCAGCCGTTACCGCGTTTCGCCACGCGGCTCAGATTGCGCCTCGGCGCCGGCGGCAGGTATTGCTGGGGCTGGCTGGGACGCTGGGGATGGGCTGGCTGGGATGGACCGCCTGGCGCCAAACGCCATTGCCGCTGATGGCATCGACCTGGGGCGCGGACCATCGAGCGGGCGTCGGTGAAACGCGCCGGATCACGCTGCCTGACGGCACCGAGGTCTGGCTCAAGGCGTTGAGCGCGTTCAATACCGCCTACACCGCCAAAGAGCGCCGTTTGCAGCTGCTGACGGGGGAAATGCTGATCGATACCGGCCGGGACCCGCTGCGACCATTCTTCATTGATACCGCGCAGGGCCGGTTACAGGCTTTGGGCACCCGCTTTACCGTGCGCCAGGATGACGGCGGGATTCTGGTTGCCGTCTATGAGGGCGCCGTCCGCATTGATACCGCGCGTTCGGGCGCCGCCGGCATCGTGCAAACGGGCCAGCAAGCACGCTTCACTGCCGATGCGCTACAGCCGGCCGCAGCTGCGGACCCTGCGCGGGAGGCTTGGGCCCGTGGTGTGCTGGTGGCTGACAACACCACGCTGGCAGACGTCGTTGACGAACTTCGCCGCTATCATGCGGGCCACTTGGGCCTGGCCCCTGGCGTCGCGCATCTGCGTGTTTTCGGCAGCTATCCCATCGATGATGCGCAACGCGCGCTGGACATGCTTGCGTCGGTGCTGCCCATTCAAGTGCGCCGCACCTTGCCGTGGTGGATAAGCGTCGAGCCGCGGGGCTAGAAATATTTCGCGCAGGGCAGTTCCGCATTTCGCCTGCTTGTTCGATTAAGGATAGTGAGAGTGAAGCGGGCATGTGAATGCCCAGCCAGATTGCGCCTACCGCATCGCTCTCATCCCTTAATTTTCCGCACGAGAGCACAGGTCCGTCATGTCCCATTCTTCCCCCGCCGCAGCGCCGCCCGCCAAGCCCCTAACGTGCCGGACAGCTGCCCGGGCTTGGGGCCTTCCTTTAGCGCTTGCCGTGGCGTTGTCATCGGTTTGGACGCCCGCCGCGCAGGCGCAAGAGGCATTGGCGGGAACGGGGCAGGCAGCGGATTTGTTGACCCTGGATATTCCTGCTGCGCCCTTGAATCAGGTGTTGGCGCGGCTTGCCAATGAGTCAGGTGTTTTGCTGGCGGCCAGCCCGGATCTGGTGGCAGGGCGTCAAAGCGGCGGGGTGCGCGGACGCTACACGCGTGCGCAAGCGCTCGCCCAGGCCTTGTCCGGCACCGGGCTGCGCGCTACGCAAGTGGCGCCGAACCAGTATCGGCTGAGTGTGGCGCCGGAAGCCGGGACCGCAACGCTGGAGCCGGTAACCGTGACCGGCAGCGGGCTGTCCAGCGCATTGCCGCCCGTCTATGCCGGCGGCCAGGTGGCGAGCGGAGGCCGTATCGGCCTGCTGGGCAATCGCGACGATATGGACACGCCTTTCAGCGCCACGCAGTACACGTCAAAACTGATCGAAGATCAGCAGGCGCAGAACATCGGGGACGTGCTCGTCAATGATCCTTCTGTACGCAATACCTATTCACGCGGCGCGGGCCGTGACGAGTTCAATATTCGCGGGTTCACGCTGTTTAACTACGATGTGTCCTTCAACGGCTTGTATGGCGTGTCGCCGCGCAACTCGAGTTCGTTGATCGGTGTGGAGCGCGTGGAAGTGCTGCGTGGCCCCAATGCCTTATTGAACGGCATGGCGCCTTATGGCTCCGTGGGCGGGTCGATCAACCTTGTACCCAAGCGGGCGGGCCCCGACCCATTGAACCGGTTTACGCTGTCCTACATTGGCGACAGCCAGTTTGGCGCGCATGCCGACCTTGCGCGGCGCTATGGCGACAGCCAGGAATGGGGTGTGCGGCTGAACGTGGCGGGCAGCGGTGGCGACCTGCCCATGGATGGGGCAAAGGAAAGTTTGGGCGCGGTGGCGTTGGGCCTGGACTACCAGAGCGAGCGCTTTCGCGTTGAGGGCGACATCAACTATCAGAACCGCAACACCGATGCCCGCAGCGGCTTGCTGTTCCCGCCGCCCGAGGGCGTGAAGATCGGCGCAGCGCCCGATGCACGAGGAAATTTCTTCCCGTCCTGGACATACTGGAAAACAAAAGAGTGGTCGGGCGCGCTGCGCGCCGAGTTCGACGTGACGCCGGATTGGACCGTGTATGGGGCCGTGGGTGCGCGCAAGCACGATTTTCAGAGCATGCAAACGAGTTGGCTGATGTTGGATGGCGACGGCAACATCGGCGCCGTGCCGGCCCGCCTGAATGAATCGCTGATCAGCAAGACAGCCGAGGCAGGCGTGCGAGGCCGTGTAATGACGGGGCCGATCAAACACGAGCCTGCGCTAAGTGCGAGCGTTCTGGATATCGATTACTCGTCAGCCCGTATCCGGTCGCGCACGGTTTTCTCGAACATTTATCAGCCTGCTGACCTGCCCAAGCCGGATATCGCCCGCCCCGGAGATCTGCCCAAGACCAGCGAATCTCGCTTGTACAGCATCGCCTTGGCCGACACGATATCGTTCGCCGACGACCGGGTGCAGCTGATCGCGGGCTTCAGACACCAGACGATCGAATCGGCCAACTTCGATGCGGCTACCGGAAAGCGCGCCTCTGAGTACGACAAATCCGCGATCACGCCCGCCTTTGCGCTGACAGTGCGGCCTACGGAACGGTTGTCGCTGTATGGAAACTACATTGAAGGCTTGAGCCAGGGCGGCACTGCGCCGGAAGGCTCCGTGAATGCGGGAGAAGTGTTTGCCCCCGCTATTGCCAAGCAGTTTGAGCTTGGAGCCAAGTATGACTTCGGCCAGTTTGCCACCACGTTGAGCGCTTTTCAGATTGAACAGCCCAGCAGCTTTTTGGACCCCGCGACTCGGCGCTATGTGGCGAATGGCCAGCAACGAAACCGGGGCCTGGAGTTTTTGGTGCAAGGCGATGCGGCTCGCGGCGTCCGGCTGCTCGGCGGGGTGGCGTACACCGACGCGCGCCTGACTCGCACCGAGGGCGGTGTCAACGACGGGAATCGGGCGCCGGCAGCGCCCCGCTTTCAATTCAATGCCGCGGCGGAGTGGGATACGCCTTTTCTGCCGGGCCTGACGCTGACCGCGCGGATGTTGCGTACCAGTCAGCAGTACGTAGACGTGGGCAATACGCAGGAGATCCCCGGCTGGACCCGCTTTGATGTAGGGGCGCGTTATGCCTTCAAGGCCAACGGTACGCCGATGGTCGTTCGCGCTACGGTCGAAAACGTGTTGAATAAAAACTACTGGCAGTCTGCTGCGCGTGAAGGCTTGACCGTAGGGGCGCCGTTGACGGTATTGCTGTCCGTGTCGGCAGAATTCTGAAAGCGGTCTGGAACGGGGGCGCGCCAAGGTTGGCTTAGGACAGCACCTCGGCCGGCTCATAAAAGCAGTAGCCGCTGTTGCGCAGCGTCTTGACCGGCAGCGTTTGTCCGCTGACATCTTCGACGCGCCGCCGCAGCCGGCGCATCTGCGTGTCCAGGCGGCGCTGGTCGTAGTCCAGGAAGTCGGCGCCCAGCGCTTCGATGATCTGACGGCGGCTGATGTTTTCGCCGGGCTGGCTCATCAGGCAGCGCAACACCATCAGGTCTTGTTGCGACAGCGGCACAGCGGGCGCGCCGGGAATATGCAGCCGGCGTGGGCCCACTTCCAACATCCAACGGACCGGCGCGCCCGGCCCGGGCTGCTGTTGCAGGCCCAGACGGCGTACCAATGCCGCGAGCGTTGCGGCCAGCTCATCCAGGTCGCAACCCTTGCCCAGATAATGGTCCGCGCCGATGCCCAGGCCCGTTATACGGTCCGCACTGGTCTGCCGCGCACTGAACACCACGATGCCCAATTTCTGGCCAGCCTGACGCAGCCTTTGGATCAGATCCAGTCCGCTGCCATCCGGCAGGCCAACGTCGATCACCGCCAAGTGATGACGGCTTGCATCGAAATCGCGGTCGAATTCCTGCAGGCTGGACACGCATAACGGCGTGTAGCCTACCTCTTCCAAAAATTCGCCCAGTTCGTGGCGCAAAACCGGCTCGTCTTCTAGAACGATCACCTCAAGCATGGGATATTTCCGCTGTGAAAGCCGCCCTCAGCCTGGTGTACTCTGCCTGGTTGCTCGGGAAATGCGACTTGATGAAACGGAAATATTACCGCACGGCAGGAACGTGGCTGACGCTGCTGGCGCTATGGCTGGTCAGCGTATGGAGCGCTGCGGCGCATGCGCAAACGGCGCCTTTGCGTCTGGATGCGCATGGCGGCATGCAGGATGCGGCGGGTTATCTTGAGCGCCTGGACGACCCCGATGGCCGGCTGGATGCGATGACCGCCGCAGGGGCTGACGGCTGGCGCGCATTGCCGGGCAGTCTGAGCGCGGGCTTCACGCCCGCCACCGTCTGGCTGCGTCTGCCGGTGCAGGTTGATGAGATGCCATCTGGCGGCTGGATGCTTCGGCTTGGTAATGCGCTGCTGGATGACGTGCGCGTATACCGTGCGCAGGGCCACGGGTGGACAGAGCTTGGCCGTAGCGGCGAAGACCTGGCGCGCGGGCGTTGGCCTGTGGACTATCGCAGCCCTGTGATTCAGTTTGATCCGCCCGGCGTGGGTTCCTATGTGCTGCTGGTGCGTTTGCAGAGCAAGAACGCGTTGGCGACGCGGGTGGAAGTCTGGCCGCGGCTGGCGTTTGATAATCAGTCCCGGCGTGAAGGCTTGTTGTTCGGGCTGTATTTCGGCTTCTATCTGCTGCTGATCTGCCTGCACGCCGTGTTCTGGTGGACAACGCGCGCGCCGATGAGCGGTCTGTTCCTGGCCTATATCGGCAACTGTGTTTTCAATGAAGTGATGTCTTTGGGGCTGGTGCAGCAGTTGACGGGCCTGCCCGTCGGCTGGAGCGACCGCATGCTGGGCGTGGGCATCGCGATCAGCCTGCCCGTGGCTATGCGCCTTGCTGTCCGGCAATTGGATCTTAAGGCACTGTATCCGCGCACCATGCGCTGGATGGACCGGATGGTTTGGAGCATCGCTATTGCGTGCGCGGTGCTGGTCGTGGCCGGGCACTACGGATGGGGCATGCAGCCGATACAGTTGCTGGCCTTGATGATGATTGTGGGGTTCTCCACCCTGGCGGGGTATTTGCTGTGGCGCGGCTGGCGGCCGGCCCGCTTTTTCGCGGTGGCTTTCGGTGTGTTCTACGTGGGGGTGCTGATCGCCTTCTTGCGCAATCTGGGCGTGCTGCCTGTGAACGCCTTCACCGAATACGTATCAACGCTGGGCACCATGTTGCACATGCTGTTGCTCAGCCTGTACATCATGGGGCGGCATGAGCGCGAGCGGCGCCTGAAGGAACGGCAGCAGGCCAATCTGGCGGCGGACCTTGCGCGTCAGCACAGCCAGCGGCTGGAGCTGGAGGTGGCGCAACGCACGGCTGACATGCAAAGCGAAATCCAGCGCAGGGTGCAGCTGGAAGAGGAATTGCGCACGTCTTTGGAGTCAGAGCGGTTGGTCTTTGCTGAACAGCGCGACTTCGTGGCGATGGTGTCGCACGAGTTCCGCACGCCGCTGGCCATCATTACGACGTCTGCTCAACAGCTGAGCCGCAACCTGGCTGCGCCGCTTGAGAAAAGCCTGGCGCGCTGCGGAAATATCCGAGGCGCGGCGATGCGGCTTTTGACGCTGGTCGATGAATACCTGACAGACGACCGCATGCGCGAACCGCAAGCAGATCTGCGTCCGGCGCAGTGTGATGTGCTGGCGCTGCTGGCGGACCTGGATCGTGAGTTTCCGCCAGGCCGGGTACAGATCGAGGCAGGCTCCGGCGGCCATATTCTGATCTGCGACGCCGGCCTGCTGCGTATCGCATTGCGTAATTTGTTGGCCAACGCGGACCGGCATTGCGCGCCGGGTGGGCAGGTGCAGGTCAATCTTCGGGAAGAGGGCGAGCGCCTGCAAATCGAAGTCGCCAACCCCGGAAATTTGATCGCTCCGGTCGAGCAGGACCGGCTTTTCCAGAAGTATTACCGTGGTCAGAACGCGCTGCGCCATCCGGGCGCGGGGCTGGGTTTGTATTTGGTCAGAAGCATTGCAGAGCGGCTGGGCGGTTCGGTGGTGCTGAAGTCCGCGGGGGGAGACGACCCCGTGAGTTTCTGCCTGAGTTTGCCCCGGGCGCGATCGACGTAAACGCGGCGGGACACACTCACTGGCAATGTCGACATCAGACAATGTTGCGTGAAAGCATCTATTTGTATCTTTGGCCGAAGCTTGTGCTTTTGGAATTTCCGCCAAAATCGACCAAATACGGGCTAATTGTTGGCTTTATCGATCTGAAAATCGCACTTTTACGAAGCGCTCAGATTTGCTCAGATTTGAAGAAGTAATCATCGGTATATTTCAGCAGCGAAATTTACAAATTGTGACGCTGCCCCGTTTCAGGAATATGCCATGAGAAAGCCCTCCCTTAACCACGTCTACCGTTTGGTCTGGAACGATGCCACGGGCGCCTACGTGCCCGTAGCCGAAATCGCCAGCGCCCGCCGTAAGCGCAATGCATCGGCTGGCGCCGTATTGAGCGCAGCCTTGCTATTGTCTGGTCCCGCGCTTGCTGCGGATCTGCCGACGGGCGGCCAGGTAGTGGCAGGCTCCGGCAGCATCAGCCAGACAGGAACCGCGCTGACGATCAACCAGCAAAGCGGCAAGCTGGCGGTGGACTGGCAAAGCTTTTCCATCGGCAAGGGCAATAGCGTCACGTTCAAGCAACCAGGCCGCGATTCGGTGGCGCTGAACCGCGTGCTGGGACCGGATGTGTCGGTGATTCAAGGCGCCTTGAATGCCAACGGCCAGGTGTTTCTGGTCAACCCCAATGGCGTAGTGTTCACGCCGACCGCGCAGGTCAATGTGGGCGGCATTGTTGCCAGTACGCTGAACATCAGCACGCAGGATTTTCTGGCCGGCAATTACCGGTTTGAAGGCGCCAGCGGCAACGCCATCATCAATCAGGGCAATATCACCGCGGCGCCTGGCGGCAGTGTGGCGCTGATCGCAGCCAAGATCTCCAACACGGGCACCGTGACGGCTGATAAGGGCAACGTGCTGTTGGGCGCAGGCAGCCGGGTCAAGCTGGACCTGGGAGGCCCGGTCAAGATTGAAGTGGAACAAGGCGCGATCGACGCGCTGATCGAGCAGGGCGGAGCCATACGCGCAGACGGCGGCGTGGTGTACCTGACGGCCAAAGCTGCGGGTGATCTGGCCAGCACCGTCATCAACCACACCGGTATCACGCAAGCCAGAACGCTTGCAACAGGCGAGAACGGCAAGATCGTGCTGCTGGGCGATATGGTCAACGACCGCATCGCCGTTGGCGGCACGCTGGATGCCAGCGCGCCCACTGGCGGCCGTGGCGGTTTTGTTGAAACGTCGGCGGCCAAGGTGTCGGTGGCAGCAGGCGCGCTCATCACGACCAAGGCCGTCAGCGGCCAGCATGGCGCATGGTTGATCGACCCTACCGACTTCACGGTGAGCGCTGGCGCGGGCGGAAATTCCGATAGCGGCATAGGCGCGGACACGCTGGCGGGCAACTTGGAAAACGGCAGTGTAGAACTGCGTACGGTTGCCAGCGGCGCGGGCGCGGGCAACATCAATGTGAATGCCGCCGTGAAGTGGGGCGCCAACACGAAACTGACGCTGAGCGCGCACGGCGACATTGCCATCAATGCTCCGATCACCGCGACCGGCGCGCAGGCCGGGCTGGTGCTGAACCATGGCGGCTACCAGCAGAATGGCGTTGCGGCGGCGGGTAGCGACTACTCGGTCAGCGCGCCCGTCACGTTGAGCGGCGCGGGTGCGACGCTGCAAATCAACGGGCAGGACTACACGCTGATTCATACGCTGCAAGATGCCGCGCAGCATCTGGGCGCCACCAACAACGGCTTCTATGCGCTGGCGCAAGACCTGGACCTGAGCGGCAATGTGTTTACCTCCGCCGTGGTGCCGTACTTCAACAGCACGCTGGCCGGAATGGGGCACACCATCAGCAACCTCAGCATCGTTGGCAATAGCGACAACGCTGGTTTGTTCAAGACCGTGGGCGTGGACGGCCTGATCCGTGATGTGGCGCTGACCCGGGTAACGGTGACTGGCGGTAGCGAGACCGGGATGCTGGCGGGTATCAACATGGGCACGCTGCGCAATACGTCGGCTACCGGCAACGTGACCGGGGACTCTTTCCTGGGCGGGTTGGTTGGCCATAATGCAGGCACCATCGTCAACTCCTACGCCAGCGGGTTCGTCACGAGCTCTACGAACGGTTTCGCTTTGGGCGGGCTGGTAGGCAGCAACGGGCCTACGGGTTTCCTGACCAACGTCTACGCAACCGTGGATGTGTCCGAGGCGAATTCCGACATAGGCGGATTGGTCGGTATCAATCAGGGTTCAATCAAAAACGCCTATGCGTCTGGCAATGTGACGGCTGGCGGCCCGTTGCGTCTCGCCGTGGGCGGGCTGGTCGGCACAGCCCAGGCGGGTAGTTCGATTACCAATGCCTATGCGTCCGGCAGGGTGATTGGGTCGGTCATGACCGGCGGACTGGTGGGCATGGTGAGTGGCAGCAGCACCATCACGAACTCCCAATGGGACCTCTTGACGACAGGGCAAAACCTTGCCGTGGGCGGCGGTGGCGGCATGTCGCAAACGAATGTGTCGAGCGTCAACGGCAGCTACGCGCATACGGCGTACGACAAGCTTGGCACTTGGTCCTTGGTCGCTGGCACGAGTGATGTCTGGGTTGCCAAGGACGCGGCCGGCAAGGCGCAATGGATCATGATCGAAGGTCAGACCCGGCCTTTCCTGGCCAGCGAATACAGCACGGGTATCGGCAATGATCATCAGCTGCAACTGATGGCCTATGACCGCACCGGCCACTATTTCCTGACGCGAGATTTCAATGCGGCTCCCCGGGGCATGTGGGCGGACGGCGGCTTTATGCCCGTTGGCGACGTCGATAACCAGTTCTCAGGCAGTCTGGACGGCCAGGGCCGCACGATCACCGGGCTGGTGATCAATCGAGGCGGCCAGGCGCAGGTTGGCGTGTTTGGCGTCATTGGCGCCGCGGGGGCGGTCAAGGACGTCGGCCTGATGGACACAACCATTCAAGGCGGGTCTGCCGTCGGCGCGCTTGCGGGAACGAATTACGGCGCGCTATCCGGTGTCTATGCCATCAACAATTATCTTGTCGCCAATACCACTCTGGGCGGCTTGGTTGGATATAACCGCGGCAGCATCATCAATGCCTACACGACAGGCGCCCTTTTTGCATCGAACAATCCCACCCCCGTGGGCGGCCTGGTTGGCATCAACAACGCGGGCGCTACGATCCGCTACACGTATTCCAACTCCACCATTACCGTGACGGGGGTTCCCAGCCAGCAGATGGGCGGTCTGGTGGGGCTGAATATCAGCGGGGGCGTGATTGCGAATTCGTTCTGGAATGCGGACGCTTTCGCGGGCGCCGGCAACAACACGGCTGGTGCACAAGGCCAGACCCTGGCCGCGCTCAAGCAGCTGTCCACGTTCGTGAACGACGGATGGGACATCGACAACGTCGGAGGTACCGGCAAGGCCTGGCGCATGTATGAGGGCTATGACACGCCCTTGCTGCGCGTCTACCTGAAACCCGTGACGGTCAGCTTGGCCGATAAGGTCTATGACGGCCAGGCAGGCGGCGGCGGTTATCAGAGCTCGATCAACAACGCGCAGCTTGATGGCGCGCTGACGTTCACCACCAACTCGAAGAATGCGGGTCAGTACAGCCAGGCGGACGGCACGCTGACGGTGACGGGCAACCTGTATTCGGGCCAGCGCGGCTACGACATCTCGTACGGTGACGGCTTGGCGATGACGATTTCGAAGAAAGGGTTGATCGCTGATTACAGCGTGGCCAGCAAGGTATACGACGGCACCGACAACGCCGGCGTGCAGGTGTCGAACTTGGATGGGCTGATCGGATCGGACGACGTGTCCGCGTCGGCCAACGGAAAGTTCCAGGACAAGAACGCGGGTAATGGAAAGCAAGTGTCTATCAGCGGCATTGGGCTGTCTGGCGACGATGCTGGCAACTACTTCATTACGAATAGTTCGGCGACGGCGCAAGCGGACATCGCCCGCGCAAGCATTGTCGGCAACATTACGGCTGACGGAAAAATCTACGATGGCACGACCACCGCTACCACGACGGGCACGCTGTATGGCGCAGTCAGTGGCGACGCGTTGACGTTCACGACCAGTGGCAGTTTTGCGGATCAGAACGCGGGCCAGAGCAAAGACGTGAACGTGAAAGGCAAGCTCACGGGCGACGATGCGCGCAACTACGACATCACCCTGAACGCGACGACCACCGCGAACATAGACCGGCGCGCGATCTCTGTCGCCGCCGACGACAAGAGCAAGGGTGTGGGCGAAGTGGACCCTGCGCTGACGTGGCGTCTGGTCCAAGGCAACCTGATCGGCGAGGACGCGTTGCAAGGCTCGTTGAGCCGCGCGCCGGGCGAGACGGCCGGCCGGTATGTCATTGGCGCCAACGGTCTGAATAACAGCAACTATCGGATCACCGCGCTGGACGGCATGTTTACGATCAACGGACCGAGGACGCCCGACAGCTGGACGCCGCCTACCAACCCTGGTGTTCCCGCGACGCCAGGCGACACCGTTATGCCCACTCCACCCGCCAACGGCCCGGCGGCAGCGTCAGATGAGCGCCGCAATTCGGCGGTAACCGCAGCGCAGTGGATGCAGGCTTCCATCACGTCCGTGAACGCCAATCCCCCTGCGCTGAGTGGCGATCTGGCTTTTGTGCCCGTGACGTCTGGCGAGTCTGGCACGAACGCGCCGGGCGCTGGCGCTGGCGCTGGGCAGGGCGCGCGCAGCGTGCAAGGCCCGGCACAGGTGCTGGTCATTGACGGCGGCATCCGTTTGCCTGATGGCGTAATCCAGGGCGGCATCTGATTCCAGCCGCCTGATCAGGCGAGTCCTTCCATTCTTGACAGACAGGCGCCCCACGTCCTTTGCGATCGCGGGCGTCTGTCATGAAAACCTGAATCACATACGATCATGACGTTTGCATTGTTTACCGCTCGACCGCGCCAACTGGTATTGGCGCTTGCCGCACTCTTGCCGGCCGCAGCCCCCGCCTGGGCCCAACAAATCCCTAACGCTGGCCGCATTCTCCAAGAGCAGGCGCCAGAACCCCAGCCGCCCGCGCCGTCGCCGTCGTTGAATCTGGATAGCCCCATTCCCGGAACGGCCGCACCCGGCGGCGCGCAGGCTCGCGTATCGCGCATCGACCTGACAGGCAACCACGCCTATACGCAAGAGCAATTGCTGGCCTTGCTGGGCAGCTATCAGGACAAGACATACGACCTGGCTGGTATGCAAGAGCTTGCCAACACGCTCACGCGCTATTACCGCGATGCAGGTTATCCCTTCGCTCGCGTCTACCTGCCCGCGCAAGGTTTGGAGAACGGCGTGTTGCGTTTGCAAGTCGTCGAAGGCCGTTACGGTCAGGTCAAGGCTGAAGGCGATGCCGCACTGGCGGCAAAGGCGCAGGCTTACTTGGACCCGCTAAAGACGGGCGGCGTGATTGAAAGCGCGCCCCTGGAACGCGCGGCGCTCTTGCTGTCGGACCTGCCCGGCGTCACGGTCAGCCCCATTGTCCGCCCCGGTCAGGAAATGGGCACGGGGGATCTGGCGGTGCAAGTTGAACGCGGTGACCGCGTCAATGGCAGTGTTGGTCTGGACAACCAGGGCAACCGGTACACCGGTCAATATCGCGCCAACGCCGCGCTGGCGATCAACAGCCCCTTCATGTTGGGCGACCAGATTACGCTGCGCGCACAACGCACCAGCGAAAACCTGAACTACGGCGACGTGGGCTACAGCGCGCCGCTGGGCAGTTCCGGTTTGCGTGGCCGCATCGGCTATGGCTACACCGGCTACGAGCTGGGCAAGGAATTCAGCGACCTGGACGCGCATGGCAGCGCGCGTGTCGCCAGTGTGGGCTTGAGCTATCCCTTGATCCGCTCGCAAAGCCGAAACCTGACGATAGGCGTCGATTTCTTGCACAAGAAGCTGCGCGATGATTACCGCGCCGCTGACATCGTCCAAGACAAGTTCAGCAACAGCGTGCCGATTGCCGCGCAGTTCGATGTGCGTGACAGTTTGGGCGGGGGCGGTTTGACGTATGGCGCGCTGAGCTGGACGCCGGGCACCTTGAAGCTGGACGGCAAGCTTGCCGCAGCCGACAGCCTGAGCGCCCAGTCAGCTGGCCATTACAGCAAGCTGAACCTGGACATTGCGCGTCTGCAATCCGTGTCTTCACGCTGGACGGTCTTTGGCCGCTTTAGCGGTCAATGGACCAACGACAACCTGGACTCCTCGGAAGACTTTGGGCTGGGCGGTCCGGCAGGCGTGCGCGCCTATCCCGTGGGCGAAGGCTACGGAGACCGGGGCTGGTTGACGCAACTGGAAGTGCGATACGCGGCGGGCGCGGTCACGCCTTTTGCGTTTTATGACGCGGGCCGTGTGCAGATCTCGGCCCACCCCTGGCAGGCGGGCGACAACTTCCGCGCTGTCGCGGGTGCGGGCGTGGGCGCCCGAGTTGCGGTGGCGGGCTGGCGTGGCGAAGCCACGGTGGCTTGGCGCACCGATGGCGGCGCCCCTCAATCGGATAGCAGGGACCACAAACCCCTGTTTTGGATAAGCGCGCAGTACGTGTTCTAAGCGGGCGCGCCGGCTTGGCCCCTATCTTCTAGAGATAGGGGCTTTTTTTTGCGCTTTGAAATTGCCGTACCGTATCCGTGAAATTCTGGATGTTCCGCCGCGAAAGCCGTCGATACACTGATCCACCGCCCCTATAACGAGAAACCCATGAGACATTTCTTTCCCGCCCTGGGAACTGCCCTTGCTCTGTCGCTGTGCGCGCACGCCGCCTTTGCCCAGCAGGCCCCGGCCGCTGCCGTGCCACGTGATCCATTCTTCTGGCTGGGCGAGATCAACAAGGCCACCGCGGTGATCAATACCGACGAAGGGTTGCTGGATAAGACCATGGCGCCGCGTCTGGCGGCGGGCGTGGCCAAGGTCATTCATGACGGCAATCAGCCGGGCGCCAAGCGTCCAGCCAGCGTCATTACCTTTGAACCGCTGCTGATCAAGGCGGCGGGTGAAGACGTGACCCTGCTGCACGCGGGCCGTTCCAGCCAGGATATGCACGCGACCTACCGCAGCGCCATCCTGCGCGACAAGCTGCTGGAGCTGGCGGATCAATTGAACAAGACGTCTACGACGCTGGTTGAACTGGCGGGTAAGCACGCGGGCACGATCGTGCCGAACTACACCAATGGCGTAGCCGCCCAACCCAACAGCTATGGTCATTACCTGCTGGGTCAGGCTGCGGGTCTGGCGCGTGATGCCCAGCGCATCCGCGAGGCCTATGTCCGCATCGACCGCTCTCCCATGGGCACCACGGTGCTAAACGGCACCAGCTGGCCGCTGGACCGCAAGCGTATGGCAACTTATCTGGGTTTCGAGGCGCTGGTGGACAACGCGTACGACGCGTCGCAGATTTCATCCATGGACCAGCCGGTTGAAGTCGCCTCTATCGTGACCAGCATCGCGCTGCGCACGGGAAACTTTGTTGAAGATGTCATGACGCAGTACGCGCAATCGCGTCCGTGGATTCTCTTGGAAGAAGGCGGCGGCAACACCTATGTTTCCAGCGCCATGCCGCAGAAGCGCAATCCGGGTTTGCTGAACGACACGCGCAGCGACGCCTCTACGGCGGTGACTTTGGCGATGGGGCCCGTCATCCAGACGCACAACATCACTCCGGGCATGAGCGACCCCAAGGACGTCAAGCAGAACTCGGCCATGGTGGATAGCGGCATCTCGGCGCTCAAGCGCTGGGACCGCGTGCTGAAGGCCATGGTCATCAGCCCGGACCGCGCGCTGGAGGAGCTCAATAGCGATTGGACTGCGTCGCAAGAGCTGGCCGATGTGTTGATGCGCAAGTACAAGCTGCCGTTTCGCGATGGCCATCATTTCGCGTCGGAAATCGTGACGTACGCCAAGACCAACAACATCAAGCCGCTGGACTTCCCGTATGAGCAGGCCCGCCGTATCTATGCGGACGCTTTAAAGGGCTCGAAGTACGGCACCGAACTGCCGATGAGCGAAGCGGAATTCCGTTCGACCTTGGACCCGGTGGCGATCGTAAACAACCGTGCAACCAGTGGCGGGCCGCAACCCAAGGAGATGGACCGCATGCTGAAAGAGGCGCGCGAGCAGTTGGCGGCTCAAGGCAAGTGGATCTCGGAGCGCCGCGATCACATCAATCAATCGCTGGCCGGCTTGGATAAGCAGTTCGACGCGCTGGTGGCGAGTGCGCCGAAGGACAAGGCGCAGTAGGCCCTGGCGGGCATCATCGGCATCCATCCAACACGCATCCGCGTAGCCAGCGATGCGCGGCATCGCCATCCATACGCGGGTGCCAAAGCATGGAAACCGTGAACGCGGGCATCGCGAAGGGCAGGGGGAACGCAAGCATGCCTGCGCGCATGCTTTCGGTGTGGCGTTCGGGGACGGTGGCGATGAGGTCCGATGCCCGCGCCAACGCCAGCGCGGTGGAAAAACCGCCGGCAATGGTGGCGATGCCGCGTTCGCGCCCAAGCGCTAGCAAGGCATCGTCGATGGGCCCTTTGTCCTGCCCGCGACGCGATACCAGAATGTGGCGGGCAGCCGCGTAGCGCGCCAGCGTGACCCTGCTGCCGCAAAGCGGATGTTCATCGCGCATGACCCCGATCAAGCGGTCCTTAAACAGGGCGCGGGTTCGCAGCTCCGGGCTGGCGTCATCGCCGACGACTCCGGTTTCCAGATCAACAGCGCCTTCCCGCAGAAGGGCGCTGTTCTTATCGGTCTTTTGCACAAAGCGCAGCCGCACGCCTGGCGCTTCGGCACCGATACGGGCAAGCAGGCCTGGCCCGAAGGTCTCCGCGAAACCGTCGCTGGAACGCAGCGTGAAGGTGCGCGCCAATTGCTTCAGATTGAGTTGCTCCGCTGGCCGTAGCACGGCCTCTACGTCTTGCACCAGAGCGCCAACCCGGTCACGCAGCTCCAGTGCCCGAGGCGTGGGCACCAGGCCGCGCCCCGCCCGCACCAGTAGCGGATCGCCCGTGGTGTCGCGCAGGCGCGCCAGCGCCCGGCTCATGGCGGAGGGACTCAGGCGCAAACGGCGCGCGGCGCCCGCGACGCTGCCTTCGGCAAGCAGCGCGTTCAAGGTAAGCAACAGGTTCAGGTCGGGCATGGACATGGCGCAAACGTAGCACGTCTGTATTGGGATGTGGCGTCTGGTGCAGGTATTCAGTGCAAATGCTGCGTCTTCCGCCAGCTGTCGTTCACGCCTACGCTGTGATATCCCTTCTTATACCGCATCGATCCGTGACCTCTTCAGACATCACCCCGTCGTCCTCCCGCGCAACCGGCGCTTTGCTGGCCTGCCTGTCGCTAGCCATGCTGTTGCCGTCCTTGGGGACCAGCATTGCCAACGTTGGCCTGCCGGCCATGGCGCAGGCATTCAATGCGCCATTTCACGATGTGCAGTGGGTGGTGCTGGCCTATCTGCTGGCGATCACAACCTTGATCGTCAGTGTGGGCCGTTTGGGTGACCTGATCGGACGCCGCCGATTGATGCTGATGGGGATTGGACTGTTCACCATCGCGTCCATCGCGAGCGGGTTGGCGTCCAGCCTGTGGCCCCTGGTGGCGGCGCGGGCTGCGCAAGGCCTGGGCGCGGCGATCATGATGGCCCTGACGATGGCATTCGTGGGTGACACCGTGCCGAAAGAGCGGGCGGGCAGCGTGATGGGTTTGCTGGGCACGATGTCGGCCATCGGGACGGCACTGGGGCCCACGCTGGGTGGCCTGCTGATCGCAGGGCAAGGGTGGAGAGCCATTTTCTTGGTCAATGTGCCGTTGGGTGTGTTGGCGTTTGGGCTGGCGGTTGTGTACTTGCCTGCCGATCCGGCGCCGTCCAAAGGCGAGCGGGTACGCTTTGACAGCCGAGGCACCGTGGCGCTGGCGTTGACGCTTGCGGCCTATGCAATGGCCATGACGATGGGGCGAGGCAGTGTGGGAGCGCTGAATGCCGCGCTGCTGGCAGCAGCGCTGGCCGGCGCTGCCCTGTTTGTGTGGATGCAATCGCGGACGGCGTATCCGCTGATACGGCCGGTCATGTTGCGTAATCCGGTGTTGAGCGCAGGTTTGGTCATGAGCGTGCTGGTCGCCACCGTGATGATGGCAACCCTGGTGGTCGGACCGTTCTATCTGTCAGGCGGGCTTGGATTGGATGCCGCGCGCGTGGGCCTCGTGATGTCTTGCGGTCCGATCGTCGCCGCATTGACGGGCGTGCCCGCCGGCCGCTGCGTAGATCGCTACGGCGCCCAGCCGGTCCTGTTGATCGGGCTGGTTGCGATCATCGCTGGGTCGGTTCTTCTGCCCATCACGTCCGTCAGGTTTGGCGTGGCGGGTTATATCGGCGCGCTGACAACGATGACGGCGGGCTTTGCCCTCTTTCAAACTGCGAACAATACGTCCGTCATGGCGGACGTGGGCCGCGACCAGCGCGGCGCCATTTCGGGCTTGCTGAATCTGTCGCGCAATTTGGGTTTTATCACTGGCGCATCCGCGATGGGGGCGGTATTTGCAGCCGGGGCCGGGGCGGCGGACCTATTGGCCGCGCCGCCCGAAGCGCTGGCATCAGGCCTGCGCACGGCTTTTTGGGTTGCCGCAGGCCTCGTGTTGCTAGCTCTGGGCGTCGCGCTCAGGTTCAGAACGACACCATGTCCGCAGGGTTGATCATGCCCATCACGCCCAACGCGCCCTTGATGAGCGGAATCGCGACGGGCGAGATGTGGCGTCCCAATGGAATGCCCGCATGGTCAAAGCGCGTCAGCATCGTGAAGTCGTTGTTGCGCCCGGTCAGGTCGTCGCTGATGGCGCGGCCGATCCGCACTGTCTGCGCCACGCCGTGCCCGCTCCAACCATGCACCATATAAACCGGAATGTCGCCAGCGCTCTTGCGGCTGTCGGTGGCGCCGTTCAGGGTCAGGTCGCTGATACCGCTCCAGGAGTATTCCAGCTCAGGCTTTTCCAGTTGCGGAAATACGGTCTTGATGCGGTCCAGCAGGTAGTTGTTGACGTCACGCGGTGACCAGGAGTTGCCCGTGCCCTGGCCGCCGAAAAGCAGCCGGTTGTTGCGCACGGCCCGGTAGTAGTCGATCTGCAATTGGGTGTCGTACACCGGCATGTCGGCAGGAAGCAGTTCGCGCACAGGATGCGGCAGTGGCGGCGTGACGGCGACATAAGTGAAGAACGGCACCGTGGTGGAACTTCCAGGCATGAACTGGAAGGTGGAGCTGTGTACGGCCAGTACGACAGCTTTGCGCGCGGTGATCGCTCCCTTCTCCGTGGTCACAAGCGTGCTGCCGGGAGCCTCCTGAATGGCCAAGGCCTGGGTGCCGTCGTACACGCGGCCGCCCAGTTTGACGAAGCCGTGCACCATGCCGCGCAATAGCGCCAGAGGATGCACTTGACCACCGGTGCTATCGATGGCCGCTCCAAAATAGATGTCGGACTTGACGTACTGATCCTTCAATTCGTGCCTGCCGATGATCTTGACGCCCGAGTCGCCCAGGCGCAGTCTGGCGTCGGCGTTTTCGACCAGCGCGCCCATATGGCCAGCATGCACGGCCGCCGTGATGTGGCCACGCTTGCGGTCGCATTCAAAGTGATGGCGTGCGCGCAGTCCGTCGATGACGTCCATGGCTTCAACAGAAGCAAAACGCCACAAGCGCCGCGCGTCTGCCAGGGACAAGTTGTCCAGCATGGTGCCCGCTTCCCAGCGCGCGAGTCCGGGCGTCATCTGGCCGCCGTTGCGGCCCGAGGCGCCCGAGCCGATATGGTCTTTTTCAATCAAGACCACATCAACACCGGCTTCCGCCAGATGCAGGGCGGTGGAGGCGCCCAGCAAGCCGCCGCCGATGATGACGACCTCGCAGCTCAGGTCGCCGGGCAGTCCGCCGAACGAGGGCCATTCGGATAGCGATGCTTCGTAGTAGTTTGCGGGCATGGCGCCGGGGGCGGCGTCTTTGCGCCAGTTCCAGATGCGGTTGTCGATGCCCAATCGTGTGGGCGCTTCGCGGGCGTCTTCAAGCAGCTCTGGCGTGGCGCTGCCGCCTGTGCTGGCTTGTCCAAATACTCGATTGGGCCATAGTGCCAGTCCGCCTGCGGCGGCCACGGCGGTTGATGCGGCCGTGGCCGTGGCGGTCTTGAAAATGAATTCGCGTCTGTTCAGAGTCATGTCCATATTCCTTGGAAACGCCTGCCCTGGCGGCCGGCTTCTTGGGGGGCGGGGCCATAGCGGTTGCTGCCCGAGGTGCCGCGCGGGATCATGAAACCCTGCAAAACAAGCGTGCCAAGCAGGGGCAGCGCGTGCAGCAGGTTCCACCAGCCGCTGCGGCCGGTGTCGTGCAAGCGTCGTGTTGAGACGGCCAGAGCCGGCACCAGGGTCAGCATCAAATAACCCGCCGTGAACCAGCCAAACAAGATTTCTGGGTTGGCCACAGCCAGCGCGCGTTCGGCGTATGAAATGCCGAGCACGGCCAGCACCTGGCACAGGACGAAGGTCCAATACTCTTTGCGCCGCGCCCGGCCTGTAAAGACGGCGTATTGCTTCAATGCTCGCAAGTACCAGTTCATGGGTGTCCTCCCGTTTGAAAAGATGTGCCGATACCGCGCCCGTCAGGGGCGCAGGTGACGCATGGCGCGCCTGTTGGGGTAGGGGGCCGCGCAGATTGCGCGGGCGGATCAGCGCGCCGTGCGCGGTGGCTGCAGGCCGACCGGCGGGCTACGCGGTACGCGTGGGGGATTGGGCGGCAGCACAACCAGGCGCAGGCCGGTTGGGCTGCTGCCCTGGATGTCGCTGGCGTGCGGTTTCCAGAGTGAGCCCGGGCGGATGCCGCGCGCTGTCGAGGTCACGACCCGGGTGTCTTGATTGATAACCAGCGCAGGGCGGCCGATGGCGCGCAGCGCGGGCAAGAGCAAGCGGTCCAGCGTGGAAACCAATACGTCGACGGCCGTCACACCGGCAAACGCTCCGCCAATCAGGACGGGATGCGCGGCCGTGATCGTATAGGCGCCGTTGCAGATGTAGTCCACATAAGGGCCATCGACAACAGGCTCGCATTGACGGGCGGGCAGATCGAACCAGGTAAATGCGCGAAAGTCCAAACGCTGCCGTGTTTCCTGATTGCGCTCCAATTGCGCGCGCTGCATGGATCGCCCCTCTTGCCGCCACCATTCCAGTGTCCAGTAGCCGTCGCCGGAACCCGCAGGCGCGGCATAGCTGGCAAAACCCGCGCCGTTGCACCAGGTGTTGTTGCGCAACGCATCCTGAATATGAGACTGCAGTGCGCTGCGGTGGTCGCCTGACAGAAGAATGCCCGTGCCTGACTCCGGACGCTGATCCCACAGAATCAGGCTTGCGGCCTCAGCCAGCGATTCCGCAGCGCACCGGGCATCTGTCAGGACGCGGTCCAGAATGTCGGTGGCGTGATCGATGCGTGTGCCTTCGTCCATCTGCCGTCTCCTGTTCTGCCGCGGGTTGCGCGGTCATCGGTCCGCGTGGATGTTCGGGGATGGCGGTGTTGCGGCGATGCGCAGCTTGTATTCCAGCAGATGGTCGGTAAGCGTGTTGATCAGGTCTTGCGCGAGCGCGCCGCTACGGGCGTCGTCACCGTCGCGCAGCGCCGTCAACAGCAAGAAATAGCCATCGACAATGTCGGCGTGTACGGCCGCGTCTTGATAGAGCGCGGCGACCAGGGGCGCCCATTCAGCCTGAATGGCCAGCTCCTGATTGGCCAGCCGGGCAGACTGTGAGTGGCTGGCCAGCATCAGCAGGCAGCGCATATCTGCCTGGGCGCGGGCCTGCGGCGCGGTAGCCGCTTCGAACAGGCCGATCTGCTGCGTCAGCCGCAGATGCTCGTCGGGCGTGGATCGCAACGCGGCCAGTTTTGCGCTGTGGCTGATGACTGCGCAATGCAGTTCACCCAGGTCGGCCAGATCGCCCGACGTGGCCAGATGCAGCGGGTGGCGCTGCAACATCATCTCGACCGGAACCACGCACACAAAACTGCCGCCGTTGCGGCCGCGCCGGGTGTCGATCAGTTGCCTTGCGCGCAAGGTGTTCAAGGCTTCGCGCATGGTGACTGGCGACACGCCCATCAGCCGGGACAGCTCGTTCTCGTTGGGCAGTTGTTCGTCGGCATGCAACAGGCCCGAGACGATGGCGTTGCTCAGGCGTTCTACGATTTGTTCCGAGCGCGTGCCCTGGCCGATCGGGGCAAAGGCGATGGCGTGAGCGGTCATGGGAGAACTCCGGGGCAAGAGAATGTAGCGGGCATCATTACACGGGAATCGTCAGAATATGCCGTGCTTGTGCGCGGCCTGGCCGTCTTCCGGCACCGGCATGATGACATCCCAGAGTTCGGCGATCTTCCCGTCTTCAACTCGCCACAGCTCAAAATAAGCGTGGCGCTCGCCTGCGATGCTGCCTTCGGAATGAGTCAGCACAAATTGGCCTTCTGCGACCGTACGGTGGATACGGCTGTACTGAAGCGCCTTGCCGTCTTCGCGCAATTGGTTCAGGAAGTCGACCACGGCCACCGTGCCGTCTGCAATGTCGGGGCTGTGCTGGCGGAACTGTGCGCCATTGCCGTAGCGGGTGAAGGCGTCATAGTCGCCATCGATCAAGGCGCGTTTGAAAAACGCCGTGACCAGCTCTCGGTTCTTCTCGGTGTCTTGCGAGGAGCCTGGCTCCGTCGGGCCGTCCAGCTGCGTGCGCCCGCTGGCGTTTGGAGGGGCTTCGGGCGTCAGCCCGTGCCAATGTTCGACGATGTGGTTGTCGGCAACGCGATAGATATCGAAGCTCATCATCGGCTGATCGCCGAAGCCCGTGTAGCGGCCGTGGATGGCGACCAGATCGCCATCCACCAGCACGCGGTGCGCTTCATGCGTCATGGTTGGATAGTTGTGGATCAGCTTGCGCAAGATATCCTGCCCGTTCCTGACCCGAGGCGAGTGATCGATAAAGCGCGGCGAAAAATAGCGGTCCAGCGCTCCGGTATCACGCAGCGCAAAGAGCTCATGGTGGGCGCGGGCGACGCGGTCGCGCAGCGTATTGGCCTTGGTCATGGAGGTCTCCTGGTTTAGTCGTGTGAGCTCATCACGTGCTTGATGCGCGTGTATTCCTCAAAACCGTAAGCGGACAGATCCTTGCCATACCCCGACCGCTTAAACCCGCCGTGAGGCGCCTCTGCTGTCAGCGGAATGTGCGTGTTGATCCACACGGTGCCAAAGTCCAGGTCGCGCGACATGCGCTGCGCGCGGCCATGATCGCGGGTCCAGACGCTGGACGCCAAACCATATTCGACGTCGTTCGCTTTATGGATGGCATCTTGCTCGTTGGAGAATGTCTGCACCGTGATGACGGGCCCGAAGATTTCGGTTTGGATGGCTTCGTCGTGTTGCTGCAAGCCGGTGATAACGGTGGGTTCGAAGTAATAACCGGGGCGGTCTGCCCGGTGGCCGCCGGTTTCAACCCGGGCGTGTGCTGGCAAGCGTTTGATAAAGCCTTGCACGCGTTCCAGCTGGCTGGCGTTGTTGAGCGGCCCGTAGAGCGCGTCCTGATCGTCCGGTTCGCCGAAGCGGGTGGCTTTGGCGGCTTTCACCAGTTTGGCGACGAACGCGTCATGCACGGATTCGGCAACGATGACGCGCGCTGCAGCGGTGCAGTCCTGCCCCGCATTGAAATACCCCGTCATGGCAATATGTTGCGCGGCTTTATCCAGGTCGGCATCTTCAAATACCACCACGGGCGCCTTGCCGCCCAGTTCCAGGTGAGCCCGGGCCAGGTTGGCCGCAGCGGATGCGGCGACCTGCAAGCCGGCGCGCACCGAACCGGTGATGGACACCAGCGCAGGCGTCTTGTGCGAAACAACCTTGGCGCCAGTGGCGGCGTTGCCCAGCACGACGTTGAACGCGCCTGCGGGAAAGAACGGTGCAGCGATTTCGGCCAGAAGCAATGTGCTTTCCGGGGTGCTGTCGCTGGGCTTGAGCACGACGGTGTTGCCCGCCGCCAGGGCCGGCGCGATTTTCCATACTGCCATCATCAGCGGGTAGTTCCACGGGGTAACCTGGCCGACCACGCCCAGGGGTTCGCGGCGGATGCTGGATGTCAGGCCTTCCATGTATTCGCTGGTGGCCTTGCCTTCCAGAAAACGGGCAGCGCCAGCAAAGAAGCGGATCTGATCCACGCACACGGCGACCTCTTCGGAGGCAATCAAATGCTTGAGCTGACCGGTGTTGCGGCTTTGTGCTTCGACCAGGCGGTCGCTGTTGGTTTCCACCGCGTTGGCCAATTGCAGCAGCGCTTTCTGACGCGTGGACGGGGTGCTTCGGCCCCAGATCTTGAATGCATTGCGGGCTGCTGCGTAAGCGCGGTCGACGTCGGCCTCGTTGGCGTTGGGCGAGCGGGCATACGGTTTGCCGGTCACCGGGCTGATCAGGTCAAAGTACTCGGAGCCGTTGGACTCAACGTATTGGCCATCGATGAAATGCTTCAGTGTCGGCATTGCCATGGTGATCTCCCGGTGATTGGTGGTGATGATAAATATATTCTCTGATGTTATAGGTATTTATTCTGCTGGGGTTTTCCCGTAACGTTGAAGTGCATAGTTATTTGGCGCCGGCCTTGCGCTGTGTGCGGTCACGCACGTACAGGCCCGCCAGCCGCTCAGCCCAGACGGCAACACGGAAATAGAGGCTATGGATTGTCGTCGAGCGGACGAGGGATGGGCGCGGTTTGCGCAGGGGTTCGGCCATCTGCGCTGCATACTCGGAGCAGAGCGCGCGGCGATGGGCTCGGCAGATCGGGGCGGCCGTGGCCGCCCGATACGGCGATGCGCTATTCCGCTTTCAACCCCGCCTGCACGATCAGCGGCTGCCACTTCAGGCGTTCACTACGGGCAAATGCCGCCAGGGCCTCTGGTGTGCCCCCACCGGGTTCATGGCCCAGATCCAGCAGCCGTTGCTGCACCTCAGGACGCGCCAGAATCTTGGCGACCTCGGCATTCAGCTTCGTCACGACGGCGGCAGGCGTACCTTTTGGGGCGTACAAGCCGTTCCAGGCGATGACTTGAAAACCGTCGATTCCTTGGGCCGCTACCGATTTCACGCCGGGTAGCAAGGCGGACTCTTTCAACGACGTCACCGCCAACGGCCGCAGCTTGCCGCCGGTGATGAAGGGGCGAGCGGCGCTGATGGTGTCGATGCCGATTTGCACTTGCCCGCCCATCAGGTCGGTCGTGGCGGTGGCAGAACCCTTGTAGGGGATGCCGCGTATGCTGCCGACGCCCTGTTGCTTAAGCAGTTCGAAGACCAGCCGCGCCGTAGTGCTGGGCATGCCCACGTTGACGCTGTCGGGTTTTGCCTTGGCGGCGTCTTGCAGGTCCGCCAGGCTGGCGTAGGGCGACGTCGGGGTGGTCAGCAGCACCATCGGAAACGAGCTGACCAGCATGATGGGTTCGAAGTCTTTTTCCGGGTCGAACGAAGTCGACGCATACATGTATTGATTCAGTACGTGCGTGCCGTTGGTGCCCATCAGCAGCGTGTAGCCGTCAGGCGCTGCGCGGGCGGCTTCCGACGCGCCGATATTGCCCCCGGCGCCAGGGCGGTTTTCAACAATAAAGGGTTGGCCCAGGGCTTTGGCCAGATACTCGGCGAGATAACGCCCGGCCACGTCGGTGCCTTGGCCTGCCTGATAGGGGACGATGATTCGTACTGGCTTGGTGGGATAGGCGTCCGCCGCCGCGGCTAGCGGGGCGCACAGGGCAGACGCCGCTAGCGCGGCAATCAGTCGAAGCGTTTTCATGGTGGTCTCCTCGTTTTTTATTTGGCAGATTTATGGCGTTACTGCTTCGGAGGAGGCCAGCGCGGCAAGACACCCTGTTCCCGCAGGGCCGCGATTTGGGATTCGTCGAGGCCGGCCTCCCGGAGGACCTCGTCGGTGTGCTGCGCATAAGCAGGGGGCAGGCGGTTGATTTGCGGCGGGGATAACGACAGCCGGACGGGCGCGCCGATGCCGTGATATCCAGCGCGGTCGATGCGCATGCCGCGGTGTGTTGCGTGCGCCTGCTCAAAGGCTTCGGGCACGCTGTTGACCGGGCCGGCGGGTACGCCGAGCTGCATCAGATCGTGGCAGACGGTGTCGCGCAAGCGCGTCGCCAACGCGTCTTCGATCAACGTGCGCAGCGCCGAGCGGTGTTCCAGACGCGACCGGTTGTTGGCAAACCGCGGATCTTCCCGCAATGGCGAAAGGCCAGCGTAGTCGCAGAACTTGTGGAACTGCCGATCATTCACAATGCCCAGGAAGAGCGCGCCGTCCTGGCACGCAAAACGGTCATAAGGCGCGATATTGGGATGCGCGCTGCCCAACAATCCGGGGGCGCGTTGGGTATGCATCCAATTGGCCGCGTGCGGCACCAGCAGGCTGAGTGCGGCGTCGAATAGCGTGACTTCAACACGTTGCCCCTGGCCGGTGCGTGCGCGGCTGTACAACGCCAGCAAAATGCCGGCCTGCGCGGTATAGCCCGTCAGGTGATCTACGATGGGCACGCCGATGCGGGTCGGGCCGCTATCTGGGTCGCCGTTCACGCTCATCAGTCCGCACATGGCTTGCAGAATGGCGTCGTAGCCGGGCAATCCACCCAGCGGGCCATCATCGCCAAAGCCCGAGATGGCGCAGTAGATCAGATGCGGAAAGCGGTGCTTCAGGTCCGTCTCGTAGTCGAGCCCCCACTTGGCCATGGTGCCGGGAAGGAAGTTCTCGACCAGGATGTCCGCGTCTTCCAGCAGGGTCAGCAAGGTGTCTCGTCCCCCGGCCAGAGACAGATCCAGCGCAATCGCGCGCTTGCCGCGATTGACGGCCGTGAAATAAGCCGCGTCGCCATCGGCATTGACGGGCGGCCCCAAGGTGCGCGTCTCGTCGCCGCCGGGCGGTTCGACCTTGATGACATCGGCGCCCTGGTCGGCCAGCATCTGGGTGCACAACGGCCCCGCCAGCACTCTGGACAGATCGATGACGCGTATACCCTCCAGCGCGCCCTGCGGGCGCGCTTCGGGGGCGGGTGCAGCATGCTCCGATGAACCAGACATCGTCGACCTCGATTTGGTCAGGTGCTATGCGCGGGTGGCGCAGAGGGCCGGAGCTTCAGCCCCGGGTGGGCAGTTCTACCACGCCGGAACCCAGCACCGACAGCTCGTCATCCTGATTGCGCGCTTCTTGTTCGATTTCAACCAGGTGACGGCCGTCTTCCACATACTTGCGCTTGACGCGGCCCTTGAAGAAGAGCATGTCGCCTTCCGGGTTGTGGCGGCGGATTTTGCACGTGGATTTGCGCAGGAAACCCGCGTCGCCCATCCAGTTCGTCAGGTGGTGCGTCAACCAGGAATTGCGTTCTGGACCGTAGTCGTAAGCGCCGGGGGCGCCAACTTCCAGCGCGAATTCCTCTTCCCAGTGCACGCGTTCGGGCACGTCGGGAATGCCGAAGCGGTTGGTGATGCCTACACCGGGGTGCGCGTCTATCAGTTGCCACGCCAGTTTGTTGGCGCGGATGTACAAGCCGCCCCAACCTTGCGCGAAGGCAATGAAGCCCGTCACCGTCATCGGGCCTTTGAACATGACGGGCAGCTCTTCGCCTTCTTTCACGTCTTCCCAGTAACGGGGCGTGGCGCCGCGCACTTCTTCTTGCGCATACAGCTTGTAGGCTTCTTTGATTTCTTCGGGGCTGTAGCGGCGCGGCTCACGGGCGCGCACCTCTTTGTATTTGCTGCCTTGTTCACGGGCGTGATCGCGCTCGGTGCGGAAGCACCAGCTGTCGGCTTCAGCGACTTTGTCGCCGTCCTGGTTGAAGAAATCCACGTGATAGATCTGTTGCACCGCGCGGCCCGCAAAACGGGTCTGATGTTCGATCAGGTTTTTCAGATGCGCTTCGGTTGAGATCGTGTCGTTGCGTTTGACGTTCTTGTGCCAGGTCCAGTCAGCGCCCGACCACATGGCATGCACGCCAGGCAGACCGCCCACATAGCCCGACACAATGCGGCTGGTAGAAAACAGAAAGCTGGGCAACGCGATGATGCCGCCGTGCTGGGTCTTGGCCGCGTATTCGGGATCGGACCACAGCGGATTGTCGTCGCCGATGCCGTGCGCATAGTGGCGAATGTTGTCGCGCGTGGCTTCATAGCACCACGGTTCGGCGGTAGCGCCGATCTTGACGCCTATCCGTTCGCGCAATTCGTCCAGGCCGCGCTCGGTGATTTTCGGGAAGCTTCTTTCTGTCTTGGTCGGGGTCAGCATGACGTCTCCTGGGGGGTGTTTTATGCGTGCGCAGCGGGCGCGGCATTGGCGGTTGATGCAACAGCGGTCGCTAACTCTTGCTCCCGCAATTTCCTGCGATGAATCTTTCCGGCGGGGGTCTTGGGAAGTTCTGGCACGAACTCCACCTGACGCGGGTACTCGTGCTGGGCCAGGCGGCTGCGCACGGCATCCTGAATCTCTACAACGAAGGTTGCATCGCCCGCGCGGGCGGACACGACGAAGGCCTTGACGACCTGTCCGCGCAAAGCGTCCGGCACACCGATGGCGGCGGCCTCGGTCACGTCGGGATGCTTGAGGATGGCGTCTTCGATTTCCACCGCGCTCATCGTCCAGCCTGCCGAGATGATGACGTCGTCGGCGCGGCCGCCGTGCCAGAAGTAGCCGTCTTCATCGACGCGTCCCAGGTCTTTGGTCGCGACCCAGGCGTCGCGGCGCCATAGTTTCAGTTCGCCCGTTTCGCCCGGCGCGCAAGGGGCGCCATTGGGGTCCTGGACCTGAACGCGCAAGCCCGGTACGGGTTTGCCCAAAGACCCCGCCTTGACCGTGAAGTCCGCCGCGCCGGGATAGTTCACCAGGCACACGCCAATCTCGGTGGTGCCGTACATGCTGCACACGGGCCGGCCGAAGGTGGATTCCACGAACGCAGAGGTTTCGCTATCGATGGGTTCACCGGTAAAGGAGACCTTGTCGAGCTGGTAGCGGTATTGGCCGGCCACGCCCGAATTTCGCATCATCCGGTAGTGCGTCGCGGCGGCCGAAATGTTGTTGAATCTGTGATCTTGCAAGGCTTGCAGCAGGCGTTCGGCGTTGAACTTGCCGGCATAGGCGCCGATGGTCACACCGAGTGCCAAGGGCGCGAGCGTGCCGTGCCACAAGCCGTGGCCCCAGGCGGGCGATGACGGACACATGAATCGGTCATCCGGGCGCACGCCGGTGCCGTACAGCGCGGCCAGCATCAATGTGACAAGCGCGCGGTGAGTGTGCTTGACGGCGTCGGGCAGCTCGCGCGTGGTGCCGGAGGTGTATTGGAAGATCGCCAGATCATCGGCTCGGGTGTGGCATTCGTAGCGCGCGGGAAAGGCGGCCAGCCCGGCAATGAAATCGTCGTCCGCGATCACGACTTGCATATCATCGGCGCCCGCCACCAGCGGCGCTTTTTCGGCATTCGTCACCAGCATCCGCGGCTTGCAGTCCTGCACCCGCAGGCGGATGCCGTCCGGCCCGAACAGGGTAAAGAGCGGCACCGCGATTGCGCCCATCTTCATTGCGCCAAACATCGCCACATAAAAAGGCAGCGACGGTTCCAGCATGACTGCCACACGATCGCCAGCGCGGATGCCCTGTTCAGCGAGGTAGTGCGCGAAGCGCGAGGACTCTTCAGAGATCTGACGAAAGCTGTAGGTCTCGTCGCCGCCTGCCGCCCGCACCAGGATGATCGCGGGCTGGTCCCGGTCCACGTGCCGGTCGATGCATTCGTGAGCAATGTTCATGTGCTCGCGATCGCCATCAAACAGCTCCCAGAGTTTGTCGGGAGAGCAAAGCGCCTGGGCGTCTGCGTAAGAGGTGGTCTGGGTCAGCTTCGTCATTTCTGCGTACCTGTGTGGGGTCGGCAATCTGTGAAGTGACTATGCGCGCCTGCTTTTAAATTGTCAATAACGTCCATCAATTGTCTATAGACAATTATAGAGTGGGGTAAAGGCTTGCGATTGAGCCGCGCAAGGTATGCTTGCCGCAATAAAAACGGAGAGCCAGATGAGTGAAGCCAGTACCCAGGAACCCGGCGCGGCCGCAGGCCCGCGCGTGCGCCCCGTGCCCGCGGTGACGCGATCAATCGCGATCCTGCGATTGCTGGGGCGCGGCGGCGCGCCGATGACGTTGAAGGCGATCTCGCAGGAGCTGGAAATGGTGACCAGCACCTGCCTGCATATTCTTCGTGTGCTGGTGGAAGAGGGCCTGGTGAAAGTCGACACCGGCACCAAGCGCTACAGCTTGGGCGTCGGCATGTTGACGCTGGCCCGTAGCGTTATTGAAAGCAGTCCATTTCCTGCGCTGGTGCAGCCGGTGCTGGACAAGCTGTCCAGCGCGGCAAACGTCACAGCCATTGGCGTGGAGGTGGCGGGCAGTGATCACATGGTGGTGCTGGCGCTGTCGCGTTCCACCGCGCCGTTCCGCCTGCATGTGGATGTGGGCAGCCGCTTTCCCGCGCTGATCAGCGCCACCGGCCGTTTGGTGGCCGCGTTCTCGGATCTTTCAGACAAGGAGTTGGAGCGCCGCTTCAAAGCCCTGCGATGGGATCAGGCGCCAGAATATGCCGAGTGGAAAGCGGACCTGGACGCTGTGCGCCGCGACGGCTACAGCATGGACCGCAATCACTACATCAACGGCGTCGTTGTAATCGCGGTGCCGGTGTTCGACAGCCATAAACGCATGACGCATTCGCTGGTGGCGGCGGGACTTGCCGAGCAACTGGATGACACGCGTGCCAGGACCTTGGCGCAAGACCTGCAAAGCGAAGCGAATGCGTTGTCCCAATTGCTTTCAGCGCGTAGCTGATGCGTATGCAGGATGCGCCCGTAGTCGTGTGGATGAGGGCTGAAGGACAGCGCAAAGGAAGGGGTAATGGCAGGTCCCAGAAAGCGAAGAAAATCCCTTGAGGCGGCGGCGCCGCCGCCTCATTATGAAACGTGGCTGACAGAGATTTTTGATCATCCCGTGGATGTAAATCCAAACTGTGAATACGACAACCAGTTGTCGTTCGCTGTTGACGAGGCCGGTCAGGCGGAACTGCTTGCCTACACATTGGAAAACTGCGCGCGCGATCTCGCTGGATTTTCAGATCTTCAGGTGAGCGCTGGGCTGCGTTGTTTCTTTTGCCCGGGCAGCGCGGATATCGTGTGCGACATTGCTTCGGACTTCGTTCCCATAGCGCTTCGGCTGCGTGTTATCGCCGCCATCAAGACGCTATACCGGGACTGCTTTGAGCCGCGCTGCGCGCCCGTGCTCGGGAGCCGGAATGAAGAGGGAAATCCCCTCAACGAGATTTGCTACATGTTGTGGGATATCACGCCGGTACTGCTCTGGGGGCGCGAGCCGTCCGAACAGGTTTTTCAGCAAGCTGTGCTTGATGTGCTGGAAGAAGCCCTGGTGTCGCCCAATCCCGCTTGCGTGGAAAGCGCATTGCACGGATTGGGGCATATCCAGCGCGACTGCAAAGCCGATGTCGCTCGAATCGTCTCGGCTTATTTGCGGCGTAATGTGTTTGCGGCTCCAGGGCTGCAATCGTATGCAAGGCTGGCGGCAGAGGGCAGGGTGCAGTGATGTGTTGCCGCCGTAGCCTATCTTGAGCTAGCCTGCACTGACAGACAGTGACTCATCCAGGCAAAGCGCCTACTCGCGTCAAAACCCCGCTTTCGGCACGTGCACCCGGCCTTCCATCAGCACACGTGCGCTGCGGCTCATGATGGCTTTGGTCACCTTCCATTCGCCATCGACCAACTGGGCTTGCGCACCCACGCGCAGGGTGCCCGACGGGTGGCCGAAGCACACCTGATCGCGCTCGCTGCCGCCCGCGGCCAGATTGACCAGCGTGCCGGGAACGGCGGCGGCCGTGGCGATGGCTACCGATGCCGTGCCCATCATGGCGTGATGCAGCTTGCCCATCGACAGGGCGCGCACCAGCACATCGATATCACCTTCGCCGATCTGCTTGCCGGCGGACGATTGGTAGGCCTTGGGAGGCGCGACGAATGCCACCTTGGGCGTGTGCTGGCGGCTGGCGGCTTCTTCGATTTTCTGAATCAGGCCCATGCGCAGAGCGCCGTGCGCGCGGATGGTTTCGAACCGCGCTAACGCGGCGGCGTCGCCGTTGATGTCGTCTTGCAGCTCCGTTCCCAGATACCCCAGCGCGTCGGCATTCAGGAAAATGGTCGGGATGCCGGAGTTGATCATCGTGGCCTTGAAGGTACCCACGCCGGGCACTTCCAGGTCATCCACCAAGTTGCCGGTGGGGAACATGGAGCCGCCGTCGCCGTCTTCCGCCGGGTCCATGAATTCCAGTTGCAGTTCCGCTGCGGGGAAGGTGACGCCATCCAATTCAAAGTCGCCGGTTTCTTGCACGGCGCCATCGGTGATGGGCACATGGGCGATGATGGTTTTCTTGATGTTGGCCTGCCAGATGCGCACGATCGCGATGCCGTTGGACGGCACGCGAGCCGGGTCGACGAGACCGTTGGTGATGGCGAACGGACCCACTGCGGCGGACAGGTTGCCGCAGTTGCCGCTCCAGTCCACAAATGGTTGATCGATGGAAACCTGGCCAAACAGGTAGTCCACGTCATGGCCGGGTTGCGTGCTTTTGCCGACGATCACTGTTTTGCTGGTGCTGGACGTAGCGGCGCCCATCCCGTCGATCTGCTTGCCGTAAGGGTCGGGGCTGCCGATGACGCGCATCAGCAGCGCGTCGCGCGCGGCGCCGGGCACGCGGGCGGATTCGGGCAAATCGTCCAGCTTGAAGAACACGCCTTTGCTGGTGCCGCCGCGCATGTAGGTCGCGGTGATCTTGGTCTGGGGGGCATGGGCCATGGGGCAGTCCTGATGTCTTGGTTTTAGGGGCGGCGGGCGCTTCTGCGCCCGCCATACCGATGCGTGATCAGCTGGCTTTCTTTGCGGCGCCGGCGCTTGATTCCGATTCCAGGAAGTCCTGGGCGAAGCGTTGCAGCACGCCGCCGGCCTCGTAGATCGAGACTTCTTCGGCGGTATCCAGGCGGCAGGTCACGGGTACTTGCACGGTCTCGCCATTGCGGCGGTGTATCACCAGTGTCAGGTCCGTGCGCGGGGTGCGCTCGCCGATGACGTCGTAGCTTTCCGTGCCGTCCAGACCCAGCGTATTGCGGTTGACGCCCGGTTTGAACTCCAGCGGCAACACGCCCATGCCGATCAGGTTGGTGCGGTGAATGCGTTCAAAGCCTTCCGCCGCAATGGCTTCGACGCCAGCCAGACGCACGCCCTTGGCGGCCCAGTCGCGTGACGAGCCCTGGCCGTAGTCAGCGCCCGCCACGATGATCAGCGGCTGCTTGCGGTCCATATAGGTTTCAATGGCTTCCCACATGCGCATGACCTGGCCTTCCGGTTCAACGCGGGCAAGCGAGCCTTGCTGAACAGTGCCGTCGTCGTTCTTCACCATTTCGTTGAACAGCTTGGGGTTGGCGAAGGTGGCGCGTTGCGCGGTCAGGTGATCACCGCGATGGGTCGCGTACGAGTTGAAGTCCTCTTCCGGCAGGCCCATCTTGTCCAGGTATTCGCCCGCGGCGCTGTCCAGCAAAATGGCGTTGGATGGCGACAGGTGGTCGGTGGTGATGTTGTCGCCCAGCACGGCCAGCGGCAGCATGCCGCGCAGCGTGCGTTCGCCAGCTAGCGCGCCTTCCCAGTACGGCGGACGGCGGATATAAGTGCTTTGCGCGCGCCAGTTGTACAAGGGGCTGACGGCGGTCTTTTGCTCGGTCTGGATGCCGAACATGGGCGCGTAGACTTTGCGGAATTGTTCCGGCTTGACCGCTTCTTTGACCATGGCGTCGATTTCTTCGTCGCTGGGCCAGATGTCCTTCAGGCGGATCTCGCGCCCGTTGTGATCCAGGCCCAGCACGTCGCGTTCAATGTCAAAACGGATGGTGCCAGCGATGGCGTAGGCCACCACCAGCGGAGGCGAGGCCAGGAAGGCTTGTTTGGCGTAGGGATGGATGCGGCCGTCGAAGTTGCGGTTGCCGGAAAGCACGGCAGTCGTGTAGAGGTCGCGATCGATGATCTCTTCCTGGATCACGGGGTCCAGTGCGCCGGACATGCCGTTGCACGTAGTACAGGCAAACGCCACGATGCCAAAACCCAGACGTTCCAGATCTTCGGTCAGGCCAGCTTCGTCCAGATACAGCTGCACGGCCTTGGAGCCAGGCGCAAGCGAGCTTTTCACCCAAGGCTTGCGCGACAGGCCCATGCGGTTCGCGTTGCGCGCCAAGAGGCCCGCCGCGATGACGTTGCGCGGATTGCTGGTGTTGGTGCAGCTGGTGATGGCAGCGATGATGACGGCGCCGTCGGGCATCAGGCCAGGTTCGTTTTCCACAACGCCGGAGATACCGCGTTCGGCCAGATCCGACACCGGCAGACGGCGATGCGGATTGGAGGGGCCTGCCAGCGTGCGCACCACCGTCGACAAGTCAAAACGCAGTACGCGTTCATATTCAGCGGTGGCCAAACTGTCGGACCACAGGCCCGCAGTCTTGGCATAGTTTTCCACCAAGGCGATCTGTTCGTCTTCGCGTCCTGTCAGGCGCAGGTAGTCGATGGTCTGTTGATCAATCGAGAACATCGCAGCGGTGGCGCCGTATTCAGGCGCCATGTTTGAAATGGTCGCGCGATCCCCCAGCGTCAGGCTGGCTGCGCCTGCGCCGTAGAACTCCAGATAGGCGCCCACGACCTTCTCTTTGCGCAGGAATTCGGTCAGGGTCAGCACGATGTCGGTAGCGGTAATGCCGGGCTGGGCGCGGCCGGTCAGTTCCACGCCGATGATGTCGGGCAGGCGCATCCACGACGCGCGGCCCAGCATGACGTTTTCGGCTTCAAGGCCGCCCACGCCGATGGCGATAACGCCCAGCGCGTCCACGTGCGGGGTGTGGCTGTCTGTGCCCACCAGCGTGTCGGGGAACGCCACGCCATCTTGCGTGTAGATCACCGGCGACATCCGTTCCAGATTGATCTGGTGCATGATGCCGTTGCCCGGCGGCACGACTTCAATATTGCGGAAGGCTTGTTTGGTCCAGTCGATGAAATGGAAGCGGTCTTCGTTGCGGCGGTCTTCGACGGCGCGGTTGCGCGCAAAGGCGTCGGGATCGGTGCCGTCGAATTCCACGGCCAGCGAGTGGTCCACGATCAACTGCACTGGCACCACCGGGTTGACCTTGGCGGGGTCGCCGCCCATGTCGGCGATGGCATCGCGCAGCCCAGCCAGGTCGACCAGTGCGGTCTGACCCAGAATGTCATGACAGACCACACGCGCGGGGAACCACGGAAAATCCAGGTCGCGGCGGCGTTCGATCAGTTGCTTCAAGGCATCGGTCAGCATTGCGGGATCGCAACGGCGCACGAGGTTTTCGGCCAGCACGCGCGACGTGTAGGGCAGGCCGGCATAGGCGCCCGGGGCGATTGCCTCGACCGCGGCGCGGGCGTCGAAATAGTCCAGGCGGGTGCCAGGCAGGGTCTTGCGGTACGCGTGGTTCATCATGCCTCCGTGCGCTGCTGCTTGCTTTGCGCGATCTGTTGTTCGATGTTGATGCGGGATACGCGGATGTGACGGCGCATCAGGATTTCAGCCAGTTCGCCATCACCGTCGGCAATGGCGTCAAGAATGCGGTGGTGTTCGGCATAAGCCTGCCGGGGGCGGTTGGGCGTGGTGGAGTACTGGATGCGGTACATGCGCGCCAACTGATAGAGCTCGTCGCACAGCATGCGAAACAGCATCTGGTTGCCGCTGCCTTTGACGATGCGATAGTGGAAGTCGTAATCGCCTTCCTGCTGGTAGTAACCCAAGCCGGCCTGGAAGGCGGCGTCGCGCTCATGCGCTTCAAGCACGCCGCGCAGTTCCGCGATTTCTGACGGTGGCATGCGCTCGGCCGCCAAGCGGCAGGCCATGCCTTCAAGCGACTCCCGGATTTCGTAGAGTTCGGAAAGCTCTTGCTGGGATAGCGACACGACGCGGGCGCCTGCATGCGGCACGCGCACCAGCAGCCTTTGGCCTTCGAGCCGGTGCAGCGCTTCGCGCAGCGGACCCCGGCTGACGCCGTGGATGCGCGCCAGCTCTGGCTCAGAAATCTTGCTGCCGGGGGCGATTTCCCCCTTGATGATGGCGGACTGGATCTTCTTGAAGATATGTTCCGACAGCGTTTCGCTATCGCCCGGCAGCGCACCCGGCAGGGTCAGCACTTTGCTCATTGTGTCAACAATCCATCCGGTTTTAAAGAAAATTGGCGGAATAAGTGGCGCCTGAGCGCCGGATTGTCAACAATTTACCCGGATGCCTGCATGCGCGCAAGCGGCGCGAATGCCGCTTGCGGGGACGGAAGGGACGGGCGGGCGGCTAGCGCTTGTGGTGTACCTCTTGCACGCCATAGACCTGAACAGGCAGCCCTGCTTGCCGGGCCTTCAGCTGTAGCGACAGATACTGCGAGTAATGGCGCGATTGGTGTAGGTTGCCGCCGTGGAACCAGAGTCCTTCCTGCTGCGTGGGCTTCCACATATTGCGTTGCTCACCTTCCCACGGGCCGGGGTCTTTGGTGGTGTCCGAACCCAAGCCCCAGCACTTGCCCACTTTGTCGGCCACTTCCGGGCTGATCAGATCGGCTGCCCAGCCGTTCATGGAGCCGTAACCCGTGGCGTAGATCACCAGGTCCGCAGGCAGCGTCACGCCGTTCTTCAACACCACGGCGTTCGGGGTCAGATGGCTGACATCGGTGCCGGATTGCAATTTGATGCTGCCGTCGATAATCAGATCGCAGGCGCCCACGTCGATGTAATAGCCTGAGCCGCGCCGCAAGTACTTCATGAAAAGGCCAGAGCCGTCGTCACCCCAGTCCAGCATGAAGCCGGCCTTTTCCAGCTTGTTGTAGAACTCGGCGTCGCGTTCGCGCATCTGGTCATAGAGCGGAATCTGAAACTGCGCCATGATCTTGTAGGGCAGAGACGCAAACGTCAGATCGGCCTTGCGGGTCGTCATGCCATTGGCCAGCGCCTGTTCGGAATACAAGCCGCCCAGGCCGATGTCCATCAAGGTTTCAGAGCGCACGATGTGCGTGGACGAACGCTGCACCATGGTGACGTTGGCGCCGCCTTCCCACAGCGCCGCGCAGATGTCGTGCGCGGAATTGTTGGCGCCGATCACCACCACATTTTTTCCGCGATAGGCGTCTGGGCCGGGGTGTTGCGATGAGTGCTGCTGCTCGCCCTGGAATTCGTCCTGGCCCGGAAAGCGCGGCAGGTTGGCTTTGCCTGACATGCCGGTCGCCAGCACCAATTGCTTGGGCCGCAGCACCACCGGCTTGCCGTCGCGCAGCACGGTGACTTCCCATTCCTTTTTCTGCTCGTCATAACGGGCGGATTCGCAGACGCTGGACGTCCAGTAGTTCAGCTCCATGACCTTCGTGTACATCTCCAGCCAATCGCCGACCTTGTCTTTGGGAGCGAAGACGGGCCAGTTGTCGGGGAAGGGGATGTAGGGCAGGTGGTCGTACCAGACCGGGTCGTGCAGGCAAAGTGATTTGTAGCGCTTTCTCCAGCTATCGCCCGCGCGCTCGTTCTTTTCAATGATGATGGTGGGCACATCCAACTGGCGCAGCCGTGCTCCCAGTGCGATGCCGCCTTGCCCGCCGCCGATGATCAGCACATACGGTTGCGTTTGATACCCCAGCTCGGCGGCCTCTTGTTCGCGCTTTTCCAACCAGGTCTGGCGTTCGCGGCTGCTGCCGTGTTCGGCGCCTTTGGGGCGGCGCGTGCCGCTGGGTTCCTCGTGTCCTTTAAGCTCGGACATGGTGGTCAGGAAGGTCCAGATTTTTCCGTCCTTGACGCGGATATGGCCGTAACCGCGCGCCAGATTGGTATCGACGTGGAACCATCCTTGCAACAGGCCGCCGTCGTCCGATACGGCTTCACCATCGTCGCGTGTGAAGCGCACGGGTTCAACCTGTGGCAACTGCTGCGTGAGCATGTCCCGGATCTGTTCGCGGCTTTCCAGCGTGCGCAGATTCCAGCTGAACAGCACCAGATCACGCCAATAGCAGTCTTCCTGAAACAGCTGGACGACGGCTTCGATATCCTTGTTGCCCAGCGCAGTGTTCAGGCGGGCGAGCACCGCGTCCAGCGCGGCGTCGGCGGGGTTGATCGGCATATCTTGTCTCCTTGCCCGGGGCGGGCATTGTGGTCGTGGCGGACGGTGTTTCAGATCGTCCGGTGACGGTCCTGGCCTGTGCCGGCCGGTGAGCGTCATGTAGCTACATGCAAATGCCGTGCCAACTGTCGATCGCGCGCATAACGCTGCTAGCCATAGTGAGGTGGCTGCGATTGAGCAGGACGCCGCTGTGGCGCATGCCACAGGTGTGGCACGCGGGGTGTGGCACAGCTGGGGTTTTCGCCCAGTGCTTGCTCGGTCAGCGGCGGGAAGCCAGCCCGTAGCGGCGCATCTGCCGATGGACGGTAGACCGGTCCACACCCAGCTGCCGCGCGGCCTCCGATACGTTGCCGGCGCAATTGGCCAGGGTTGAGCGCAAGGCGGCTTCTTCCGTGGAACTGGCTTGCCCCGCAGCCGCCAGCGAGTCCGGCAGATCATGCGGCTCGATCACGCCTTGTTCACACAAGGCGGCGGCCACCGCGATGACGTTCGCCAGCTCGCGAATGTTGCCGGGCCACGCATGCGCTTTCAATGCCATCTGCGCGCCGGGAGACAACACCGGCGCGCGGATTCGTCCTGGTGCCGCGCCAACATGCGTGTAATCAACCAATCCAGATCCTGCCGCTCGCGCAGCGGTGGCACGGTCAGGGTGGCCGCATTGATGCGGTAATACAGGTCTTCGCGAAAGCGGCCCTCACGCACCAGCGCACCCAGGTCGCGATGCGAGGCCGATACCAGGGTCAGGCGCACGGCGCGCGGCGTATTAGCGCCGATGGGCGTCACTTCGGATTCCGCCAGCACGCGCAAAAGCCGGCTTTGCAGCGTGAGTGGCATGTCGCCGATTTCGTCCAGGAACAAGGTGCCGCCGTCCGACTCTTCGATCAAACCCTTGCGGCCCTTGGGCGCGGCCCCGGTGTAGGCGCCCGGCAGGTAACCGAACAGCTCGCTTTCAATCAGGGACTCGGGGATGGCGGCGCAGTTCACCGCTACGAAGCGCCCGGCGCGGCGGCTGTCATCGTGGATCGCGCGGGCCAGGTATTCCTTGCCTACGCCGGTCTCGCCTTGTAGCAGGATGGGCAGCCCTTGGCGCGCCAACTTGGCGGCGCGCACCTGTAGCGCGGCCATCTTGACGTCGCCGCCGTCCAGTCCGCGCAGCGCAGACGGCGTGGCGCGCACCGCCACGGTCGCGCCGCGCTGATGGCGATTGGGTTCAATCGCGTGGGCGAACAGCGCATTGCCGTCACGCGCCACGATCAGCCGGTCTTGCGGCGCGTGGGCGCGGGTGTATTGAGGCAGGTCGTCCAGTTGCACGTCGAAGAAACGTGTGACGGATTGGCCGATCAGGCCAGCGGGGTTGCGCCAGTCCAGCCCAGCGGCGCGCGCCAGCAGCTTGGCGCCCGTGTGCGTCATGCCCAGGATGCGGCCAGACCCGTCCAGCGATATAGCCGCTTCGGGGTCCACATCCAGAAATTCGGGTGATCGGGCAAAGCGCAGCACCCATTCGTTGCGGGTGCGCGCCATCAGATTGGCCAGTTCGATACGGCGCGTGGTGCTGTTGACCAGATGCAGCGCCAGATTCTGGCTGGTCTTGAGACTAGGCGAACTGAGCAGCGAGATATCCAGCACGGCCGCCAGCTCACCATCCGCGTTGTAGATCGGCGCGGCGGTGCAGGACAGGGGGTGTTGTCGAAGTGGTCAGTCTGATGAATGGTCAGCGCTTCGCCCGTTTCCAGGCAGGCGCCCACGGCACACGTTCCCGCCCGCGGCTCTGACCATTCTGATCCCAGGTACAGGCCAGCCTTGCGCAGCCTGCTGGTCTGTAACGGGTCGCCCAGGAATTCAACGGTGACGCCCTGGCGGTCGGCCAGCAGCAGTACATAGTTCTGGCCGGCAACCTGACGGAACAGGTGATCCAGCCCGCTGCGCGCAATGGAGATCAGGGCCTCGGATTGCTGGCGGTGTTCGCGCAACCGGCCATCGGGCACGATATAGGCTTCACAAGCCTGCGACGGGTCTAACTGATATTGGTCCAGACAGCGCAGCCAACTGCGCACGACATGCGCGTCGCGCTGCGTGGGCCGGCCCAGGCCAACTTGCTCGATCTCGCGGATATGGGCGGAATGCAGGGATTCCTGACTAGGCATGTCGTCTCCATGGTGCGCCCGATCTACGCCGGATCAGCAGGCAGCATGCACAGAGGGAGACGTGCCTGTAAATGCTGGTTATCCAGCAGTGGCCCTGTCAGGAGAACGCAGTCATGCTGCGCTGCGGCACGTTCTGCTATTAGGCGTCGCGCGACAGAAACGCTTGCGGCACGTGATCCGTCAGCCAAACGCCGTTGTCGGCTTGATAGAACTTGAAGCCTTGTTCGTGCATGCGGCTGGCATCGACCGTAAGGATGACGGGGACGCCATACCGTTGTCCGACCGACTCCGCCGTCGTCCGGTTATCAGAGAGATGCACGTGTTGCCGCTGTCCGGGCTTCAAGCCTTCCTGCATGATGGCCGCGATAAAACGCGTTGCAGTGCCGTGAAAGAGTATGGCGGGCGGAATCAGGGCCGAGTAGTTGATCGCGACAGCCCGGGTGGTGTGTCCTTGAGCGGCGCGGATACGCTTGCCGTCCTCGGATATCGAGAAGCGCTGTTTGTCGTTGTCTCGAACTACCGCTCTGATCTGGGTTTCATCCAGGTCCTGGCCAGTGCGTCTTGCACCGTCGATCAAGGCCGCGATATCGGCCCAACCCTCGGTGTCCAGGGTCAGTCCTATCTCTTGCGGGTTGTGGCGAAGGACATAGCTAAGGTACTTGCTGATCTTGATAGCGTCGTTTTTCATGTTGTTGTTGTTGTTGTTGTTGTTGTTGTTGTTGTTGTTGTTGTTGTTGTTGTTGTTGTTGCTTATTCACGCCGGCGTTGCCGGCAACGGACGTTCTTCTGGCAACAGCGCATGCGCTTCATCCCGTCGTCCGGCCACGACCAGCGCATGGATTTGATGCGCTAGTGGCGTCACTTCCGTAATCCGCGTTATCCACTGATGCACGTAACGATGCACGGATTCGCCGCCAAGTCCGATCTGTATTGCGCGGTGATTGAGCGGGTGCAAGTCCAAATCCCGCTCGGGGTCCCACTGGATGCGCACCGGCGATTCACGCTTTACGCGATCCCAATCCTGCTGGCTCATTGCCGGTTCGGCATGGCTGGCGCAGCTGTGGGACAGAGCCCAATCAAAACCTTCTCGGCTGATATCAATGGCCAAAATACGATTCTGGCCCGTGTCCTTATAGCCCCAGCCTGCGCGGTACATCATCCAAAGAAACGATGGCTTTATCCACGTCATGCGTTCCATTTTGAACGGTGGAGAAACGAAGGTGCCGTGCCTCAAGGCCGTGTCGGCGATGCTGTCGGAATACGCTTGATAGACGCGAATGGTGGCGTCGTTGTAAGAGGCTCGAATCTGGCGTTCGGGGATCGTGACGTTTGTTTTTATAGTTGTTTGTTTGATCATGTCCCGTATTCAAACGCATCTTTGAACGGGCTGTAAAGCAGAAAGTGCCGCTCAAGAAACTTGTGCGGCATCTTGGTTGCAGGTCTGCAACGGCGCGTGGGATGTGTGCGCCGCGTCTGCCGCGCAAGCATCCTCGGACTACAAATCCACCCTTACCTTGCCCGCTTGCACCAGCCCCGCCACATCCCGTATCTCTGCCAGAAGCGCCGTTTGCAACTGCGCCGGTGTGCCGCCTGTGGGTTGAAAGCCCTGCTCCGCCAGCTTCGCGTGTACGGCATCGGTCTGCAATGCGCGGTTGATGCCTGCGTTCAGTGCAGCGATGGCCGCGTCTGGCGTACCGGCTGCGCAATACGTTCCGAACTGGATCTGCGCCACAAATCCGGGGAACCCGCTTTCCGCCACCGTTGGAATATCGGGATACTTCGCCAGCCGCTCTTGGCTGGTCACGGCCAGCACGCGCAAGCGGCCGCTTTTCAGATAGGGCTCGACGGCGGCAACGGTCGCCACCACCAGTTGAATCTGACCGCCCAGCAGATCGGTCATCATCGGACCCGTGCCGCGGTAAGGCACATGCAGCATGTCGATACCGCATGCCGCCTGCAGCAGTTCGGTTGCAAGGTGCTGCGGCGTGGCGTTGCCGGGCGAACCGAAAGTCAACCCTTTGGGCTCGCGTTTGGCTTTGGCAATCAGTTCGTCCAAGGTCTTGGCGGGCAGGTCGCTGTTGATGGCCACCATGTAAGGCGAGCGCGCAATCGGGCAGACGGGCGCCAGTTGCTTCAACACCTCTTCGGGCGGCCGGGCGTAGTAGCGCACGGATGGCACCAGCCCGGCAAAGAGCAAGATGCTGCCGTCTTTGGCGCCGTTGGCGGTGTAGTCGGCGCCGAGCATGCCGCTGGCGCCGGGTTTGTTCTCGACCACCACGGAACGGTCCAACGCGCTTTCCAGTGTGGCGGCAATAACGCGGCCCAGCACGTCAGTGCCGCCGCCCGGCGGGAACGGCACGATAACGCGCAAGGGCGTCTCGCGAGCCGCGGCCATGCGGTTGATGGTGAGCGCCATGGGCGCCAGCGCGCCTGCGGCGATGTGCTTCAGAAGAGTTCTGCGGTGCATGGTTGTCTGTCTCCGTCTCCGCCCTCGTTCGGGGCAATTGCCGATCGTCTCTATCAGGCGGACAATTCGGCGCCTTGCGGCAGTAAAAAGGCTTGCAACGCCGAGGCCACGATGGCGGGGGCTTCCACCGGCAGCATATGACGTTGACCGTCGATGACGCGAGCGCGGCCATCGGGTAGCGCGCGGGCCAAGCCGCGCGTCATGCGCGGGGTGGAACCGACGTCCTCGCCGCCAGTCATCACCAGCGCAGGGCAGGCGATGTCGGGCGCGGCGTTGGCCAAGACCTGATCGCCCTCCGCAAATAATCGATAGGCCGCTAGGAAATTGGCGCGGTCATTTTGGACTAGACGCCGTTCGATGCTGGCGACCCTTTCCGGGCGCGCGGCTTGGAAACCGGGCGTGAACCAGCGTTGCAGCGAGATGGCGGCGGCGGCCTGCACGTCTTGTGTGGCGGCGGCGGCCAGGCGCGCCATCACAGCTTGCGCTTCGTCTGCCGTGCGCTGGAACACCGTGCTCAACAGTATCAGCCGCTTGACTCGCTGCGGCCGGGCGGCGGCATAGGCGCCGGCGATCAGGCCGCCCATCGAGTACCCCAGCACATGGGCGCCGGACCAACCTGCCTGATCCAATTCCGCATCCAGTTGCGCCACAAAGTCCGGCATATGCGCCAGCCCTTCAATGGCTGGTCCCGCGCCATGTCCCAGCAGGTCATAGCGCAGCACATCGAAATCCGCTTCAAGAAGCGGCGCCAGATCGTCCCACAAGGTGTGGTCCAGTCCAACACCGTGCAGCAGCACCAGCGGCTGGCCACGGCCGGAACGCTGACGTTGCCTGCTCATTTCGATTGCGCCTCTTGCGCGAGCTCTTGCAGATCGGAATAGCGGTTGCCGATCCGGTGATGCGGCCGGCCCGAGGTGGCGGCGCCCAATGCAATCACGATTTCATCCGGCGCAGGGGCATCGAAGATGGTGGTTTGCACGGTCAGGTAGTGCGAACGCAGGCCCTCATCTTCTTTGTGCATCATCGGCACCGTAATCACGCAACCCGGGCCGCCGCGCATATTGGTGAAGCTCAGATAGCTGGTGCCGCCCACCGCGTTGCGATACGCATTGCCAAAACGCAGCGTATGGATCAGCGCGGACGCGTGTTCGACTTCGCCGGCGGTTCCCACTACAGCGGCTTTTCCATAGGCCTCGATCTGATCTGCGGAGCCAGCCTGACGCAGAATTTCTTCTACCAGCAACTCGCCCAACGGCGGCGCGGCTTCCAGGATTTGCGGGCGCAGATCTTCCTGAAACGGCAGACCCGCCCAAGGGTTGCGGATGACAGCGGCGGCCACGATCATGACCAGCGGCCGTTCGGCGGCCTTGCCGCCTTCAATGAAGGTCTTTTCGACGTAACTGACAATTTTGCGCACTTGCAAAGCCATGCTGTTGCTCCTAGGCCTGGGGGGGATGAACGATGCATCCATTGTTGAGTGCGCACCGGAATTTTGACAATCCAAATTAACGTAAGTTAATTTCGGAAAATCTGAATTCAATCGGCCATCTTTTATGCCCTCGCCCCTGAAGATCCAACACCTGCGCCAATTTCTGCTGGCAGCCGAGCACGGCAGTTTTAGACTGGCCGCGGCAGGCACACATCGATCACAGGCGGCGGTGTCGGCTGCCATGCAAGATCTGGAACAACAATTGGGCGCGCCGTTGTTCGAAGCCGGCAAACGCGCGCAACTGACCCCGTTGGGGCAGGCCGTGGCGCCGTTGTTTCGCGAACTGCTGTCCACGCATGACCGTGTGCTGGATGCGGCGCGCCAGCTGGGGATGGGCAACAAGGGGCCGGTGTCGCTGGCGGTGATGCCGTCACTGGCCGATGAATGGTTGCCGCGGCTGTTGGAGCGGTATGCGCGCAAGCACCCTGATATCCGCATACGCGCTGTGGACGAGTCGTCGCAAGATGTGCACCGGCTGGTGCTGAACGGAGAGGTCCAAGTGGGCGTGGCTGGCCAGGTGCCGCGTACGGCCGAGGTTGCCTTTACGCCTGTGGCGCGAGACGCATTCGGTCTGGTTTGCCGCAAGAGCCATCCGCTGGCGCGGCGGCGCGGGCCAGTGCCGTGGGCAGCGCTGGAGCTTGAACGAATGATAGGCAACGCCACCTTCGACACATTGAAAAACCATCAATTGGGCAGCGCCATCGAAGACCCGGCCATTGTGGTGTCCAACCGGGCGTCATTGCTGGCCAGCGTGGTCAGCGGGCTGGGCGTGACCGTGCTGCCTGTGCTGGCACGGCCCGCCACGGCAACCGGGCTGGTGTTTGTGCCGCTGGCCGAACCGATGGTGGAGCGCATCGTAGGCGTGCTGACGCGCAAGGAAGAAACGTTGCTGCCGTCGGTTGCCGCGATGCACACCCTGGCGTTGCAGTCGCTGGCGCAGTTCACGCGCCGCAAGGGCGCGATTCTGGTGTAGCGCGGTTCGACGGCGGAATTCTCTCAACCAGTCGGACTACACCTGCGAATGATCTAGGGGTTCCCCCCACTGCGTGCGCCGTGAAGCCCAGCTTAATGAAACCTTAATTGGCAGCCCGCGCGCGCTGCGTCAGAGTCCGCTACAGAGAAAACGGCCGCCAGATGCCGTCTCGGGGGAGCGTGTCCATACGCTTCCTTCGTCAGCCCCGCACAGAAGATACCTATTGAATAAAACCCGGGACACACCGGGTGGCTTGCTATCGGCCGCCGCCATTGGGCTGCGGTTACCCCTGTTGGTCTGAGGAGACAACAATGAGCAAGAGCTGGAAAAAAGTTTTGGGTGCAGTGGGTGCGGCAGCGGTAATGGCAGGGGGCGGGGTGCAAGCGGCCGATGCGCCGCCAGACATCAAGCTGATGCAGCTGTCTGTCGGCAAGATCGAATTGGACAAGGGCTTCATGACCGCCATGGTGGACGTGGGCACCAAGATCAAGATCCCGGTGCCGGCCTATGTCATTCAGCATCCGCGCGGCCTGGTGCTGTTCGACACCGGCATGAACCAGGCCACGGCCGATGGCAATTGCGCCAATTATTGGGGCCAGGGTTTGTGCGGCGCCTTCAATTCAATCCAGGGCCGCGACGAGGTCGTAGACCGCCAGTTAAAGGCTGCGGGCTTTGACGTCAGTGACGTCAAGTACGTGGTGTATTCCCACTTCCACCTGGACCACGCGGGCAACATCAAGATGTTCCCCAAGGCCAAGCACGTTGTGCAAAAGGCCGAGCTGCGCGCGGCTTGGTGGCCGGAAAAATTCCAGCGTGCCGCCTATGTGATGAAGGACTTCGACACCACTCGCGACTACGATTTCATCCAGGTGGAAGGCGACTTCGATCTGTTCGGCGACGGCACCATCGTGTTGCTGGACACCAAAGGCCACACGCAGGGCCACCAGTCGCTGCAAGTGAAGTTGAAGAACACGGGCACGGTGCTGTTGGCGGCGGATGCGATCTACACCGGCGAAAACGAAGCGGGCGTGATTCCTGGCATTACCTGGAATACCGCGGCCTCCATGCAGGCTATTGACCGCTTGAAGCAGATTCGCGACGCCCGTCAGGGCCAGCTCTGGTACAGCCATGATGCGGAGCAGCACGCGCAGAACGCCAAGACCAAAGTCTTCGACTAAAAAGGCGTCCGATGCAGCCCGCTGTTTCTTTGCACGAGGTCTGCAAGTCGTTCGGGCCGCGTCAGGTCCTGCATTCCCTGAGCCTGTCCGTCAGGCCCGGGGAAATTGTGGGCCTGCTGGGTCCGAACGGCAGCGGCAAGACCACCACTCTGCGCTTGATGGCGGGGTTCTATACCCCGGACAGCGGGCGCATCACCATCCACGGCCGTGAGCCGGCCGCAGGACGAGGCAACGCCGATATCGGTTATCTGCCCGAGCGCGCTCCGTTGTATGACGCGCTGACCGTGTTGCAGTACCTGGATTTTGGAGCCAGCGTAAAAGTGGCGGGCGGCGCGCGCGCGCGCCGGCAGGCTATCGAAAGGGCCATCGACGGGTTTGACCTGCAAGGCGTGGCCCGCACCGTGATCGGCCGGCTGTCCAAGGGCCAGCGTCAGCGCGTCGGGCTGGCGCAAGCCGTGCTGAACGATCCGCCCGTGTTGCTGTTGGACGAAGCCACCAACGGTCTGGACCCATTGCAGATTGTCGAGGCGCGCGACATGATCCGGCGCTGCGCCGAAGGCCGCGCGGTCGTGTTCAGCAGCCATCTGATGCAAGAGGTAGAGGCGCTGTGCACTCGCATTGCGATTCTGCGCCAGGGCCGTCTGGTTGAGGACGCGGCCTTGGGCGGCGCACCCGCCGCGCTGCAACTGCATTTGGCGCTTGCCACCGCGCGCCATCCAGCGCTGCACGCCGCATTGTCTGCCTGCCCGGGCGTGCGCGGCGTGGATGCCACATCGCTTGACGGGTCACATAGCAAGTGGCGCATCAGCTGGGACACACAGGAATCCAATGCCAGTGGCGCAAGCTGCGATGCCGTCCTGCGCGTGGTGCTGGCGCACGCCGAGATACGCGCCGTGCTGTCCATGCAAGACGCGGTTGAAACCCGGTTGCTGGCTGCGCTGGCGCCGAACGATCCCCCAATGCGGAGACGCGCATGAGCGGTTTTAGCGCCTTGTACCGGAAAGAATTGCGCACGGACTTCGGGTCGCCGGTGGCACTGGTTGTCGTGGCGGTGTTCTGGGCATTGTCGGGCTACCTGTTCAGCTTCAATCTGTTCTTTGTCAGCACGGGGCAGATGGTGACGGCATTCCACAACATGACCATTCTGCTGATCCTGGTGATGCCGCTGGTCAGCATGCGGGCGTTTGCCGAAGAGGCGCGGCAAGGCACGCTGGAGCTGCTGCTGACCTTGCCGCTGTCGGACTTTACCTTGGTGGCGGCCAAGTACGCCGCAGGCCTGACGATGCTGGCCCTGATGCTGGCGGGCACCACGTCGGCGGTGCTGCCGCTGGCTTGGTATGGACAACCGGACTACGGGCCGATCATCGGCGGATATATCGGCGTGTTCCTGTACGGGGCATTATTTCTGGCCATTGGCATCGCGGTGTCCAGCGCATGTACCAATCAAATCGTGGCAGCCAGCGTGACCTGGGGCATTCTGGTGTTGCTGTGGTTCATTGACTACCCGGCGGCGCTGGACGCCTTTCCGGCCTTGTCGCCGTTCTTTCAAGCGCTGTCATTGTCCGCCCAGCACGTGGACTTTATCCGTGGGGTGTTGCCGGGACCCGCCACCGTCACCCTGGCCAGCGTGGCGGTGCTGGCGTTGATGGTCGCTGCCGTGAATCTGAAGCGCTGGAGGTTGCGATGAGCCGCCACCCTCGTTTGCGCCGGGCGGGTCAGCGCGTGCTGCTGTGGCTGCCCGTGGTGGCCGTAGCCGCGCTGCTTCTGGCATTTAACCTATGGTCGTCGCGCAACTTGGGCCGCATCGACCTGACCGCGCAGCGTCTCTACAGCCTGTCGCCGGAAAGTCTGGAAGTGGCGCGGCAGATCAAACAGCCCGTTGAGGTGACCTGGTTTTATGACCTGCGCAATAAAAGCATGGTCGACGCGTTGGAACTGCTGCGGCAGTACTCGCACGCCAACCCGTTGATACGCGTGCGTGGCGTGGACCCTGCGCTGCGTCCAGCCGAAGCCCGCGAAGCCGGCATTCAGTTCGCGGGCAGCGCGGTGCTGGCGTCGGATGCGCGCAAGATGACGATCAATGGCGGCACCGAAACCGATTTCACCAATGCGTTGATCCGCATCAGCCAGCGCGGTGCGCAAACGGTGTGTTTCACGCAAGGTCACCGCGAGGCCATGCTGGATAGCCTGACGTCGCTGGACGATCTGGAAGACCACGGCGACGACGAGAACCTGGTGGCGCGCGTTGAAGTGCACGAGCAGCACGGCATGGCAATGGCGCGCAATGCCTTGCAGACCCTGGGCTTTGCCACTCGGGCGGTCAACGCAGGCGGTCTATCGCAAGCGCTGCCGCGCTGCGCTGTGGTGGTGGCTGCCGGGCCGCGCACTCCGTTTGGCGCTGACGATGCGGATGCCCTGCGCCGGTGGACTGCGGCGGGCGGCAAGACGTTGCTGCTGCTGGAGCCCGATACCCAGCATGGGCTGGACGCGCTGCTGGGCGACTTCGGCATCGCGCGTCCTGCTGGCGCGCTAGTTGATCCGGGCAGTCACTATCGCAATGACCCGGGCAGCCCTGCCGTCAGCGATTACACCCGCCACAAGATGACGCGCGGCCTGCCACTCAGCTTTTTTCCCGGAGTGGCAGGATTGGAACCCGCCGGGGACAGCCTGCCGAAAGGTGTGGTTGTGACGCCGCTTGCGCAGACATCGGATCAGGCGCACCTGCCGGGCCAACCCGCCTCGCGCTACACCTTGATGGCGCTGGCCACGCGCAACGCGCAGGCGTCCAGTGACGACGGGTCGGCGCGCCCGACGCTGTTGGTGGCGGGCGATAGCGACTTTGCCACCAACCGCCATTTCGCAACCTTGGGCAATGGCGCCTTGTTTACCAGCGCGGTGACGTTGCTGGCAGGCGAAGACGCGTTGTTGACGATCCGGCCGCGCCACTACGAGAACCGCCGCGTCGAACTGAGCAACCGCCAGATGCGTACCGTGTTCTGGACCAGCACAGTCGCTTTGCCGCTGCTTGCTTTGATGGCTGGCTTGTTGCTGTGGTGGAGGCGCCGGTGAACGCGGCGCGAATCTTCTGGCCGCTCGCGTTGTCGGCAGGCGTGTTGCTATCGGTCTGGCAATGGCATGAGAGCCGTCACGCGCCGGCCTCCAGCGACGGACACTCCCATCTGCATGACGACAGCGGCAAGCCCGCGCGCCTGTACGCATGGGACGCAGGTCAGGCGGCGCGAATCGTGTTGACTACTCCTGAGATGGCTTTGGTGTTGACCCGTGGGGAACAAGGGTGGAGCGCGATGCCTCCGGGACAGGGTAGCGGTTTCGATGCGGCGGACTTCGTGTCGCTGTTTTCACAAGCCCGCAGCGACCGCGTGCTGACCCCGCATGCCGATGAGTCATATGGGCTGCGTCCTCCCCAACTGCGTATAGCCATCAGCGACGCCTCGGGCGGGCGCCTGGCGCAAATGGATGTAGGCGCGTTGGCGCCGGATGGACTAGGCCGTTATGTGCAATTGCCTGGCGAGACGCAGATACGGATCATCCCCAACTACCAGACGCGGGCGGCGCTGGCAGCGGTGATACAGGTAAACCCGAATGCCGAAAGCCCTCCGTCGACGGTCACTCTAATGCTTATGAAACCAGCCTTGCGCAAAGATAAATAGGCGCTGTCCTATACGCGTACCTATACTTTGATCCCACTAACAGACAGGTTCGAAACGGCCCCTGAGCGGCCGGCGAACTGTCAAAAAATAGCGCCTTCCCACTGGTTTCGCGTTGATTCACGAGCACGCTGGGCAAGGTTCATCACGAGACAAGGGCGCGCGGTGCGCGCCCCGGGCCACAAGCCCGCGCCGCCGTGCAGGGGATTTACGTTGCCGCGGCAACGCATCGCCCGCGCAGCTGGCGCTTAGCGTATTGGGAGAAGACGCTTGACCTTGGATCTACTGCCTCTCGCCTTGGTGGATGGCGTGGCATACGCCAGTCTGCTGTTCTTGGTATCAATGGGGTTAACCCTGGTGTTCGGTGTGATGGGCATTTTGAATGTTGCTCATGGCGCCTTCTACGCCTTTGGCGGTTACGCCGCAGCCAGCCTGGTTATGTTCCTGGCGCCCAAAACCGATTCGCCTTTCCTGCTGTTTGCCGCGCTGTTCGTGGCCGCCATTGCCGTGGGCCTGGCCCTGGGCAGCATCATGGAATTCGTGCTGATCCGGCGCGCCCAGAATTACGATCCCATCCTGAAGCTGCTGATTACGTTTGGCGGCTTCCTGATGCTTGAAGACATTCAACGCCTGTTGTGGGGCGCGCAGCCCTACAGCGCAAGCGAAGTCGTGAACCGCCTGGGCAATATCGAAATAGGCGACATCACTTACACGACATATCAACTGGTAGTGGTGCCGGTCACGGCTGTACTGGCCTACGTGTGCCTGGAATTTTTCCTGCGCCACACCAAGCTGGGCAAGCAAACGGTGGCGACCACGCACAACCGTGAAGTCGCGACCTCGCTCGGTATCAACGCCAAGAAGATTGGCTACGTGACTTTTGTGATCGCGACCATTCTGGGCGCACTGGGCGGCGCGCTGGCGGCACCCACCACATCGCTGGTGCCGGGCGCGGGAACCGACATGACAGTGCTGTCGTTCGCTGTTGTGGCTACCGCGGGCCTGGGCCAGATCACCGGCGCGCTGATTGCGGCGCTTTTGATCGGCGTCATCCGCGCCATCGCCGTGTATGCCGCACCCGAGCTGGAAGTGGCAGTTCCCTACATCATCATGGTGCTGGTGCTGATTATCCGGCCGCATGGTTTGTTCACTGTCGCCCAAGCCCGGAGGATCTGATGAAAGTCGCCGTACTCAGCCTCGCGGCCGCGCTGGCCACGCTATTTCTTGGCTACAACCTTTCCTGGACCATCACGCCGATCGTCATCGGCCTGACCTACGCCATTGCAGCGCTGGGCGTTTCGGTGATGGCCCGCGCCGGCCAGATCTCGTTCGGCCACGCCATGTATTCCTGCATCTCCGCCTATACCGTCGCGTTTCTGGCCCGCGCCATGCCGGGCACTGATGCGCTGGTGCTGATTCTGGCGGGCGTTGCAGCCAGCTTTGTGTCGGCCATCGTGATTGGCCTGTTCGTGGTGCGCTATCGCGGCATCTTCTTTGGCATGTTGAACCTGGCCCTGAGCATGGTGTTGTTCGCGCTGCTGGGCAAGCTCTACACCCTGACGGGCGGCTCCGATGGGCTGCGTATCGTGCGTCCCGCCATGGCCGGCATTGTGATGGAGCGCGAGTCGTTTGAGCGCGCGCTGCTGGTCGTGACGTTGGTGCTGTCGCTGGTGTTGGCCTGGTGGGTGCAGCGCTACTTCCGATCGGGTAGCGGCCAAGCGTTGTCTGCCATCAAGACGAACGAAACGCGCATTGAATATCTGGGGTTTTCTGCCTATTTCATTATGTGGAAGGGGTATTTGCTGTCGGCCGTGGTGGTTGGATTCTCGGGCGCGATCCTGGCCTTGATGCAGGGGCTTGTGACGCCGGAAATCGGTTCATGGCTGCGTTCGGGTGAGTTCGTGTTCATCACGATTCTGGGCGGGGCAGGGCATGCGGCGGGCGCGTTCTTGGGGGCTGTTGGATTCGAAACGGTCAAGCTGGTGTCGGCTGCCTATTTCCCGGGCCTGTGGCAATTCCTGCTGGGCCTGACCTTGATTCTGGTGATCTTCATGTTCCCCACGGGTTTTGTCGGCCAGATCATGAAGCGCGTCGCGGCGCAAAAGCGTGCCCAAATGCGCGCCCAAACGCGGACGCAGACGCCTGCCCAGGCCCGCGTGCAATCGCCGGCAAGGAATTGAAGATGAAACCTCTTATTCAAACCACCGGACTGACGCTGTCCTTTGGCGGTGTGGTTGCCGCCGACAACATCAACTTTGAACTGCACGAAGGCGAACGCCTGGCGGTCATCGGGCAAAACGGCGCAGGCAAGACCACCTTTATCAATATCTGCACGGGTTATCTGGCGCCATCCAAAGGCAAGGTGTATTTCGACGGGCGCGACGTGACGGCCATGGCGCCGCGCAAGATCGTGCGGATGGGGCTGGGCCGCTCGTTTCAGCTTCCGCAGTTGTTCACCGAGCACACCGTACGCCAATGCGTGCAAATTGCCGCTGCGCGCCGCAACAAGGAACTGAGCTGGTTCCGCTCGTTGGAAAGCACGATTGACGAGAAGGAAGTGGACGCCACGCTGGACCTGGTGGGACTGCTTGCGGAAGCCGATGAAGCCTCCATTGAATTGCCCGAAGGCAAGCGCAAGCTGCTGGATGTGGCGATGGCGCTGGCGCTGCGGCCCAAACTCCTGATCATGGACGAGCCGACCAGCGGCGTGGCTTCCGAAGACAAATTCGCCTTGATGGAAACCGTGATGCACGCGCTGGATGAACGCCGCGTGACCAGTTGGTTTGTCGAACACGATGTGGACATTGTGTCGCGCTACGCCACGCGTGTCGCGGCCTGGATCGCGGGCAAGGTGGCCGCCGACGGGTCTCCCGCCGAGGTCTTGAATAACCCGCAGATCAAAAGCGAAGTGCTGGGGGCCTGAACCATGTTGAATCTATCGGCCATCAATGTCGACCTGGCAGGCAACCGCATCCTGCGCGACGTCAGTGCCAGCTTTGAACCCGGAAAAACCATAGGCATCGTGGGCCGCAACGGCGCGGGCAAGACCACGCTGCTGCGCACCATCATGGGCCTGACGCGCATCAAGTCTGGAACGATCGCGTTTGAAGGCACCGATCTGACGGCAATGCCGGGGCACAAGCGAGCTGCGTTGAAAGTGGGCTACGCGCCCGAAGACCGCGTGATATTCCCGACCATGACGGTCGAAGAAAACTTGAACCTGCCGTGCGAAGTGCAGGGGCAGTCCAAAGCGGAGATCGCGGCCCGTATCGAAACGGTGCTGAAAGTGGTGCCACAGGTAGAACCGATGCTCAAGCGTTCGGGTTCCGCGCTGTCGGGCGGGCAAGGAAAGATGGTGGCGCTTGCGCGCGCCATCATGGTTGGCACGCGCTTATTGATGCTGGACGAACCTTTCCAAGGGTTGGCGCCGAAGCTCGCGCGTGACTACACCGAAGCATTGGCGCGGCTGAAAGAGCTGCAACCCGAGTTATGCGTGGTGATCACCGAGTCCAACGTGAAGTTGCTTGGCGATATCCCCGACCAGATATGGACGATTGAGCGCGGCTCGATCACCTTGAACTGAATTCCACGGAGCATTCCATGACGCAAATGATTATCAACGGCCAGCAGGCCGATGCCCGCGACGGGCGCACCATTGATGTGGTGTCGCCCGTAGACGGCGCCGTGTTCACCACCATTCCACGGGGCCAGCAGGCCGATGTGGATGCGGCGGTGAAAGCCGCTCGCGCCGCGCTGGATGGCGATTGGGGCCGGATGACCGCGTTGGAGCGGGGCCGTTTGATGCTGCGCCTGGGCGAGTCCGTGCTGGCGCACCATGAAGAACTCGCGCAACTGGAGTCGCGCGATACCGGCAAACCTATGTCGACGGCGCGTGGCGACATCACGGTGCTGGCGCGCTACTTCGAGTTCTACGGCGGCGCGGCAGATAAGGTGCATGGCCAGACGATTCCGTTCCAGAAGGACTATTCCGTACAACTGATACGCGAACCGCTGGGCGTCACCGCTCACATCATTCCCTGGAACTACCCGGCGCAGATGTTTGGCCGCAGCGTGGCCCCGGCCTTGGCCATGGGCAATGCCAGTGTGGTCAAGCCCGCCGAAGACGCGTGCCTGTCCATTATTCGCGTCGCCGAGCTGGCGCTGGAAGTCGGGTTTCCGGCCGGCGCTCTGAATGTGGTGACCGGGCTGGGCGAAGAGGCGGGCGCCAGCCTGTCGCGCCACCCTGACATCAATTTCATTACGTTTACGGGCTCCAACGAAGTCGGCGTATTGATCCAGCAGGCGGCCGCCGTCAATGCGGTCAAGTGTGTGCTGGAACTGGGCGGCAAGTCGGCGCACATCGTTTTTGACGACGCCAACTACAAGCTGGCCATTCCCGCCATCGTGAAAGGCATCGTTCACAACACCGGCCAGACGTGTACGGCTGGCAGCCGGCTGCTGGTACAGAAGGGCATCTACGCCGATTTCATGAAGGCGCTGGCGGCGGAGTTTTCCAAGGTGCGCGCAGGCACGCCCGATATGGACCTGACTTGCGGCCCTGTCGTCAATAAAGCGCAGTTCGAACGCGTCAACCGCTACATCGCCAAAGGCCTGGCCGACGGCTTGAAGGTGGCAGCCGAAGGCGGCATTGCTGACGGCGTGCCGGCCGGCGGCTACTTCGTCAAACCGACGCTGTTCAGCGCGCCAGACCATGGCAGCGTCCTGCTGACGGAAGAGATCTTTGGCCCCGTTCTGGTAGCGCTGCCTTTCGAGACCGAGGCCGACGCCATCCGATTGGCCAACGCCACCGACTACGGCTTGCTGGGCGCGGTCTGGACCGAGAACGGCGGACGCCAGCAGCGCGTGGCGCGCGGCATCAAGTGCGGTCAGGTCTACATCAATGGATTTGGCGCGGGCGGCGGCGTGGAACTGCCGTTTGGCGGGGTGAAGAAAAGCGGTCACGGGCGCGAAAAGGGATTCATCGCCCTGGAAGAAATGAGCACCACCAAGACGCTAATCCAATTCTATGGCGAATGATCGCCAAGCATCAGACGGAGACAATAAATGAGCCAGTTGCAAGGTAAGGTCGCGATCGTTACAGGCGGGGGTAATGGGTTTGGCGAAGGCATCGTCAAGCTGTATGCCAAGGAAGGCGCCAAGGTCGTTATCGCCGATATCAACAAAGAAGCCGCTGATCGCGTTGCCGCCGAAATCGGCGCGGCCGCACTGGCGGTCAAGGCCGATGTGTCCAGCCGGGCGGATATCGATAACGCGGTGCGCGTCTGCCTGGAAAAATTCGGGTCGGTCGACATCGTGGTCAACAACGCCGCCATTACCCACAAGAACCAGCCGATGCTGGATGTGGACGAGGCCATGTTCGACCGCATGTTCGACATCAACGTGAAGTCCATCTATCACATGGCGCAGGCCGTGGTGCCGGTGATGCGCAAGCAAAAGCGCGGCGTGATTCTGAATGTGGGATCGACGGCAGGCATTCGTCCGCGTCCGGGACTCAGCTGGTACAACGCGTCCAAAGGCGCGGTCAACGTGCTGTCCAAGTCGATGGCTGTGGAACTGGGCCCGGACGGCATCCGCGTCAACGCCATCTGCCCGGTCATGGGTATTACCGGCATGTTTGAGCTTTTCATGGGCCTGCCCGACACGCCAGAGAACCGCGCCAAGTTTGTGTCCACGATTCCGCTTGGCCGCTTCTGCCAGCCGTCGGACGTGGCGGCGGCCGCGTTGTTCCTGGCGAGCGACGCCGCGGAATTCATCACGGGTGTGGAATTCCCCGTGGATGGCGGCCGCACCGTCTAAGCCGTTTGCGAGTGCGCCCGGCTATTCGGGCGCTTTCCTCTCTCTTCAGTGGGTGTCAGACGCATGAAAATCAGAGCGGCGTTGCTACGGAACGTAGGGGTTGAAGGCCCCTACGCACAAACCCGGCCATTGACCATCACGGAAATCGAACTGGACCCGCCGGGTACGGGCGAGGTGCTGGTCAAGATTCATGCGGCGGGGCTGTGTCATTCGGATCTGTCGGTCATCAACGGCGACCGTCCGCGCGGCGTGCCCATCGTGTTGGGGCATGAATCATCTGGCGAAGTGGTGGAAACCGGGCCAGGGGTGACGGACCTGAAACCGGGTGATCACATTGCCATGGTGTTTGTACCCAGCTGCGGTTGCTGCAACCCGTGCATGGAAGGCCGTCCGGCCTTGTGCGAACCGGGTGCCGCGGCCAACACTCAGGGCACCTTGCTGGGCGGAGACCGCCGCCTGCATATCGGCGACGAATACATCAATCACCATACCGGCGTCTCGTGCTTTGCCGAGTACGCGGTGGTCTCGCGCCGGTCTTGCGTCAAGGTCAATGTCGAACTCAGCCATCGCGAAGCCGCCTTGTTCGGCTGCGCGGTGTTGACGGGCGCTGGCGCGGTGCTCAACCGGGCGCGCATCAAAGCGGGTGATACGGCAGCCATCGTCGGTTTGGGCGGGGTCGGGCTTAGCGCTTTGCTGGCGGCGGTGGCCGCGGGCGCGCGCCGTGTTGTGGCGGTGGACCTCAGCGACGAGAAGCTGGCGCTGGCCAAGGAACTGGGCGCCACGCATGTCGTGAACCCCAAGCAAATCAAAACCGATGACGATCTGTTCGATCTGGCTGGCGGCCGGGTGGACTACGGGTTTGACATGGCGGGCGCCGTGCCCGCGTTTGAAACCGCCTACAAGCTGACCCGCCGAGGCGGGGCGACTGTCACGTCTGGTTTGCCCAATCCGAAGTTCAGCTTTCCGTTGTCGCTGTCGCAGATGGTGGGCGAAGAGCGCGACATCCGCGGCAGCTACCTGGGCTCAGGCGTGCCCGCCATTGACATCAGTCGCTACATCGATCTGTACAAGGCCGGCCAATTGCCGGTCGACCGGATGATGGGTAAATCCTTTTCGCTGGACCAGATCAACGAGGGGTTCGATCACCTCGCCACCGGCGGCAGCCTGCGCGACGCCATCGTTTTCTAAGGGCATAGACCCGACTACAACACTGGAGACAAGACCATGAAAACCTCAAGACTGGCTGCCCTGCTGGGCGCCACCCTGTTGTCAGGATTTACGGCGCTGGCAGGCGCCGCTGACAAACCCAAGGAACTGAACATCGGCATCTCGACCTTCCTGTCGGGGTCGGCGTCCGTATTCGGCGTGCCAGCGCGCGACGCGGCGGATATCCTGATTCAGGACATCAACGCCAACGGCGGCATCGATGGCGTGAAAATCGTGCCCAGCTACATCGACGAAGGCGGCGGCGGCGAAAAGCTGCTGTCCGAGTACCGCCGGTTGGCCGAAGGCGGCACGCGCGTCATGCTGTCTGCCATTTCCAGCGGCCACTGCAATATCGTCGCGCCCGTGGCCGAAGACCTGAAAGTGCTGAATGTGCTGTGGGACTGCGGCACCGAGAAAGCGCTGGAAGGCAAGAAGTACAAGTATGTGGTGCGCACGCAGGCCAACGCCACCACGGAGATGGTCGCGCAGGTGCTGTACCTGATGAAGGTCAAACCTGACTTCAAGACGATTGCCATCGTCAACCAGGACTACGCTTGGGGCCGGGATTCGCGCGATATCTTCATGGCTGCGCTGAAGAAATTCAAGCCAGACGTGAAGGTGGTGGCCGAGATGTTCCCGAAGTTTGGCGCTGCCGACTTCTCGACCGAAATCAGCCGTTTGCAAGCGCTGCGCCCGGACGTGATTGTGTCGACCTCATGGGGCGGCGATCTGGACAACTTCGTGCGCCAGGCTTCGCAACGCAACCTGTTCAAGAACTCCACCTTTGTGTTGTCGCTGGCCGAAAGCTCCTTGGAGCGCTTGGGCACGGCCTTGCCTGAAGGCGTGCTGGTTGGCGCCCGGGGCGACCACTACTTCCTGCACCCTGAAACCAAGGATGATCCGCAGCACCAGGCTTTCGTGAAGAAGTTCCACGACAAGACGGGCGCCTATCCGATCTACTCGGTCTATCACATGGTGCAAGCCATCCAGGGTCTGAAGGCTGGCTACGAAAAGGCGATCAAGGACAACGGCGGCGCGTGGCCTTCTCCGGAACAAGTGGCGGCCGCAATGCATGACGTGAGCTTCAAGGGTTATGGCCGCGAGGTCAAGATGCACCGCGCTGACGGTCAGGGCCTGGAAGCGCAGCTGTTTGGCATTACGAAGAAGAGCGACAAGTATCCGTTCAAGGTGCTGGCTGACATCACCATCATTCCGGCAGAGCTGGTCACCCCGGGCGTGTCGGATACGTCGATGGAATGGATCGACAAGAGCCTGACGCCGGATGTGTTGAAGAGCGATCAGATCAAGGTGTACGCGAACTGAGCAAGCGGTGTTGTGTGCAGGGATGCCCCGGCGAGCAATCGCCGGGGTTTTTTTTGCGCTGGGCCAAGGCGCCTTTGGCGCAGACTAGAGTTCCAGAACGATCTTCTTGCCGCCGCAGGCGCGTGAGCAGCAGGCCATCATCTTGTTGTTCGCGTCGCGTTCGGTGCGCGTCAGCACTACGTCGCGGTGGTCAATATCGCCTTCCAGTACGCGCACTTCGCACGACCCGCACAAGCCTTCTTCGCAATCGCTCTGCACGTCGATGTTGGCGCTGCGCAGCGCGGCAAGCAGCGTTTGATCCGCTGGCACCGTGATGGAGATGCCCGAGTCTTTCAGCACGGCCTCGAAAGACTGCTCCTTGGAAGGATCCAAGGTGCCCAGCGTGGAATGGAAGTGCTCGACACGCAGCGCATCTTCCGGCCACACAGCGCAACAGCCCGCCAGCGCATCCAGCAGATTCTGCGGACCGCAAGCGTAGATCTGCGTGCCCGCATGGGGCGCGGCCAACAGTTCGGCGTAATCCGCGCGCAGCCCTTCGTCCTTGGCATGCACATGCAGCTTGTCGCCATGCAGCGCGGCCAGTTCGTCCAGCATGGCCATGCAGCGCCGCGAACGGCCGCTGTAGTGCAGCTGATAATCAAGACCCAATTCACGCGCGCGCCGCGCCATCGCGCTGATGGGCGTGATACCGATGCCGCCGGCGATCAGGATCAACTTTTCGGCGGACTCGTTCATGCGGAAGTGATTGCGCGGGCCGCGAATGCGCAGCCGCGCGCCAGGCACGGCGTGGTCATGCATCCAGGCGGAGCCGCCGCGTCCATCGGGTTCCTTCAGTACGGCGATTTCGAACACGCCGGTCTCGGCAGGGTCTCCGCATAACGAGTATTGGCGCGACAGGCCGGTGTCGCCGCATTCGACGTCGATGTGCGAGCCCGGCGTCCAGCGCGGCAAGGGCTTGCCGTCCGGCGAGGCCAGCCGCAGACGCAGGATGCCATCGGCGGCGTGGACGGCGCTCTGCACGACCACCGGACGCGTAATGGCATGCGATGACGGCTCGCCGATACGGACCGGATGCGCGTGGTCCAGCAGGTCTGGCGCCGAACGTTCGGGATTGCGCTCCGCGTCCCATTCCACCCACAGGTGCTCAGGTCCGCGGAACGAGGTGTTGGGCACGTAGGTGAACGACTGCTCGGACAGCTTTAAGTGCGGCAGGCGGCGCGTCAGCTCTTCCAGGAAGATCTGCATTTCCATGCGTGCCAGATTCTTGCCCATGCACTGGTGCGAGCCGTAGCCGAAGGTCAGCTGGTCGCTGGCGTTTTCGCGGCGGATGTCGAACAGGTCGGCATCGGCGAACTGCCCTTCGTCATGGTTGGCGGACGAGGTTACGATCAGCAGCTTGGAGCCGGCCGGAATGGCGATGCCGGCAATTTCCACATCGCGCGTGGCCAGCCTGCGCCATGCGGCAACCGAGCCATTGTGGCGCAGACATTCTTCTACCGCGTTGGGAATCAGGTCAGGGTCTTCGCAGATCTCGCGCCACGCGTCCGGGTGCTGCAACAGCAGTTTGAACGCATTGGCGGACGCATTGGCCGTGGTTTCATGAGCGGCGACAATGCCCGCCATCATCATTGAGTGCAGGTAGGAATCCGTGACGACTTCCGGGTGCGTCTGTTGCTTGCGCAGGCCGTACTGCATCCAGCCCGGGCCCGATGGATCTTGCCGCATCTTGTCCAGAATCTTGCCGGCCAGTTGCCAGAAGTTGCCCACCGCATGGGCCACGGCAACCTGTTCCTCGGGCTTGGGGCGGCCCCAGGTATTGACGGTGTGCGCGATGGAATACTGGCGCAACAGATCCATGTCTTCTTCCGGCACGCCCAGAAAGTGCAGGGCGACCGTCAGCGGCACCTCCCACAGCATCTGATCTACCAGGTCGGCACGGCCATCGTTGATGAAACGATCGACGTATTCGCGCGTCAGCCTGCGCACCATGGGTTCGTGGTGTTTCAGTTCTTCGGGCGTGAATGGGTCCATCAGCACGCGGCGGCGCGGCATGTGGGCGGGTTCGTCCTCGTTCACCAAGGTACGGTTCATGGCGTAGCCATAGGTGGCCAGTACCGCGTTGGCTTCAGGCCCGGTCGGCGTGATTTTCTCTAGCGCGATGGACGGGCTGAAGGTCAGGTTGTCGCGGAAGATCGCCTTGATATCCTCGTATCGCGTCACCACCCAGTAGCCCAGCTTGGGGCTATAGAACACCGGCTCCTGATCGCGTGCCCAGCGCACGTATTCGGGCGGGTCCTGCTGGTAGCCGTCGCCAAACGGGTCAAACTCGGCGGCGCGCGCGCTTACCGGACAGCCGGTGGGGCCCTGGCTCGGCAAGTTTTGCGTGGCGGCCAGCGCCGTGTGATCGATGGGACAGCCCGACGGGCGCGAGGGGGTAGGGGATTGGCTCATGAGATCGTTCCGTGTGTTCGTCCTGCGGGCCTGCCGGGCTTGCGGGTTGCCCCGGCGCCGGGCAGGCCGGATTACCTTAGTCCAGCGTGATGTGCAGATCGGTGATCAGCTTTTGCCAGCGTGCGCGTTCGCCCACCAGCATGTCAGCGTACTGCGCGGGGGTGTTGCCCACGGGCTCGATGCCGAATTCGATCAGGCGCTGGCGTGTGGGGGGATCATTGATGGTGGCCACCACTTGTTTGTTCAGCGCGTCGATGACGGGTTGCGGAGTGCCTGCGGGCACCACCACGCCAACCTGCGCGGCGGCTTCCACATTCTTCAGACCGATCTCGGCAAAGGTGGGCACGTCCGGCAACTGCGCCAGACGGGTTGGGTTGGCAACTGCCAAGGCTTTGACCTTGCCGCCATTGATGAAGCCGGCGCCCGCCGCCAGATCCACCATCATCGCGGGAATCTGGCCACCCGCAACATCCGCCAGCGCGGGTGATGCGCCCCGGTACGGCACGTGCGTCATGGTCAGGCCGCCCTCTACCTTCAACAATTCCATCGCCAGATGATGCGGGCTGCCCGCGCCGGCCGATCCATAGTCCAGACCGTCCTTGCGAGATTTGGCCTCGGCCAGGAATTCCTGCACGGTGTTGACCTTCATGGCGGGACCCACCACCAGAATCATCGGAAAACGTCCCATCAAGGTGACGGGCGCCAGATCCTTCGCGGGGTCATACGACAGCTTCTTGTACAGCGCGGGATTGAACACCAGCGTGCCGTTGTCGGCAGACAGCATGGTGTAGCCGTCGGCCGGTGCACGCGCCGTTTCGGACGCGGCAATGGCGGTGTTGCCGCCCGGCTTGTTTTCGATCACAACTGGCTGGCCCAGGCGGCCGGTCAAACCCTGACCGATGCTGCGCGCCAAAAAATCAGACCCGCCGCCTGCGGCATACGGCACGATCCAGCGCACCGGCTTGGCCGGATAGGCGGACGGCGCTTGCTGGGCGAAAGCGCTGGCACAGGCCAGCAGGGGCAGGGCCAGCAGCCCGGTCAGAACGTGTTGCTTCAAGGTGCGCATAGGCTGTCTCCTTTTTGGGATTGCCAGTTGGCATCCCTTCTTTTGCGTAAATCATATACGCAATGCGTAATAATTCAAGCCGGGTTAACCTAGATCTGTCCCTGGCTGCGGTCACCGCCGGTCAGCATTGGCGTCCATCAGGAAGTGCAATTCCCCTATGAGCAAAGCTCCCGCAGTGAAGTCCGGCACGGCCAAAACCAAGGCTGCATCCGCAGCTGCCCCCGCAAAGTCCGCCGCGGCCAAACCTTCTGCCCGTGCGAAATCTTCTGCGGATTCGAGCTCTCGCCCGCTTGAACGCCGCCAGCGCGTGCAATCTGCGGAAACGGGCATGACGGTGTTAAAGGGTTTGGCCCGTTTAGGCGGACGCGCCAGCCTGACTGCGCTGGCCGCGCACGTAGACGAAAGCCCGGCCAAGGTGCATCGCTATCTGATGAGCCTGATTGCGGAAGGCCTGGTCGATCAGGAAGTGGCGACGCAGCAGTACCACCTGGGTCTTGAAGCCCTGTTCGTAGGCGTCGCCGCCATGCGTCAGGCAGATCCGTTGCGTATCAGCGAACCCGCATTGATCCGCCTGCGCGAAAGCCTGGCGGTCACCTGCTTTATCGCGGTCATGGGCAACAAAGGACCAACCATCGTCCGGTTTGAAGAGCCGGGCCTGCCGATTACCGTGAACGTGCGCGTGGGCTCCGTACTGTCGATGCTCTGGTCCGCCACCGGACGTGCGTTTCTAGGTGCGCTGGACGAAGCCCCGGTCCAAGAGATGGCGCTGGCGGAACTGGCCGCGGCAACGCCGGACATGCGGGCCTTGCTGGACGAAACCGACCCCATCGGCGCGCTGCGCCGCGACGTGCGCAAGGCGGGTTGCGCGACGGTTAAGGACACCAACCTGCGCGGCATCAGCGCGGTCTCTGCGCCGTTGTACGACCACACCGGCCGGCCGTGCGCCGTGCTGACGGCTTTAGGCGCGACGGGCGGGTTTGATGTGTCGCCAGGAGGAAGAGTGGTGGCAGCGGTGAAGAAAGAAGCGCAGGCGGTAAGCGCGGCGCTGGGGTATGTGGCGGATTGAGTTGCGGTGCCGTCAAGGCCGCGCCACCGGCAGCTTCCCCAACGCATCCTTGAAATCCGGATATTCCTTCAAGAATTCCGCATTCACCGTAAACCGCTTCATCAGCCGGTCATCCACGGTCAGATTCAACACCGTCGACCCATCCCATAGCCGCGGCCTTTTCTTCACGTGGATCAGCACCTTCTCCGTGAATTCCTTGTACGAGTCATGCGGCTCGCATTGCTCGTAGTCGGTGGAAATCCGCTGTTCCGTTCCCGCTTCCAGTCCCACCTGCCGCGCCTTCTCTTGCAACCAGGCAGCGGGCAGCGTTTGCAGGCTTCCGTCGCGATATCCGCCGCCGATGTCTGAGTGCGCGCCGATGAACCAGCGCTGTTCCACTGGCCTGTCCGGCGGGCGCGGTTCTGAATTGCCCAGGCGTGTCCATAGGGTTGGGAAGTAGGGTTCTCGGTATTCGTTGGTGGCGATGGCGTGATAGGCGTTGTGTACGTGATTGCTCAGTTCGGTATCGTGGAAGTTATAGAACTTGGAAAAGCCGGGGAACGAGATGCCGCCGACGGGAATCCCCAAGCTGCCTACGGTGTCCCAGACGCCCACGAAATGCAGATCCGTTTCGCGCGAGAACTTGGCGCGGAAGGTTTGGGCTTCTATCGATGCGGGTTTGCAATCGTCGCGGTACAGCGCGTAGGCTTCTGCGACGTTGCTGTCGGTGGGGTCTTTTAGCAATCCGCATTTGCGGACCATGCCAGCTAGGCTGCGTGCGGAATAGGCGCCGCGGCTGAATCCCAGCAGAAAGATGCGGTCGCCGGATTCATGGCGTTGGCATAACCAGCGGTAGCCCATGCGGATGTTGGCCGACAGCCCTGCGCCAAAGGCTCCGCCCATGAATTTGTCGATGGCGGCCCATAGGCCTTGGCCTTGTGTGCCGACGCCTTCGATGTAGAGCGTTTCCTGCGTGCTGGTTTCTGGCGCGGCTTTGTATAGCTCGTACGCGTTGGTGCGGTCGTTGGGCTCGTTCCACGTTCCGTCGAAGAATACGGCAAGATTCTTCACCATGATCGTCTCTCCACAGATTGAGTCTTTCCTTGGCTCTGCTGCTCACTGGGATCACGCGACTGCGAGTCGCACGCTATCACGCAGCCGGGCGATTTTCGCCTGCGTGGTTTCCCTGCTGACAAGACGTACACCATCTTTTTGACTAGCTAATCGGTCGTCATCTTGCCTGCGCGTGCCGTAGAGTGCAGGCGAGATGCCTGTGCCGCCGCTGCCCGGATACATCAACAGTAGCAATCCTGAACTTGTCGGATGGTATCCATGGAAATCAGGCTGGGCGCACGCTTTTTGGGGTATGTTGCGCCCAGCGCGGCAATCCGCCGCCTCTGTCATATCAAGAAGAAGGACACCATGGGACGTCTTGCCATCCTGGGCGCGCTGCACGAAGAAATTGCGGATCTGCTTGCCGCTATGGAACCCGGCGCGGTGGTTCATCGCATCGCGATGCGCGACTTTCATGTGGGCACGTTGTGGGGCACGCCTTGCGTCATTGCGCTAAGCCGCATCGGCAAGGTGGCCGCCGCCGCGACGGCGTCCATTGTCATTCAGGAGTTTCAGGTGTCGCGCATGATCTTCACCGGGCTGGCCGGCGGTTTGCAGCCGGGCGTAGAGGTGGGGGATGTGGTGGTGGCAAGCGAGCTGATGCAGCACGACATGGATGCACGCCCGCTGTTCGGCCTGCACGAGATCCCGTTGCTGGGGCGTGTGCGGTTCGACGCGGATGTGGCGTTAAGCGCGATGTTGCAGGCCAGCGCCGAGCAGTTCTTGCGGCAATCGCCCGCCGGCTCTGCTTCGAAGGCAGCGAAGGCGCATCACGGCCTGATCGCAACGGGCGATGTGTTCGTGAACCACAACGACTACGCCCAGACGCTGCGCGCAAGTTTGCCTGATGCGTTGTGCGTCGAAATGGAAGGCGCCGCGATGGCGCAGATTTGCTACGAGTTCGGCGTTCCGTTTGCGGTGATGCGCGTTATCTCGGACCGTGCTGATCATGCAGCAAAGGCGGACTTCACGGCATTTTTGCAAAACGTGGCGCGGGTTTACACGGCCGGCATTCTGGCGCCGTTGTTGAAGTCAGGCGCGCTGTCAGACACGCCTTGATTGCGCGGCGGGCGAATCGCACTATCCGGCGCGACGAGTGTGGGCGGGTCAACCGGGTTCGCCGCCCATTTGCCCGGCACACCAGTCGCGGATTTTTTCCAGCGCTGCCGGCATCGTCTTACCCTCCAGTGTCACGAACAAAAACTCCGAACTCAATTCCAACGGTGGCGACAGGTGCAGGCGCGAAAGCTCCCCTTTTTCCAGTAGCGCGCGCGCCACTTGCAGCACGCCAAAGAACACGGCGTCGGTGCTGCGCACAAGTTCAACCAGCGCGTTCACGTCGTTCGATTGATACTGGATGGCGTCGTAGAAATGCGTACGGTTGCCGAAGTATTCGTTCAGCGTGTGGATAACCTGGTTGCTCATCGCGCGGCCGCTGGCGGCCAGCGGATACTTGCGCAATTCGGCAAAGCTCAGTTCGTGCAGATGTTCCAGCGGGTGTCCGGCCCGGCACACGAATCCCAGCGGTGTGGGCGGGAACAGTTCCAGGTTCAGGTCGTCGTCCGGCGGTACCTGGCTGCGGTGCAGAATCAACGCGTCGACTGCGCCTTCGCGCAGCTCTTGCAACTGCATGTCTGCGGTGCCGCCGCTTAACTGCACCTTGATGGCTGGATAGCGCTGCATCATGGTTTGCAGCAGCTGCACGGACAGCATGGCGGTGGGGGCAGGGCCCAGCCCCAGGCGGATCGTGCCGCCTTCGACATCCGCCAGGATGCGGGCGCTGCGCCGCAGTTCAGCTAATTCCACGCGGACGCGCCGGGCGCGAACCAGCGCCAGTTCGCCCAGGGCAGTCAGCTTCTTGTTCTTGCCGCGATCCATCAGCGCGCCGCCCAACTCTTCTTCCAGCGCGGAAATACTGCGGCTGAGCGCGGGTTGGGTCAGGTGCAGCTTGTCGGCGGCACGGCTGAATGACTGGGTTTCCACCAGGGCCAGAAAATGGTCCAGCTGCTGAAGGTTCATGCGTCGCGCTCGAAGTATTCATTTTAATTATGGAAAGTAAGCCGATTATGCATTGGACGGCAATTAGTGCCGATCCTAAGATCGGTGCTCGTTTGCAGCTTTCCGACACCCGCCCTTCAGTGAGCCGATATGGTCCCGACCCCGTCTTTCCGCATTGCCGCCACGCTTGTTTCCGTTTGCCATCCGCGGACGTTGCTGCGCCTTCTGGCCGGACTCGGCGTGGCGGGCGCTCTGGCGTCTCCCGCAGCCGCGCAGACGCCTTATCCTGCCAAGCCGATCTCTGTGGTGGTGCCGGTGTCAGCGGGCGGTGCGGCCGATGCGCTGGCTCGCGCGTGGGCGAGCTATGTGTCCAAAGCCATCGGCGGTACCGTCATCGTGGAAAACAAGCCGGGCGCCAATGGCAGTATTGCCGCAAGCTTTGTGGCCAAGCAGCCGGCCGACGGCTATTCACTATTGTTCGGCAGCACGTCGAACATGTCTTTGAACCCTTTCTCGTACAAGTCGCTGGCCTACAACCCGGAGCGCGACTTTGATCCGGTGACGATGATTGCCGATACGTCGCAAGTGCTGGTGACCAATCCGGCCACCGGCATCAAGTCGGTGGAAGATCTGGTCAAGGTGGCCAAGTCCAAGCCTGGGGTGTTGAACTACGGCTCCGCCGGTATCGGCAATTCCACGCATTTGAACGTGGCGTTCCTGGCCGAACATTTTGGCATTCAGATGTCCCATGTGCCCTACAAAGGGGCCGCGCCCGCCATGATGGATCTGGTGGGCGGGCAGATCGATCTGACGGCAGATGCCTTGTCGGGCGCGATACCGCAGATCAAGACGGGCAAGGCAGTGCCGCTGGTGGTGTTCGGCAGCAAGCGTGTGGCCGAAATTCCCGATGTGCCGACCATTTACGAAGTGGGCGCCAAGGATTTTCCCAGCGACGCGTGGTACGGCCTGATGGCGCCCAAAGGCACGCCAGCCAGCGTGCTGGCCAGCCTGACGGACGCCACCCAGAAATTCTGGGCTGACCCCGATGCGCGTGCGCAGATGGCGCAGATCTACATGGTGCCGCCGACCACGTTTGGCGGGCAGGCCGTGGCGCAATCCATGAAGCGCGAGGCGGCCACCTGGGGGCCGATCATCAAGCGCCTGGGCATTCAAAACGACTGACGCCTTTTCATTCCTGTCCGCGCGGCCGATGCAGGCTGCGCGTTTTGTATTGAGCCTAGTCCATGACTGATCTTTCCGTTGCTATCAACGATACGCGCAGCGCCCAATCCGTGGCGCAGCCCACGCTGCATTTGCCGCGCAGTGAAGACTTCCTGCTGTGGCCGCCGTGTTTGCAGTCCTACGGTTACCGCATCGTCGACCAGCTGTTTGCCACGCGCACCGTGGCGCGTGGCGCCGCCGTGCGTGAACTGCCGCGGGGCTCAGAGGTCCGTGTGCAGTATCAATCTGAAGGCGTGTCGCGTGAGCTGCCCGAATTCATGGACCGCAACAACGTCGCGGGTCTGCTGGCCATACGCGATGGCCGGGTGGTGTTGGAGCGGTACGGCTTGGGGTTTCAGCCGCATGAGCGCTGGTCCACGATGTCCACCATCAAATCCATGACGGCGCTGCTCGTGGGCGCTGCATTGCAGGATGGGGCCATACACAGCATCGACGATCCCGTCACTCGCTATCTGCCCGCCATGCAGGGCTGCGCGTACGAACAGGTGACCGTGCGGCACTTGATGACCATGTGCTCGGGCATGGAGTGGACCGAGGACTACACGGACAAGCAGTCGGACGTAAACCGCTACAGCAAATCGCTGGCCGACAAGGTGCCCGGCGGCGTGTTGGCGCTATTGCGCCAGTGCCGCCGCCTGCATGCGCCGGGCGCCGTGTGGCACTACAACACGGGCGACACGTATCTGCTGGGCGCGTTGATTTCCGCAGCCACCGGCAGCACGTTGGCGGACTATCTGTCGCGCAAGATCTGGCAGCCCTACGGCATGGAGTTTGACGCGTTCTACACGCTTGAATCCGAAAATGGGCAGGAGATCGGCGGCAGCCGTGCAGGGATGGCGTTGCGGGATCTGGGCCGTTTGGGGCAGTTTGTCTTGGATGACGGCGTGATCAACGGCGCGCGCGTCTTGCCCGAAGGGTGGATCGACCAGGCGGGGGCGGTGGCCCACAACGTGCCCGAAGCCTTTCATTCCGCCAGCCGGCAGTCGCTTGGGCTGACGGGTTACGGCTACAGCTGGTGGCTGCGCGAAGACGGCGCGATGATGGCGATGGGCCACTCAGGCCAACGCATCTTCATAGACCGTGACAAGGGGTTGGTCGTGGTGCAGTTGGCGGCCTATCCTGAGCCGCGCTATGTCAGCGCCAATGAGCCGGATCGCGACGCCGAGCTGAACAGCGTGATCGCGGCGATCCGGGATGCGGAGTGATGGCCCGGGTTCAATGACCGGGTTCAGCGGCCCGTGTCAGGATAGTCTGGCCCGGCGTCGTGGAAGCCGCCGCTGCTATAGGGATTGACCGCGCCGGGGTGGGGCGGGCCGCCGTTACCGGGGGCGCACCCGGCCAGGAGCAGTGTGGCGGCAAGGACAGAAAGCAGGTGTATCAGGGGAAATCTCATCTGGGGTCTCCTGCGGCTGCCCCTCAGCAGGCGCGTGGCATGCAGCGTATAGCCGGATTATAGGCCCGGGCCACGCGGGCACGATGCTGTGCACAATATAAAAAACGGGCGGCATCTGGTAAGAGATGCCGCCCGTTTTTGGCTGAATTGCGCCGTTTGCTTAGTTCTTCAGCGTGGGGGAAAACAAGGCAAGCACCCGGTTGGGGTCATTGGAACCCGACAGCATTTCGGCTACCGACACGCCATTGCGCGGATTCAAGGTCAGCGTGATTGAGCGGTCGTCGCCACTTGCGAAATTGGCGACGGCCTTGCATGCGTCTTCGTTGTCCTTGAAGCCGGCCAGCGCCTTCTTTTGAATGCACTGTTTTTTAGCGTCGCTGACAAACTTCTCGAATTGCTTGGCGCGCTGCTTGTCAGGATTGCCTTCGCCTGCCACAGCTGCGACGTTGTAGCGCTTGTAGAGTTCAATGCTGCGCTTGACGTAGCCATCGTCCTTCAAAGACAGGCTGCCCGTTTTGACGCGCACTTCGGCCAACGGCGCCAGCGTGCGGTCGATGCGGCCCATGCCCATCAAACCCATCATGCCGAGCGCGCCCATGGCCGCGCCGTTTTCGATCATGCCGACTGCGCCGTTGACGCGTTCCAGTTCCAGCGACAGTTCGGCGTTCAGGGCGTCTGGCTGTTCCAGGTTGAATTGGAGTTCGGCGTTGTCGTCATCGCGCTGGTAATCCCAGCGCACGCGCAGGTTCGCGGGCGGCAGGTCTGTCTTTCCCGCCTGGCGGATCAGGTCTGTCTGGCTCAGCACACTGTTGCCGTTGGGCAGCGCGGCGCCTTCGATCGTGACGTCGCCGCTTTGGCGGTCGGCGGTATTGCGCAGGCCGCTGATCTTGACCAGTTCGATCGTCGCGATCGGCGAAGCCTGCGATCCGATCGTGACCTGTTTCAGCTTGGCCGAGCCGAACGGCGATGCCGAAATGCTCTGCCAGTGGACCATGTTGCGCTGGCCCGTTTTGTCCAGCAGCGCCACCAGTTCGTCTTCCGCTTTGCCGGACGCATAGGCGCCCATGCCCCACCAGGCGCACGCCAGCACTGCCACGACGCCGCCTGCAATCAGGCCGTTCTTTTGATTGATCATTGCGTTGCTCGTCTGGCGTTTAAGGTTGGTTCGCTTGGTCGATCACTGCCTGGGCCTTTTCAGGCGTCCAGTCGGACAGGCCCATCATCATGCGGGCGCCCACCAGGGGATCGTTCAGATCGGCGCAGCCGGCCTTTTGGCAGGCATAAGGCGCGGCTTGGCCGAGCGTCAGCAGGGTCAGGGGCAGGCCCTTGCCGTCTTGGCGCTTCGGGTCCAGCGTGATGTCCCCGGGCACCAGATACCAGCCTTCCTTCATGGCCTTCTGGCCAGGCAGGCGCAGTTCGTAGGGCCAGTCGGCAACGGCGTCGTCGTCTTTGTGGTCATCCACGTGAACCACCATACGCACAGCAGACTTGCGGCCGGCCATCAGGCCGCCGTAACTGCCGCCGGTCAGCGGGTCGTAACGCACGTCGTGCTGCATGCGGCCCAGGATGCCGGCGGGATCGCTCTTGGCTTGTTCGACCAGGTTTTGATACTGGCGCAGGTTGTCGCGTTCCTTGTTGGCCAAACGCATCTGCGCTTCGCGCTTTTGGCGGGCCAGCATTTCGTCGCGCTTGAACACGTAGTTCTGCGCGTATTGCAGGTTGTAGCGCCATTCGCCCTTGGGTTTGCCGGTGCGCCAGTCAGTCGTTCTGTCGGCATTGATGGCGTAGAGCATGTGCTCCAGCTTGTCGCCAATAGCGCCTAGCTCAAAGTTGTCCGAAAACACCATGCGCGCGTTGCCCGCATCCGGCATGGCGGTGCGTTCCAGCACACGCAGGGTAGCGTCCACGGCCACCTTGATGTCGGCGGCATTGCGGAACGCATCCGCGTTTTCCGTGACGACATCGAGGCGGTTGTAGCGCCAGACGTCCAGGCCAGAGCCGTAGGACATGCGCTCGGCGCGCATCAGGTAGTGCGAGCGGCTGGCCGGGTCGCTGGCCATGTGGAACCACAGCGTGCCGTTAGCTTCACTGACGTAGGCCAGATTGGCGGCGGCGACGGGGCTGGTGAACGGAATGCCGGATGCCAGCCAGACGTCATTGCTTTGTGCGATGCGCGCGCCGTCTGTGCGTTCCAGGCGCAGTCTGCCCTTGCCGGTCGCATAACCGTCGGGACCGCAAGACAGGCCGTCGGTCTTTAGCGTGATGTATTGCGCGCCTTCGCCCAGGCGGAAGGTCGAAATCACCTTGCAGCCGTTCTGGTCTTGCATGACCTTGAGCTGCTGGGTGCCGGCCATGGCGGCTGCGGCGGATGATGGCGTCCAGCCGTTGACGGCAAAGACCGGTTGCGCTGCGGGGGCGGCGGCCGCTGCGGCTGGCGCAGGAGCGGGCGCTACAGCGGCTGGTGCGGGCGCGACAGCAATTGCCGCTTCGGCTGTCGGCGCTTGCGGCGTGGCTGCAACAGGGGGCGGCGCGGCCGGTTCCGCTACGGGAACAGGCGCTGGGGTAGCGATTGCTGCGGGCGCGGGAGCGGCTTGTACTTGTGCCGGCGCGGCTGCCTGCTCTGCTGCGGGTTGGGCGGAGGTTACCGGGGCAAGCTCGGCAGGTGCCGCAGCCGAAGCAGGGGGCACGGCGGCAGCCGGCGCGGCGGCAACTGGCGCTGCGGCAACGGGTGCTGCGGCAACGGGTGCTACGGCAACGGGTGCTGCGGCAACAGGCGCAGCAGCAATTGCCGCCGGTGCCGCTGCGGTTTGCATCGGCCATCCTGCCGCTTTGGTGCTGGTGCCTTCCGCGATGCGAGCGCCGGTGTTGCTGACGCTGGTCCAACGCAGATCCACGGCTTGCGGGCACTGCTTGCTTAACAGCACGCCAATTTTTGGCAGCAAACGGCCCAGTGCGTCGGCGTCGGGCGCGGCGCCGTACACGGCGCGCAGATCCAGATGGGGACCGCACCAGGCAGAGCCGTTGGCATGGTCAATGAAAATCTCAATGTTTTCCGCTTTGGAATATGCCAGGCGATACGCCTCGGCATGCGCTGGCAGGCTGCCAACACTTGCGGCAATTGCTGCCGCTACGCAAACCTTCTTCATGCTTCGAGCCTCGCCCTGTACGCTTTGGTTTACAGTATAACATTGCGAATCATTTAGACATAAATGATACGACCGTCAGGATTGTGACTGATCGGTAAATTAATATGTAATATCAAGGGGTTACGGAATGGCGTTGGCGTGCATCGGATGGGTTTCATCGAAGGTATCAAGTGGGTCCGGTGTCAGCCGCGCAGTTGGCGCAATAGTGTCATTGTCGGCGCTGATGGCATTGACGGGTTGCGTCAGCACCGGCTCCGGCAAGATGGGGCTGGACTTCGGCGAAGTGCTTGCCAAAGAGCAGCAGGTATTCACGGTCAATGGCGAACGCGCTGCGCTGCGCCGTTATTACACCGATTCGTATGACATCAAGCTCTACGGCCAGAAGAAGGTTATGGAACTTGAGGTCAAGGGTGCGGCCATGATGGTTGCCAACGTCGCCGAAGTGCCGGGCGCAACGCTGATCACCTTGGATGTGCCAGAGGCAGGCTGCAATCACGTCTATCACGTGTATCGCGTGTCGGGGACGCAATCTTCCAAATGGCAAAACAGCTACCGCAGTTGCGAAGGCCCGCTGTCGTTCAACGTGGCCAATGGCCAGTGGACGGCGCGCCAGACGGTGAAACCCGCTGTAGGCACGCCCTACATGCTGGTGTACCAGGATGGCAATCTGTACACGCGTCCGCTGGAAGTCGCCAAGCCGCGTGTGGCGCCCAAGCCTAAGCCCAAGGCGCCCAAGGCGGCTCCGGCCAAGCCGGCAGCACCCGCGTCCAACGCGGTCAATCTGGATGATGTGGCGGCGCCCGCCGCGGATGCCGCCAACCTGGACGAGATCGACGCGCCGCCGCCGGGCAAGATCAATACGCGCGGCCTGAAGGCCGACACTGCCAGCGACGTGAAGATGAAAGACGAGAAATAAGCCGTAGGCGGCAGAGTGCCGCCGCCAGGCTGATCAGCCGGCTTTGCGTGCAGACCATGCACGCAAAGCCGGTTTTTTTATCCCCACACGGTACGCTGGGTTTTTGTCTTGGTCCACGGCTGATCGCAGCGTGCACGATAGGCTTTCACGGCGTCGGATTCCACCGATTGGAAGTAGGGATGTGGATAGCCGGTTTCGCGCATGGCGTCATACATGCGCCGGCCCCAGACGCATTGCTTCTGCGCTTGATTCCACAGACGCGTTGCCGTTTCCTGCTGGCCAAGCTGCCATAGCGCCAGCCCGTAGTCGGCCACCATTTCCTGGTCGCGGGGCAGGTCGCGATAGGCCTCGTGCATCATTCCCAGGCCCTCTTCGGCTTTGCCTTGCAAGAACAGAATCCAGCCTAGGGTGCCTTGGTTGTAGGGACGAGGGCCGACCTTGCTGATGGACGCGCGCACTTGGGTTTCGGCGTCGTCCAGATAGTCCGGGAAGTCGGCCAGGAAGTAGGCGGTGTTGTTGGCCCAGTCGGTGTCATCCGTGTCGCGGCGGTGGCCTTGTTTGGCCTGCCGGTTTTGCAGCAGGAGGGAGTCCGCCAGCGCCAGGTCCGGCATACCCAGCAAGCGTTCCAGATTCAGACGGCTCTCTACCAGCGATGACTCGGGGCGCTTGAGCGACTCCGGAAAGCGCCATTGCCGGGATTTCAGCAGCCACGTGCGCGCCTCTTCAGCCCGGCCATTCATGAACAGCAGGTGGGCCAGATCCAGCTGCTGTGGCGGCGTGTCGGCGCATTGCATCGCGCCGATCAGCGCTGTGGCGCCTTCTGCGTCGCTTTGGCTGAATTTGCGGTTGATGGCGTCCAGTTCATTGAAGCACTTGCGGTTGTCTGTGACCGGCGCGTCGACCGACAGCGAAATCGAGGTGGCGGGGATGTCGTGGCTGAAATAGGCGGTGCCGCCCTGGTTGGTTGTATAGCCCAGATCCACCCATTGCTCGCCCCAGCGGGTGTTCATGGTCATGATGTAAGGCCACGCGGGCAGCGGCGAGCGGTCTTGGCTCGAGTTCAGCTGGAAAAAGCTGCCCCACCCGCCGTCGCCGATACGGCGCAGCAACGTGAAGTCTTCGTCGGCATGCGGCTTGTCCGTCCAGACCCACGCGGTGCGGCCTTGGTCGTCGGTGACGCCGTGCAAGATGCCGTCCTGGCTGGGGGTGTCTTGGATGCTTTCGCCCTTGCCCGACAGGAACAGGCGGTACGGCGTGTTGGGCGCTGGCGCGCCATCACGGTTGTTATGCAGCGTCAGCGTCAGGCTGCGGCCATAGAGGCCGACGCCGTATTGGGGCATGCCATCAGGCGGCGTCGCGAGAGGCGCGGGGGAAGCGTGGGTAGCCGGCTTCTGGTCGTACACCGGCTCCGCGCTCAAGGCGGGGGCGCTTATTCCGGTGGAAGCGAGTGCTGTGGCCAGCAGCAGCGGGTAGAGCCTGTTTTGCGTAAGGATCATGGAAACTGCTTGAGATCTCGGCGAAAGCCCGGATGGGGCAGGCAGGCATTCTCTCAAACATTGGCGGGGCGCGTATGGCGCTTGCGCCTACCGTCCGATACGCGCATCGATGAATGCAGCGATAGCGCGCGTTTCATCGTTGTCGGCGCCGACGTCCGCGTTGACTTGCGCATGGTTGCGGGCCACGCCTATGAGTTCGGCCTGGCTGCCGTTCGCCGTAAGCAGGTCGGCAAAGTGCTGCGACCGGCGGCACGGGTCGGGCCGCAAGGTGGAGCAGGCCAAGAGCGTGGGCGGGACTTTTCCGCGCAGTTGCGCGGCGGGCGATGCCGCTGCCCAGGCGGCGGGGTCAGTCCCGAAGGCCTCGTCGTAGAACGGCGCATGGGGCTTGGACATGACGCTTTGCAAATCGAATCCCGCCCCGTCCAGGATGACGCTGGCCGCCCAGGGGGCGGCTCCGGTGCGCTGCTGCATGCGTCCGTCGGCAGCCAGCAATGCCAGCAGATGGCCGCCAGAGGAATGCCCCATTACGACGATGCGGGAGGGGTCCGCATGCCAGCTCGCGGCCTCGCGGCCGATCCATGCCAGGGCGCGGCCCAGGTCTTCCGCTTGTTCTTCGGGGCGGGCTTGCGGCATCAACCGGGTGTTGACTGACACAACGGCAAATCCGCGTGGCAGCCAGTGGCGCAACTTGTTGTCGACGACTTCGGCTGCGGCCTTGTCGCCGTTCTTCCAGGAACCGCCATGGACGACAACCAGGATGGGGGCGGGCGGCAGGGTGGCTGCGCGTTCCGGTAGATAGACATCGGCAGCTTGCGCGGCATCCGGCCCATATGAATGCTCCATCGGCGGGGCGGCGGGCACTGGCCCGGGCAGGAAGGCAGACAGGAACAGAGCAAGTAGCAGGGCAAGCGTGCGCATAAGCGTCCGAAGCAAAACGGAATGCGGATTAATGTAGCCTGCCAGCTGCCGCTATGCGATGGCCGGCAGTGCTATTCTCGCCGCCTTATCGATCTACCGATTCCACCCCGCCCGCCGCGCCAATGCGGCTTATCCGTCTCTGCCGAATGCCGAAACTGCTATTGCGTGTTTGTGACTTCCTGTTGTTGGCCTTGGCGGCGGCAGTGTTTGGCGCCTGCCTGACCTCGGTGCTGACCACAGGGGAGTACGGATGGGCCATTCCCGACGCGCCTTATATGTACGAACCGCGCGATTTCTATGCGGATGCCGTGCTGGCGGGCGTGGCGGGTTTGCTTGTGCTTGTGCTGGCCGAACGCGTGCCCAGGGTGCGCGGGTCAGCGCCCTTGCGTGCCGTGGCGACCTTGGCCGCGGCCCTGTTGGCGCTATACACGGCGCCGCCTGCACCGCTGGTGTTTGGCAACACGTGGGCGCGCGGTGAGGCCACACGAGAGTTGTTCCTGGCGCAGATGCACATGGTGCTGCCCATCGCGTTTGCGGTGCTGGTGTTGCGTATGGGGCTTTGGCACTTCGCATCCCGCAAAAAACCATAGTCTTCAGGCCCCGGTCAGCCCCGCGAGCATCCAGGTTTTCTCGGGAAATTCACGATATTTGCGCTAGGATTGTCGCCACAAATCCCGCCTCCCCTGGAGAATCCCCGCATGACCTCCCTAGACTCGTTTGCCATCACCAAGAAGTGGCCTGCCCAGCATCCCGACCGTATCCAGCTGTACTCGCTGCCCACGCCCAATGGCGTCAAGGTGTCGATCCTGCTGGAAGAGCTGGGCCTGCCTTACGAGCCGCATCGGGTCAGCTTTGACACGCAGGACCAGCTTTCGCCCGAATTCCTGTCACTCAGCCCCAATAACAAGATTCCGGCCATCCTGGACCCCAACGGTCCCGACGGCAAGCCGTTGCCTCTGTTTGAGTCCGGCGCCATCCTGATCTATCTGGCAAGCAAGACGGGCCAGTTCATCCCGGCAGATACCGCGGGACGCTACGAGACGCTGCAATGGGTCATGTTCCAGATGGGCGGGATCGGGCCGATGTTCGGGCAGTTGGGTTTCTTCCACAAGTTTGCCGGCAAGGACATCGAAGACAAGCGCCCGCGTGATCGCTACGTGGCCGAATCCAAGCGCCTGTTGGGTGTCCTGGATCAGCGCCTGGAAGGCCGCGACTGGGTGATGGGCGATGAATACACCATTGCAGACATCGCCATTCTGCCGTGGGTGCGCAATCTGGTCGGTTTTTATGGCGCGGGCGACCTGGTCGAGTTTTCTCAATTCAAAAATGTGGCTCGCGTGCTTGAGGCATTTGTTGCCCGGCCCGCCGTGGTGAAGGGTCTGACGATCCCCGCCTGACGCTCGCATACAGGCTGCTGCGGCCGCCCGGCAGGCGGCCGCAGTCCATTGGATTTGCACTTTGCAAGCGGCTTGCGCCAAATCAAATTAGCTCTCTGAATATATGCTTTTCAGTCATATGCTTATTACTGAAAGGCGTAAGCTTCCTCCATAAGCTGGACAGGTTGTACGAACATCCCCGACGTGCACGCCAACCAGCGGCCACGGAGGGCAATGAGTATGAGGAAGTTCGGGATCAAGGTGGCTGTCGGCCTGTTGGCGGCAGCCGGAGTTGCGATCGGCGGCGCGCAGTTGTTGACCGCGAATCGCAAGGCCGATACGGCGGCATCCGTCGATATCCATGACAGGCGGTTGGTCGAAGCCGGCGCCTATATCGCTCGCACTGGCGACTGTGTCGCCTGTCACAGCGTGCCCAATGGCAAGCCCTTCGCGGGCGGGCTGGCGATGCAAACGCCGGTGGGCACCATCTATTCGTCAAATATCACGCCGGACAAACAGGCGGGCATTGGCAACTACAGCTACGCCGATTTTAAAAATGCCGTGCAGTACGGCATCCGCAAGGACGGGACGCCTTTGTACCCGGCCATGCCTTATCCGTCGTACGCGATCATGCCGGACGCTGACGTTCAGGCGTTGTATGCCTATTTCATGTCGCAGGTTGAACCGGTCAGCCAAGCCAGCGCGGCATCGACGATTCCGTGGCCGTTGAACATGCGCTGGCCGATGGCCTGGTGGCAGCAATTGTTTGCGGGCAAACGTCAGTTCGCCGCTCCCGCTGGTGCAGACGAAAAACTGGTGCGCGGCGCGTATCTGGTCGAAGGCCCAGGGCATTGCGGCGCTTGCCACACACCGCGCGGCCTGGCCTATCAGGAACAGGCGCTGTCCATGGCCGACGGCGACGCATTCCTGTCCGGCGCCGTCATCGACGGCTGGCGCGCCAAGAGCCTGCGTGGCGAGGCCCAAGGGCTGCAATCCTGGAGCGCTGAAGATATCGGCATGTTCTTGAAGACGGGCCGCACCGATAAGGTCGCGGCGTTTGGCGCGATGGCTGATGTGGTCGAGCACAGCACTCGCTATTTCACGGACGGCGATATCGCCAGCATCGCGGCCTATCTGAAGCGGCTGCCCGCTGTGAATGGCAAACTCGCAGCCTTTCCGCCCAAGACGGACAGCACCACTGCCGCCTTGCGCGACGGCCGCTACGACTCGCGCGGCGCGGTGATCTACATGGAGCAGTGCGTCGTGTGCCATCGGGCAGATGGCCAGGGCATGCCGCGCATTTTTCCGGCGCTGGCGGGTAACTCGGCGGTGTACGCGCAGAATCCGCAGTCCATCATTCAGATCACACTGGAAGGCGGCAAGATGCCCGCCAACGATACCGATGCGATGGCGTTCGCGATGCCGGGTTTCAAACATCTGAGCAATCGGGACGTTACCGATGTCATCAACTTCATCCGCACGGCGTGGACGAATCAAGCGCCGGTAATCGGCGACAACGATGTCGCTCAGATCCGCGATTTTCTGGCCAGCAAGAAGCCCAACATCGTCGCCGGAGGCAACCATGAATAAGCACATCAGAATCGCCGCCGCGCTGGCGGCAGCATTGGCGGCGGGCGGCTGGATGGTTGCGTCGGCGGCTCCCGACAGCGCGAGCCAAACGAACGCCCCGGCGGCTGCACAACCCGCGCAATCCGGTATGCAAAAGACCTTTGCCGTGGTGGACAAAGACGGCAAGCGCCTGCCTGACTACACCATTCCGTCGGACACGCAGATCGCCCGGGAACCCAACGCGGACCAGATCAACTATGGCAAGCGTCTATTGAACGAGACCCGCCGTTTGTTGCCGCAGAACACGGGCGCCAGCATGAACTGCAACAGCTGTCATGTGCAGGAAGGCAAGAAGCCCATGGGCGCGCCGTACATCAACACGGTCAACTCATTCCCGCAATTCAATCCGCGCGCCAATCGCGTCGTGTCGCTGGAAGACCGTATCAACGGCTGTTTCATGCGGTCGATGAACGGCAAGCCCTTGGCCAAGGACTCCGATGAAATGAAGGCGATGATCGCCTACATGAAGTGGCTGGCTCAAGACGTGCCGCATGGGGCCAAGGTGCAAATCGAGAATGCCTGGCCTATTGATACCAAGCTGGTGGGCGACCCCGTGCGCGGCAAAAATCTGTACGCCGCGCAATGCGCGTCCTGCCACGGCGCCAACGGCGAAGGCAAGAAAGACCGTGCTGGCGATATCGTGTTTCCGCCGTTGTGGGGTGATGAGTCCTTCAATATCGGGGCGGGGCTGGCGCGTACCTACAAGGCGGCAGCGTTCATTCGCAACAGCATGCCCATGGGCGTGAACACGCATGGCAGCTGGGGCGAGGGCGGCGTGCTGTCTGACCAGGATGCGGTGGACGTCGCGGAGTACTTCACGCATATGCCGCGCCCGGATTTTGCCGGCAAGGAAAAAGACTTCCCGAATGGGAAGAAGCCGAAAGACGCGCGGTACTGAGGCGGGCGCATTCCGTGCCTCGGGCGAGTCCGCCCGAGGCCGGCGTTTCCATCGCGCAAGCCGGGCGGCCATGTCCATCGGGATGGTCACATCAGCGCTCAGTGGGTCCCGCAGCATGCGGACAGCGGGCGCGGCCTTATCCGCCTGCCATCAGCTTGCCCAGCGTTGCCATTCCTTGATCCAACTCCGGCCCCCATGGATGCCCGGCATTGAGCCGCAGGAAATTCCCGAAGGCGCCAGAGGACGAGAATAAAGGGCCGGGCGCGATGCTGATGCCGTGTCCCAATGCGGCGCGGTGCACTTTCAGCGTGTCGATATGGGCGGGTAGCTCCACCCAGACAAAGTAGCCTCCCGCCGGCCGCGTGGCGCGTGTGCCTTTTGGAAAGTACCGCGCCACGGCTTGCAGCATTTCGCCTTGCTGCAACGCCAGCGCCTGCCGGAACTGGCGCAGGTGCCGGTCAAAGCCGCCTTTTTCCAGGTACGCGGCAATGGCCGCTTGTGTGGGCGCGGCAGTGGCCAGGCTGGTCGTGAGCTTGTTGCGCATGATCTTGCGCGTATAGCGTCCGCCTGCCACCCAGCCCACGCGATATCCGGGCGCCAGCGTTTTCGAAAACGACGAGCAATGCATCACGATGCCCTCTGTGTCGAACGCTTTGGCGGGGCGTGGCCGGGTCTCGCCAAAATACAGTTCGCCGTAGACATCGTCTTCAATCAGCGGCACGTCGTGTTTGGTCAGCAGTTTGACCAGCGCTTCCTTTTTTGCGTCGGGCATCAAACTGCCCAATGGGTTCTGGAAGGTGGTCATCAGCCAGCAGGCGCGCGGGCGGTGGCGCAGAATGGCCTCTTCCAGCGCTTGCAGATCAATCCCTTCGCGCGGATGCGTCGCAACTTCAATGGCGTGCAGCTGATTGCGTTCCAGCGATTGCAGCGCAGCGTAAAACGTAGGGGACTCCACAATCACCGCATCGCCCGGATTCGTCACGGCGGCCAGGCTCAGGTTCAGCGCATCCAGTGCGCCATTGGTAATGATGATGTCTTCCACCGGCACGGACAGGCCATCGGCCAGATAACGCAGGGCGATAGCACGGCGCAATGCGGCGTCTCCCGGACTCAAGTCATCGATAGAACCCCAAGGGTCCAGCCGCTGCACGGTGGACGCCATGAATTTGGCCAGCCGGCCGTAAGGCAATAGCGATGGGCTGGGAAAGGCGGACCCAAACGGCACCATGTCGCGGCGCAGCGTGGCGTTGAGCACTTGCAGCACGTTGTCGCTGACGTCCACCGGATGGCGGCCAGCGCTGGCGCTGGACAGCCCGTCCAGCTCTGGCAGCGCGGCATGTGGCGCGCGCAACACGTAGTAGCCGGAGCGGTCGCGCGCGCGGATCAGTCCGCGCGCCTCAAGCAGGTAATAGGCTTTGAACACCGTAGATGGGCTGACGCCCCGGCTTGCGCTGGTTTGCCGTACGGAGGGCAGGCGGTCGCCCACTTGCAGCAGGCCCGACAGGATCGACGCCGTGATTTCTTCTGTCAGCCGTTCATATCGTTTCATGGCAGGTCCGATAAGGATTTTTTGAAAGTTGCCGGATTCAGGTCGACATGCCGATGGTTCGCATGATCAGGCGCAAGGCATACGCCGTGACGCCCAGCGCCGCGACGCTGCCTGCCCAGATCAACGCCAGCCACAGCAGCCGGCTGCGCCACGAAGGCACGGAGGAAGGTGAGTGATTCATCAGTGAAACTCCTCGCCCAGGCGCACCTTGCCCCGGAATACGTAGTACGACCAGGCGGTGTACATGAGAATGATCGGAATGATGACCAAGGCTCCCACCAGTGCGAATCCTTGGCTTTGCGGCGGCGCAGATGCGGACCAGATAGAGATGTCCGGCGGAATGATGGCGGGCCAGATGCTGATGCCCAGGCCGCTGTAGGCCAAAAACACCAGCGCCAGCGACAACATGAAGGGACCCGCCGATGGCACTCCGCGCACCCGGCGCATCAGTTCAAAACCGGCTGCGGCAACCAATAGCGGCACCGGAAAGAACCAGTACATATTGGGCAGCGTGAACCAGCGTTGCGCGATCTGCGGTTGCGCCAGCGGTGTCCAGACGCTCAGCACGGCAATCACAGCCAGCAGTGCCAGCGTCAGCGGCTTGGCAAGGTTGCACATGTGGCGATGCAGGCGGCCTTCCGTTTTCATGATCAGCCAGGTGCAGCCCAGCAGCGCATAACCGGCCACCAGTCCCAGGCCGGTGAACATCGAGAAAGGGCTGATCCAATCCCATGCGCCGCCCTGGTACGCGCGGTCAACGACGGGGATGCCTTCGATGTACGCGCCCAGCGTCACGCCTTGAAAGAAGGTGGCGCACACGGAACCGAATACGAATGCCTTGTCCCACCAGGCGCGATGATGTTCGTCCGCTTTGAAGCGGAATTCAAACGCCACGCCTCGAAAGATCAGCCCCAGCAACATGAACACCAAGGGCAGGTGCAGCGCGCTGAGAATGACCGAGTAGGCCAGCGGAAACGCCGCCATCAGACCAGCGCCGCCCAGCACCAGCCAGGTCTCGTTGCCGTCCCACACGGGGGCGACGGTATTGACCATGACATCGCGCTCTTCGCGGTCCTTGATCAATGGAAACAGGATGCCGATGCCCAGGTCAAAGCCGTCCATGACCACATACATCATCACGCCAAACAGAATGATGACGGCCCAAATCAATGCAAGGTCGATGCCCATGGCGTCAAGCTCCTGAATGCGTGCGTTGCGCGGGCTCTGCGCCCGCCAGAGTGGACGCGGCCGAAAGCGGGCGCGACGGTTGGCGCGGCTCGCCGGGGCCGCCAGACAAGGGCGCGTGGCCGGGCGCGGGGCTGGGGCCCATGCGGATCAGGCGCAGCATGTAAGACACGCCGGCGCCAAACACCAACAGATACACGACAACGAAGAGCGCCAGAGTCAGCGTCAACTCACCCAACCCGTGGGGCGTGGCCGCGTCTGCGGTGCGCATGACGCCATATACCACCCAGGGCTGGCGGCCGATTTCGGTCACGTACCAGCCAGCCAGCATCGCCACGACGCCCGACGGTCCCATCCACAACGCAAAGCGGTGCAATGCGCGCGACTCGTACAGCCGGCCGCGCCAGCGCACCCACAACGCCCAACCCGCCAGCGCGATCATCAGCATGCCCAGGCCCGCCATGATGCGGAACGACCAGAACACCACGGCGGCATTTGGCCGGTCCTCGGGCGGATACGACTTCAAGCCTGGGAACTGGCCGTCCCAGCTGTGCGTCAGGATCAGGCTGCCCAGACGCGGTATGTTCAGCGAAAACCGAGTTTCCTCGCGCTCCATATCCGGCAGGCCGAACAAGGTCAGCGGCACGCCCGCGCCGGGTTCGTTTTCCCAGTGGCCTTCGATGGCAGCGATTTTGGCCGGTTGATGCTTCAGTGTGTTCAGACCATGAAAGTCACCCACCACCGCTTGCAGCGGAGCCACCAGCAGCAGCATGCCCATCGCCATCGCAAACATCTTCTTGACGGCAGGACTGCGGTCGCCGCGCAGCAAATGCCACGCGCCAGAGGCGCCCACCAACAGCGCCGTGGCCAGGAAAGCGGCAATGCCCATGTGCGCCAGACGGTATGGGAAGGACGGGTTGAAGATCACCGCCAGCCAGTCGGTGGGCACAACGCGGCCATCCACGATCTCGTAGCCGGCGGGCGTTTGCATCCAGCTGTTGGACGCCAGAATCCAGGTGGCCGACACCAGTGTGCCCAGCGCCACCATGATGGTGGAGAAAAAGTGCAGGCCCGGGCCCACGCGTGACCAGCCAAACAACATCACGCCCAGAAAACCGGCTTCCAGAAAGAAAGCGGTCAGCACTTCGTAGGCCAGCAGTGGACCCGTCACGCTGCCCGCGAAGTCGGAAAAGAAGCTCCAATTGGTGCCGAACTGATAAGCCATCACCAGGCCAGACACTACGCCCATGCCAAAGTTGACGGCAAACACCTTGGTCCAGAAATGGTACAGATCCCGGTAAACCGTTTTTTGGGTGCGCAGCCACAGGCCTTCCAGCACGGCCAGGTAACTGGCCAGCCCGATGGTGATGGCGGGAAAGATGATGTGAAATGAGATGGTGAATCCGAACTGGATTCGGGCAAGCAATAGCGCGTCGCTATCCATAGCGGTCTTCCTGACTTCGTGGCCAGCGCGCGAAAATCGTCACAAGACGGTGGGCGCTGACGGTGTTGAACCTGCCACACAACGGTAGGACGACGGCGTTGATTAGTACAGATTCAGAAACCGTGGAAAAAAGCGGATCAGTTTGGCTGGTTGTTCGTGAATACGCGACCTGCCATAGGGCAGCCGCCGATATTTCAGTTTTTCCGAATCCACGAAAGTTACAAAAAAGCAGCACAGAGCAAGCATTGCGTCCCCTGATCCGGTCTGACTTTGCAGGCAGGCGCCAACCGCGGCGTGCGGTCATTGCCCGCTGGGCTACGATGAGGCCCGTCGGATCAACCTGTACTGGCGCGTGCCGCCGTCCTTCGTCGCAGAGATACCTGATAGTCATGAGCATTACCGAATCCCAGGGCGCGTCCAATCCAGGCCAGGCCCTGCCGCACCGCATACGAGATCAGTTGCGCTTTGAAATCCTGACGGGCGCCTTGCCCGCAGGCACGCAGTTGAAGCAGGATGCGTTGGCTGCCCGTTTTCAGGCCAGCCGTATTCCCGTGCGGGAGGCGTTGCGCCAGCTGGAAACCGAAGGCCTCGTGGCCTATCGCCTGAATCGCGGCGCTGTCGTCATCGGCATGGATATCGAACAGATTTGCGAATTGCTCGATATACGCATTGCTTTGGAAGGGTATGCGGTGCGCGCTGCGGTGCCGAACATGGGGCGCGCGGATCTGGACGCGCTGGAATCCCTGCTCAACGCTTATGACGATGCGGATACCGGGCCGCAATGGGCCGAGCTGAACCGCCGTTTCCACTTGGCGCTGTGCGCGCCTGCAAACAATCAGCGCTTGCGCCGGCTGATCGAAGAGTACGGTTTGAACACGCATCGCTACACGCACGAGGTGATGTCGCTGGCCGATGGCAAAGAGGGCCTGAAAGCCGAGCACGCCCGAATCCTGGAAGCCTGCCGCCAGCAGGACGGCGACCTGGCCGCTCGGCTGGTCGAAGCGCACATTCTTGAAAAGAAGAAAAACCTGGTCGCCATGCACCGCATGCGGCAAGACGGCTGAAGCCCCGTACAAGGCGGGCCTTCAGGCCATGAGCCATGCGCCTGCACCCAAGGCGCCTCAGCGCGCCGCGCCGGAAACCATTGGCGCCACCGGCATGCGCTGTGCGCGCTGACTCAGCCACACGCTGATCACGACGATTCCCATGCCCGCCAGTTGCGCGGCGCTCAAGCTCTGGCCCAGCACGCCCCAGCCCAGCAATACGGCCGATATCGGACTGAGAAAACCCAACGACGACACAACTGCGGGCTCCAGCCGCGCGACGCCCCGGAACCACAATACGTAGGTCAAGGCGGCGCCGATCAAACCCAGATAAGCCAGGCCCAGGATATTCAGATGCGTCAGTGGCGGCAACGCGGGCTCGGCCAGCAAGGCAGCGGGCAGCAGCAGGATGCCGCCCGCCGTCAATTGCCACGACGTAAACGTCAGCGCCGACACCGGGGGCTGCCAGCGCCGGCTCAATACCGTGCCCAGCGCCATGGATGCCGCGCTGGCCAGGCCGGCCGCGATACCGACCGGGTCCAGCGCGGCCTTGGGTGTCAGTACCAACATCGCCACGCCGGCCAGACCGCTCACCGCGGCAACAACGGACAGGCTGCGTATCGGCGAGGCCAGCAACGCCCGCGCAAGCAGAATCACGATCAACGGCTGGATGGCGCCCAGCGTGGCAGCCACACCGCCAGGTAGCCGGTAGGCGGCCACGAACAGCAATGCCCAGAACACGGAAAAATTCAATGCGCCCAGAATGAAAGCCCGTACCCACCAGATGCCATGCGGCAGTTGGCGCACGGCAATCAGCAACAAAATACCGGCGGGCAGGGCGCGCAGCATGGCCACCGTCAGCGGGTAGTCGGGCGGAAGCATCAAGGTTGTCACCACATAGGTGCTACCCCAAATAGCAGGCGCCAGCGCCGTTAGCAAAAGATCTGAACTGCGGCTCATGATGTTCGCTCCGTGTGCGCTCAGGCCAGTTCCAGCACGTCCGATACCGGGCGGCGCGGCTTCTGCGGCCAATTGCCTGCTCGCGCGAGCCCCATTGCCACCAGCATGACGGGCACTTCATCCTGCCGTAAGCCAAACGCCTGGGCAACGCCAGCGGGATCAAAGCCGGTCATGGGACTGGCGGACAGCCCCTGGGCCTGTCCTGCCAGCATGAGTGTGGATGCGCCGAAGGTGGCGCTGCGGATGGCCTCGTCGCGCTGTGTCTGCGGCGAGCCGGAGTAGAGCTGGCTGGCGGCGGACTCCCACGCTGGCACCATGCCTGCCGGCATGAGGCCGGTGGCGACGGATGGCTGGAGGCGTTCGGCCATCCACGAGGCCTGCGGCAGCACGCCCACCATGATGAAGGTCACCGCGGCGTCCGTGACCTTGGGCTGATTCCAGGCAAGCTCGCGCAGGCGGCGTTTGCCGTCTGCGCTTCGCACAGCGATAAAGCGCCAGTTCTGCAGATTGAAGGCGGTGGGGGCGCGGGTCGCCCACGCGATCAAGCTGAAGATGTTCGCGTCTTCCAGGGTGTGTTCGGCGTTGAAGAAATTGGCGGAATTACGTGCGGCGATGGCGTCCGTCAGGGCGTGGTTCATGTCGATTCATCCAGTTTTAGACAGTGACCGGCGGTTTTAGGTGTTGCCGGATGCATGCCTGCAGACTAATTGAATCGCTCAGATACGATAATAGGCATTACAAGAGCAATATCATTCACCAGTAGTGAATAATCAATGGATCATCTGACCGCATTAAAGGTTTTCAGACAGGTGGTAGAGCAGGGCGGGTTTGCAGCGGCATCGCGGCAGATCGGCTTGTCTGCCGCGGCTGTCAGCAAAAACATCGCTGAACTGGAAGCGCACGTTGCTGCGCGGCTGCTGAATCGAACCACGCGCCGCATGAGCCTGACTGAAGCCGGCACACGCTATTACGAACAAGTGGCGCGCATTCTGGACGATCTGCAAGAGGCCGAACAATCTTTGGGGCCGATGCAATCGGCCCCGACGGGAACCTTGCGCGTCAGCGCGCCCATGTCGCTCAGTTTGATTCGAATCTGCCCCGCCATTCCCCGCTTTCTTGAACGCTACCCGCAGGTGTCGCTGGACCTGAACCTGGAGGACCGGCGCATCGACATCGTAAAAGAGGGGTTCGATCTGGCCATCCGCGGCACGGACCGGTTGGAGGATTCCAGTCTGGTTGCCCGCAAACTGATGACGCTGGACCACGTGCTTTGCGGGGCGCCATCGTATTTCAAGCGTCAGGGCGTGCCGGTGTCACCCCAAGACCTGCTCGGCATGGAGCGTGTGCAGTTCACGTTGTCAGGGCATGCGGATGAATGGACGTTCGAACGCGGGGGGCAAACGCAGCGGGTTCCTGTGCGTGGCCGCTACAAGGTCAGCTCCAGCCTGGCGGTGCGGGACGCCTTGCGCGCAGGATTCGGTGTCAGTCTGGTGCCACGCGTCTACGTGCAGGAAGATCTGGCTGGCGGTGCGCTGCAAGCCGTGCTGCAAGACTGGACGCCTGTGCAGACTTTTGTCTATGCGGTGTATCCGTCGCGGCGGCACATGGTGGCAAAAGTGCGTGCGTTTGTTGACTTCCTGGTGGAGGAGTTGGGGGCGTCCCGGGACTAGACCCTGTGCGCCCGCCAGCCGTTCAATACATGTGCTGCCCGCCGTTCATGGCCACATTGCTGCCGGTCATGAAGCCCGCCGGCTCGCTGCAGATAAACGCGACGAGTGCGGCGACTTCCTCGGGTTGACCCAGCCGGCCTAGCGGTATCTGCGGCAATATCTTTTCTCTGATGACCTCCTCCGGTACGGCCTGGACCATGCTTGTGTCCAGATAGCCGGGCGACACGGTGTTGACCGTGACGCCCTTGCTGGCCAGTTCCAGTGCCAATGATTTCGTGAAGCCGTGTATGCCCGCCTTTGACGCGGCGTAGTTGGTTTGTCCGAATGCGCCCTTGCTGCCATTGACGGACGAGATATTCACGATGCGGCCCCATCCGCGGTCCGCCATGGCGCCGCATAAAGGCTGCGTCATGTTGAACATCGAATCCAGGTTGCTGTGCATGACCTCGGCCCAGTTTTCGAAGCTCATCTTGCGCAAGCGGGCATCCCGGGTGATGCCCGCGTTGTTGATCAGGATGTCGATCTGCCGCCCATCATGTTCCAGCCGCGTCATCAGCGCCTGGCACGAGGCATAGTCGGCCACGTCCACCTTGTACATCGCAAAGTGGTATCCCTTTGCTGCCTGCTCTTCGACCCAAGCCCGGGTAGCGCTTTCGCTGGCGTGATAAGTGATGATGACATCGTGGCCGGCATCGTGCAGCGCCAGCGCAATAGCGCGTCCCAGGCCGCCGTTGCCCCCGGTCACGAGCGCCGTGCGTTTAGCGTTCATGGCTCGCTCCCGGTGAACTGGCGTCACGCATCGCTGCGCAAGCGGCCGCCATCTGGTTCGACATCGCCGACCACATTTGCGTCATCGGGGATGCGCTGATTTCCATGCCTGCGCCGGTCGCATGTTTGAACCAGCCGCTCATGGCTTCGCCCAGCCCCGCAGTCAGCGCAGCCTGCTCTTCCAGCGCGGCGTGGGTGATCGCCTGGGTGGCTTCCAGATGGCATTGCCATTGTTTGCGCGTGATCTCGCCGAGCGCGGGGGCAATGTCTTGCCAATTGCCGGACTGCTGAAGCGGACCCAGTGTTGGCAGGTATTGGGCCGCGTTGTCGCTGGCCAGGCGACGGCCTAATTCGACCCAGCGTTGCTGGCTTTCTTGCGCAAGCTGAGCCAGGCGCTGGTAGTAGGCGGCATTGGCGCCGACGATGCCTTGAGGCGTAGGGGCAGTAGTCTTCTTCATCATCCGTCCTTTTAAGAGAGTGGTAAGGGGTAACGAATCAGCTCCTAAGCCATTTGGCTTAAGGTCTTGCGAAAACGCGCCAGAGAGAACGCGAATAGGACACTGCCGATCAGCGTCAAAGCTAGAAACGGCTGCCACACGACGCTCAAGCCTGCGCCGCGATAGAGAATTGCCTGGCCTAGTTCCACGAAGTGCGTGGTGGGAGCGGCCAGCATGATGTTTTGTACGAAATCCGGCATGCTTTCTCGCGGCGTTGTGCCGCCTGACAGCATTTGAAGTGGCAGCAGCACTAGTACCAGCAGCATCCCGAACTGCGGCATGCTGCGTGCAAGCGTGGCCATGAAGATACCCATTGAGGTCGTCGCGAAAAGGTGCAGCGCTACTCCCGCAAGAAATAGCGCCACCGACCCTTCGATCGGCACATGCAACAAGCCACGCACAATGAACGTCAACGATAGCCCAGCTGACGCCAGTACGACCAGCCCCATAGACCAGACCTTGGCAAGCATGATCTCGGTGGGCGTCACCGGCATGACCAAAAGGTGTTCGATGGTGCCGTGTTCGCGTTCCCGGATCAGGGCGGCGCCGGTCAGAATGATGGACAGCATCGTGACGTTATTGATGATCTCCATCATGGCGCCGAACCACGCCTGCGTCAGGTTGGGGTTAAAGCGCATGCGTACCGCCAGATCGACGGGCAGCGCGGCCGGCGTCCGGTAACGGTTGACGAATTCGTTGATCTCATCGGTGATGATCTGCTGAATGTAGCTGCTGCCGGTGAACGCCTGGCTCATCCGGGTCGCATCCACGTTCAACTGGATTTCTGCCGGTTTTCCCGCCAGCACGTCGCGCTGGAAGTTGGGCGGGATGTTTACGGAAAAGGTGTAGCGTCCGGCGTCCATGCCCGCGTCCGCTTCTGCCGACGTAATCATTTCGGGTGGCGTGAAATGCGGCGGATAGAACGCCGAAGTAATGCGCGCTGATAGCGGTGAGGAATCTTCGTCCACCACCGCAATAGGCGCGTTATGCAGCGTCTCCGGCACGGCGGTGGCCGCCGTATAAATCATCAGCGTGAACGACACCAGGATCAGAATCAGCATCATCGGATCACGCGCCAGGCTCCACAGCTCTTTCACGCCCAGCCGGAAGATGTTGGCCAGATGTCTCATGTCAGGTCTCCTGTTTCTTCAGCAGGAGCACCGAGGCGCCCAAGATGATCGGAATCGCGGCCAGCAGCGGCCAGAATGAACCTTGCAGGTCAGAGAAGTTCAGCGCCTTGCTGAACACGCCCCGGCTGATCGTCAGCATGTGTGTAGCGGGATAGATCTGGCCGATCAGGCGTCCCGCACCTTCCAGAGATGACACCGGATTCAGCAGCCCCGCGAATTGCACGGCGGGCACCAGCGTGCCGATCATCGTGAAGAACAGCGCCGCGATCTGGCTGCGCGTGAACGTGGATGCAAGTAAACCGATGGCAGTGGCCACCACGTTGTAAATCAGCGCGGCGGCAAGCAGTGTGAGGAAACTGCCGGTAATGGGCACGCCAAATAGCGTCACGGCAAGCAACGTCATCAACAAGAAGTTCAGCATGGCGAGCGCCACATAGGGCGCTTGCTTGCCCAGCAGGAACTCCAGCCGTGTCACGGGCGTGACGTACAGATTGATGATCGAACCCAGTTCTTTCTCACGCACGACCGCCAGCGCGGTCAGCATGGCGGGCATCATCAGCAAGAGCAACGGGATCACGGCCGGGACCATGGCGGGCAGGCTGCGCACGTCAGGGTTGTAGCGAAAGCGCGTTTTAATGCTGACGGCCGACGCGCCGCTTGCGCCAAGTCGTTCGCGGGCTTGCTGCATCAGCCAGCCTTGATGCATGCCCATCACATAACCGCGGATGGTTTCGGCGCGTTGCGGCATGGCGCCGTCGATCCACACACCGATCTGCACGTTCTTGCCGCGCTGCACATCGCGGGCGAATCCTTGTGGAATCTCTATCGCCAACGACAGTTCGCCACTGCGCATCCGCGCATCCATGTCCTGGTAGCTCGTGATGGGCGGCTGCTCGATAAAGTAGCGCGACCCCGACAGGTTCAGGCTGTAGTTATTGCTCAGGCTGGTTTGGTCGCGGTCCATCACGGCATAGCGCAGGTCTTCAACGTCCAGGCTGATGCCGTAGCCCATCACAAACATCAACAGCAGCGACCCCGCCAGGGCCAGCGTGGCGCGCACCGGATCGCGCCGCAGTTCCAGCGATTCGCGCCACATATAACTCAACGCGCGCTTGATGCTGAATCCGCGGTGCGCCCGCAGAGGCTCGGATTCGGGCTCAGAGGCGGATGGCGTTGCACCGCCCTCGGCTTGCGTGCCTGCGCCCGCATCGATCAGATAGGCGATAAAGGCGTCTTCCAGCGTCTTCGCGCCACGCATACGAGTGATCTCGTCGGGGGGCGCGCTGACCAGCACTTTGCCCGCATGCATCAGCGAGATGCGGTCGCAGCGCTGGGCTTCGTTCATGAAATGCGTCGAGATAAAGATCGTGACCTGATCCTGCCGCGCCAACTCGATCAGCAGCCGCCAGAAGTTATCCCGCGCGACCGGGTCCACGCCAGACGTCGGTTCGTCCAGTATCAGCAGCTCGGGTTTATGCACCATTGCCACTGCCAGCGACAAACGCTGCCGCACCCCCATGGGCAGGCTGTCGGGCAGCGAGTCCAGCACGTCTCCCAGATCAAAGCGCGTCACCATTTCGTCTACGCGGGCTGGGATGCTGGCCTCGGGCACATGGAACAGGCGCGCGTGCAGCACCAGGTTCTGCCGCACCGTCAGTTCGCCATAGAGCGAGAACGCTTGAGACATATAACCCACGCGGCGGCGGGTTTCGATGTTCTTGGGGTCGACTTCCTGACCGAACAGCCACGCTTTGCCTTCGCTGGCGGGCAGCAGTCCCGTCAGCATTTTCATGGTGGTGGATTTGCCGCAGCCGTTGGACCCCAGGAAACCGAAGATTTCGCCTTTTCGGATACGGAAATTGACATGGTCCACGGCCACAAAATCGCCGAAACGCATGGTCAGGTCGCGCGCTTCAATGGCTATTTCGGCCTGGTCGTCTGCCGCAAGCGGCACGATCTCTACCGGTTTGTGGCCCCGGCGTTTCTCTTCGGGCAATAGGGCAATGAAGGCGGCTTCAAGCGAGTCCGCGCCGGTGCGTTGTTGCAACTCGGCTGGGGTTCCGGTGGCCAGCACCCTGCCTTCGTCCATGGCAATCAGCCAGTCAAAACGCTGGGCCTCGTCCATATAGGCCGTCGCTACGATCACGCTCATGCCAGCACGTTCTTGCCGGATGTCGTTGATCAAGTCCCAGAACTGAGCGCGCGCCAGCGGATCGACGCCGGTGGTGGGTTCGTCCAGGATCAGCAAGTCGGGGTCGTGAATCAGCGCGCAGCACAAGCCCAGCTTCTGCTTCATGCCGCCCGACAGCTTGCCGGCGGGCCGGGAAAGAAACGCCGACATGCCGGTGCTGCGCGTCAGGCTGTCGATGCGGCGGCGGCGCTCGGCCTCATCATGGCCAAATAGGCGGCCGAAAAATTGCAGGTTCTCTTCTACCGACAGGGTCGGGTACAGATTCTTGCCCAGGCCTTGCGGCATGTAGGCAATGCGCGGGCACACGTCGTCGCGGTGCCGGCTGCTGGTCATGTCGCCATCCAATACGTCGACCACGCCTTCCTGCACAGCGCGCGATCCCGCTATCAATGCGAGCAGGCTGGACTTGCCTACGCCGTCCGGGCCAATCAAGCCCACCATGCGGCCTGCGGGAATATCCAGCGTAATGTCGTCCAGCGCCACGGTCTTGCCATAGCGCAGGCTGACACCGGCCAGCTTCACGACGGGGGCAACAGCGGCGGGCGTGTCCATCAGGGCACCCGGACTTCAAGATTTGCGGGCCATTTCGCATCGGCATCCAGCTTCAGCCAGGCCACGCCGGGCAACCCAGTCTTTACCTGCTGTAGATGCTGTTGCAGTAGTTGCGGGCTGATCTGGGCCTTGACGCGGAACATGAGCTTTTGGCGTTCGCTGGCGGTTTCCACCGTCTTGGGCGTGAATTGCGCCGTACTCGCTACGAACGACACCTTGGCCGGAATCACGTACTGCGGCGCAGCGTCCAGGATGATGCGTACGTCCTGGCCCAGCGCGACTTTTCCTGCGGCCTGCTCGGGCAGAAAGAACGTCATGTAGACATCGGCCAGATCTACCATGTTCAGTACTTTTCCGCCGGCGCCCAGCACCTCGCCGGGTTGCGCCACGCGGTACTGCACACGGCCGTCGCGCGGTGCGCGCAGTTCGCTGTCGGTAATGTCGGCGTCGATACGGGCAATGGTGGCCAGCGCGGCGGTCACGGCTGACTGCGCACCCACCTGCGCGGCGCGGGCAGCATCGATGGCGGCGCCCGCCGCGGTCACTTGCGCACGCGCGGCATTCACGGCGGCTTGCGCACTGCGCACACGGGCGCGGTCGTCGTCCAGTTCTTGAATGGACGACGCGCCCTCTTTGGACAGCGTTTCAGAACGGGCCAGCCGCCTGCGCGCGGCATCCAGTTCGCTTTCACGCTGAACGACGACGGCTTCGGCGGCGAGTTTGTCGCTTTGGCGTTGCGCGACCTGCGCTGCGGCGCTGGCCGCGCTGTTGATCGCCTGCTGGTGCTGGGCGCGAGCTTCTTCCCGCTGTGCGTTCAAGGTGTCGATCTGCATGCGCGCCAGCGGCTGTCCTGCGGCAACGAAGTCGCCTTCGGTGACCAATACGTCTTGCACGCGGCCGGCCAGCTTGGTCGCCACATCGATCTCGGTGGCTTCGATACGGCCGTTTCCGCTAATGAATCCATCGCCGGGCCCGGTGTCGGCCAGCAGGCGCCAACCGGCGTAGCCAGCGGCGGCGACGGCCAGAACGAGCAGCAGGGGAATCAGTTTTCGAGTGGGCAGACGCATGATGGCGAATCCTTGATTTATTGGGGGCTGGCTGCCGGTTTGGCGCTGGCAGAAGCGGGCGCGGACGCTTGCGTGCCTCCGCCCAACGCTGCGTACAGGCCAACGCGGCTGGACAGCAGGGCACGGCGCGTTTGCACCAGTTTCTGTTGCGCGGTCAGCAGATCGCGCTGCGCATCCAACACTTCCAGGTAGGGCGATGCACCATGGTCGTAGCGCAGTTGAGCCAGGCGGGCACGCTCGCTTTGCGCATCTACCGTGGCCCGCAACACCTCGACCTGCTCCGCCAGCCAGCGGCGGGCAGAGAGGGCGTCAGACACATCCTTGAATGCGGTCTGAATCGTTTTTTCGTAGGCCGAGACGGCTTGGTCGCGCCGCACTTCAGCCAGATCCAGCGTGGATTGGCGCCGGCCCGCGTCAAAGATCGGCAGACTGATGCTGGGCGCAAAGTTCCAGGCCCGGCTGCCGCCTGCGAACAGGCCATCGAGCTCGGCGCTGGCGGTGCCGAAAGCGCCGGTCAGGGTGATGCTGGGCAGGAAGGCTGCGCGGGCCGCGCCGATATTGGCGTTGGACGCTTGCAGCTGATGTTCGGCCGCCACGATGTCGGGACGGTTGAGCAGCAGGTCCGATGGCAGCCCTGCCGGCAGTTCACGCATGATCGCGTTGTCATCCAGCCGTTCTTGTTTTTCGGGCAGGACGAGCGGGGCGCCGATCAGCAGCTCCAGCGCATGCGCCTGCGCGGCACGGCTTTGTTCCAGATCCGCGCCAAGCGCCCGGGCCTGCTGCCACAAGGTTTCCACCTGAGTCAGGTCCAGCTTGGAAATTGCGCCCACCTCGTAGCGGCGGCGGAATATGCGTAGCGATTCCGCACGCGACGCGATGGTCTGGCGCGTCAGCTCCAGCCGCTCGTCCAGTTCGCGCAGCGATAGATAGCTATCGGCGACCTGTGCAATAAGGCTCAAGGTGGCGGCTTGCGCGGCGGCATCGGACGCCAGATAGTTTTGCAAGGCGGCGTCCTTCAGGCTGCGAACGCGGCCCCAGAAGTCCAGCTCCCAGGAAGCCATGCCAATGCCGACCTGATACTGGCTGCTGACCTGCGGCTGCCCCGTCAAATTCAAGTCGCCCGGCACGCGGGCCCGTGAGCCATCAGCCTGCACGCCAATCGTCGGAAACTGGTCCGCGCGCTGAATACCGTACAGGGCGCGGGCTTCTTCCACACGCAGCAGCGCGGTACGAAGATCGCGGTTGTTGTCCAGTGCCGTGGCGATCAGCCCTTGCAGCGTGGCATCCGGAAAATAGGTTTGCCAGCTGATCTGGGCTGCTGCCGGCGCATCCGCTGAGGTAGCTCCGGGAAAGGCCGCTGGCACGGGCAGGTCGGGGCGCTGGTAGGTTGGCGCCATGGACACGCAGCCTGCCGCTAGCAGCAGGCTCAGGGCTGCAGGCGCAAAGCGCGCAGCAATCTTGGCTCGATTCGGACGGCAAGTCATGCAACGTTCTCCTGCGCGAGGGGTGTCGGGTGCGTCCGGTTGCGGACAGGCTTGTGGCCCGGCGCCCGGACGGACCCGAACCCCGGGTCATGTAAATATTGTGCCCACCTGTCCCCTTCAAATCCTTGATCGCGATCAAATTAGCGACTGACTAGTCGGTTTCTAATAAATCCACTTGCAGAGGGAGCAGTAATGAGTGGGCAACGCCGCCGTCTTCCTCCGGCCGTGCGGGTCGGTCAGATTCTTGACGCCGCATTGCAGGAGTTTTCACATGCGGGCTATGCGGGCGCCAGGATGGATGACATTGCGGTGCGGGCAGGCCTGTCCAAAGGAGGGCTATACGCCCATTTCGCCAGCAAGGAAGACGTCTTCGAAGCGTTGTTGGCCCGTCATCTGAGTCCGTCTCGGCTTGACGTGGAAGCCGTGGTGGATGGCGCAGCATCGCCGCGCCATTTGGCAGATCGCATCGTGAATCATCTGTACGTCAGTCTGGCCAACCCGGCCATGGTCAGCACCATGCGTCTGCTACTGGCGGAAAGCGGCCGCGTGCCGCATCTGGCGGCACGCTGGCGGCGCGACACAGCAGAGGCGCATCAGGCGGATATCGGCCGTCTGCTTGAGCGTGCGCGCACGCGCGGTCTGTGCGGCGAATGTCTGGCGCTGGAGCACCCCTGGCTGCTGCTGGCTCCCATCGTGCATACCATCGTCATGTCGGCACTATTGGGGCCCGAAGAGCGTATCAGTCTGCCCGCACGCAAGCGGGCTCACGTGGCGCTCATTCTGAACTTGCTTGCGCCCGACAGCCGTTCTGCCCGGCCGGACCTTGCCGCACTTAGCGCGGCTCAAGCATCTTGACGCTGCGCCGCCCTTGGTGTTCTATCCAGTCAGACGGCATTGCACACATTAACGACATCTCAAGCGGGGGGCCTTTGCCGACATCGGGAATGACGGTTCGCGTACCGTCTTGGCGGTACCTGCCGGTTGCCCTGGCGCTGATAGTGCCCATTCTGGTCTGCGTGGGGTGGTCGTGGCTGCATGCCCAGCGAGAACAGCGCGCTGAGGCCGAATCCGCCGCGCGTATTGTCCGCGTTCAGGTTGGGCACATCTTTACGCAGGCGTGGTCCGTGCTGGGCCGCGTGACGGAATTGACGCCCAAGCCTTGCGCCGAGGTGTTGCCCACCTTGCAGCGCTGGGGCACGCTGAATCCCTACTTCCGCGCCCTGATTCTTGCGAACCAGGATCACATTTATTGTTCGTCGGTGGTGGGCCCGGTGGATGTCGCCGTCGGGGACTTCACCCACTGGCCCCTGGATACTCCGCCTGCAGAATGGATGTTTTCCGTGGCCGGTACGCCATTGGCGCCGGATCGGCCCGCGATCTTGCTGGGCGAACCGGGCAAAGACGGTTATAGCGGCGCCGTTGCGGTGGATGGCCGGTACGTGCTGGATTTGCTGAATGCCGTGGCGTCATTGGGCGACTACAAACTTGAGTTGACCGTGGGCAAGGGTGCGCCCATCCGCAGCGATTCCTGGGGGCAGTCGGGGCAGCAGGCGCAACGGGTGTACGAAGAAGTGACTCGCGTCAACGGCCGGGTGGCGCTGGCCATCAATGTCATGGCCCCGCCTGAGAGCCTGGTGCGCGCGTGGCAGAAACTGTTGTTGAGTTATCTACCGGTTGCTTTGTTGCTTGGCGCCGGGCTGGCCTACGGCGCCTACCGTTTGCAGGTCAACCGGCTGTCGTTCAAAGAGCAATTGCGCAGCGCCATGCGCGCTAATGAATTTCAAGTCTATTACCAGCCGGTGTATGGGCACCTGTCAGGCCAATGCGAAGGGGTCGAAGCGCTGATGCGCTGGAACCGGCCGGGCGTGGGTTTCGTACGTCCGGATATCTTCATCGCTGCGGCCGAGGCCGAGGAAATGATCATTCCTCTGACTCAGCATTTGCTGAGGCTTATCGAGCGCGACTTACAGACCTGGTCTACGCCACCCGATTTTCATATTGGCGTGAACATTGCGCCAGAGCACTTGTCCAGCGCCGGTCTGGTTTCCGACATCCAGACCTTCATGGCGAATGTCGCCGCGCGCCATCCGCTGATCGTGCTTGAAATCACGGAGCGCAGCCTGATCGCCGACAGCGGGCAGGCGCGCCAAAACATCGACGTGTTGCGCGCGCAGGGTGTGCGTGTGGCCATTGATGACTTCGGCACGGGACATTGTTCGTTGTCGTACCTGCAAAAATTTCCTGTGGATTATCTGAAGATCGACAAGGGATTTGTGCAGGCCATTCAAGACTCGGGCGACGAGACGCCGGTGCTGGATGTGATCATCACACTGGCGCAACGCTTGAATCTGGCAGTCGTGGCTGAAGGCGTCGAGACGCAGCCCCAGTTCGACTATCTGACGTCGCGCGGCGTGGCGTTCATCCAGGGGTATCTGTTTGCGCGGCCGATGCCTTCGGCCGAATTCGTGCCGTGGTACGTCAGGCACTCGCCGCCGGGCTCGGCCAGCTAGCTTTCCGTCGTTTTTGCCTGTGCGGCAGACTTGGCAAAGAACAGATCGGTGATGGCCTGGCTGTCCATGGGTTCGCCGTTGATGGCACGCGCCAGCAATTCAGCGCCCAGCAATTGCACCGAGAACACCAGGTCTGGCTGTACGCGCCGGATTTTCTCCAGGTGCTTGCTGGTGTTGACCAGCGCCACCGTTTTGGCGCCCTGGTCGCCCGTGGCCTCTTTGGCCGCCAAGACGATGAACGCATTTTCGGCGTCGTCATCGCGTAGCGCCAACACATAGCGCGCGTGCAGCACCCCGGCATTGCGCAAGACTTCCACGCTGGAGGGATCGCCTTCGATCAAATCCGTGGCTGCGGGATATTCCTGCGGCATGCCAGTGGGCACGATAACGGTGACTTCGTCGCCGCGGCGGCGCAGGCCGTCATAGACGCTTAGCGCAAGAGGTGTGGCGCCCGCAATGATGATGTGATTTTTACGCATGGCGGTGGAAAACCTGCCTTTGACAAGCCGCTTCAAGTTGCCGCCGATCACCGGTCCGGCGATCGCGCTGATGGACGTAGCAAATACGGTAATGCCAAGAATGATAATCGACGCAGTGAACAGCCGCGCCGTGGTGCTGTGCGGCGTGATATCGCCATACCCCACCGTGGACATCGACACGATGGAAAAGTAGAGCGCCGTGGCCGCGTCCAGAATGGGGGGGTTGAATTCATTGCCCAGATACAGCGTGCCGAAGACCGCATAGATCAACAGCGACAGAATGCTGACCAAGGCGAACAGCGACCCCGCCGTGACGCTGGCGCGGTCAAAGCGGCGCCAGTAGGCGATCAGCGCGATCAGCAGCACCAATGTATAGATGCCCAGACCGGCGCGTCCGCCATCGCCCAGAATGGCGAAGGTGCCGATGCCTATCAGCAGCACCAGTGAAAAGGCCCACGCGATGCGGGCTTTCAGGATCAGACCTATCGCAATGACCTGAAGGCCAACGCCCAACACCAGCCGCGGAATTTCCAGCAGGCCGACCACGCGCATGACCTCGTGCCAATTGTCCAGCGCCAGCCAGAATGAATACTCGCGTGCGCGGACCTCGCGCAGCACCGGGTGCATGAAGGCATATCCATCCAGGGCGACCAGGATGGCCAGGCACCAGTTGGGCGGGAAGAACGCCAGCACTTTCCTGAAACGGTGTCTTAGCGGGATGCGTGTTTGGGGCATACGGTCTTAGATCCTTTGCCGGCATTTTAGGACGAAGCGCATACGTGCTCCTATGCCTAATATGTATAGAAGGCTATCAACAAAGAATTACTGGAATCGCGTTCGAAGTCCTAAACTTCGTTCATCACGCGGCTATCCAAGAGGAACGCCGCTGATACAGGCGGTAAGCCTGCCAGCAGCCAGGGCAGGCCGAGTGCAAAGCGTTGATCACGTTGCAGCTTGCGCGGGGACTAGAGACCCTGCACAGGTTCACGGTCGGACCGTGCGTGAGTAGTATGAGGCACGAATGTTGGAATCGCGTGATCCAGGTAGAAGGCATCAGTGCCGGCTGATGACTCCGGGAACACGTGTTGTTTTAGCGCGGCGTCTTACCTCTCGGGGCAGCGCCGCGTTTTTTTCGTCCCGCCGCAGCGCCAGCATCGCGCTGTGCCAGGCCAGTCAGGCCACCTGGACCGCTCGTCGAGTTGACGCGCCAGCGTCCGCCGTTTCTCGGCGCCATTCATCCAGCGCCTCGTAGCGGCTCTCGTCTCCCGAATCCCTGAAGTCCAGATCCAGCGTAATGTCCGAGGCGAACATATAGCCCCAGCCATGCACCGCGCGGATGGGCAGCGTCATCAGATTGGCGGCCGCCTTGCGCCGTAACCGGCTGATCATCACATCCACGAAGCGGCGCCGCGTGATGCCGCTGTCGGCGTCGTCCGCTCCGTCTGCGTAGAACGCATCGCGGCTGACTTTGCGGTCAGGTGCACTGACCAGACGCGACAGGAAGTCGCGCTCGCCGGTGGTCAGACCCAACGTGCGCCCCGACGGACTGATCAGGGTCCATCCTTTGTTGGCGAGCCGCCAGGTTTCCTGGATGGGTTCTTCTGCATGCACATCCGATGTGCTGCTGTCCATGCCATCGAGGCCTACTGCGCGCCGCACCAGTGATTGCAGGACGGCGGCTAGTTCCAGTCCGCTTACGTCTGGCGGCAGGCAGGCGTCTGCGCCGCAGAGCAGGGTGCGGATACGGCTTTCAGTGTCGGCGAACGCGGCAATCGCGACGATGCCCAAGCCCCGGTCTACCGCCCGCAAGCGCACCGCGGCGTTGTGTATGTCAGGTAAGGGAGCCTCCAGCACGATCAATGGGCTGGGACGGCGGGAATAACGATCGTAGACATCAACCAGATCCAGGCAGCGGCGGACGCTAAAGCCCAGGTGTGACAGAGCCTCCACGAGTCGGGCGTGTCTGGCGTCGTCGTTGCCGAGAAAGATCACATCCAGCGTGTTGTTCATTGATGCTTCCAATGAGGTGGCGCGGCATGGGTGCGGTGCTTAAAGGGGGAATGTCTTGGCGCTAGCAGTCCGTGCATGCCCACCTCCTAAGCTGCGCGCCATGACGAGACCGTCTGGCGATATTGTTGGAATATGGGCGAGAGGTCTGGATCAATGGCCAGTATCCATGGTTTTCGCGCCCGGCCAGCAGCCGGGTTTGGAGTTGGACCGGCGCGTGGCCAAGCGTTGTTGCCGCTGGCCGCCGATGACCCGATCCTGCATGGAAGTCACGCCCGTGTTTCATTTAAACACGGGCGTGTTTTTTTGTGAAGATACGTTTCTGTAGTTTCTGCTGGTAACAGTCCAGCAGGGGGAAAACCGCCGGAAGGACCTGAAACACTGTTCGTTTCGGCGTTTACGACAATAGATTATTAAGTATTACCGATACATTATTTTCTATTTTCGACGCACGTATGGCCATAAACTCATGCGGGCTTTTCGCGGCCTGAGCGCGTGCGGCGCAATGGGGCGCTTCGGGCAAAATCGAGCGCACGTTGGATGTAAGTCAATGACAGCGTTGGTTTTTTTTGCGATGGTGTCAGCGCAATTCAGCGACGCCAGGCCGTGGGGAGCGGCGGGTCAGCAGACGAATGCTGCGATTTACGGATTAGCCTGGAAATTGGGGTGTAATCCGTTTATTTGGCAGCAGTATTGAGATGTTTTAATCAAATAAATAAATTCATATTAATGTCTCAGGTTGATCGATTGGACACGTTTAGCCATCGTCTGCGCAACGCAAGAATGCTTCAGGGATGGACTCAAAAGGACTTGGCGGTCGCAAGCAACCTGTCGCAAAGCGCCATTGGCAATTACGAAAGCGGGCAACGCCTTCAGCCTTCCAGCGATGCGCTCATCAAACTGACCCGCGCGTTGCGTGTGAGCCCGATGTGGCTCAGCACCGGCGAAGGGCCGATGCTGAGTTCCGGATACGGCGAGCCCCCGGCCAGCGCCGCCGGATGCCCGGCCCAGCCCGCATGGCCGTTCGAATCGGTGTCCTATGCCACCTATTCCCGATTGAGTTCCCAGGAAAAGCGGCAGATCGAACTGGTGCTGGCCGCTTATATCAAGGCACGCGGCGAATAGATCCCATCGGTTGTGCAGACGCCGCCGCAGGGCGGCGCCGCACGTCCGCAGCTTGCGGCCGGCCATCGTCCTTGGCAGTGGCGCGCAGGCGGCCACGCAGGCGCTCTACCGGGTCTGCAATCAGCCCATTGAGCAGGGCAGAGAATCCGATACAGCCCGTGATCACCAATGCCGCGAACAGCATGGGCTGATGCACCTCGACCTCGTTGATCAGCCAGCTGAAGAACATGATGACTAGAGAGTGGCAGATGTAGATCGGATAGCTCAGTTCGCCGATTGCCTTGTCCAGCCGATGCCGTGACTGGAACAGAAAGGCCAGCGGCAGCAGTATTGCGAACAGCAGCACCGCCAATCCGTCGCGCGCCGTGGGGTTAAAGCCGATCGAAAAGTGGAAGAAGCTGTAGATCACCAGGACGCCTGTGCCCAGCTCCGGCAGGCGCTTGACGCGCTGGGTCCAGGCTTTGAATCGCGGCAGCAGCACCTGATGCGACAACGACCCGATCAAAAATAGCGCTAATTCGGTCGGAAAGAATCGATAGGTCCAGGGGTCGGTCAACCCCACGCCGGTCACGATCAATATCACGCGCAAGCCCAATGACGCGGCCAGCAGGGTGAGCAGGCGGCGCGGGGAATTCAGCACGAAGGGCGCCACCAGATAAAAGCTCATCTCGACGCCTAGCGTCCACGCTTGCGGCACGAGCAGCCCCTGATACAACGGCACCTCGCTGTGCGCGAAGCTACCCGTGAAGGCCAGGGCGGAGTGTTCGATGCCAAAGAACATCAGCCAGTCCTGACCCAGGATGAACAAGTTCGACAGCACCAGGAACACCTCGGCGCTGAAGGGCAATGCAGCGTAGAAACGGAAGAATTCGCCGCCACTCACAACATGCGCGACCAGCGTCAACGCGGCCACGGCCAGATAAATCGGGAACAGGCGCAGGAAGCGGTTGGCGTAGAACTTGCCGGTGGCCCCTTGGTAGCTGTCCGTGGCCGTCAATACATAAGAAATCAAGAAGCCGGAAATGACATAAAACAGCTGTACCGCCAGGCGGCCGCCGACCAACTGATCGGCATAACTGCCTCCCAGGTGGTCCAGCACCACCGACAACGCTAGTAAGGTTCTTAAAAAGCCCATCGCCGTGTCTCCCGGATAGTCTTATTTTTGGCCCGATCGGCCGGACACCTGCGGCTGCGTTACGTCTTCGACCGGCTTCTTTTCGCCTGTGCTGCCCATGGCCGGATGCGTGGTCTGCACTGATTCTGCGCGTCGCCCGCCTGCGTCGCCATGCGGCATTCGATGCAGAACCCGCGCCATCGGCGTTAGAGGCCAACGCGAATGTGCAGCTTTTGGATACGGCTGTAGGGCGGAGACCTGGGGACGCGCGCGCGCCATGCGGTTACAGTTGAGGAGTGAAATCTTTAGGAGCCCCTCTATGCTTACCCTACTGTCGCCGCGTTGCCGGCTGCTCTGCCTGAGCCTTCTGACCGTGGCATTGGCTGGTTGCGCCGGATCTACCGGCGGGGCGCGTCCGCAAGGCGCCGCGGCCGCCAATGCCGTCACCAGCGCCGATTCCCTGGCCCAGACAAGCTGGGAGTTGGTGCGCTGGACGCAAAACGGGGGCGCGCTGCGCGACATCCCCCACGGCGACAACGGCGAACCCGTCCGTCTGACGTTCCTGGCGCAAGGCAAGGAATACCGAGTCAACGGATTTGCGGGCTGCAATCGCTACATGGGTACGTACAAGCTGGAAGGCGGCAAGCTTTTCATCAACGCGCCTGCAATGACTCGCATGGCCTGCGTGCCGCCCGAACGCGCCCGTCTTGAAACTGACTACCTGCGCGGCCTGACCGCGATCGACACCTTTACGCTGGATAGCGGTGGCGCCCCCCGGCACCTGACGTTCAATCTGCGTGACGGCGATGTGCTGGAATTCGAACGCCGCCAAGATCCTCCGACCCCGTAACGCGGAACACGATTCCTGGAGACCCGCATGTCCTATTCCGCTTACCCGCGCTGGCTGGCGCTCTGCGCGTTGGCTGGCGGCCTTGCCGCCTGCTCGTCTGCGCCACCGCTTGCCGCAAATGGGCAGGACACCCGCTACCGCCCCGCCGCAGCCTCGGACATCCTGGCTCAAACCAGTTGGGACCTGGCGCGCTGGGCCCAGCCGGGAGGCGGTTTGCGCACCATTCCGCACCCGTCTACCAACTCGCGTCCATTGACAGCCAGTTTCATTCACGACCAGGGCGCAACGCGCATGGCGGGGTTTGCAGGCTGCAACCAGTACAACGCGCCCTACACCGTTGCCAATGGTCAGCTGATCGTGCAAGCGCAGCCAGTGGCGACGATGATGGCCTGCGCGCCGCAAAGCATGGCGCTGGAACGAGACTATCTGGCGGGCCTGACGCGCATTACCGCTACCTCGTTCGACAACAGCAGCAATCCGCAACGCATGACCTGGGTGCTCAGTTCTGGCGATACCCTGGATTTCGGCCGCCGTACCGATCCTATCGTGGGCGGCACGGCAGGGGCGAGCAAGCTTGTTTATGTCAATTCCGAACGCGTGCCGTGCAATGCCGGCGCCGGCCGCGCCATGTGCTACCAGGTGCGCGATAGCGCTACCCAACCCTGGCAGTTCTGGTACGGCGACATCACCGGCTTTAATTTCCAGCCCGGCATCCGCTATCGCCTGCGTGTGGTCGAGGTCACTGACCCCAATCCACCCGCAGACGCCCCGGCTGTGCGCTGGGTGCTGGACGCCGTTATCGAGCAGGAAATCGTCAATCGTTGAGCGGGATCAAAGACGGCGGCGGGCGGCCCACCCCGCCCAGCGATTACTATTACGGGCTTCGCCGTCCGTTTTCTTTTGCTTTGCCATGACTTCTGTCGTCAATATCGCCGCCTACAAATTCGTTTCGCTGGATTCACTGCCCGAGCTACGCACGCACGTGCTGGCCCTGGCCACAGACGCCGCCCTCAAGGGCACCATCCTGCTGGCCGAAGAAGGCATCAACCTGTTCCTGGCGGGTACGGCCGCGGGTATCGACGCCTTTTTGGACGCTTTGCGTGCCGATCCGCGCTTCGCCGATCTGGAAGTGAAATTCAGCCACAGCGGCGGTGTGCCGTTTCGCAAGCTGCTGGTCAAGATCAAGCGCGAGATCATCCGCATGGATCATCCAACCATCCGCCCCGAGGCTGGCCGCGCACCGGGCGTGGACGCGCATACGCTGGCGCGCTGGCTCGAGCAGGGTGTCGATGACGCTGGGCGGCCCGTGGTCATGCTGGACACGCGCAATGCGTTTGAAGTGGACGAAGGCACATTCACCAATGCCATCGATTGGCGCATCGACCGCTTCACGCAGTTTCCCGCAGCGGTACAGGCCCACCGCGCCGAACTCGAAGGCAAGACCGTCGTCAGCTTTTGCACCGGCGGCATCCGCTGCGAAAAAGCGGCCATCTATATGAACGAGGCGGGCATCCAGAACGTGTACCAACTGGACGGCGGCATCCTCAAGTACTTTGAAGAAACTGGCGGCCCCGGCTACGAGGGCAAGTGTTTCGTTTTTGACGAGCGTCGTTCGCTGGACCCGGAGCTGGCACCCAGCCACTAAAGCTGCCACGGTGACTACGGACGCTAGTTCGTCCGCTTTGCCTTCCTGACATCGTCGCGGAACGATCACTGCCGCAGTAGGTTCTCTCGCCGATTTGCTGGCCATGCCTGGTGAGGCTGACATCAAACTCGACCTCCCGAAACGGCAGAGGCTCGCGAAAGCGGCGGACTTTGCGTAATTCGTCCCATCCATGAAAAAACGGCCAGCTCGCTGAACTCGCGAACTGGCCGTTTGGCCTGGCGGGTGTTACGCGATCAGCGCACGCGCATGCCGGGCTTGGCGCCGGGGAACGGTTCCAGCACGTAGATGCCAGCGTCCACCGATTCTTCCGCGTGGCTGGCTGCCAGCACCATGCCTTCGGAAATGCCGAACTTCATTTTGCGCGGGGCCAGATTGGCCACCATGACGGTCAGCTTGCCGATCAGGTCTTCGGGCTTATAGGCCGACTTGATGCCCGAGAACACGTTGCGGTGGCGGCCTTCGCCCACGTCCAGCGTCAGGCGCAGCAACTTGGTCGAACCTTCGACGTGCTCGCAGTTGACGATTTGCGCGATGCGCAAGTCGACACGGGCAAAGTCGTCAATCGAGATCGTTTCGGCGATGGGCTCGCCGCCGGGCACGACAACAGGGGCTGCGGGCGGCTCGAACAGGTCTTCCAGCATTTGCGGTTCTACGCGCTGCATCAGATGCTTGAACGGCGCGATGCGCTGCGGCAGCACCGAAGCGTCGGCCCACGTGAATGGAGCGTCGGCGCCGAACAGTTCTTGTGCGACGCGTTCCGCCAATTGCGGCAGCACCGGCGCCAGCATCACGGATAATGCCTTGAAGCCCGCCAGCGAGCGTGAGCAGATATCTTGCAACGCTGCCTTTTGCGCGTCGTCGGCCGTGGCGAGGCCCTTGGCCAGCACCCAGGGCTGGGCTGTATCGAACGCCTGGTTGATGCGGTCGGCGTAGGCCATGATTTCGCGGATGGCGCGGTTGTACTCGCGGGCCTCGAAGTCGGCGCGGATCGACTCGGCCTGTTGCGCGTATTCGGCGGCCAGCGCGGCCGTGTCGCCCGAATAGCCCAGCACGCCGTCAAAATGCTTGGTGATGAAGCTGGCGGCGCGGCTGGCAATATTGACGTACTTGCCGACCAGATCGCTGTTGACGCGGGCGATGAAGTCCTCGGGGTTGAAGTCCATGTCTTCGACCCGGGCGTTCAGCTTGGCGGCGATGTAGTAGCGCATCCATTCGGCATTCATGCCGACTTCCAGGTAGCGCAGCGGCGAAATGCCGGTGCCGCGGCTCTTGGACATTTTTTCACCGCTGACGGTGATGAAACCGTGCACGTTGACGGCGTCAGGCGTCTTGCGGCCGGCGAATTTCAGCATTGCGGGCCAGAACAGCGCGTGGAAGTAAACGATGTCTTTGCCGATGAAGTGCACTTGTTCGGTGGTGCCGTTGGGGTCGAGCAGGGCGTCGAAATCCAGGCCCTTGACCTCGCAGTACGACTTCAGGGACGCCAGGTAGCCGACCGGGGCATCCAGCCAGACGTAGAAGTACTTGCCCGGCGCATCCGGAATTTCAATGCCGAAGTAGGGCGCATCGCGGGAAATGTCCCAGTCGCCCAGCTTGGCTTCGCCGTCTTCGCCACCCAGCCATTCGCGGGTCTTGGCCAGCATTTCAGGTTGCAGGTGTTTAATACCAGCTGCGTTCGAGCCGGTAGTCCATTCCTGCAGGAATTCCACGCAGCGCGGATCAGACAGCTTGAAGAAGAAATGGTCCGACGACTTCAGCACGGGCGTGGCGCCAGTCAGGGCCGAGTACGGATTGATCAGCTCGGTGGGCGCATACACCGCGCCGCAGACCTCGCAGGAATCGCCGTACTGATCCTTGGCATGGCATTTGGGGCATTCGCCCTTGATGTAGCGGTCGGCCAGGAACATGCCCTTGACCGGATCGTAGAACTGCTCGACAGAGCGGGTTTCGATCAGGTTCTGGGCCTTCAGCGCGCGGTAGATGTCGTGAGACAACGCGATGTTCTCGGCGGAATCCGTGGAATGCCAGTGGTCAAACCGGATGTGAAAGCCATTCAGGTACTGCGGCCGCTCGGCCGCGTAGCGGGCAACCAGCGCCTGCGGCGTGATGCCTTCTTTTTCAGCCTTCAACATGATGGGCGCGCCGTGCGCGTCATCCGCACCCACAAAGTGCACCGTGTGGCCCGCCATTCGCATCGAACGAACCCAGATATCAGCCTGGATGTACTCCATGATGTGGCCGATGTGGAAAGATCCGTTGGCGTAGGGCAGCGCAGTGGTGACAAAAAGGGTGCGAGACATGGTCGTCAATAGAGGTTGAGGGAAAAAGGAATTTGCCGGCCATTTTAGGACAACGGCGCAGACTTGCCCGCGCCGGGCCAATAATGACGCAACCCGCCTGGCGCATGGGCGCGAATCAGGCGGGTTGAAGAGGGGGCGGGCAGTGCGCGCAGCGTACGCTTTCATGCGGCTGATGCGGCGTGGTTTGCCGTAACAGCGTGTCAAGCATTCGCCCGCCTGCGCCGCTAGCGGGGCAGGCAAGAAGCACAGCCGCCGCTATTAGCGGATTTCGCGTGCTTCGACGTCGATCACATCACCACGCGGTTGCGTAGCGAATGGGGCAGTGGCGGACTGGAACGGACCCGGGCGGACGCCTTGGCGCTGGCTCCAATAGGCGCGAACGCCGAAAGGTTTGCCGCGCACCTTGGCGACCACGTACAGGATCGCCACGGCGAGTGCCGTGGACAACATGAATACCAGCGCCATTGCCATACCGATCAAGGCCAGGGCGGCGAATAGGACGGCACGAAAGAAGCGGATAAGTGTGTTGGTCATGAAGTTGGGATGCAAAACGCAGCGAAAGGTTCCCGTGTATCCGCTATCCTTTAGGGGATGGCGGCCCGCAGAAGCCGCGCTGCCTACGGAACCATAGTGACATGAGTATAACGATAGAACATATTCGCGCTGCACTGCGCGCGGCGCAAGACCCGAATACCGGTTTGGATTTGGGCGTTTCTGTAAAAGATCGTGACATTCAGCTGGCTGGCGACCGCGTCGCGCTGACGTTGGAGCTGGGTTATCCGGCGGAAAGCGTCCGCGACCAGATCCGTGCGCTCGCGGTTGCGGCGTTGTCCCAAGCCGGCGCGGCGGACGCGCAGGTGACGGTGACGTGGAAAGTAGCGGCGCACGCCGTGCAGAAAGGCTTGAAGCCGTTGCCCAATGTGCGCAACATTATTGCAGTGGCGTCCGGCAAGGGCGGCGTAGGCAAGAGCACGACCGCCGTGAATCTGGCGCTGGCCCTGTCTGCCGAGGGCGCCAAGGTCGGTCTTCTGGATGCGGATATCTACGGGCCCAGCGTGCCGACCATGCTTGGAATTTCCGGCCGTCCGGAAAGCCTGGACAACAAAAGCATGGAACCGCTGACGGGCCATGGCCTGCAAGCCAATTCCATCGGCTTTCTGATTGATGCGGACTCCCCCGCTATCTGGCGCGGCCCGATGGTCACGCAGGCGCTGGAGCAACTGCTGCGTCAAACCAATTGGCGCGATCTGGACTACCTGATCGTCGATATGCCCCCGGGCACGGGTGATGTCGCCCTGACTCTGGCGCAAAAGGTGCCGGTTGTGGGGGCGGTCATTGTCACCACCCCGCAAGACGTGGCGCTGCTGGATGCACGCAAAGGTTTGCGCATGTTCCAGAAAGTGGACGTGCCGATTCTGGGCGTGGTTGAAAACATGGCTATCCATATCTGCTCGCAATGCGGGCACGCCGAGCACATCTTCGGCGAAGGCGGTGGCCAGCGCATGGCCGAGCAGTACCAGACCCCCTGGTTGGGCAGCCTGCCCCTGACGCTGGCGATTCGCGAGCAAACGGATGCGGGCACCCCGACCGTGGTGTCGGACGCGGGCAGCGAAGCCGCTTCGCTTTACCGCGGTATTGCCAGAAAGCTCGCAGCGGGCGTCGCGGCGCTTCCGCGCGACATGGCCGGGAAATTCCCGTCCATCGTCGTGCAGCAGCCGACCTGACGCATGCGGTGGGCTGCCCGAGCCTTCTTGGCTGGTCTTTGCGTGGTGTCGGGCGAGGCGTTGGCCAAGCGCCCGGAAATCATTGTGGACCCCGGCGGCGTGCCGCCGGCCGCCCTGCAGGCGATCACCGAGGCCGTGGATGCCATTGCGCGGCTGGCCGAAGACCAGGACGGCGGTGAAATAAACCGCCTGCGCCGGCGCGCGCGCGACGCGACGCTGGCGGCGCTTGCCACTCAAGGCTATTTTTCGCCTACGGTGACGCTGGAAGCTGGAACCGACATCGGCGGGGAAACCTGGGATATCGGCATCGTTTCCGGCAAGCGCACGACAGTCTCGTCCGTAGACCTTAAATTCACCGGCCGCATCACTCGCCCGGAGTATGCCGCGCGCATACAGAAACTGCGCGACGACTGGCAACTCAAGACAGGCCAGCCGTTCATCAATAGCGATTGGAACAAAGCCAAGTCAAACCTGCTGGACGAAGTGTCCTCGCGCGACTTCATGCTTGCGCGGATGACGGCGTCACTGGCCGACATTCAGGCCGACGCAGCCTCGGCCGCCTTGCGCGTCACCATCGATAGCGGCCCGCAGGTCCGCATGGGCGAACTGAACACCGAAGGCTTGAAGCGGGTGCCCGATAAGCTGATTCAGCGCTATGTGCGCTATTCCGTGGGCGCCGCTTACGACCAGAACCGTCTGGACACCTGGCAGCAGGACTTGCAGTCCACCGCCTTCTTTCGCGGCGCCTTTGTGTCGCTGGAGCAGCCGGGGCTGCAACAGGCCCCCGAGCCCAATGCGGACCGAGCGCGCGCGCCGGGGTCGACCGATCTGGCCGCTGCCACGCCTGCGGGCGACCCGTCTGTATCGGGCGGCGTGCCGCCGCCGCCGGCGGTCTACGATTCCGATGGCGAAGTGACCTTGCCCGTACAGGTGAGGGTGGTTGAAGCGCCGCCAAAACGGTTTACGGCCTCGTTGGGGGTGGACGACGAGGCGGGCGTACGCGTGGAATCGCTGTACCGCCAGAACGTGGTGTTTGGCCAGCCGCTCACGATGGAGACGGGTTTCAGCGTGGACCGGCTGCGCCAACGCGCCTATGCCGACTTTCTGCTGCCGCCGACCGAGCGCGGCTATAAGGATTCTTTCGGCATCCTGGCGGACCATTCCGACATTCAGGGGCTGGACGTAACGCGTTACGCGATTGGCGCGACCCGCTTGCAGGAACGCAAGGGGGCGGGCGATAGCCGGGTCGACTACGAAACCCGCTGGGGCCTGTTGCTGGCCCAGGATCACGTCAAAATCGATGGCGGCGACGAATACACCTTGCCGACACTGACCGCAACCGCCGAGTGGCTGCGCCGCGATGTGGACAACAAGTACGACCCGCGTGAGGGCAACCTGATCGCGTTGGGCGGCGGTGTGGGGGTAACGCTGGATACCGGTGAACCCTATACGCGCGCCCGGTTCCGGGCCCAGAAATGGTGGCCCATCGGCAAGCTGGATGTGTTGACGGTGCGCGGTGAAGTCGGCCGGGTATGGTCCAGCAGCAGAGTGCAAGTGCCGGACGATTTTGGTTTCCGTACTGGCGGCGCACGATCGATCCGAGGCTACAAATACCAGAGCATTGGCTTGAAACGCGACAACGCTGTCGTGGGCGCGCCCACGCTGGTGGTCGGCAGTATTGAGTACGACCACTATTTCAACGAGCGCTGGGGCATGGGCGTATTCGTGGACGCGGGGGATGCGGCCGAGTCGTTTGGCGATATGTCCCTGGCGGTGGGGTATGGCGTGGGCGCCCGGGTGCGCACACCGGCCGGCCCCTTGTTCCTGGATTTGGCCTATGGCCAGCGCGAACGCGACTTGCGCCTGCACTTTTCGTTAGGGATTGCGTTTTGAAGGCGCTGCGAAAATTTCTGCGGCAGGTCCTGGTCTGGTGGTTGCCGGGTTTGGCTATGTTGGCCGTGCTGGCGGCCGGATTTCTGTTTTGGCTGGTGGGGTCGCAAAACGGCACACGCCTATTGCTGACCACGGCGGCGCAGCAGCTCAACGGGCAAGCGCTGGACGTAAAGGGCTCAATTCTGCGGGGCGTTTCGGTCGGCAAGCTGGAGTTGGACGCGGGCGGTACGCGCATCGACATCAGTGATTTGCACCTGGATGTGCATTGGCGCGCGCTGGGCGACCGGTTGCTGCACGTGCGCGACCTGTCGGCCAGTTCGGTTCATGTGACGCTGGCGCCAAGCTCCGAGCCGTCTGCGGCGCAGGAAGACAGCGCGCCATTCACGCTGCCGTCCTTGCCTGTGGACATCGCCGTGGATCGTCTGGCGCTGGGTGAATTCCAGCTCGTGCAAGACGGCCAGCCCTTGCCCGTGACGCTAGGCAATTTGAACGCGACCTTCGCGGCGGGTAAACAAAGCGCGCAACTGCGCATAGCGAGCCTGCGTGTAGGTCATGAGATCGGGCAGGCGGATGTATCCGGTCAGGCCGAACTGCAAGGCATGGCGGACCCCTGGCCATTCGCTGCGCGTCTGGACGTGACCGCGCGTGGCGCGGGTCCGGAGTCTCCGCTGTGCCAGGCCGAAAAGCTGAGTGGTGTTTTTGATCCCCGGGCAACGGCGGGGGCCAAGACGGCCGATATCAAGACTGACGCCAAAGTCGAACCCAAAGCGGGCGCCGGCAAGGCCGACAAGGGCGTAGCCAATAAGAACGGCAAAAGCGCGTCTGGACCCAATTCTGGCGTAGTTGCCGACCCGAAATCCGCAGCCAACGCCAAGGCGCGTCCACCAGAGCTGGCCGGACCGCCTGCGCCCGCCTGCCAGGTAGTGCTGCGGGCAGATGCGGCCGGTTCTATGGAAGGCATTCAGGCCAAGCTGGATGGTTCGGGCTCTGGAATGTTGCTAGACGTGGTTGCCGACCTGGCGCCGCGCACGGCGCTGGTGCTGCGCAGCGCGCGGGCTCAGGCGCAACTGCCCGACAAGTCCACCCTGACCGCGCAGTTCGATCTGCAATCCGACACCGCGCAGGGCAAGGGACGCGACCGCATCGTGGGCTCGTTCAGCGGCCAGCGCCTGGATCTGGCGCCGTGGTTAGGCGATGCCATTCCGCCGGCCGTGCTGACCGTACGCGGCGACCTGCAAGCCGATATCGAGAATTTGAGTCAACTACGCCATGCGGCCGTGGACCTGCGTTTTGAAGAGGGCACGCGTTGGAATAAGCAGCCGTTGACCGGCGGGCTGAAAGCCCAGGTGGACATCGCCGCGCCAGATGCAGCGGCGCCTGCGGTACCGGCGGCCGCCGCGCCCGATCCCTTGGCCGGACTGCGTATCCATGGGCTGGCGGTGGATTTGAAATTGGGCCGCAACCGGGTACAGGCCCAAGGCGAACTGGATGCGGCAGACGGCAAGCTGACGCTGGACGCCCAAGCGCCTCAGCTGGACGCGTTTTGGCCTGGAATTCCAGGCGGTGCGGACTTAAAAGGCAAGTTCGGCGGCACGATGGCCGCGCATCGCGGCGACGTAACCGCCAGCTATACCCCGGCCAAACCGCGTGCCGGTGTGCTGGGCGAAGCCCCCGCTAAAGCCAATATTGTTTTCGCGGGTGGCTGGGGCGTTGGCCCGGCAGGCCAGCCCGACGCGGCTCTGGCGGGCTGGCGCGGCGCGTTCTCGCGTCTGACGGCGGACACCGCCGGGTTTACCGTAGCGGCGGACCGGCCGGTCACCTTGGCCTTTCTGCCATCAGCCGTGGCGCCGCAATGGCAATGGCAGGTCGGCCAGACCTCCCTAAGTCTTACCCTGCCCGGCAAGGAGCGCCTGACCGTGGCCCACAAGGGCTCACGCGGCGGCGGCAAGCGCTGGGAAACCGCTGGCCAGGCAGACAATCTGGTCATTACGGCTGCGATGGCGCGCCAGGTAATCGGTGCCGTGGACCCCGAAGCGGCCGCCAAACTAGGCAAAGGCCCCAGCCGCGTGAACGCCATGATTCCGGAAGGGCAGCGCCGTATTGCGCTGGATGTGCTGTGGGATCTGACCTTTGACGGCCGGCTGGCGGGCAAGGCACGCGTTTCCCGGCGTGATGGCGACCTGCTGATTCCAGGCGACCCTCCCATCCCGCTGGGCGTGAAGGCGCTGGTGCTGGACGTGACGGCCACGCCTAGCGCCGCCAATGCCAGCAGGTTGGATGCCAAGATCAATCTGGCCACCAACACGATGGGCACCGTCAATGCGTCGGCCACAGCGATCTTGCTGGTCGATGCCAAAGGCGGCATGTCGCTGGATTCGCGTCAGCCCTTGCGCGCCAAGCTGGACGCCGACGTCGCCGACCTGGCGTGGGTCAGCCTGTTCGTGGGCGATTCGATGGAAGTCGGCGGCACACTGAAAGCCAATCTGGAAGCGCAGGGAACGCTTGCTGGGAAATGGTCCGCCAGCGGCAATATCCGGGGCGACAAGCTGCGCGTTGTGCGTATTGACGACGGGGTGCGTCTGATCGACGGCACTCTGTCCGCGCGCCTGGACGGCGATAAGCTGGTGCTGGACAGCCTGCGTTTTCCGGCGACGCTGCGGGTCATGCCCGCCGAATGGCGCACCAAGGAATGGATCACGACCAATCCGGAGGCCAAGGGCGGGTACGCCGAGGCCAAGGGCCAGTGGAACATCATGGAAGGCGGCGGCAACATCCGCCTGGTCTTGTACCGTTTCCCGGCCTTGCAGCGCTCGGACCGCTACGCCATGGTGTCCGGCACTATCGACCTGAAGGCAGCCATGCCCCGGATCGATATCGTGGGCGACCTGAAAGCCGACGCGGGCTGGTTCAGCCTGGAGATCCTGCAAGGGGTGCCGTCGCTGGATGACGATGTGCGCGTGGTGCGGGCGGGGCAGGACCCCACTGCCGTCTCCACACCGCTGCAAACCAGCATGAACCTGAAATTCGACATGGGTCCGCGCTTCTACATCACCGGCATGGGCTTGGACGCCGGGCTGCTGGGCTCCATTCAAATTCTGCTGAATGACGGCCGGCTGACAGGCGTGGGCGCGCTGCGTACGCGGGGCGGGGGGATTGAAGCCTATGGCCAGAAACTGCGCCTGAGCCGCGGCACGCTGACCTTCCAGGGTCGTTTGGATAACCCGCTTCTGGATATCGAAGCCTTGCGCACCGGCGAACAGGTCGAGGCGGGCGTCAAGGTCGTGGGCACGGCCCAGCGCCCGCGGATCGATCTGGTGTCTTACCCAGACGTCAGCGACGTGGAAAAGCTGTCCTGGCTGCTGCTGGGCCGCGGGCCGGATGAAAGCGGCAGCGACGCCGCCTTGCTGGTGTCCGTTGGCACGGCGCTGCTGGGGGGCGGGCAGCCGTTCTACAAGCAGTTCGGCCTGGATGACGTCAGCGTGCGCACCGGCAATATCGGCAGTTCCGGCAGCATCCTGCCTGACCGCACGGTGGCAGGCGACATCAACCGGGACAGCGACAGCCAGCTCGCAACCCAGTTCTTGGTGGCCAGCAAGTCGTTTGCCAATGGCATTACGCTCAGCGTCGAGCAGGCGCTGGCTGGCAGCGACACTGTCGGGCGGGCCAGTTACCGGCTGGCGCGAGGGCTGTCGGTCGACCTGAAGGGCGGCTCGGTCAACGGCATTGCGCTGGTGTACCGGACGTTCTGGGGGAACTGATTTACGGCGGGCCGGCGGGGCGGGACAAACCCGTCCTGCCGCCTCTGCGGGCAGGGTCACCGCGCTCGGGATAAAATGAAGTCCATTTCATCCCCTAGCACCATTCCCACCATGAGCATCAAAAGCGACCGCTGGATCCGCCGCCAGGCCGAAACCGGCATGATCGACCCCTTTGAACCGGGCCAGGTCCGCACTGCCAATGGCGGGCGTATTGTCAGCTATGGCACCAGCAGCTACGGCTATGACGTGCGCTGCGCCGACGAATTCAAGATTTTCACGAACATCAATTCCACCATCGTCGATCCCAAGAATTTCGACGAAGGCTCGTTCGTGGACTTCAAGGGCGATGTCTGCATCATTCCGCCGAATTCGTTCGCTCTGGCCCGCACGGTTGAATACTTCCGTATTCCGCGCAGCGTGCTGACCATCTGCCTGGGCAAAAGCACTTACGCCCGTTGCGGCATCATCGTCAACGTGACCCCGCTTGAACCCGAATGGGAAGGCCACGTTACGCTGGAATTCTCGAACACCACGCCGCTGCCGGCCAAAATCTATGCGGGCGAAGGCTGCGCGCAGATGCTGTTCCTGGAAAGCGACGAAGTGTGCGAGACCTCGTACGCCGACCGCGGCGGCAAGTATCAAGGGCAACGCGGCGTCACGCTGCCGCGCACCTGATCCGTCATTCTGCGCGCAGTGGCGCGCGCAGATACTCGATATCCCATTCGCTTTCACTGGTCTGCACAAATCCGTGCCGCCGGTAGAAGCGGTTGGAATCGCTGTTTCGCAGCGCGCCCACGCGCACGTGCAGCCCTCGGCTGTCGGCGTCTTGCAAAATGTGCCGCAGGACTTGTCCGCCCAGTCCCAACCCCTGGGCCGCGGGCACGATATACAAATGGTCCAGCCTCAAGTCCTGGCCATCCGGGCGCAGGGCGTAGAACCCCACGCATTGGCCGTTTTGGTTGATCGCCCAGGTACGCTCCGGCTCAAAGGTCTTTTGCAGGCGCGAACGCGCCCGCTCCGGGTCAAATCGGCCCAGCCGTTCCAGGCTTTCTCGCATGGCTGCTATCCGTATCGCCAAGAGCGATTCGAAGTCAGCGGCTGACACCGGCCGGTACTGCACCGGCACATCAATATTGACCTGGATCTGCATGGGGTCTTTCCTTTGGGACCAGTTGGGAAACATATCATGGCCCTGACGCCTTGCACGGTAAGGGCCGCCGCGCTAAAGAACCCCCCGCCGCGTCCGTAAAAAGGATATATATGTTTGCCGATTTGGCGACGTCATCTCTGCAAGCGGAGCAAGGCCCCGACCCGTGCGTTACCCCCATATTCCCTGGCTGCCCCTGTTGTTCTATCCCGCGCTGCCGGTGGCCGCCGCGGTGGGCCTGCTGTTGTGGCGCGAATGGCCGCCGGCGCTGACGCTGATCGTCCCGTTCGTGCCATGGGTCATGGCCCTGATCGGGGCGGCCATCTGCCTGATGTACCAACGCTCGCAGACGATGGCGCTCATGCTGTGCGTGCTGGTTGCCACGGCGGTCTGGCCGACGCTGGCGCGGCAGGCGCCCTGGGCGCTGGGCCCGGCGCTGGCCTGGTGGTCGCTGATTTACACCATCAACGCGCTGTGGTCCGAGCGATCCAGCATGTTGCTGGACATGGCCGCGCGCATCGCGCTGATGGCAGCGGGCGCGGCGGTCATCGCGCTGATTGGCAAAGAAGGGTTGATAGACGTATTTGGCACGCTGGCCTTGCAGGGCAAGCTGGCGCGCCTGGGTGTGCCTGTTGAAGCGCTGGTCGCGCTGCTGGCGACCGGTTTGACGCTGACTCTGCTGCTGTTGCGCTATGGACGCCCGCAGCAGGCAGGCCAGTGGCTGGGCTTCGTCTGCATGGCGTGGGCCTTGCCGCGCGGCGCGGAGCATCCCATCGAATTGGCGTTGATGTCCGCTGCGGCATTGACGGCGCTGTGTATCTCTCTGGCGCATGAAGGCTTCCACATGGCGTTTCGCGATGAGCTGACCGGGTTGCCGGGCCGGCGCGCGCTGAACGAACGCTTGCAGCGCATGGGCCGGGTTTATACGCTGGCAATGGCCGACGTGGACCATTTCAAGGTGTTCAACGACACGCATGGCCACGATGTGGGCGATCAGGTATTGCGCATGGTCGCATCGCAGCTGCGGCGCGTGCCGGGCGGTGGCCACGCTTACCGCTACGGCGGAGAAGAGTTCACGCTGATTTTTCCTGGCAAAACGGCAGCCGAAAGCATGCCGCACCTGGAAAGCGTCAGGCGGGCCATCGAGGCCTATCAAATGCGTCTGCGGGACAAGCCTGCCCGGCCCAAGGCCGATCAGGTCGGACAACGCCGGCGTGGCGGCGCACGTGGCGGGCGCAGTTCGCGGCCGCTGCGCGTGACGGTCAGCATCGGGGTGGCCGAGCGCGGCGACGCCTTGCGCGCGCCGGATGCAGTGATCAAGGCCGCCGATCAGGCGCTATACAAGGCCAAGGACAGCGGCCGCAATCAGGTGTGCGCGTATGGCGCTCGCCGGCGCTCGGGCGGCAACTGACTATTTTCCGGTCAGCGCCAGGGCCATCAGGGTTTCATCGTAGAGTTCACCGTTGACGCAAAGGGCTTCGATTTCCCGGCCGTACTCGGCAAACCCCAGACTGGCATAAAGCGTGGCGGCCGCCATGTTGTTGGACGTTACGCTCAACTGCACCTGACGGATGCCACGCATGGTCTGCGCGTGCGCGATCGCCGCGTGCATCAGCAAGCGGCCCAGCCCTTGGCCGCGTCCTGCCGGCGCCACATACATGCTCCAAATATGCGCCTTGTGGCGCATCTTCAGCTTGCGCTGGCGGCCCACGCCCACCATGCCGGCCAGTGTGCCGTTTGTGAATACGCCAAACATTGCGCCGTCATCCAGTGGCGCAATCCAGCCCCGGATGTCTTCCAGTGTCAGCGTGTGTTCCTCTTCGTAACTTGATCCGAACGATTCGGGGGTTTCTACCAACGCATCCAGGCGCAATTGACGCAGGGACGCGGCGTCCAGGGCGGTCAGACGTCTGACAAGGTTGTTGGGCATGTTCGGCAAGTGTTGGGAATACGGCACGGTTCGGGAAGTTTGGGCAGTATAGGGGGAGGGCTGCCTATAATGGATTCATTGCCGCTTGCGGTTTTCACAAAGGAGCCACTGATGTTCGGTTTCCTCAAGATAAACCAGGACGCCAAGCGCGACGAAGTTCAAGACGAATTCGTGGCGCGTGTGGCGGACGCCGCGCAAGACTTTGTACAGGCAGCCGGTTCCACCGGCGCCGTGCTGGACTACTCCCTGTCCAGCGTCCACGCGTTGGATGACGCGCTGGAGGCCGCCCATCTCGGGACGTTGCCGCTTACTCCCATGCAAACCGTTGGCGCTGCCGCCTATCTCTACGAGGTCGGCCGCCGCGCGCATGGCGGGCTGTACGAGGTTTGCGACGACGAAGATCCGGTTGTGCTGGTCTGCGGCGAACCAGGCGCCGAGGTGTGTTTTGGCGCTATCGCCAAGGTCGAACGGCGCATCCGCTACGGGTCCGCTGAGGCCATTCCGGCCTACTTCGAGCTCTTCACCTCCGCCTTGCAGACCGGCGAGGCCCAGACCATCCGCTAGGTTTGCTCCCCGTCGCGGCCGCTGTCTCTGTGCTGAAAGCCCCGGCTTTTGGCGTGATGACAACGGCTGTGCCCGCCTTTTCGGGGATTTCCCGTAGGACTGTAAGAAAAACGGCCCTACAATTCGGCCATTCCCGCCGCCCGGCGGGTGCTCGCGCCGTCTGTCATCGGACGGTTTTTTACTCGCAGTACACTCGCGCCGCTATACGCGTCCGTTTCGCCTTGCCCCCAGGAGCGCCTGCATGAAATTTCGCTTCCCCATTTTCATCATCGACGAGGACTACCGTTCAGAGAACGCGTCCGGTTTGGGTATTCGTGCCTTATCAGCTGCGATCGAGGCCGAGGGCGTCGAGGTGATCGGGGTGACCAGTTATGGCGACCTGAGTTCGTTTGCGCAACAGCAAAGCCGCGCCAGCGCCTTCATCCTGTCGATTGACGATGAAGAGTTCGACGTGGACTCGCCCGAGGACGTGGCCAGCGCGATCAAGAACCTGCGCATGTTCATCGGCGAACTGCGCTTTCGCAACGCTGACATCCCCATCTATCTGTACGGCGAAACGCGCACATCGGAGCACATTCCGAACGACATCCTGCGTGAACTGCACGGCTTCATCCACATGTTCGAGGACACCCCCGAATTCGTGGCGCGCCATATCATCCGCGAAGCCCGCAGCTATGTGGACTCGTTGCCGCCGCCGTTCTTCCGCGAGCTGGTCAAGTATGCGCAAGACGGTTCGTACTCGTGGCACTGCCCGGGCCATTCCGGTGGCGTGGCGTTCCTGAAGAGCCCCGTGGGCCGCATGTTCCACCAGTTCTTCGGTGAAAACATGCTGCGCGCTGACGTCTGCAACGCCGTGGACGAACTGGGCCAGTTGCTGGACCATACCGGCCCCATCGCCGAGTCCGAATTGAATGCCGCCCGCATTTTTCATGCGGATCACTGCTACTTCGTGACCAACGGCACCTCGACCTCGAACAAGGTCGTGTGGCATGCCAACGTGGCCGCCGGCGACGTGGTTGTGGTGGACCGTAACTGCCACAAATCGATTCTGCACGCGATTACGATGACGGGCGCGATCCCGGTGTTTCTGCGCCCCACGCGCAACCACCTGGGCATCATCGGCCCGATCCCGCTGGAAGAGTTCCACCCGGACAACATCCGCAAGAAGATCGAAGCCAACCCCTTCGCGCGCGAAGCCGTGAACAAGAATCCGCGCATTCTGACGTTGACGCAAAGCACGTACGACGGCGTCATCTACAACGTGGAAATGATCAAGGCGCAGCTTGGCAGCTATGTCGATACGCTGCACTTTGACGAAGCCTGGCTGCCGCACGCCTCGTTCCACGAGTACTACCAGGACATGCACGCCATTGGCGTTGACCGCCCGCGCAGCCAGGACGCGATGGTGTTCGCGACCCACTCGACGCACAAGCTGCTGGCTGGCATTTCGCAAGCCTCGCAGATCATTGTGCAAGAGTCCGAGACCCGCAAGCTGGACCGCAACGTCTTCAACGAAGCGTATCTGATGCACACGTCCACGTCCCCGCAGTACGCGATCATCGCGTCTTGCGACGTGGCCGCTGCCATGATGGAGCCGCCCGGAGGCACCGCGCTGGTCGAGGAAAGCATACGCGAAGCCCTGGATTTCCGCCGCGCCATGCGCAAGGTGGAGTCCGAGTTCGGCAAGAACGACTGGTGGTTCAAGGTCTGGGGCCCGAACCGTCTGGTGTCCGAAGGCATCGGCAACCGCGACGAATGGATTCTGGAATCCAACGACCATTGGCATGGATTCGGCGAAATGGCCGAAGGCTTCAACATGCTGGACCCGATCAAGGCTACGGTGATTACGCCGGGGCTGGATATGTCGGGCAGCTTTGGCGAAACCGGTATCCCGGCCGCGCTGGTCTCCAAGTACCTGACCGAGCACGGCGTTGTCGTCGAGAAGACCGGCCTGTATTCGTTCTTCATCCTGTTCACCATCGGCATCACCAAGGGCCGCTGGAACACGTTGTTGACCGCCTTGCAGCAATTCAAGGACGACTACGACCGCAACCAGCCGCTGTGGCGCATCTTGCCGGACTTTTGCAAGATACATCGCCGATACGAGCGCATGGGCCTGCGTGATCTCTGCCAAGAGATCCACGAAGCCTACCGCTCGCGTGACGTGGCCCGCCTGACCACCGAGATGTACTTGAGCGACATGGTGCCGGCGTTGAAGCCGTCGGACGCCTTTGCCCGCATGGCGCACCGCGAGGTCGAGCGCGTTGATATCGACAAGCTGGAAGGCCGAGTGACCGGTGTGCTGCTGACGCCGTATCCCCCGGGCATTCCGCTCCTGATCCCGGGCGAACGCTTTAACCGCACCATCGTGCAGTACCTGCAATTTGCCCGCGAATTCAACGAACGCTTCCCAGGCTTCGAAACCTATATTCACGGCCTGGCCGACGAATTGGGTCCGGATGGCGAGAAGCGCTACTACGTTGATTGCCTGATCGAAGACTGATCCCTGGCGGGTCTGGAGTTCTGATGTTTGATGTAGCCGTACTCGGCGCCGGCGCCGCTGGCATGATGTGTGCAGCGGTAGCCGGCCAGCGCGGCTTGCGCGTGGTGCTGGTCGACCATGCCGAACGCCTGGCGGAGAAAATCCGCATTTCTGGCGGCGGCCGCTGCAACTTCACGAACATCGGGACCGGACCCGCCAATTTTCTATCTGAAAATCCGCACTTTTGCCGGTCTGCCCTGTCGGCCTATACGCCGCAGGACTTTCTGGCGTTGATGAAGCGTCACCATATTGCCTGGCACGAGAAGCATCGCGGCCAGCTGTTCTGCGACGATTCCAGCGAATCCATTATCGACATGCTGCGTGCCGAGTGCGACGCGGGCAAGGTGCAATGGCGCATGGGCTGTTCGGTGACCGAGATCGCCCATGGCGAGCAAGGTTTTGAACTGCGCACGAGCCAGGGTTCGATACGCGCCGCAAAGCTGGTGGTGGCAACGGGCGGCATGGCAATCCCGCAATTGGGCGCCACCGACTTTGGCCTGAAAATCGCGCGCCAATTTGGCCTGAAGGTGGTCGAACCCCGGCCCGCGCTGGTGCCGCTGACTTTTGATCCCGTGATGTGGCAGCCGCTGTCCGAGTTGTCGGGCGTGGCCTTGGAAGTCAATCTGCAGACGGGGCAGGGCAAGACGCGCGGCGAATTCCTGGAAGACCTGCTGTTCACGCACCGTGGCCTGTCCGGCCCGGCGATTTTGCAGATATCCAGCTATTGGAAGCCCGGCGAACCCATTGTGGTGGATCTTGCCCCCGGCCGTGATCTGGCCGAAGAGCTGCTGGCGTCCAAATCGGGCAACCGGCAGCAACTGCACACGGTGCTGGCGGGGCTGTGGCCCAAACGCCTTGCCGACCGCTGGCTGCATCTGGCAGAGCAGGGCGGCAAGCCCGGTCTGGCGGCGCTGCGCCTGGCGGATGCCCCGGACAAGACGTTGCGCGGGCTGGCTCAAGATATTCATCAGTGGTCGCTCGTGCCCAGCGGCACCGCTGGCTACAAAAAAGCCGAAGTGATGCGCGGCGGAGTGGACACGCGCGGGCTGGATCAGAAGTCCATGCAGGCCAAGACCACCCCAGGGCTGTATTTCATTGGCGAGGCCGTGGATGTCACGGGTTGGCTGGGCGGCTATAACTTTCAGTGGGCCTGGGCCTCGGGCGTGGCCTGCGGCAAAGCGTTGTAAGCAGGGCAACTGCGGTGCCATAGCAGAGCGCTATGGCACGAATTGAAACGCTGCCATTGTGATATTAAATAAAAATACATATCATTTATGTTTTCGCTATTGACTTTCGCCCTCCACCGGGAGGGCGGGTCCACCGGAGACATGCATGGCCTACACCCTTCCGACCCTGCCATACGCCTATGACGCCCTGGAGCCTCACATCGACGCCGCGACGATGGAGATCCACTACACCAAGCATCATCAAACCTATGTCACCAGCCTGAACGCCGCGCTGGACAGCGCCGGAATCAGCACCGGCGAACCCGTCGAAGCCCTGGTGGCGCGTCTGGACCAGTTGCCCGAAGCCATCCGTGGCGCGGTGCGCAACCACGGCGGCGGTCACGCCAACCACAGCCTGTTCTGGTCCGTCATGTCGCCTGAAGGCGGCGGCGAGCCCGATGGCGCGCTGGCAGCCGCCATTGAATCCGAATTGGGCGGTCTGGCCGCCTTCCGCGACGCCTTTACCAAGGCCGCCCTGACCCGCTTTGGCAGCGGCTGGGCCTGGCTGTCGGTGACCCCCGCCGGCAAGCTGGTGGTGGAGAGCAGCGCGAACCAGGACACCCCTCTGATGCAGGGCAACACGCCGATTTTGGGCCTGGATGTGTGGGAACACGCCTACTATCTGAAGTACCAGAACCGCCGGCCGGAATACATCGGCGCGTTCTACAACGTTGTGAACTGGTCCGAAGTGGCTCGCCGCTACGCGGCTGCTAAGGGCTGAGCGCATCTCTCGAAGGAGGGTAGCGGCCTATGAACACGTTTAGCCGACATCGCGTGCGGCCAGCGGCGACCAGCATCAGTGTGTGGACGCTGGCCGTCATGGTGGCTTGCCTGGCCTTGCATCAGCTGTGGGCGTACCTGGACGTGCGCGCGCCGCACGTCGCGGATGCGCTGCTGGGCGGGCTGGTGGCCGCTGGCGCCACGGCGCTGGGCACGTTGCCCATCCTCTTTGCCAGAACGATCCCGCAGAAGGTCCAAGACAGCATGTTCGGCTTTGGCGCCGGCGTGATGCTGGCCGCCAGCGCGTTTTCGTTGGTGGCCCCTGGTATCGCTGCGGGTCGTGAGTTGGGCTATGGCCCCTGGGGCGCCGGCCTGACGGTGGGCGCCGCCGTATTGCTGGGCGCTGCGGTCTTGCTGCTCATGGATCGCACGCTGCCGCACGAACATTTCATCAAAGGCCGCGAAGGCATTGAAGCCCATCGGCTGCGCCGCACCTGGCTGTTCGTGTTTGCCATCACCTTGCACAATCTGCCGGAAGGGTTGGCGATTGGCGTGGGTTATGCCGGTAGTGATCCCGTCCGGGGCACGGCGCTGGCAACCGGTATCGCCATTCAGGACATCCCCGAAGGGCTGGTCGTGGCCGTAGCCTTGCTGGCCGCTGGCTACAAACGTGCGTTCGCGGTGGCGCTGGGCATGTTGTCCGGCCTGGTCGAACCCTTGGGCGCTGTGTTGGGTGCGGCCATTGTCGGTTGGTCTGCGCCGCTTTTGCCGTGGGGACTGGGTTTTGCTGCGGGCGCCATGTTGTTTGTCATCAGCCACGAGATCATTCCCGAATCGCACCGCAAGGGCCATGAGGTTTATGCAACCTGCGGCCTGATGCTGGGCTTTGTATTGATGATGCTGCTGGATACGGCGCTGGGGTAGGCCTGACGCCGCTTCCCGGGCATTTAGCCCCGGGAAATCCTGCTTTTCCGGTGCTTGTTTTCGTTGTATGCTTGGCGCCGCTGTCATGCATGTTTGCGGGAGAGAGCGGCCTTTTATCAGGGTCGCCGCCGAAGGCGCAATTCGCCCAGAATCGCTCAGGTAACCGATATCGCACATGCTTGCCCCGTCCCGGTTTTTACCGTGTGGATAAGGCAAAACAGTACTCTGGAGAGACCTGGCGCCGCCCCTGAACTAGGGACAAAGCGAGCAGCCCAGGCGCCGAAGGTGCAAACCCGCTACGCGGGGCAACTCTCAGGCAAAAGGACAGAGGGGCGGAAGATTCAGCCGTAGCCGTGCGGGCGCATTGCGCCTATTACGACCGGCATTCCGTAACCCTGGCATTACTGCCGTCCCGGAGTTCCCGCGCATGTCCGCAACCCTCAAACGCACCCCGCTGGCCGAAGAACATATCGCCTCTGGCGCCCGAATGGTCGATTTCGGCGGCTGGGATATGCCCTTGGCCTATGGTTCGCAGCTGGAGGAGCACCACGCGGTGCGCCAGGACGCCGGGATGTTCGATGTGTCGCACATGTTGAACGTGGACGTGATTGGCCCCGATGCGTTCGCCTTCCTGCAACGCCTGGTCGCCAACGACGTGGCCAAGCTGACGGTGCCTGGCAAAGCGCTCTACAGCTGCATGCTGAACCCGCAGGGCGGGGTCATCGACGACCTGATCATTTATTACTTCGCTGCCGATGAGTGGCGCGTGGTCGTCAACGCTGGCACGGCCGACAAAGACATCGCCTGGATGCAGCGCGTGAAGCAGGCGGGCCAGTTCGACGTCGCCATCACGCCGCGCCGCGACCTGGCCATGGTGGCCGTGCAAGGCCCGAACGCCCGGGCCAAGGTCTGGGCCGCGCGTCCTGCCTGGCAAGCCGCTACCGAACCGCTGACCCCGTTTGTCGCTGCCCGCGTCGCCGATGAGACCTTGGTTGCTCGTACCGGCTACACCGGTGAAGACGGTTTTGAAATCGTGCTGCCCGCAACCGAGGTTGTGCAATTGTGGCGCGACCTGGTTGCCCAAGGCGTGCGTCCCGCCGGTCTGGGCGCGCGCGACACGCTGCGCCTGGAAGCCGGCATGAATCTGTACGGCCAGGACATGGATGAACTGACCCAGCCGGATCAGGCAGGTCTGACCTGGACGGTGTCGCTGAAAAACGCCGACCGCCGTTTTATCGGCCGCGACGCGCTGGAACAGTTCGCCACCCCCGCCACCTTTATCGGCCTGAAACTGCAAGAGCGCGGCGTCATGCGCGCCCATATGGCCGTGCGTACCGCGGCCGGCACGGGCGAGCTGACCAGCGGCACCATGTCGCCCACCTTGGGTGTGTCGATCGGTTTTGCCCGCCTGCCGCAAGGTGTGCGTCCGGGTGACACCGCCGAGGTCGACATCCGTGGCAAGTGGGTGCCCGCCCTGGTCTGCAAACTGCCGTTCGTCCGTAACGGCAAAGCCGTCGAACACTCGTAAACTCGAAGCTTCGCGCGAGCGCCGGCCCGGTCAGGGCCAGGAACGCCCGCGCGAGGCGCGCAACACCATTCACCTACCCGTATACCCTCAGGAGTTCCCATGAGTCTGCCCACCGATCGCAAGTACACCGCATCCCATGAATGGGTCAAAGCCGAAGGCGACGTGTTCGTCGTTGGCATCACCGACACCGCCCAGGATCAGCTGGGTGACCTGGTTTTCGTTGGCGACGTGAAGGTTGGCGCCAAGCTGTCCGCTGGCCAAACTGCAGGTGTTGTTGAGTCGGTCAAGGCCGCCTCCGACATCTACGCGCCCGTGGATGGCGAAATCGTCGCCTTCAACGAAGAGCTGGAAAACAACCCCAACCTGATCAACGAATCGGCCTTTACCGCCTGGATCTACAAGATCAAGCCGGTCAACGCCGCCGACGCCGACAAGCTGCTGGACGCTGCCGGCTACGAAGCCGTCGCTAACGGCTAATCCGGCTCAAGGCGGGCGCGCGGCCCTCGTCCCGCGCCCGCCTTGCCAGACGCACTACCGTCCGCCCTTGGACGGACACCCGCTACCCCCGAGATCCCCCCATGTCGCGCGCCCTAGACACCCATACCGATTTTCTTCCCCGCCACATCGGCCCCTCCGACGCCGACCAGGCCGCCATGCTTCGCGTGATTGGCAGCGCCAGCCTGGACGCTCTGATCGAAGAAGTCGTGCCTCCCAAGATCCGCAGCCAAGCCCCGTTGGCGCTGCCGCAGTCGCGCAGCGAAACCGATGTGCTGGCCGAACTGAAGCAGATCGCGGGCCGCAACAAGGTCTACCGCAACTACATCGGCCAGGGGTACTACGGTACGCAGACGCCGAACGTCGTGCTGCGCAATATTCTTGAGAATCCCGCCTGGTACACGGCCTATACGCCGTACCAGCCGGAAATCTCGCAAGGCCGTCTTGAAGCCTTGCTGAACTACCAGACCATGGTCGCCGACCTGACCGGGCTGGATATCTCCAACGCCTCGCTGCTGGACGAAAGCACCGCTGCTGCCGAAGCCATGACGCTGGCTCGCCGCGGCGCCAAGTCGCAAAGCCCGGTGTTCTTCATTTCGCGCCACGTACATCCTCAGACCCTGGAAGTCGTGCGCACGCGCGCCGAAGGCTTGGGCATCGAGATCGCGGTGGGCGACGAGGCCGAAGGCTTGCCCGAGTGCTTTGGCGTGCTGCTGCAATACCCGCACAGCACGGGCTCTGTATCTGATTACCGCAAGCTGGCCGAAGCCGCTCATGCGCAAGGCGCTGTCGTTGCCTGCGCCACTGACCTGCTGGCGCTGGCGCTGCTGGCCGCTCCGGGTGAATGGGGCGCGGACATTGCCATCGGTTCGGCACAGCGCTTTGGCGTGCCGTTCGGCTTTGGCGGCCCGCACGCTGGCTTCATGGCATGCAAGGACTCGTTCAAGCGCAACATGGCTGGCCGTCTGGTCGGCGTGTCCAAGGACGCGCAAGGCAACCCGGCTATGCGTCTGGCGCTGCAAACGCGTGAACAGCACATCCGCCGTGAAAAGGCCACGTCCAACATTTGCACCGCGCAAGTGCTGCTGGCCGTGATGGCCGGTATGTACGCCGTGTGGCATGGTCCCGCGGGTATTCGCCGCATTGCAGAGCGCGTGCAGCGCAGCACCGCGATCCTGCGCGCCGAGCTGGTCAAGCTGGGCGTGAAGGTCGTCAACGACACGTTCTTCGATACGCTGCTGCTGGAAACGGGCGCGACCACCCCGGCCATCCTGACCGCCGCCGATTGCGAGCACATCAACCTACGCCGTGTCGACGGCGCGCGTCTGGCGGTGTCGCTGGATGAAACCGTGACCGTGCAAGACCTGCAAGCGTTGGTCAATGTCTTTGCCGCCGGCCTGGAACGCGATGATGTCGAACTCGACATTGACGCGCTGGACGCCGCGGCTGCTGGCGGTATCCCCGCTGGCGTGGCGCGTGAAAGTGCGATCCTGTCGCACCCGGTCTTCTCCAGCGTGCAATCCGAAACCGACATGCTGCGCTACCTGCGCCGTCTGGCCGACAAGGATCTGGCCCTGGACCGCACGATGATCCCGCTGGGTTCGTGCACCATGAAGCTGAACGCCACGGCCGAGATGATCCCCATCACCTGGCCCGAGTTCGCGTTGATCCACCCGTTCGCGCCCGCGTCGCAAAGCCAGGGCTATAACGAGCTGATCACCCGCTTGTCGGACGCGCTGTGCGAGATCACCGGCTACGACAACATCAGCCTGCAACCCAACTCGGGCGCGCAGGGCGAATACGCTGGTCTGCTGGCCATCCGTGGTTATCACCAGGCCAACGGCCAGCATCAGCGCAACATCTGCCTGATCCCGTCGTCGGCGCACGGCACCAATCCTGCCTCGGCCCAACTGGCTGGCATGGACGTGGTGGTGGTGGCTTCTGATTCCAACGGCAACGTCGATCTGACCGACTTGCGCGCCAAGATCGAGCAGGTTGGCGACAAGCTGGCCGCGCTGATGATCACGTATCCGTCCACACATGGCGTGTTCGAAGAAGCCGTGACCGAGATCTGCGATCTGGTGCACAAGGCGGGCGGCCAGGTCTACCTGGACGGCGCCAACATGAACGCGATGGTCGGCGTTGCGCAGCCGGGCAAGTTCGGTTCGGACGTGTCCCACCTGAACCTGCACAAGACCTTCTGCATTCCGCACGGCGGCGGCGGACCCGGCGTGGGTCCCGTGGCAGTGCGCGCCCACCTGGCGCCATATCTGCCGGGCATTGTGAACGAGCAGGGCAAGCTGCCTGGCGACGCCAAGGTGGGTCCGGTTTCGGCCGCGCCCTTTGGTTCGGCTGGCATTCTGCCGATTCCGTTTGTGTACATCTCGCTGATGGGCGCTGACGGCCTGCGCCGCGCAACCGAAGTCGCGATCCTGAACGCGAACTACATCGCTACGCGCCTGCGCGACCATTACCCGGTGCTGTACGCGGGCCGCAACGGCCGCGTGGCGCACGAGTGCATTCTGGATGTGCGTCCGCTCAAGGAAACCAGCGGCATCAGCGCCGAAGACATCGCCAAGCGTCTGATGGACTATGGTTTCCACGCGCCCACCATGAGCTTCCCGGTCGCGGGCACCTTGATGGTCGAACCGACGGAATCCGAAGGCATTGCCGAGCTGGACCGCTTTGTCGAGGCAATGATTTCGATCCGCGAAGAGATCGCCCAGGTTGAGCGTGGCGAACGCGACCGCGAGGACAACGTCCTGAAGAACGCGCCGCACACCGCGCAAATGCTGCTGGCCGAAGAATGGCTGCACGACTACCCGCGCCAGCAAGCCGCCTACCCGGTGGCTTCGCTGCGCGACGCCAAGTACTGGCCGCCGGTGGCTCGTGTGGACAACGCTTATGGCGACCGCAACCTGATCTGCGCTTGCTTGCCGATCGAAGCCTACGCGTAAGCGCTAGTGGAAACCGTCCGGCGCAAACCGGGCGGTTCAGGCGATAAAAAACCCCCATCGAATAAAAACGATGGGGGTTTTTTTTGACCGTTGAATCGGCTGGCTTACTTCGCCGGCACGCCCTTGGCGGCTTTGCCAAAGTCTTCGGCAATGCTGATGAACGTGTTCAGCAGGATTTGCAGGTTTTCCTTGCCGATTCCGCCTTCCGCGTTCATGTCCATTTGCAGCACGGCCTGGTTCTTGCCATCCAGGTATGCGCGGGTCCAGCGGTATTCCTGGTTCCAGGTGTTAATGGTCTTGAGCGACATCGGCTTCTTCGTGTTGTAGGTCGCCGTCACCACCAGATCCAGGCACTTCTCGGTGAAGTCGTTGCACAGGAAATCCAGGCGCAGCTCGGTCGCGCCGGTGCTGCCCGGGCTCAGGACCAGAACGGGGCCTTCATCGCCGTCGCTCTTTTCCACGGTGTAGCCCATGTCATCCAGCATGGCGGACACCGACTCCAAGTCGAAGTCCTGCAGCATGCCTACAGCAGCAGCGGTCGCGGCCGGGTCTTCCTGGCCGAGACTCGTGCCAGCAGGCTCGTCTTCTTCGTCATCGTCATCATGGTCCATCGAACCCATGCCGGCAGCGCCAAGCAGACCGCTGAACAGCTCATCGGCGGGGATCTTCTTGCCGTTCAGATCGCCCATGCCGTCGGCAAAGGTGAACTTGCCAACGATGTTGTCGCCGTCGTTCTTGCCGACGTTGAACATTTCGGCCATGCCAGACATTTGGCGCACGGACTCTGCGGCCTCTTCGGCAGCCTTGGCGGCGGGCACGTTTTCTTTCTTGATGGCGTATTGCGCGACCAGGTCCTGAACCATCGGCTTGGAGATGATCAGGGTGGCGTCGATACGCTTGATGGCTTGAACCACGATTTCCTGCGGCGTCAGATTCTTGACGTCGGGCGGATTGGCCATGTCCAGCGTGAAGGTCAGCTTGCTTTCACCCTTGGGCGTCTTCCAGCTGATCGGATCAATGCTGAAAGACGGATTGCCCGCCAGCAGCTTGCCCGCGTTATCCAGCAACGACTGGAATTGCTCGTCCTTCAGGCCTTCGTCTTCCGCGCTGGCCATGTATTGACGAATGAGCTGGTTGTACGTGTCCGACAATTGCTTGAGAGCCTGGCCATCAAGCTTGGCCAGCTTGATGACTGCTTGCCCATTGCCCAGTGCGACGTCGTTCACCGTGATGTCGCCTGTCTGGTAGGCGGCCTGCACGTTCATCGACTTGTCGTCTTCGGTCACCTTGACGCCGTAGCCGAAGTTGTCGAGCGAGAACTTGATGTCGTCTTCAGCACGGGTGGCTTCGACGCGCTTGATCTTCAGATCGGAATCGCCGGTCGAGAGACCGAACTTGCCCATCTTGCTGTTGATATCAATGGTCATGCCGGTCAAGTTCATCACGACCGGATCACGGCTTTTCGTGCCATCGATCGCCAGCTTGTCCATCACGCCGTGGGCGGTGACGGATTGCAGGGCCCGATCAAACGTGCCGTTGATCACGAAACCGCTGAAATCCACCGAGTTGCCATCCACCGCGGTTTGCACGGGTGCGATCTTGCCGGTGGAGGTCGTGAGACCGCTGTAGCTGACGACACCATCGGTGACCAGCGGCGAGACGCCCTTGGTCAGTTCAAACACTGGCTTGAGGTTGTCCGTCTTGGCCACTTCGGTATGGACGAAGGCCAGCTTGGGTGCAATGGCGCCGCGCGCGAGTGCGCTCTTGGGGAAGGGACCGTGTTCGACGACCGCGTCGAATTCGATCATGCCCGCAGGCATGGAATCAGGGCTCTTGTCGTTCTTTACGAGCGACACGCCATAACGTGCCTGGGTCGAAAACAGGCCGCGTTCGTATTTGAGCTGGTCGATACGCACACCAAACAGCGGCGTCAGCTTGGCCAGCTTCTCATTCGCTTCGGCCAAATGCCGCTGCGAGCTTTCTTCAATGCGCTTGCCGGTGTACCACGTGGCGCCGATCCAGCTTCCCGCTCCCACAATGACCACACCCAGGGTGATCGCTACGCTCTTTTTCATCGTTGTGCTTTAGTCGTTGATTATCGAGTCATATCCGGCAGGCGAGGCGTTCGGACCTTTACGATCACTCTCTCGCCCTGGTCTGCCACCGGCATACACATATTCATCGGCCTGTAAGGGCCAGCGGCGGAGTATACGGGGGGGCGTGATCCCTCAACCGTGCGGACCGTTACCGAAGATTTCAAAATGAAAGGCCGGCGTTTTTTGGCGCCGGCCTTTTTGTCGACAATGTTCAGAATCCCGAATTTTCCGTAGTTTACAGCGGGTCCAGCGGATAAATCGGGCGGCGCACGTGTTTGAATTCCAGCTGGCTGTAGTCAGACGTAGTGACGCCCACGCCAGTGCATTCGATCACCTGTGTTGCCATGTCGGAGAAACCCGCCCGCCAGTGCACGCGGCTCTTGAGCACTACATAGCGCTTTTGCAGCGGATCGATGCCAGCCGACAGCAGGCAATTGATGTCGAAGGGTTCCTGGTGGCGGGAAACTACCACGATTTCCACGCGGCCTGTATCAATCACAACCGTCAGCCCGGTGTCGTTACGCACGCCGCGGTACATAGGGCCGCGGTTCAGATAGACCCCGTCAAATATCAGTTTGACGCGGCCGGTGACTTCCAGCGGCTCGCTGGGCTGCTTGATGGCTGGCATGGGCAACTTGCCGCCCAGCTTCAAGGTGATGGTCTTGCCTACGCCCGCTGTGGCGGCTTCCAGCGCCGCCTGCGGGTCGCAGATCGCATAGAAGACGACGTTGTCCAGTTCCTGGCGCAGCACTTCGGCCAGCACGGCCGTGGTGTCCATGGTGCCGCCCGAACCCGTGTTGTCGAAGTGGTCCAGCAACACGACGGGGCCTTGCTCAATCTGTTTGGCGCGCGCGATGGTGGGCGCAAGCGGTTCGGGGTGGAAGACCCAGTCGGCGCGGCCGGCCCAGGCGCGTTCCAGCAATTCGTCGCGGTATTGCTCGGCCTCGGCCAATTTGCCGTCAGTACAGACGACGGCGCTCAGACCCGCTTCGCGAATGTCGGCATGCGGAAAACCCACAAACACCGACGCCGCGAGCACGCCGTTGGCTTCCAGTTCCTTGCAGCGTTCCTGCAGGGGCTTGTTGGGCGCCGCGTGCGTGCCCTGGCACATGATGTGCGGCAGCATGGGCTTGTTGGCCCACGTCATGACCGGTTTGATTTCGCCAGCCAAGGTGCGCACGATGACGTTGGCGGCGCGCACGCCTGCGTCGCGGATGTCTACGTGAGGATAGGTGTGGAACCCGCTGATGACCGTGGCGTTGTCCACGATGTCGTCATAGATGTTGGCGTGCATGTCCAAGGTCACGGCCACCGGCGTCTTGGGATCGATCTCGCGCAAGCGGCGCAGCAGATCGCCTTCTGCATCTTCCACGCCTTCGGCCACCATTGCGCCATGCAGGTCCAGCAAGATGGCATCGAAGCCGCCCTGTTTGACCTGGTCCAGAATCAGCTTGCACAGCAGTTCGTGGGTCTCGGCGCTGGTGGGGCCGCTGGGCCAGGACTCAGCCGCTACCGGCACCACCATGTCGGCGCCGACGCGGCGCGCGACTTCGATGTAGCCGCCCAAGCCGCTGTCGGTGTTTTCGTAAGCCTTGATGGCGCGCTCGCCAGCCAGGATTTCGGGATTGCCGCGGAAAAAACGTTCGAGAGGGGTCGGCACGGGCGAATAGGTATTCGTCTCGTGCTTGATCATTGCCAAAAGCCAACGCATGGGAATTCCTGTGGGTTGCTGTGGAAAGTCAGATCGTCTTCGGGGGCTGGGGCCAGGGGTGTTGCGCAGGACGCATCTGTTCCCAGGCGTGGGCCACGCGTAATACGCCCAGATCGTCAAAGCGTGCGCCGGCAATTTGCAGCCCGATGGGCAGGCCCGCCCGCATGTAGCCGCAATTGACGGAGGCAGCTGGCTGCTCGCTCATGTTGAAAGGCAGCGTGAAACCGATGTGGTGCATGGTCGTCGCAACTTCATTGGTGGGGGACGGCCATTCGGCGTTGTAGGCCACGACAGGCGCCACGGGCGACAGCACGTAATCAAACGGCGCGCACGCAGCGACGGTCTTGGCGCGCACGTTCAAGGTTTCGTAATAGCTGCGGAACACAGCTTCGCCCGATTGGCCGCCGCCGCTTTCCGCCCAGGCACGAATGAAGGGAAGAATCTTGGCACGGCGCGCCTCGGGCAGCGCCGCCAGATCGATGGCCGAGCGCGTGCGCCAGAACCTGTCCACGCCTTCCAGCATGTCGGGCGTCATCCATGGCAACATCGGCGTGACGATCGCGCCAGCGGCTTCGAAGGCGCGTGCAGCCTCTTCTACCGCCTGCCGGATTTCGGGGTCCAAGGGCAGGCCGCAGCCAGCATCCATCAGCAGGCCAATGCGCAGGCCGCGAACCTCTTGCGACAGATTCAGCCAGTCAAAGTCTTGAAACGGCAGACTCATGTGGTCACGCGCATCAGGCTGGGACAGCACGCCCATCATCAGCGCGGCATCCGTGATGGTGCGCGTCATGGGGCCTGCGCAGCGGCCCATGAAGGGCGGGTCGATCGGAATGCGGCCCAGGCTGGGTTTGAGCGTAGCAACGCCGCACCAGGCGGCGGGCAAACGGACGGAGCCGCCGATATCGGTGCCGATGTGCAGCGGGCCATAACCGGCTGCTGCCGCAGCGCCCGCGCCCGCGCTGGAGCCGCCGGGGTTCTTGGTCAGGTCCCAGGGGTTGCGAGTCAACTCATGGAAGCTGGACAGTCCCGAGGACAGCATGCCGTAGTCGGGCATGGTGGTCTTGCCCAGCAGCACCGCGCCGGCTTCACGCATGCGGGCGGCGGGGGGCGCGTCGGCGGCTGCCGGGGTCAGGTCGGTTGCGGCCGTGCCCAGCGGAATCGGCGTGCCGCGCGTGGCAATGTTTTCCTTGATGGTGGCAGGCACGCCATCCAGCGTGTAGCCGCCGCAGGATTGCGGCTCACCCTTCATCCAGCGGGCTTCGGACGCTTTAGCCATGGCCAGCGCCTGTTCGGGCTCCAATGCGTAGGTGGCCTTCAGCTTGGGTTCCCAGCGCTCGATATGTTCCAGCACGGAGCGGGTAGCTTCAACGGGCGAGAGGGTCTTGTTGCGATACGCCTGCAGGAGTTCCTGGGCGGACAGTTCATGCGGTTGTGGCATCTCGGTTCCAGTCGTTGATTCGTTAGGCGACGGGCCTTCAGGGCATCAGGGCGCGGGGGCGTGGGTCAGGCCGGCGGCAATGGGCCGGAAGTTGCGGAAGTCCCAGTCGCGTCCGGGGGCGGCGTCGATCAGGGCGCGGGTGTATTCATGGCGCGGTTCCGTCAGCACGGTCTCGGCAGAACCGGTCTCGACGACCTTTCCGCGCTGCATGACCATGATGGTGTCGCAGATCTGCGCGGCAACGCGCAGGTCGTGCGTGATGAACAGCACGCCCACGCCAGTGCGCTGCCGCACTTGTTCCAGCAGCTCCAGCACTTGGGCTTGGACCGATACGTCCAGGGCCGACACGGCTTCGTCGGCCACCAGGATCTCCGGGTCCATGACCAGCGCACGCGCAATGCAGATGCGCTGGCGCTGGCCGCCTGAGAATTGATGCGGGTAGCGGCGCATGGCATCCGGACTCAGTCCCACCACGGTCAGCGTTTCGCCGGCGCGCTTTAACGCCTGGTCGCGCGGCATGCCAAAGTTCAGCAGCCCTTCAATAATGGACTCGCCAACGGTGCGGCGCGGATTCAGTGACCGGTAGGGGTCCTGGAACACAATCTGGATGCGGCGGCGCACGGGGCGCAGCGCGGAACCGGACAGGGTGCTCAGGTCTTCTCCGCCCATCATCATGTGGCCGGCAGTGGGTTCGATCAGTCGCACAATGCAGCGCGCCACCGTCGATTTTCCGGAACCGGACTCGCCGACAATGCCCAGGATTTCGCCCTTGCGCAAAGTCAGGTTGACGTCGGTCGCGGCGATGACGTTGTGCGCCGCCTTGCGTGAAAACAGCGAAGTCTTGCCGCCGTAGGTGCGGCCCAGGCCCTTGACGTGCAGTACCGGCTGGCCTGTAGGCGCGTCGCGCCGGTTGGGTATCAGGCTGGGCACGGACGACACCAGGCGCCGGGTGTAGGACTGTTTGGGCTCGGCCAGAATCTCGTTGCGCGTGCCGCTTTCGATCAGATCGCCGCGGTTCATGACGACAATGCGGTCCGAGATCTCGGCAACCACGCCGAAGTCATGGGTGATGAACAGCACGGCCGTCTGATGCTTGACTTGCAGTTCCTTGATCAGGGCCAGGATCTGTTTTTGGGTCGTGACGTCCAGCGCCGTGGTCGGCTCGTCGGCAATCAACAGCTTGGGTTCCAGGATCAGCGCCATGGCGATCACAATGCGCTGGCGCTGGCCGCCCGACAATTGGTGCGGATATGCCTGGAAAATGCGTTCTACATCCGGCAGGTGCACGGACCGGAACATCTCCAGCACCTTGGCGCGGCGTTCGGCCGCGTTCATTTTCTTGCGATGCAGGCGCAGCACTTCGTCGACCTGCTGGCCCACGGTATGCACGGGATTCAGCGCGGTCATGGGTTCCTGGAACACCATGGCCATGCGGGTTGCGCGCATCTCGCGCAAGCGGCGCGGGGTAGCGGTGGCGACGTCCTCGCCTTCAACGCGAATCGACCCCGCACTGATGGAAAGAATGCCTTGCGGCAGCAGGCCCATCACTGCCAGTGATGTGACAGACTTGCCCGAGCCGGATTCACCGACCACGCAGACCGTTTCGCCAGCATGCACATCCAGGCTGAGGTTGCGCACGACGCGGTTGCCCGCGCCGGCCACTTCCACCGACAGATTGCGGATGGCCAGGATGGCGGGCGAGGTATCGCCCGCAGGAGGGATAGGGGAGTAGGTCATCGGCATCAGATCCTGCGCACCATTTTCGGGTCCAGCGCATCGCGCAGGGCGTCGCCCAGAATGTTCACGCTAAGCACCGTCAGCGACAGGAACAAGCCGGGAAAGAGAATCAGCCCCGGCAGCATGCGGAAGTACATGCGGCCTTCGGACATGATGTTGCCCCAAGAGGCGATCTCGGGCGGGATGCCCGCTCCCAGAAAGCTCAGGATGGCCTCGGTCAGCATGGCGGACGCAAAGACATACGTACCCTGCACTGTCAGCGGCGCGATCGTGCTGGGCACCATGTGACGCCACAGCAGCAGGGGCAGCGGCGTGCCCAGCGCCAGCGCGGCTTCAACATAGGGTTCTTCGCGCACGGTCAGAATCTGGCCGCGCACGAGCCGCACTACCCGGGGAATTTCGGGAATGGTGATCGCGACCAGCACGGTCATGATGCTGGCGCCGGTGACGGACACCAGGGCAATCGCCAGCAAAATGCCGGGGATGGCCATGATGGCGTCCATGGTGCGCATGATGATCCCGTCCAGTGATCGGAACCAGCCGGCAATCACGCCGATGACCAGCCCGATCACCACACTGACGACCGCGGCGCCCAAGCCGGCGATCAGCGAAATGCGGGCGCCGTGAGCCACCCGCGACCAGACATCGCGGCCGAATGCGTCGGTGCCGAACAGGTAGTCGGTAAAGGGCTGCTTGAGACGAGCGCTGGGGTTGATGAGCGTCGGGTCCACCGAACTCAGCAACGGCGCGAAGAGCGCAATGGCGATGATTACCGCCAGCACGATCAGCGCCAGCATCACGGGCCAGCTCTTCAAGCCTTGGCGGACTTGCCGCCAGGCAGTCACTTGGGGGTTGCCGCCTCCGGGAAGGTCGGCGGCCGCTTGCGCGGCGGCATCGGTTGGCGTTTGCATGGCGTTAGTACCTGATCCGCGGGTCGAACACCGTGTAGGCGCAATCGACAACAAGATTGATGAACACGTAGACGAACGCGAAGAACAACGTCAGGCCCTGAATAACCGGGTAGTCGCGCGCCAGCACGGCTTCGACCACCAGCCGGCCCAGGCCGGGGATGTTGAACACCGATTCCGTCACGACCACGCCGCTGATCAACAGCGCGATCCCCAGGCCCACCACCGTGGCGATGGGCACGGCGGCGTTGCGCAGCGCGTGACCCAGCAGCACTCCGGTTTCACCCAGGCCCTTGGAACGCGCCGTGCGGATGAAGTCTTCGCCCATGACCTCGATGACGCTGGTGCGGGTAATGCGTGCAATCAGCGCAACATAGACCGTGGACAAGGCAAGCGACGGCAGAATGAGGCGGTGCAGGTAGAGCCAGAAGCCCTTTTCCAGCGGCGTGTAGCCCTGCACGTTGAACCAGCCCAGCTTGATGGCAAACAGCCAGATCAGCAGGTAGCCCGTGACGAACACCGGCACCGAGAAACCCAGTACCGAAAATCCCATCACGGCGCGATCCAGCAGACGGCCTTGCCGCCATGCCGCCAGAACACCCAGCGGAATGGCGACCAGCAGCGTGAAGACCAAGGTCAGCACCGCCAGACTCAAAGACGGTTCCAAGCGCTGAGAAATCAGTGTAGTGACGGGCACGCCAGACATCAGCGATGTGCCCAGATCGCCTTGCACAAGCTTGGCGCCCCAGATGAAGAACTGTTTGACGACCGGCTGGTCCAGCCCCATCGTCTGCCGTATCTGGACGATACGTTCAGGCGTGGCGCCGTCGCCTGCCATGATGATGGCCGGATCACCCGGGCTCAAACGTAATATCGCGAAGACCACCACCGCGACCATCACCAGAACGGGGATGGTCGCGAGGAGCCGGCGTGAGACAAATGCCAGCATATATTTCCCCCTGAACTACCAGCCCTTTAAGGGGCTTTCTTGACGTTCCAGAACGCAAAGACCGGTGCATGCACCAGGCCGGAGAGCTTGGTCGAGTACACCGTGGGCACGGACATCTGGCCCAGCGGCACGTACAGACCCTCGTCGATGCCGATACGCTGCAATTCGTCGGCAATCTTCTTTTGTTCCGCCGGGTCGGAAGTCAGCGCGAACTTGGTGCGCAGTTCTTCGACTTGCGGGAAGTCAGGCCAGCCGAACCAGGCGTTGTCGCCATTGGCCGCGGCAGGCGCCGAGCGAACGGGGTCCATGACGTCGGTGGCGTACCAGTTGGTGTTGTGAATGTTCCAGCCGCCTTCTGCGGGGGCTGCCTTGGATGCGCGGCGCGTGGCCACGCTTTGCCAGTCCATCGCGGCCAGGTTGACGTTAAAGCCCGCCTTGCGCAGCGCCTGGGCCATCACAACAGGTTGCGCCGACAGCGTGCCCACGTCGGTCGCGTGCATGACCAGGATGGGGGTGTTGTCGTAACCGGCTTCCTTCAGCAGCGCCTTGGCCTTCTCGATGTTCGACGGGACCACGATGTCCTTGCCGATATCGCTTTCGAACGGCGTGCCGCAGCCCCACAGCGAGGCGCAGGTCTTCCAGTACTTGGGATTGCCCACCAACGCCTTCATCACGTCTTCCTGACCGATGGCGTACATCGCGGCCTGACGGATTTTCTTGTTGTTGAACGGCGGATACTTGAAGTTAAAGCGGTACATCGTGAAATAGCCGACCGGGCTTAACGACTCTTCCTTCAAGTCCTTATTGCCTTCGATCATCGGCAGCAGGTCATACGGGAACTGTTCGACGAAATCGATCTCGCCGCCCAGCAGCGCGTTGGCGGTTGTCAGCGCATCCGGCATGACGTCCCACTCGACCTTGTCCACGTTGACGACCTTGCCGCCGGCCAGGCCGCTTGCGGGTTCCTTGCGCGGCACGTAGTCGGCGTTCTTGGCGTAGACGGTCTTCACGCCCGGTTTGAACTCGATGACTTTGAACGGGCCGGAACCGGTCATGTCGGTGATGGGCTGGCCAATGGCTTGTTCCGCGATGCGCTTGGGCATCATGAAGGGCGCCGTGCCGGTGGGCTTGGACAGAGCGCGCAGCGCCAGGTCCGTGGGTTCTTTCATGACGATGCGAAAGCTGTTGTCGTCGATGACTTCAATCTTGTCCGTGAACTTGAGCAGCGTGCGGCCCATGCCGTCACCGGCAGCCCAGCGCTTGATCGATGCCACGCAGTCTTCCGAAGTCACGGGTTTGCCGTCATGCCATTTCTGGCCCGCGCGCAATGTCATCGTGTAGGTCTTGCCATCGGGCGAGACCTCCCATTTCTCAAGCATCTGCGGCTGGATCTTGTTGTCGGCGTCGGTGGCCAGCAACGTGTCGTAGATCATGTAGCCGTGCCACGTCGTGATGTACGCGGTGGTGGCGTGCGGATCGGTCAGGCGCAGCGGCGAGTGCATGACCGACTTGATGACGGTCTCGGCATAAGCGCCATGAGCCATCATCAGGGTTGCACCGGCCAATGCGGCCGCTCGGACAAACTTGAGCATGGAATTTCCCCTTGATTCGTAGTGAGCGGCGCTATTGGCCGCTACGTCGTTAACGCGCCGCGCAAGGGCGGCGTGCGAGGGTCAGGCGATCGCGGGCCGGCCGGAAAACGCCGGTCCGCAAGGCGCCATTCTGATGCCGGGACGCAACCGTGTCCATGGTTGTTTTGCCGCATCCATCAGCATCGAGCCAGGGGCGGCGCAAACCAGGATCGTCTGCGCAATCGGTGTGAAATCAGCGCGAAAGTGCGCGGAGCTCTTTACCACGAGAATCGCGGCGCGCTTGGGTTCGACGCCTGCAAAGCGGAACATTTCCTGGTCCGCCATCTGCACCTTGTTAGAGGCGACGATGATGCGTACGCCGCCGATGCGCAGGCAGGCGCTTGGACCCAGATCCATGTGAAATCCGCGATAAAACGCCCCGTGCGTATCAAAGCGGCCATCCGACGTTTTCTCAACGATGAATTCGGTTTCAAGCGGTTCGTCGTCGGGAATACCCGAGTGTCCACCCAGTGCAATCCGTACCTTGTTTCCCACTCCCGCGCGATGCGCGGCCAGGGCCGCTGCGGGGTCCACAATCAGACCGATTGCGGTGTCGCGCGCATCGTGCCGGATCAGTGCGCGCAGCACGCCGGTGGTGTCGGAACTGCCGCCCGCGCCGGGGTTGTCCTGGGCGTCGGCGATGACAATAGGTTTATGCGCGTCCCGCGCCAGCCGCATCGCTTCCTGGACTGCCTGGTCGGGTGTGTAGAGCGTGCCGCCAAAATCGCGCTCCGCGTTCAGTACCGCGCGTTTCATTTCGTCAGCGGCGGCATCGGCCTCGGCCTGGCTTGCGCCATACGCCCATACTGTGGGCGCGCATTCCGGAAAGTCCGCCGCCGGAAAACCCGTGGCGAAAGACAGGCTGGTGGCGCCGCGCGCCTCAATATCGCCTACCTGCTGGTATAGGCTGCGCGACGGTTCAATGTCGGTCGATTGCCAGCACAGCGAGATCAGGTAGGGCAGATCGCGCAGCGCTGAAAAGGGACGCGGCATGCCTGCCAGCCGCAGCGATAACAAGGAGGCTGCGCGCTGGCCCGTTTCGGCCATGTCGATATGCGGATAGGTGCGGTAACAGACCAGGGCGTCGGCATGGCGCACCATGGCGCGGGTCACGTTGGCGTGCAGGTCCAGGCTGGCTACGACGGGGACATCAGGCCCCACCAGCGCACGGACACGCTTGAGCAATTCACCTTCACCGTCATCCAGATGCTCGGTGACCATCGCCCCATGCAGATCCAGATAGACCCCATCCAGCGGCAATGCTTCTGACAGCCCTTGCAGGATCATCGCAGTGATGCGTTCAAAGGCGTCTTTGGTGACGAGTCCGGAAGGGCTGGCCGCAGCCCAGGTCGTAGGCACCAGCGTGTGCTGCGCCATGGCTTCAATGAAGCCCGCCACCGGTATGTTTGCGCCTGCGACTGCTTGGAACAGGGCGGGGCCGCTGACCAGCTTCGGCCATCCTCCGCCTTTCTCTGCAAAGTCTTCCCACGTCGCGCGCGAGGGCGCAAACGTGTTGGTTTCGTGCTGAAAGCCGCCAATACCGATGCGCATCGGGATTCCCTTGTTATGTGTGATGTCGCTGTGTCGTCATGCTGGGCGGGCGCGGCAACTGCCGCGCCCTGTGCTCAAGCGGGGTAATGCGTCCTTCTTGAAGTATTCATGCGCTAAAAGTGTGCCAGGGCGTCTGGCTTACTTTGCGACCGGCATGGTGAATTCCGCGCCCTTGGCAATGCTGTCAGGCCAGCGCTGCATCACGCTCTTGTAGCGGGAATAGAAGCGGATGCCTTCTTCGCCATAGGCGTGGTGGTCGCCGAACAACGAGCGTTTCCAGCCGCCAAAGGAGTGCCAGGCCATGGGCACCGGGATCGGCACGTTGATGCCAACCATGCCCACTTTGATCTGGCGGGCAAAAGCGCGCGCCACGCCGCCATCCGACGTAAAGCAAGCCACGCCATTGCCGAACTCATGCGCGTTGATCAATTCGACTGCGCTGGCGAAGTCGGGCACGCGCACAATGCACAGCACCGGTCCAAAAATCTCTTCGCGGTAGATGTTCATCGCGGGCTTCACGTTGTCGAACAACGTGCCGCCCATGAAGAAGCCTTTTTCGTTGCCGGGCACGGTCAGGTTGCGGCCGTCCACCAGCAGATCGGCGCCAGATGCGATGCCGTCTTCGATATAGCCCTTGACCTTGTTGCGATGCTGCGCGGTGACGAGCGGGCCCATTTCGGCATCCGCTTGCATGCCGTCCTTGACCACCAGCGCCTTGACGCGGGGAATCAGGCGTTCGACCACTTTGTCGGCAATATCGCCGACCGCCACGGCCACCGAAATGGCCATGCAGCGTTCGCCGGCGGAGCCGTAGGCCGCGCCCATCAGTGCATCGGTCACTTGGTCCAGGTCGGCATCGGGCATGACGACCAGATGGTTCTTGGCGCCGCCCAATGCTTGCACGCGCTTGCCGCGCTTGGTGCCTTCGGAATAGATGTATTCCGCAATGGGAGTCGAACCCACGAACGACAAGGCTTCGACGTCGGGATGGCTGATCAGCGCGTCCACGGCCAGCTTGTCGCCATGCAGGACGTTGAACACGCCGGGAGGCAGGCCGGCTTCGGTCAGCAGTTCGGCCAGGCGCAGGGACGCGGAGGGGTCGCGTTCCGAGGGCTTGAGCACGAAGGTGTTGCCGCAGGCAATCGCCACCGGGAACATCCAGCACGGCACCATCATCGGGAAGTTGAACGGAGTGATACCCGCCACGACGCCCAACGATTGGCGCATGCTCCAGTTATCAATGCCGCCGCCGATCTGGTCCGAATACTGGCCCTTCAGCAGTTGCGGAATGCCGCAGGCAAATTCCACGATTTCGATCCCGCGCATGACTTCACCCTTGGCGTCGGAGAAGACCTTGCCATGTTCGCGGGTGATCAGTTCGGCAAGTTCGTCCTGGTGTTTGTCCAGAAGCGCCTTGAAGTTGAACAGGATGCGTGCGCGCTTGAGCGCCGGGGTTTCAGACCATGCCGGGTAAGCCGCCTTGGCCGAGGCCACGGCCAGCGCCACGTCTTCGGTAGAGGCCAGCGGGATGGACGAGCAAATCTCGCCCGTGGCGGGGTTGAAGCCGTCGGCGTAGCGGCTGCTGCGGCCGTCGTATTGCTGGCCGTTGATGAAATGGGGGATCTTCTTCATGGATGGAGGCTCGAAGCGGGATTCGTCAAAAACGTCCTAGGGCGGCCATCGGCCGCCCGTAGACTGGGTCAATGCTCGCGGCGGCCGCGGCGGGGGCTGAACCCCGCCTTGCGGCTGGCCCGCGTAGCGGAGCGAAACTAGGCTACCTCTTTCAGCACCTTGCCGATCTGTTCAAAAATCTGGCCGATCTGGGCTTCTTCGATGATTAACGGGGGCGACACGGCGATGATGTCACCCGTATAGCGCACCATCAGACCGCTATCGAAGCATTTCTGGAAGACTTCCGAGGCGCGCGCGCCAGGAGCGCCTGCACGCGGCGCCAGCTCGATGCCGGACACCAGGCCCAGGTTGCGCACGTCGATGACGTGCGGTGCGCCCTTCAGGCTGTGCGCGGCTTCCTGGAAGGCGCCAGACAGCTTGCGTGCGCGGCCAAACAGGTCGTCGCGGCGATAGATGTCCAGCGTGGCCAGAATGGCAGCGGCGGCAAGCGGGTGCGCCGAATAGGTGTAACCGTGGAAGAATTCGATGCCGCCGGCGGGGCCGTTCACGATCGCGTCGTGAACTTCACGTTTGACGGCGACCGCGCCTGCGGGCACGGCAGCGTTGCTGACGCCCTTGGCCATCGCGATGATGTCCGGCGTGACGCCAAAGAATTCGGACGCGGTAGCGGCGCCCAGGCGGCCGTAGGCGGTGATGACTTCATCAAAAATCAGCAGGATGCCGTGCTTGGACGTGATCTCGCGCAGCTTTTCCAGATAACCCTTGGGCGGAATCAGCACACCGGTTGAGCCCGCCATGGGCTCGACGATGACGGCGGCGATGGTGGACGCGTCGTGCAGGGCAACGATGCGTTCCAGCTCTTCAGCCAGATTGGCGCCCCAGGCGGGCTGGCCCTTGGAATAGGCGTTTTGTTCCAGGTTGTGCGTGTGCGGCAGATGATCCACCGAGGGCAGCAGCGCGCCGGAGAAGGTCTTGCGGTTAGTCGAGATGCCGCCGACCGAGATCCCGCCAAAACCCACGCCGTGGTAGCCGCGCTCACGGCCGATCAGGCGGGTGCGCTGGCCTTCGCCACGGGCGCGGTGATAGGCCAGGGCGATCTTCAAGGATGTGTCGACCGACTCGGAACCGGAGTTCGTGAAGAAGACGCGGTCCAACCCTTGGGGCATCAGGCCGGCCACAGCCGTGGCGGCTTCGAAGGCCAGCGGGTGGCCCAGCTGGAAACCCGGGGCGTAATCCATGATGCCGGCCTGGCGGGAAATCGCGTCGACGATTTCCTGGCGGCCGTGGCCGGCGTTGACGCACCACAGGCCGGCGGTGCCGTCCAGGATCTGACGGCCATCGGCCGAGGTGTAGTACATGCCTTTGGCCGTTGCCAACATGCGCGGATGGGCCTTGAACTGTTTGTTGGCAGTAAAGGGCATCCAGAGATGGGACAGATCGGGCAACTCGGCGGGGGCATTCATGGCGGCTCCAGGGGAAGGACAACCGCCGGAGTCTGCATGCAAAGGGCGCAGCCGGCGGGATGCAAACGATTCTGGTACGTCCTGAAGGGAATGAAAATATACGATCTGCGCAAATGCGGCTAACTGTATAGTCGAGGGCAGCACAACTGTACAGTTATCTCCGTGATTGATTTCCAGCCCAACCGCGCTCGCGGGCTAGCGCCCACTCTGGTCGAGCAACTGGTGGCGGCGATTCTGCGCGCCATTGAAGAACAGACACTGCGTCCGGGTATGTCCCTACCCTCGGTGCGCGACTTCGCGCGCCAGTACGGCGTCAGCACGTTCACCGTGGCCAGCGCTTACAGCCGGTTGGTATCGCTGGGGTGGCTGGCGGCGCGTCCGGGCGCGGGGTATCGGGTGGCTCACCCTGACGCGCCTGCGCGCCGGGGTGAGCCGCTATCCTGGGAGCCGCCCCGACTGAATGCCGGTTGGCTGCTGTCGGATATCTTTGCGGACCACTCCATTCCCATCAAGTCCGGGTGCGGCTGGCTGCCAGGGGAATGGTTGAACGAAGAAGGGCTGCATGTGGCGTTGCGCCACATGGGCCGGGTGCCGGCCATGCGCATCGCCAATTACGGCCATCCCTACGGTTATGCGCCCCTGCGCGAAACGATCGCGGCCAGCCTTAGCGCCCAGGGGATGGAGGTGGATGTTTCGCAGGTGCTGCTGACCCAGGGCGTGACGCACGGGCTGGATATGGTGATCCGCACCTTGCTGCGTCCCGGTGACACGGTGGTCGTTGAGCAGCCCGCCTACGCCAACCTGCTGCAAATGCTGCGCCTGGCGGGTTTGCGAGTGGTGCCGGTGCCGCGGACCGTTGAAGGTCTGGATTGCGATGCGCTGGAGCGTGTGGCGGCCCAGCACAGGCCCAGTGCGCTATTCATCAATACCGCCTTGCAGAACCCTTCGGGCGCCAGCATCAGCATGGCCAATGCATTCCGCATTCTGCAAGTCGCTGAACGCCATGGCTTGTGGGTGATCGAAGACGATATTTCACGCGAGCTCGCGCCTGGCGTGACGCCGATTCTTGCCGCGCTGGACGGCGGGCGGCGCGTCGTCTATCTGGGCGGATACTCCAAGGTGATCAGCCCGTCAGTGCGAGTCGGTTATGTCGTGGCGCATCGAGATCTGACGCGCGATATTGCGCGGACCAAGATGGCGGTGGGATTGACCTCGCCCGAGATCATGGAGCGCATCGTGCATCAGGTTATCCGCGAAGGCCGGTACCGCGCGCATATAGCACGCACCCGCGAGCGGCTGGCCGAGGCGCATGCGGGCGTGGCCCGGCTGATGGGCGAACACGGGTTCGAGATCTATGGACGGCCGCAAGGCGGCTTGTTCCTGTGGGCCAAGGTGGCTGGCAGCTGGCGCGAACGCGGCGCCAACGGTCTGGCCGAACTGGCGTTGAAGGACGGTATCTGGCTCGCGCCGGGCTCTTATTTTGAGGCGGACGAAGCCGACACCCCCTGGGTACGCTTTAACGTGGCGTATTCCGAGGCGCCCGCGTTATGGCGCTTTATGCGCAATGCGGGCGCCGCCTGATACTTCAGGCGCGTTCGTAGGTAACGAAGTCGTACTCGTAGCCGTTTTCAGCGGCTTGCGATTCGCGCGCAGTTTCCTTCCACTCGAAGGCGGGCAACAGCGGGAAAAAGGCGTCGCCATCGACCTGGGCGTGGACTTCGGTTGCCAGCACGCGGCGCGCCAGGGGCAGGGCCTGCGCATAAATCTGCGCGCCGCCGATCACATAGGCGTGTTCTACATCGCCGCAGGCTGCGATGGCGGCTTCCAGCGTAGGAGCAAGGATCGCGCCGGCAGCATGGAAGTCCGGATTGCGGCTGATCACGATATTGCTGCGGCCGGGCAGGGGGCGTCCCAGAGAATCCCAGGTCTTGCGGCCCATGATGATGGGGTGGCCAAGCGTGCTGCGTTTGAAATGCGCCAGGTCGCCCGGAAGCTTCCAGGGCAGGGCGTTGTCGCGTCCAATGACGCGATTGGTGGAATAGGCAACGATCAGGGTAAGGCTGGCGGGCATGCGGATGGGCTACGGTAGGAGCGGCGGGGTAGCGCCGCGATTTGGCCGCGACGGGGCGTGTCAGACGGCGAAATCGTAGCAAATTCAAGCGCGGGCCAGGGCGGCCCTGGGGATCAACCCGTCGCGTGTTCCAGGAATTCGGTGGCTGGCATGGGGCGGCCAAGAAGGAAACCCTGCAACGAATCGCAGCCCAGTCCAGTCAGGAATTTCTGCTGCGCGGCCGTTTCCACCCCTTCGGCCACGATGCGCAGATTCAGTTGCTGCGCCAGCGCAACGATGGCCGATACGATCGCTGCGTCTTCGTTGTCGTTTTCCAGCTGATTCACAAAACCGCGGTCGATTTTCAGTTCGGTCGCTGGCAGACGTTTCAGATACAACAGGCTGGAATAGCCGGTTCCAAAGTCATCGATGGAGATTGTCACGCCCAGGCCCGACAGGCGCTTGAGCACGGCCAGGCTGGCTTCGGCATCGCGCATGGCGGTTGATTCCGTCACTTCCAGCGTCAGGCATGCGGGCGGCACATCATGGCGCGCCAAGGCCGAGCGCACGGTTTCAACCAAGCTGGCATGGGCGAATTGCAGCGCCGAAATATTGACGGCGATCGTCCAGTGCCCTTGCCCGGCATTGATCCATTCGCGCATCTGGCGGCAGGCTTCGTTGATGACCCATTCCCCTATGGGAAGAATCAAGCCCGTTTTTTCTGCCGTGGGGATGAATTGATCCGGCCCGACCAGGCCGCGAGTCGGATGATTCCAGCGCAGCAAGGCTTCGGCGCCCATGATGGGGCCGGCGGGCGCTTCGTACTTGGGTTGATAGTGCAACACGAACTGGTCGCGCTCTTGCGCCAGCCGCAGGTCATGCAGCAGTTCGATCTGTTCGTGCGCATCCGCATTCATGGACGGTTCGAAGAAGCTGTAGCCGGTGCCGCCCAGGCGCTTGGCGTGGTACATGGCGGCGTCGGCGTTGGTCAGCAGCGAATGGGTGTCTTCCCCATCGTTCGGGTAAATGGCAATGCCCACGCTGGACGTCACCAGTACTTCATGTCCGTACACCATGACTGGGCGCGCGATGGCTTCGATCAGGCGATCCGCGACGTTGGCCGCGTCGGTGGGTTCTATCACTTCGCTCAGCACAATGAACTCATCGCCGCCCAGGCGCGCCACGGTGTCCTGCGTGCGCAGCGTCTGGCGGATGCGTTGGGCCAGATCGATCAGCAGGGCGTCGCCTGTGTGATGGCCATAGGCATCGTTGACTGCCTTGAAACCGTCCAGGTCGAAGAACAGCACCGCGAAATAGCCTTTGCGGCGGCTGGCGCCTTCGATCGCTTGCTCCATCCGGTCTTCAAGCAGGATGCGGTTGGGCAGTTTGGTCAGGGTGTCGTGCAGCGCCAGCTGGACCAGTTCTTCGTTGGCCTCCGCCAAGGACGAGGCCAGCGCCGAGGTGCGCGCTTCCAGGCGGTTGTCCAGCACGGCTACAACAAGGGCAATGGCCAGCACGCTCAGGGTGACAGCGGTGACGGCGATGGCCAGCCAACCCGCCGAGATACCGACATCGGCCGCCATGCAGATGCTGCCGTACGGAAAGCTCGCTGCTTCCATGCCCGTGTAGTGCATGCCCACGATGGCAATGCCCATGACGACCGACGCGAGCGGCCGCGATAGCGCCACCCGGGGCCCATCGTGGCGCAAACGGTAGGTGATCCACAGCGCGGCCCCCGACGCGGCGACGGCGATCAGGATGGACAGGGCAAACCACTTGGTGTCGTAGATGATGCCGGGCGACATGCGCATCGCTGCCATGCCCAGATAGTGCATGGCAGCGATGCCTGCGCCCATCAGCAAGGCGCCGCAGACCAGTCTGCCCCACGGAAGTTCGTCCTTGCAGACGATCCAAAGCGCGAAGGCCGAGCAGCCGATGGCGATACCCAGCGACAGGATGGTCAGCGCCAGGTCATAGCCCATTGCGATCGGCAGGCTGAAGGCCAGCATCCCCACAAAGTGCATGGACCAGATACCGATGCCCATGGCGACGGCACCGCCCGTCAGCCAATACCGCGCGGCTGGCAGCCCGTTGGCGGCCCGGACACGATTGGCCATACCCAACGCCGTATACGACGCCAGGATGGCGACCCCTAAAGATACGAGGACGAGCGAAGGGTTATAAGTTCCAACGAGCATTTGTGGGGTCCTGTCCTTAGCGCAAACCGCTCTCGCGCCGGCCTCAAATCAATTCAATTAGTAGTCAACAGTTGCATTTCGATCGCAAGGCAAATCCTGCTGTCGATGCTGGCGATGCACATACTCTCTAGTCGGGATGAAGGGCGTTGAACAACGCTTGCGTTCGGCGCTACCGGCGGGCTGCCTGGTCTCATTGCGAGCGACAGGCGCGGCGCGGCATGGGCCGGTCGGAAGCCTAGGGGCGCGAGAATTGCTGGACGCGCGTCCACGGCTAAGGGATGGGTTATACCGAAATCGCGCCCCAAGATGCTCACCAATCTTCACTTGCGCCCGGCGAGCATGAAAAATCCGCGGTCAACTGCCGCTGATGGTGGGTGTTTGGATGGCATCCCGGGTTGCCGCGCCCGGGGCGGCCTTACACGGCCATGGCCGCCGTCAGCGGCGCGTGATGGGTGTAGCCAGACAGAGAGAAATCGCTGGGCTCCACTTTTTCCAGCCACTCGGGCTCGTACCGGCCTGTCACAGCGAAGTCTGGGATGCGGTCGGACAGCACCAGCTTGGGCGACTCGTAGGGCTCGCGGGTCAGTTGCTCACGCAACATCGGCAGGTGGTTTTCGTAAATGTGCGCGTCGCCAATGAAGTACGTGAACCAGCGCGGGGTATAGCCGGTCAGCCGGCCCACCAGATGCAGCAGCGCCGCGCCTTCGGTCAGATTGAACGGCGTGCCCAGACCCACATCATTGGAACGGATGTACAGGCAAAGCGAGATTTCGCGGGTGGTCGCATTCGGCAGGAACTGATAGAGCAGATGGCAAGGCGGCAAGGCCATTTCTTCAATCTGGGCCCAATTCCAGCCATGGAACAGGATACGGCGATCGCCCGGACGTTCGTGGATGGTGTCCAGGCACTGGCGCAATTGATCCACTGCCTTGTACATCAGCACCTTCGGCACGCCGCCTTCTTCCAGCTCGGCCACCTGGGCATAGCCGCGCGCCAGCGCGTCGGCGATCTGCGCCGGGCGGCTGGCGTCCAGCATCTTGTACGCCGGCCATTGACGCCATTGGACGCCGTACACCGGGCCCAGATCGTCTGGCCCTTCGCGGTACGGATTCGCCAGCCACTGGCTGTTTTCGTTCGCGTTCTGGTCCCAGACCTTGCAACCCAGTTCGCGGAACTCGGCAGCACTGCGCGAGGCGCGCATGAAACCCACCATTTCGCCAATGGCTGACTTGAACGCCAGCTTTTTGGTGGTGACGGCCGGGAAACCCTTTTGCAGGTCAAAGCGCAGCGAAGCGCCCGGCATGCTGAGGGTGCGTATGCCCGTCCGGTTTTCCTGCCACGCGCCGGTGTCCAGGATGGATTGAACGAGGTCCAGGTATTGTTTCATGGCGGTCCTTGTGTTCGCCCGCCCCGCGGGTGACGCAAACTGGCCGCCGCGTCAGGTCGCGGCGGCGCTTATAGAAGATAGGGATTAGCTGAATTACACCACGCTGAGCGCGGCTCAGGCGGCGGGCGGCGCTTCTTGCGTATCAACGATCTCGACCGAGAAAGTCAGTGCCGCGGTTTTCTCCAGCATGGCCGACGCCGAGCAGTATTTCTCGTGCGATAGCTGTACGGCGCGTTCCACCGCAGCCTGCGGCAGGTTGCGGCCCGTGACCGTGAAGGCGAAGTGGATACGCGTAAAGACCTTGGGGTCTGCATCGGCGCGATCGGCGTGCAGCTTGACGCTGCAACCGGTGACCGCATGGCGGCCGCGCTTCAGAATCAGCACCACGTCATAGGCGGTGCAACCGCCAGTGCCGGCCAGCAGCATTTCCATCGGGCGGGGAGCCAGATTGTGTCCGCCGCCGTCAACGGCGCCATCCATGACGGCCACGTGGCCGCTACCCGTGCTTGCCGTGAAGAGCATGCCGTTGGGGCCGCCCCAGTCGATCGTGCATTCCATTCGTGTGTCCTTGAGCTTGAGCGCAGTCAATAATCGATGATACCTGTTGCGTACAATTCCAGGCACGAGAGCCCCGCCCCGCATTAGGGGTGTGTGCGCCAGTCTTGTCGAGGAGTAGTCCATGTCCACCGCCCTGTCTCAATCCGGCCCCGTTTCTTTTCTGCGCCGCGCAAATCCCTTGGATGCCTTGCTGGCCGAAGCGGACCGCGCGCTAAGGGTCTTGTCCGGCAGCGCCACTGCTGGCCGGCCCTATCCGGCAACCGTCCAGGAAGCGCCGGATGCTCTGTCCTTACAGGAAAAACGCCATGCTGCGGGGCTGATGCGTGTCAACCATGTGGGTGAGATCTGCGCGCAGGCGCTGTATCGCGGCCAAGCGTCGGTCTGCCGTGAACCCGCTCCGCGCGCGCTGTTGTTGAACGCTGCTTCCGAGGAAGTCGACCATCTGGTCTGGTGCAACGAACGTTTGACCGAACTGGGCAGCCGCCCTAGTTTGCTGAATCCGGTCTGGTACGCGGGATCTTTCGCGTTGGGCGTATTGGCCAGCTATGCGGGTGTTCCTCGCAATCTGGGGTTCATGGCCGAGACCGAGCGGCAAGTTGAAGCCCATCTGGAAGAACATCTACGCACCTTACCGGTGCAGGACGAACGGTCACGTCAGATCGTGCGGAAGATGAAAGACGACGAAGCCGAGCACCGCGCCAGCGCCGAGCGGGCAGGGGGCGTACCGTTGCCCGGCCCTGTAAAGACGGCCATGAGGGCGATGTCCAAGGTGATGACCAAGACCGCGTATTGGATCTGACGCGCTCGGCGGCAAAAATGTTGCAGTGCGCAAAATCGGCCGCATCTTGGTGCTTTGCGCACTGATTTGGTGCATTTGATAGGGTGGGATTACCCGATGGGCTCTAGGGTTAGTCCCGTGTGGGTTTACCCCTTCGGCAAAAACCCTTTTTTCGACAAGGCCATGTGTTTGCGCGGGTCTCCAGAGGGGCGGCGCAGAATTTGCGGCAAAAATGCAACGAGAGTTCAGCCCTGTCAAAGAGGATAAAAAAATTCTTGCATCGCACAAAAAACCTCGGTACTATTCATTCATCGGATGTTGAAACGCAGTCGGCGCGGTGCAAAACCCCGAATGCGTAGTGAGCAGAAGGCCAGCTCCCAACATGCCACGGTTGTCTCCTCCACCCTCCTCCTTTGGTGGATTTAGCCCGAGATCTTACGATCTCGGGCTTTTTTTTACGTCAAATTAATCCGTCCCCATTTGTTGGGGAAAGCAGGTTAATTTGCGATTTCCCCTTCGCATCCTCCCTATGGAGGTCTTCGCGTTTTCCCTTGGATATTTCGCGTGCGCCAGGGCGGAAAGCTCTACAATCACCGCATGAAACCTATGCATCCGCGCGTCCGCGGTTTTGTTGCGCAAGCCCCTATAAATCAGCGGCCTCACGGCGGATGCACGGGCCGGTCACGCGCGTTACGTTCTGTGCCCGGGAATTGCACTTCCTTATCCCTGCCATATATGGGCGTTACACCTGCCTCCGATAATGGCGGGCTTGTCTCGATAGACCAACCAGAGGTGATGCTGTGACCTGGCTGTATATCTGCGTGGTCGCGTTCACGGTGGGGGGACTCATCGTTGCGTCAGAGCGCTGGCACGGCGCTTTCACCGGCGATAGCGACCTTAATAAACCCCAAGCCAACCATTCCCGCGCTACGCCTCGCGTCGGCGGATTGGCCGTGCTCGCCGGTACGCTCGCTGGCCTGCTGGTGCTTGGCCCCAGCAACATGACGCTGACGTGGCTGTGGCCCGCGCTGTTTGTCGCCGCTTTGCCCGTGTTCGTCGCTGGCTTGCTGGAAGACATCACCAAAGACATTGGCGCCAGCAAGCGTTTGCTGGCTGCCTTTCTATCAGCGGCAATTGCTTGGTGGTTGCTGGGCGGTGTCAGCCGCGTCGGTATGGCGCCGGTGGATTATGTGTTGTCGTTCTGGCCCGTTTCGCTGTTGTTCACCATGTTCGCGGTGGGCGGCTGTACTCATGCCCTGAACATCGTTGACGGCATGAATGGCCTGGCCGGTATGGTTGCGACGCTGATGGCTGTGTCGATCAGCCTGGTTGCGCTGCAAGTCGGCGATGTGCCGATTTTCCTGGTGGCGGCTGCGCTGGCGTCTGCAACGCTGGGTTTTCTGGTCTGGAATTTTCCGTTCGGCCGGGTTTTCCTGGGCGATGGCGGCGCGTACTTCCTGGGCTTCATGCTGGCTGAATTGGCCGTGTTGCTGGTGGTGCGCAATCCGTCGGTGTCGCCGTTCTATGCCCTGGCCGTGTTGTTCTACCCCGTATTTGAAACGGGCTTTTCGATCTGGCGCCGCCGCTTCAAGCGTGGCGTACCCGTTGATCAGCCCGATGCCCTGCACTTGCACCAACTGGTCTTCCGCCGCCTGGTGCGCGTGACGTTCAGCCGCGGCCGGCGTCATGCCGTGCCGGCGCTGTGCAATGCGCTGGCTTCACCGTACATGTGGGTGCTGGCGCTGATCGGTCTGGTGCCCGCCACCATCTGGTGGGACAACCCTTGGGCGCTCAGCGCCAGCTTGGTCGTATTTGCCAGCGTCTATATCTGGCTGTATGCGAGGCTGGTGTCCTGGCGGCGTCCGGGATGGCTTCTGTTGCCATCCGTCTTGCGAACCTCCGATTAGTTTTGAGTGCCCCGGCGATAGCCGCCGGGGGCTCGGTTATCTATCACCCGACCATATTTAAATGCCGTAATCGTTATACGGTGAAGGGAGAGTTATGTTGCGAATTCAAGATGTCAAACTTGCGGTTGTTGGCCTTGGCTACGTCGGTCTGCCCCTGGCGGTAGAGTTCGGCAAGAAGCGCTCGGTCATCGGTTTCGATATCAATACGCGCCGTATTGACGCGCTTCGCGCGGGTCATGACCACACGCTGGAAGTCAGCGATGCCGAGCTCACTGAAGCTGCACACCTGACCTACACCGCTGACCGCGCCGAACTGGGCGAAGCCAATGTGTTCATCGTGACGGTGCCCACGCCCATCGACGAATACAAGCAGCCGGATCTGACGCCGCTGGTCAAGGCCAGCGAAACGATTGGCGCGGTGCTCAAGCGCGGCGACATCGTTATTTATGAGTCCACCGTTTACCCGGGCGCCACCGAAGAAGATTGCGTGCCGGTGCTGGAACGTGTGTCCGGCCTGAAGTTCAATGTGGACTTCTACGCGGGCTACAGCCCCGAACGCATCAACCCGGGCGACAAGGATCACCGCGTCAGCACGATCAAGAAGGTCACTTCCGGCTCCACGCCCGAAATCGCTGAACTGGTCGACCAGCTGTACAAGCAGATCATCACCGCGGGCACGCACAAGGCGTCCAGCATCCGGGTCGCCGAAGCCGCCAAGGTGATCGAGAACACGCAGCGCGACGTGAACATCGCGCTGATCAATGAACTGGCCCTGATCTTCAACAAGATGGGCATCGATACCGAAGCCGTGCTGCAAGCCGCCGGCACCAAGTGGAACTTCCTGCCGTTCCGTCCGGGCCTGGTGGGCGGTCACTGCATTGGCGTTGACCCGTATTACCTGACCCACAAGGCGCAATCGATTGGCTACCATCCCGAGATCATCCTGGCGGGCCGCCGCCTGAATGACTCGATGGGCGGGTATGTCGTGTCGCAACTGGTCAAGGCGATGACCAAGCGCCGCATCCATGTTCAGGGCGCGCGCGTCCTCGTCATGGGTCTGGCGTTCAAGGAAAACTGCCCTGATCTGCGCAACACGCGCATTGTCGACATCGTTCGTGAACTGGGCGACTACAACGTTGATGTGGACGTCTATGACCCGTGGGTGGATGCGGAAGAAGCCGTGCATGAATACGGCCTGACTCCGATCGCCAAACCCGAAGAGGGCAAGTACGACGCCGTCATTCTGGCCGTCGCTCACAATCAGTTCAAAGCCATGGGTGCCGAAGGCATCCGCAAGCTGGGCAAGGCGCAACACATTCTGTACGACTTGAAGTACGTGCTGTCGTCCGCTGAGTCCGACCTGCGCCTGTAAGGATTTCGATATGACTACTCGCTTTGACGCTATCAAGCAGGAACTGACGGCCGAGCCGCGTAAGTGGCTCGTGACCGGCTGCGCCGGCTTCATCGGTTCGAATCTGCTGGAAACCCTTCTGAAGTTGGGCCAGTCCGTCACCGGTCTGGATAATTTCTCCACTGGTTATCAACGCAATCTGGACGAAGTGCGCGCATCGGTGTCGCCCGAAGAATGGGCACGCTTCACCTTCGTAAAGGGCGATATCCGCGATCTGGACGCTTGCCAGCGCGCAGTGCAGGACGTGGATTTCGTGTTGCATCAGGCCGCGCTGGGTTCGGTGCCGCGTTCGCTGCAAGATCCGATCACCACCAATGACGTGAATATCGGTGGTTACCTGAACATGCTGGTTGCCGCGCGCGATGCTGGCGTGAAGTCCTTCGTGTACGCGGCCTCCAGTTCCACTTACGGTGACCATCCTGCGTTGCCCAAGGTTGAAGAGAACATCGGCAATCCCTTGTCGCCGTACGCCGTGACCAAGTACGTAAACGAGCTGTATGCAAGCGTGTTTGCCAGGTCGTATGGTTTCCAGACCGTCGGCCTGCGCTACTTCAACGTGTTCGGCAAGCGTCAGGACCCGGACGGCGCCTATGCTGCCGTGATCCCGAAGTGGACCGCCGCAATGATCCAGGGCCAGGACGTCACCATCAATGGCGACGGCGAAACCAGCCGCGACTTCTGCTTTGTGGATAACGCGGTGCAGGCCAATATTCTGGCCGCGATGGCGCCGCCGGAAGCGCGCGATCAGGTCTACAACGTGGCCGTCAGCGGCCGCAGCACCTTGAACGAACTGTTTGATTTCCTGGTGCAAGCGCTGGGCAACCAGAGCGTGAACTATGGCAAGAAACCGGTCTATGCCGATTTCCGCGCGGGCGATGTGCGCCATTCGCAGGCAGACGTCAGCAAGGCTGGCCGTCTGCTGGGCTACGAGCCCACGCATTCGGTGCTGCAAGGCCTGGAAGTAGCCATGCCCTGGTACACGCAATTCCTGCGTTGATTTGAAAGCGCTTATCCGAAAACTCGGCAACATCCACCCGGACCATCAGCGCATCTTCAAAGGCGCGTTCCGGGTGGCGGTGTTCTTGTTGTTGGGCAAGGCCGCAGGCGCCATCAAAGAGATGGCGGTGGCGTATCGCTATGGCGTCAGCGACGCCGTGGACGCCTACCAGTTCACGATGACCATGGCGACATGGCTGCCGGTCACGATCGTGGGCGTGCTGTCGGTGGTCTTGATTCCGGTGCTGGTGCGGCTGCGCCGCGCGGACAACGTCGAACGCGACCAATTCATCCGGGAACTGCAAGGCTGGGTGGCTGCGGCGGGTATCGCGCTGGCCATCATTACCTGGTTCGCCTGGCCGTATGTGGTGGATGCGCTAGGCAAGGGGTTGCCAGCTCGCGTGCGCGAAATGACGGGCGACCTGCTCATTGCGTTCGCTCCTGTGTCGGCATTGCTGCTGATTGCCGGTATCAGCGCTGCGCGCCTGCGTTCGCATGAGCGCCACGTCAACACCTTGCTCGATAGCGTGCCCGCAGTGGCGACACTGGCTTGGGTCATGCTGGCCGTCAGTGCCGATGGCGTGGGCCCGCTGCTTTGGGGCACGCTGGTAGGTTATGCCATTCAGACCGTCTGGCTGGCATGGCTGGCAGCGCGGGCCGATGGCGGGTTCTGGGGCGCACCGCGCCTGACCTTGCAATCGCCCCATTGGCCTGAATTGATGAGCGCGGCCGGTGTGATGTTGATCGGCCAGGTGGCGATGAGTTTTGTTGGTCCGCTGGATCAATACGCCGCCGCCAATCTGGGGGCAAATGCCAACGCAACGCTAGGCTACGCCAGCCGGCTGCTGTCCCTGATACTGGGCATTGGCGCCGTGTCAGTGGGGCGTGCTGCATTGCCCGTCCTGGCCGATGTGCAGGCTCGTGGCGACACCGCGCGCGCGCGGGCAATGGCGCTGAAATGGTCGGTACTGATGGTAGGTGCCGGCGCCGTGGCGGTGGCGATTGGCTGGGTGCTGGCGCCGTGGGGCGTTTCCGTACTGTTCCAGCGCGGCGCCTTCACTGCTGAAAACACGCAGGCCGTCGCACATGTGCTGCGCTGGGGGCTGCTGCAATTGCCGTTCTATTTTGGCGTGCTGATTCTGGTGCAATTGCTGGCCAGCCAGAACCGCTACCGCATCATGGCCGCCATCGCAGTTGCCAACTTTGCGTTGAAGGCTGCGTTGAATACCGTGCTGGCGCCTAAGATGGGCGCGGCCGGCATCATGTTGGCAACGAGCCTGATGTATGTGTTGTCTTTCGCCTGCTATCTGGTGGTGGCATTGCGCAAGGCGGAACCCAAAGAGGCCGATTGAATGTCCGTAGCCGAGTCCGGCCGAGCGCCGCGTGTCCTGCTGTTTATCCATTCGCTGCATGGTGGCGGCGCTGAACGCGTCGCGGCCGACTTGAGTGCGCATTGGGCTGGTATGGGCCGCGACGTGATGGTTGTCACGCAGGCCAGCGCCGAAGGCGACGTCTATGCGTTGCACCCGAACGTGCGCCGCGAAGTGCTGCATACGGCAGGAGAGGGCGGCGGTTTGCGGGGCATCTGGAGCAATGTGCAGCGTGTGCGCGCCTTGCGCCGGGTGGTCAAGGCGTTTCGCCCCGACATCGTGCTGGGCATGATGACGACAGCGTCCGTGCTGTCTGTGCTGGCTTGCACGGGCCTGTCCTGCCGCGTCATCGCGACCGAGCATACGCATCCGCCGTCACAGACCCTGTCGGGCTTGTGGCAGCGTTTGCGCCGTCTTACCTATCCCCGCGCCGCGCGTGTCGTGGCGCTGACCCGCGGCACAGCTGATTGGATCGAACAGCATGTGCCTGGTTCGCGCCTGGCTGTTATCCCCAACCCGGTGCACTGGCCGTTGCCGCGCGCGGAACCCATCTTGACGCCGGTATCCGGTGATGGCCGCAAACGTTTGTTGGCGGTTGGCCGTCTGCATGCAGACAAGGGGTTTGACCTGCTGATTCAGGCCTACGCGTTGCTGGCTGAATCGCATCCCGGCTGGGATCTGGTTATTCTGGGCGAAGGAAACGAGCGCGCCGCCTTGGAAGCGCAGGTGGAACAGGCAGGGCTGGCGTCACGTATATCGATGCCAGGCCGCGCCGGCAATGTCGGCGACTGGTATCAAAGCGCCGATCTGTATGTGCTGACCTCGCGTTTCGAGGGGCTGTCCAACACCTTGCTTGAATCCATGGCTAGCGGATTGGCCGCCGTATCTTTTGACTGCGACACAGGCCCGCGCGAAATCGTGCGCGAGGGAATTGACGGTGTGCTGGTGCGGCCCAATGGCGATGTGTCTGCCTTGAGCAAGGCGATGGCCGCCGTCATGGAAAACGATAGCGGCCGTCAGCGGATGGCGCAGGCGGCAACCGACGTGCGCGACCGTTTTTCGGCTGCGCGCGTGCTGCAAAAGTGGCAAGAACTTTTTGACGGTGTGCGTGCCCAGGGCCGATAGGCCCGCGCCGCATGCCGTTCCTACGGTGATCACGAGAACCTCATCATGTGTGGAATAGTCGGAATTTGGGGCCCGGTCGGGAATAAGGAACGCGTACTGGCGGAAAGCTGCCGGCGCATCCGTCACCGCGGGCCGGACAGCAACGGCTTCTGGGAAGATCCAGAGGCCGAGCTGGCGCTGGCGCACGTCCGTCTGGCGATCCTGGACTTGACTGAAGCCGGTCATCAGCCCATGACGTCCGCTTGCGGCCGCTTCGTGATGGTGTTCAACGGCGAGGTCTATAACCATCTGGACATCCGTAAGCAGCTTGAGCAATCGGCGCTGGCGCCGTCCTGGCGCGGGCACTCAGACACTGAAACGCTGCTGGCGGGCTTTACTGCGTTGGGCATTGAAGCCACGTTGCAGGCGGCCGTTGGCATGTTCGCCATTGCCCTGTGGGACCGCGCATCGCGCAAGCTGGTGCTGGCACGCGATCGCATGGGTGAAAAGCCGCTGTACTACGGCTATTCAGGCGCCGAGCTGGTGTTTGCGTCAGAGCTTAAGGGTCTGATGCCCATACCAGGATTCGGCCGTGACTTGAATCGCAATGCGTTGGCGTCGTTCATGCGCCACAACTACATTCCGGCGCCGCAGTCCATCTACGAAGGCATTGCCAAGCTGCCTCCGGGCACCTGGGTGGAATTCACGGCCGACGACACCCGTAGCCGCCGCATGCCCCAGCCGCGTGTGTACTGGTCGGCACGCGAAGCCGCCGACACCGCCGCGCGATCACCTCTGTCATTCCAGTCCGATGCCGAAGCAACAGAGGCGCTGGAAGGCGTGCTGGCCAAGGCGGTTGGCGGACAGATGCTCGCAGACGTGAGCCTTGGCGCGTTCCTGTCGGGCGGTATCGACTCGTCGACGATTGTCGCGTTGATGCAGGCGCAAAGCTCGAAGCCGGTCCGCACGTTTGCAATCGGTTTTCACGAGAAGGGCTACGACGAGGCCCAGCACGCCAAAGCTGTGGCCACGCACCTGGGCACGGATCACACCGAGTTGTACGTGACCGCCGCTGATGCGCTGGCCGTGGTGCCGTCCCTGGCGGATATGTACGACGAACCCTTTGCCGATTCGTCGCAGATTCCAACGTCGCTGGTAACACGCATGGCGCGTCAACACGTCACCGTGGCCTTGTCCGGCGACGGTGGCGATGAACTCTTCGGCGGTTACTCACGCTACTTCCGCGTGAACAACTGGTGGCAGCAATGCGAGCGCTTCCCTGCGTTGCTGCGCAAGCCCGCGGGCGCCTTGCTCAGCGCGTCCACCCATCTGCCTGGACGCGGCGCCTGGCGCGGCAAAGTCGGCAAACTGGGTGAGCTGTTGCGCGCCGATACGCGGGGCGAGTTCTACCGCCACTTCGTGTCGTATTGGGCTGATCCGACTTCGGTAGTGAAGGGCGGGGTCGAGCCGGTTTCTGAATTTGCGCAAGACATGCAGGGCACCACATTCGAAGCCATGATGAAGCTGGATACGGTGACCTACCTGCCCGACGACATCCTGGTCAAGGTGGACCGCGCGGCCATGGCCGTCAGTTTGGAAACGCGTGTGCCGCTGATTGATCACCGAGTCTATGAATTCGCCTGGAGCCTGCCGCACCAGTACAAGGTGCGAGGCAATACGGGCAAATGGCTGCTGCGTCAGGTGCTGCATCGCCATGTGCCGCAGGCACTGGTCGATCGGCCCAAGCGCGGGTTTGCCGTGCCGCTGGCCGCGTGGTTGCGCGGCCCGCTGCGGGAATGGGCCGATGCGTTGCTGGACCCGGCGCGCTTGCGCCAGGAAGGCTGGTTTGAACCGGAACCCATCCTGCGCAAGTGGCGCGAACACACGTCCGGCCATCGCAACTGGGACAGCCATCTGTGGGGCGTACTCATGATGCAAGCCTGGCTGGATCGTTATCGCACCGGGGCAGATCAAGGGGGAACGATTGGGAGTCTTTGACGAATGAAAATATTGATGCTGGTCAGTTCGATGCATGCAGGCGGCGCCGAACGGGTGGCTGCCACATTGGTGAGCGCATGGGCCGAACGCGGGGATTCCGTCACCTTGACGCCCACTTACTCGTCCAAGGGCACGTGTTTTTATCCGCTGTCTGACAAGGTCAACCTTGTCTGGCTGGCGGATTTGGCGGGTACACGGGCATCCGGGGGCTTTGCGGCCTTCAAGCGCCTGCTGGTGCTGCGCAAGCATATCCGCGATACCAAACCTGATGTGGTGGTGTCCTTTCTGACCAACGTCAATGTGGCCGCAATCCTGGCCACTCGCGGCCTGGGCGTGCCGCTCATCGTTTGTGAACGTACCAACCCGGTGGCCGAAACCACCACGGGTTCGGTGTGGCGCAGGCTGCGCCGCATTCTTTACCCGCGCGCCGACATGGTGACCGTTCAGGCTGAAGATACCGCCGGTCCGTTCTCTCGTCAGGTGCCCGGTATCAAGCGTCTGGCTGTCATTCCCAATCCTTTGCCCGCACCGTTGCTGGATGCTCCGCGCGTGCAGCAGCGTGATAGCGATGGCCCGCGTGAGCTGCTCGCGATGGGGCGTCTTGTCACCGACAAGCGGTTTGATCTGTTGATCGATGTGTTTGCGCAATTGGCGCCGTCGCATCCCGACTGGAATCTGCGTATCTGGGGCGAAGGCCCTGAGCGTGGTGCACTGGAGCAACAGGTTGAACGTCTGGGCCTGCAAACGCGGGTCAGTCTGCCTGGCCGCACTGAAACGCCGTGGGAAGAGTTGGCCCGAGGTCAGGCTTTTGTGTTGAGTTCGCTGGTGGAAGGGTTTCCGAATGTGCTGCTGGAAGCCATGTCGCTGGGCCTGCCCTGCGTGGCGTTCGACTGCCCCAGCGGCCCGCGCGAAATGACGCGTGATGGCCAGGATGCTTTGCTGGTGCCTACGGGTGATCGGGATGCCTTGCGCGATGCGCTGAACCGGGTATTGGGCGATGTGTCCCTGCGCCGTCAGCTGGGTGCGCGCGGCGCGGCGGCTGTGCGCCAGCGTTATGCGTTGGCCAGCGTGCTGTCCGAGTGGGACGAGTTGTTCGAAGCGGTGCGGGAGGGGCGATGAGCACCCCGGCATTGCGCATCCTGCATGTGATTACCGGCCTGGGGCAAGGGGGCGCGGAATCTGTTCTGCTGCGCCTGACAACCTATCCTGAGCCTGGCGTGGAGCACATCGTTGTGTCGCTGACCGACGAAGGCATCTACGGTGAACGGTTGCGGGAGGCCGGCGTTGCTGTGCACGCCTTGGGTATGAAGCGCGGTCGTGTGAGTCTGGGGGGATTCCTGGCCTTGCGCGCCCTGATCGCCAAGACGCGGCCCGACGCGGTGCAGACGTGGATGTATCACGCCGACCTGATCGGCGGCTTGGCCGCCCGTTTGGCGGGTGTGCGCGCAATCGCATGGGGCATACGCAATTCTGGAGCGCATCTGGAACGCAGCAGCCGTTCGGCGCGCATCGTGTTGCGCTTGTGTTCGATGTTGTCGGGCAGTGTGCCGCGTGCCATCGTTTGCGCGGCGCAGAATGCAGCGGAACGTCATGCGGAAAAGGGATACCGGCGCGACCGCATGGTCGTGATTTCCAATGGCTATGACCTGTCGCGCTACGCGCCGGATGCACTTGCCCGCTCACGCGTGCGCGCGCAATGGGGCGTGTCTGAAGATGCGCCGGTCATAGGCTGCGTGGCGCGTTGGGACCCCTTGAAGGATCACGCAAATCTGTTGCGCGCCGTGGCGGCTCTGGTGCGTGATGGGCGTGACGGCGGCTTGCGTTGCGTACTGATCGGCCGCGGGATGACGGCGGATAACGCCGAGCTTGCCGCACTGATCGACAAGCTGAACCTGCGCGATCGGCTGGTATTGGCCGGCCCTAGCGACGATGTGCCTGCCGTCATGAACGGTCTGGATCTGCACGTGCTTTCCAGCTGCGCGGAAGGGTTTCCCAATGTGGTGGCCGAGGCCATGGCCTGCGGTGTTTATTGCGTGGTAACCGATGTTGGCGACGCGGCCTACATCGTCGGCGATACCGGCGTGGTGGTGCCGCCTGAACAGGCGGAAGCTTTGGCCCGGGGCATTGAGACCGCGCTGTGTGATGTGGCCGCACGCGGCAGCCAGCGCGCGGGCGAAGCCGGGCGCGCGCGCGTGATGGAAAACTTTGATCTTGCCCGCATGGTGCAGCGCTATATGGACGTATGGCGCCGAATTTCTGGAGTTCAAGCATGAGCGCAGGACGCTGCCTGCTGTTTGTCGTCAATAACCCGGCGTTCTTCATGTCGCACCGAGTACCGGTGGCGCTGGCTGCGCAGCGTGCGGGTTACGACGTGCATGTGGCGACGATGGATGGTCCGGCCGTGGCCGATATCCAGGCGCTGGGCATGACGCATCACGTCATTCCCATGACGCGCAGCGGCAAGCATCCCTTGCAAGAGCTGGGCACCTTGATGGCTTTGCTGCGTCTGTTCCGCCGTTTGCGTCCACAGGTGGTGCACCTGGTCACTATCAAGCCTGTGCTGTATGGCGGCATCGCGGCGCGCCTTGCCCGCGTGCCGGGCATGGTGGCTGCGATCTCGGGGCTTGGGTTTGTTTTCTTGTCCAATTCGCTGAAGATGCGGATGGTGCGTTCGGTTGTTGCGCGTTTGTACCGGATCGCGCTTGGGCACCCGAACAGCCGCGTGATCTTTCAGAATGCCAACGATCGCGACCTGCTCAAGAAGATGGGCGCCGTGCGCGATGAGCAGGTCGTCATGATTCGTGGCGCGGGCGTGGACCTGAATGCTTATCGCGCCTTGCCAGAGCCACCTGCACCGCCCATCGTGGTGACCATGGTGGCGCGCCTGTTGCGCGACAAAGGCGTGCAGGAATTTGTGCAGGCCGCCCGTCTGTTGCGTGACCGTGCAGTGCCTGTGACGATGCAACTGGTAGGTGGCGTGGATGCGGGCAATCCCGCTTCGGCCACGCAAGATGAAGTGGACGCCTGGCAGCGCGATGGCGCCGTGCGAGCGTTGGGCGAGCGGTCGGATGTGGCTGCACTGTATGCGGCGTCGCACATCGCGGTGCTGCCCTCTTACCGCGAAGGTCTGCCCAAGTCACTGATCGAAGCCGCAGCGTGCGCGCGCGCCGTGGTGACGACGGACGTGCCGGGTTGCCGGGATGCCATCGAACCCGGAACCACCGGCTTGCTCGTGCCCGTGCGTGATGCAGAGGCGCTGGCGGACGCGATTGCTCGCTTGGCGCAAGACCCGGCATTGCGGCAGTCCATGGGCACGGCCGGCCGTGCCCTGGCTGAACGCGAGTTCAACATCGAGCGAGTGGCCCGCATTCATGTTGACCTGTACGACACACTTAGCGCTTGATCTGCCACGCTAGAAGAAACGGACCCGCAAGGGTCCGTTTTGACATCAGCCGTGTACAAGCCGCTTCAATGCTTGCGGGAGATGGCGTCGATCCAGAAGCGGGTGGACGGGTCCTGGCGGCTGGTTTGCGGCGAGTCGAGTTCGCGCATGATGTTCTTGGCCAACACTTTGCCAAACTCAACACCCCATTGATCGAAGGGGTTGATGCCCCAGATCACGCCTTGCGTGAAGACTTTGTGTTCGTACAGGGCCAGCAAGGCGCCCAGGGTAAAGGCTTCCAGGCGGGGCAGCACGATCAGCGATGACGGTCGGCCTCCCGGGTGGACGCGATGTTGCGCCAGCACTCGGGCGCGGGCCGGATCACTTTCCGTTGCCGAGGCTTCCGCGAGCGCTTCGTCGAAGGTTTTGCCACGCAGAAGCGCGGAACGCTGGGCCAGGCAATTAGCGATCAGCAGTTCATGGTGACGTGCGTACGCATGATCCGGCTGCTCGCACAGGATGAAGTCCACGGGCGCGCCCATACTGTCCTGGTGCAGCCATTGAAAGAAGGTGTGCTGGCAGTCGGTGCCCGACATGCCCCACACGGCGGGGCCGGTGGGCACGCCCGTGGGGCTGCCGTCAGCGGTAGCGACCTTGCCCAGCGATTCCATTTCCAGCTGCTGCGCCCAAGGCACGATGTGATAAAGCCGTGAGTCGTACGGGGCAATGACCAGCGAGTCATAGCCCAGCACGCTGCGGTTGACGACGCCCGCCAACGCCAGCTGCACGGGAGCGTTGTCGGCTATTTCCGCGGTGCGGAAATGTTCGTCCATCGCGGCGGCGCCCGCCAGCAACTGATCAAACGCATCGGTGCCAAGCGCCAGGGCGATCGGCAGACCAATGGCCGACCACAGCGAATAGCGGCCGCCCACCCAATCCCAGATCTGGAAGATATGGTCGGGCAGAATGCCCAGATTCAGTGCGGCTTCGACATTGGCGGTGATCGCCACGACCTGCTTGATCGGGTCTGCCACGCCAGCGTCGCGCAGCCAATTCATGGCGACTTCGGCGTTGGCCAGCGGTTCGGTAGTGGTGAAGGACTTGGAGGCAACAATGACCAAGGTATCGTGCGGGTCCAGCCGGCTCATAGCGTCGGCGACGGAATGCGAGTCCACGTTCGAGGCGAAGCGCACTTCGCGCCGCGTACTGCCGTGACGCAATGCGCGCGTCACCAACCGCGGACCCCAATCGCTGCCGCCGATGCCCAGGTGCAGCACGCAGCCGTAACGGCCAGCAGCATCCGCATCGCGCACGAACTGCCGCAGACGCTCGCGCTCGGCCAATATCGCACCGGCCACCATCGCGGGCGGAACAGGCGCGCGCAAAGCGGTATGCCAGGCTGCGCGGCCCTCGGTCCAGTTGGCATTGCCCCCATCAAACAGCTGGGCGCGCGCCGCGTCAAAGCCCTGCTGGGTCAGCAATGCGGCCGATGCGTCTTGCAATGCAGGGGAGTGCGCCTGAGCGCTGAGATCGAGGCGCAGGCCCGGGGCATTGACTAGCCGCAATTGTTCGCCACGCAGCGATGCCGCGGACGCTGCGGCGGCGAACGGTTGCCATGCCGGGCTATTGGTCAAAGACATAGGCGGGTCAGAAAGGCAGCGCCGCGTCCGGCGCGAGCTTGCTCAACTCGCGGCGGAAATCGGCCTGGATGCGTTCGAGCGCTTCGGCGGTCTGCGCCTCAAAGCGCAGCACGACAACGGGGGTAGTGTTCGAGGGGCGGGCCAGACCAAAACCGTCCGGGTATTCGGCGCGCACGCCATCGATCGTGATGACCTGCTTGGCGCCAGGGAACTGCCCTTGCTCTTGCAATGCTTTGACGAGCGCGAACGGTTGGCCTTCTTCCATTTCCAACTTCAGTTCGGGCGTCGAAACGTCTTGAGGCAAGGCTTCCAGCGGCGCGCACGGATCGGCAAATCGCGACACGATTTCCAGCAGGCGCGCACCGGTGTACAGGCCGTCGTCAAAGCCGTACCAGCGCTCCTTGAAGAAGATGTGGCCGCTCATTTCGCCCGCCAAAGGCGCGCCGGTTTCGGCCAGCTTGGCCTTGACCAGCGAGTGCCCGGTTTTCCACATCAGCGGCACACCGCCTGCGGCTTCAACCGAAAGGCCGACGTGGCGGCTGCACTTGACGTCATAGATGATGGTGGCGCCGGGGTTGCGTTCCAGCACATCGCGGGCGAACAGCACCAGTTGGCGGTCAGGCCAGATGATCCGTCCCGATTTTGTGATGACGCCCAGGCGGTCGCCGTCGCCGTCAAATGCCAGCCCCAGTTCGCAGTCGGTCTCGGCCACGCACTTGATCAGGTCTTGCAGGTTTTTCGGTTCAGCCGGATCGGGATGGTGATTCGGGAAGGTGCCGTCCACGTCGCAGAACAGCTCGGTGACCTCGCAGCCCAGGGCGCGGAACAATTGGGGAGCGACTGCGCCGGCGACGCCGTTGCCGCAGTCGATCGCGATCTTCATGGGACGGGCCAACTTGATGCCCGATGCCACGCGGGCGATGTAAGCCTCTATCAAGTCAAGCTGGCGGCGGGTGCCGGCACGCGCCGCCGGGGCGGGGCTGGCGCCGTTCATTGCCGTTCCCAGCGCTTGCACATCGTCGCCGTACAGGGCGCGCCCGCCCATCATCATCTTGAAACCGTTGTATTTCGGCGGATTGTGGCTGCCCGTAATGGCGACGCCAGAGCCCGTTTGCATGATGTGCGTCGCGAAATAGACCAGCGGGGTGGGGACCATGCCGATGTCCAGCGTGTCCACGCCGCCTTCCAGCATGCCTTCCTGCAATGCCAGGGACAGCATTTCGCTGCTCAGGCGGCCATCGCGGCCGACAACCAGCGTCTGCACGCCTTCGGCACGCGCCCGGGCGGCCAGCGCCACGCCAAGCGCGCGGGCGAATGAGGCGTCGATCAGGTCCGGCACGGTGCCGCGGATGTCATACGCCTTGAATACCGAGGCCGGAAATTGCGTGTTGTTGCCCACGGCGAATCCTTGGAGAGGGAGTTACAGCGCGAATTTTGATGGGAGGTAATGGTAAACCCAGATATCAAAACCCGTCTGGCAAGAGGGTCAAAGGCGAATTATCCTCCATTGGCGGCGATCCCTTCATCCGACGGGAGGTGTACGGCGTCTAAGGGGTGGCGCGCGCCCTGATTTGGTGCGTAGGGGGCATGTTCTGCTTTGATCCGGTGCGGCGGATAAGGGGCTGGAAAGTCATTGCCCGGGGGGCGTGCGGTGGCACAAAACTTGCTCGTCATCCGAAGGTGATACGCTTGCTATGCAAGCAGAAAGACCAGGAGGGGCCATGGGCGCCAAAGTTTCTACCGTAATGTCATCAAGAGGCGCCACCAGCAGGCGAGGCCCTCCCACGGACTATGCGGGTCCCGCAGCCGGCCGCGAACGCAGGCTCGATATCCACGTATGCGTCTCGGAAACAGGCGAATTGGCGACCAGCCGCGCCTGGGAGCGCAGCGTCTGGCGCGAGGCCCGCGTGCTGATCGCCGAATGTCCGGCCCCCCATCTGCCATCTTCCATCGAGACCGCATTGCGCACCGTCGCGTCCAGTGTGGCGCGGGATCGCGGGTGGCAAGGCATGGGCACGGTGGCCTTTTCGCTGGATGACCGCAGCGGAGTGTTCCGCGTGATTGGCGCCGAAGCCCAGCCGCATTCGGGGGCCACGGTGGACAGCCACGAACCGGGCGCTGCCCACGCGCTGGAGGTCCGAATTGATGGTTGTGTGGACCGGCGCTTGCCGTGCACGCGCCTGCTGGTTTGCGGGGCAACGCGTGGCGAGGTCTTGCGGCGCGCCTACCGCGCACTCTCGGAAATGCCTGGCCCAGCCGGCACAGATCGCGCCTTTCTGATGAACCGCATTGCGTCCCGCGCTTTTTGCTCGGGCCTGACGGGCACGCGCCTGGATCAGGCGGTGGGATAGCCCGGCACTTCTGCCGGGCGATTCCGACCCTACAATAGACCGCACATCCCTTTCACTGCGCCTGGACGCGACCCAGGCCATCCTTGTGCGGTGTTTATGACTTTGCTGAGCGATCTTCAGTCCCTGCTGGGTTTTACCCACGTGTTGACCGGCGCGGATGCCGAAAACTATGTGCTGGACTGGCGCCGCCGCTATCGCGGTAGCGCGTTGGCCGTGATCCGGCCCGGTTCGACCCAAGAGGTGGCATCCGCCGTGAAGCTGTGCGCGCATCATGGCGTGCCATTGGTGCCGCAGGGCGGGAACACCGGCCTGTGCGGCGGGGCAACCCCGGATGATTCAGGCACCGCTATCGTGCTGTCCACGGCCCGCCTGACGGCCATCCGCGCGCTGGACCCCGACAACGACACCATTACCGTGGAAGCGGGCTGCATTCTGCAAGCCGTGCAAGAAGCCGCCGCTGCGGCCAACCGACTGTTTCCCCTCAGCCTGGCCGCCGAAGGCAGTTGCACGATTGGCGGCAACCTGGCTACGAACGCCGGTGGCACCCAGGTGCTGCGCTATGGCAATACCCGCGATCTGACCTTGGGGCTGGAAGTCGTCACAGCAGAAGGCGAAATCTGGAACGGGCTGCGGGGCTTGCGCAAAGACAACACGGGTTACGACCTGCGTGACTTGTATATCGGCAGCGAAGGAACGCTGGGCATCATTACCGCGGCCACGCTGAAATTGTTTCCGCGCCCGGTGGCCTCTTGCACGGCATTGCTGACTTTGGACAGCATCGACAATGCGGTAGAACTGCTGTCGCGCGCCCGCTCGGGGTTTGGCGCCGCATTGACGGGCTTTGAACTCATGAGCGGCGCTTGCCTGCAAGCCGTTGTGCGCCTGTTCCCGCAGCAGCGTCTGCCCTTTGATGGCGCGTCCGCGGCATCTCCCTGGTTTGCGCTGCTTGAACTTTCCGATAGCGAAAGCGAAAGCCATGCGCGTGAACGCTTTGAGACCGTGCTGGGCGACGCCATCGATGACGGCCTGGTGAACGATGCCGCCATTGCTGCCAATGTGGCGCAGAGCAAGGCTCTGTGGCATCTGCGCGAGAGCATTCCGCTGGCCGAGGCCGAACTGGGCAAATCGGTTAAGCACGACGTGTCGATCCCGATCTCGTCCATTGCCGGGTTTGTGCACAAGACCAACGCCCTGCTGCAAGCGCGGTTCCCCGGCGTACGTCATGTGATCTTCGGCCATTTAGGCGATGGCAACCTGCATTACAACGTGGCTAACGCGGCCGGTCAGACCGAGGCCGAACTGTTGGCGCTGCAAAACGAGATTTATGGCGTGGTGCATGACAGCGTCCACGCGCATAACGGGTCCATCAGCGCCGAGCACGGCGTGGGTCAACTCAAGCGCGACGAATTGCCGCGCTACAAAAGCCCTGTGGAACTGGCGCTGATGCGCCGGATAAAGCGTGCGCTGGACCCGCAAGGACTCATGAATCCTGGCAAAGTGCTGCAATCCTAGTGCGCCGCAACGCCGTCACTTTACATTCGGAGGCCTAACCATGGCAGTCAGCCCTGCGGCGGGTGGGAATCACCGGATACTGATCGTTGAAGACGATCCCATCATCTCCGGCAATCTGTATACCTTCCTGGAGGCGCGGGGTTTCCTGCCTGACGCGGCCTACACCGGACACTCTGCGTTGGAGCGGATCAAGGAGCAGCGCTTTGATGCGTTGATTCTGGACATCGGCCTGCCAGGCATGGACGGCAATGCGGTGCTGCATACCTTGCGCAACGAGATGCGCGTGGCGGTGCCTGTGTTGATGCTGACCGCGCGCGACAGCCTGGAAGACAAGCTTGCGGGGTTTTCCCACGGCGCGGACGACTATCTGACCAAACCCTTTGCGTTGCTGGAAGTCGAGGCCCGCTTGCTGGCTCTGATTCAGCGAGCCAAAGGCGCAACGGTGGATTCGGTACGCGAGTTTGGTCCGGTGCAGTACGACACGCGTACCCGCAGCGTGTCAGTCAATGGCCACCCGGTACATCTTACGCGCAAGGCTGGCCTCATCATGGAAGCGTTGATGCGTGATCCTGGCAGGGTGGTGGCGCGTGAAGAGTTGGAGTCGATGCTGTGGGGCAACGAGCCGCCTTCCTCGGATGCGCTGCGCAGTCAGGTGCACCTGCTGCGCCGCGCCTTGGCGGAAGCCGGCTTTGACGGCATAGAGACCATGCACGGCACGGGCTGGCGGCTGACCTTGAGCGGAGCCAGTTCATGACTCGCGCGGCTGGAGGCACACTGACCCAGCGTGTGGTGTGGGCGCTGACGGGGACCGTCGCGTTGTTCGTGACAGCGCTTGCCTTGCTGGCTTACCTGACGTTCGACCAGATGGAAGACGATCTGGTCAACGATATTTTGAATACCGAGATGGATCGCCTGGTGCAGCATGCGCGTGCCAGCGACGAATTCATGCCGCGCCAAGGGGTACGCGAACTGGGCGGCTCGATGCGGGCCTGGATGAGTGTGGACGGTCAGCGGCCGGCCGGCATTCCCGACGAGGTGCTGGCTCTGGACAGTGGGCTGCATCTGATTGAACCCGGCGCCTATACCTGGCATGTGATGGTGGCCGAGACCGGCCGGGGCAAGGTGTATTTGCTGTACGACGCGACCGACAACGAAGAGCGGGTTCACGACTTTGGCCTGATCGTGCTGGGCGTGGGCGCCATTTGCGTGGTGGGCGCCTACTCGCTGTCTCGGCGCGTGGCGGCCGTGGCGGTGGGGCCGCTGCTGGATCTGACCGATCGGCTGGCGACTTGGGCCCCCGGATCTCCCGATATGGCGGTGACGCGCGACGACGAGGCGGGCCGGCTGATTGAGGCTTTCAACCGGGTGCAGAATCAGGTCGACCGATCCATCGCCCGCGAACGGGAATTTGCCGGCAACCTGAGTCACGAGGTGCGCACGCCGCTCGCCGCCATACGCTCCGATAGCGAATTGATGCTGCTGACGCAGGCGTTGACGCCCGATCAGCGCCAGCGGTTGACCCGGATTGTGGATAACGTAGATGACGTGATTGTCTGCCTGGAAAGCGCCCGGGCGATGGCACGCGATCAGTTGCGTCCGCCCGAGCCCGTGGACATCGCGGAGTGCATGGAAGATGCCTGGCGCGGTTATGAGGCGCAAGCCGGTTTGGCAGAGTTGCGTTTTGACAATCAGATTGCGCAAGGGCATGTGCTTACCCTGGACCGCTATGCCTTGTTGACCGTGATGCGCAATCTGGTCCGAAACGCGGTGGAACATGCCGCTCCGGCGACTCTGACGGCGAGCTTCAGCGCGCAGGGCGTGCTTGAGCTTGGGGACAACGGCAAGGGCATTAATGCCGACGATCTGCCGTTTTTATTCCGCCGTTACTACAGCGGCCGTATGCGCGATTCAACGGCCGGCAGCCGTGACGAGACGGCCCGCGGGCTGGGGCTGGCTATTGCCAAGCGTGTCTGTGACATGCAGGGATGGTCGCTCACAGTGGAATCATCACGCGAAGCCGAACCCCGTGGTACGCGATTCTCTTTGGATTTTGGTAGCGCCATTGCGACGGCTGATACCCCGCCACGCAGCAAGCCGACGGGCGGACAGGGTCAAATTTGACGAATATTCAACTATTGGCGTTCTAAGCTCGTCGCTTATCCGAATCGGCCTTCGCCTCTCGACCCCATGTCGTCCTCAATGCTGTCCGCGGCCCGCGCGCCGACGAGAGTCTCGTATTTTTTCAGTCAGATAGTCGGGGTGACACTGGTCTTGGCCTGCCTGGCTTGGTGGGCCAACGTGTCCGGGCTGGACTTGCGGATCGGCAGGGCGCTGTTCGATCCGGTCCTGGACGACTTTCCACTGCATATGAACCGCTGGCTGGAGCTGGTGGGCCACCGAATGGTTCTGGCTGTGCCGATCGGCGTGGCGCTGGCCGCCGTCGGCGTGGCGGGCGCGAGTTTCCGCATTCCCGCCTGGCGTCCGTGGCGGGGCGCCGCCTTGGCGTTGGCCGCCACCTGTGTCGTAGGTCAACTGGCGGTGAACGTGCTCAAGCACTACACCACATTGCCTCGGCCCTATGACCTGGACACCTTGGGCGGCTACACGCCGTATCCACTGCATTGGTGGACCTGGGCGCGTGAGCGGGCGGGGGGCGCATTGCCTAGCGGGCACGCCGGCGCGGGTTATTCAATGCTGACTTTGTATTTCGTCGGTTGGGCGCTCGGCCGGCCGGCCTGGCGCTGGTGGGGATTGGCAGTTGGTGTGACGGCGGGTGTGGGCTTCTCGGTGGTGCGCATTCTGCAAGGAGCCCATTTCCTGAGCCAGACACTGTGGTCCGCCGCTCTGATGTGGTTTTTGGCGGCTCTATTCTTCTATCCGGTCATTGCAGGACGAACCGCCGCGCGCGGTCCGTCCCGTGCCCAATCCGCCTAATTCAACAGCACCCCAGGCAGCCAGAGCGAAAACGCTGGCACATACGTCACCAGCGCCAGCGCCGCCAGCAGCGCCCCGTAGAACGGCCAAATGGTGCGCATCACTGTCCCGACCGACACACCGCCGATCGCGCACCCCACGAACTGCGTGGTGCCCACGGGTGGCGTGTTCAGCCCCAATGCGCAGTTCAAGAGCATGACGATGCCAAATTGCACGGGCCCCATGCCGTACTGCATGCATATCGGCAGAAAGATCGGCGTGCAGATCAGGATGGTGGCGGCCATGTCCAGGAACGTGCCGAGCACGAACAGGATGATGTTGACCATCAGAAAGATGGCCCAGGGGCTGGTCGACACCGACGCCATGAGTTCGCCGGTTTTCTCCGCCACACCGTAGAAACTGATCAGGTAGCCGAAGGTTGCCGAAATGCCGATCAGCAGCAACACCACGCCGGTCGTCTTTACGGCTTTGCTGGCAGCTCGCACGAACTGATCCCAGGTCAGCGAGCGATACACGAAGATCGTCAACGCCAGCGCATACAGCACCGCCACTGCTGCGGATTCCGTGGCGGTGAACACGCCGCTCAGGATGCCCGCGATGATCAGCACGACGACGAACAGGCCGGGCGCCGCCGCAACCAACGAACGCAGCACGATATGCCAACCGGGAAAGGTGCCTGCCGGATACCCGCGGCTGCGCGCCACGAAATACGCCGCTGCCAGATTGCATAGGGTCAGGATCACCGCTGGAACCACGCCGGCCGCGATCAACGCCGCGATCGACACCTTGCCGCCGGCCGCCAGCGTATAGATGATGATGTTGTGGCTGGTGGGCATCAACGCGCCAACCAGCGCTGCGTGCGTGGTGACGTTCACCGCGTAGTCTGCGTGATAGCCCTCGCGCTTCATCATCGGAATCATGACTGATCCCATGGCCGATACATCCGCCACTGGGGAACCCGATACGCCGCCAAACAGCGTGCAAGCTACCACGTTGGACATACCCAGACCGCCGCGCACATGTCCCACCAGCGATTTGGCGAACGTCACGATACGGTCGGCGATGCCGCCGTACAGCATCAGTTCACCGGTGAAGATGAAGAACGGGATGGCCAGGAACGAAAAGGCGTTCATGCCTGACGTCATCTGCTGGAAGGCCACTGCCAGCGGCAGGTCCTCATACATGATCGCGGTGATGGACGACAGGCCTATGGCGAAAGCCACCGGCACCCCGATCACGAGGAACCCCATGAACGTAAAGGAAAGCAGTGTCAGCGCCATGCTGGTACCACCTTTTGGTTGCGCAGGATGGCGATGATGTGCTCGATGGAAAAGAGCGCAATCAAGGTGCCCGAGAGGGTTGCGGGGATGTACTTCCAGGCGTTGGAAATTCCCAGGTTGGGAATCTTGTAGGCCGCGACGGACTCGGCCAGCATGGCGCAGTTCCAGGCCATCAGCACGCCAAACAGCAGCACGAGCAGATGGATGAAGATCCGCAGCCGTCGTTGAGCGGTGGCGGGCAGTGCGTCCTGCAGCGACTCAAAGCCGATATGGCCCGCATCGCGCACGCCGACTGCCGCGCCCAGCATCGTCACGTACAGCACCAGCAGCAGTGCCAGGCTTTCCGCCCAGGTCGGCGTGTTGTTGAGCACGTGGCGGCCGACAATCTGCAAGGTGACCGCAATGATCAGGCAGACCAGCCCGAACACGCTGGTCCACATGCACATGCGCGCAAGCCAGGCGCAGCCGCGGGTGTAGGCATCCAGCGGGGCAGCCAGGGCTTGCGCCCGGCCCCCCGCGGTCACATCTGGGTCATTCGTGGGTGTGGCCAACATGGAGTTCTCACTGGACAGCCTGGATCTTTGCGACCAGGTCTTTCATTTCGGGCGTGGTGACAAAGCGGTCGTACACGGGCTTCATCGCGCCCTGGAAAGACGCCTTGTCCACTTCGACGATCTGCGACCCTGCCTTCTCGACGACTGCGCGCGATTTCTGCTCGCGCTCGTCCCACAGCTTGCGCATATAGGGCACGGACTCACGCGCAGCTTCGCGCAAGATCTTCTGGTCTTCGGCCGGCAGCTTGTCCCATTGCCGTTTTGAGAAGATCAGGATTTCCGGTGTCATGGTGTGCTCGGTCAGCGCGTAGTTCTTGGCGACTTCGTAGTGATGCGCGCTTTCGTAGCTGGGAAAGTTGTTCTCGGCCGCGTCGACCAGCCCTGTCTTCAGTGAGGTATAGACCTCGCCCATCGGCATGGGCGTGGCGTTGCCGCCCATGGCCTCGACCATGGCCACGGACAGGTCCGATTGCTGTACGCGGATCTTTTGCCCCTTGGCGTCAGCGAGCGTTTTGATCGGCTTGTTGCGCGTGTACATCGAACGCGAGCCGCTGTCGTACCAGGCCAGCCCCACAAATCCGGCGGCTTCGCATGAGCGCAGGATCTGGTCGCCAATGTCGCTGTCCAGCACTTTGTGCAAATGGTCCTTGGAACGGAACAGGAAGGGCAGCGATGGCACGCGGGTGGTCTGGCAGATGTTGTGCATGGCCGCGCTGGATACGCGGGCCATAGCCAGCGCGCCCATCTTCACCTGCTCAATCGAATCGTCTTCGTTGCCCAACGAGCCGCCCGCGTACACCTTGATGGTGATGCGGCCGTTAGTGCGTTGTTTGACCAGTTCGCCGAACTGGCGCACGGCTTGAACGGTGGGGTAATCGTCGGGATGGATGTCCGCGGAGCGGAGCTCGGCAGCCTGGGTGGCGGGAATCAGCGTCAGCAAGGCAGCCGCCGCCAGAATGGCGCGGGTCAGGTTGGGGCGCAGCATGTCTACCTCCGGTTGGGAGTACGGCGTTTCGTTAGTGGCCGGAAACGGCCTCGAAGCTCTTCGATGTATTCAGACTGACTGGCATGGGCGCGCGACTGGCGCCGCGGTCGGGTGCTAACCGGTGCTTGCGGTTTCCTCCAGGCCCTGCGTGCCGGGGTGCAGAGCGAACACGGCGCCTTCCAGTGAATCGGGCGCGGCGTTGACGGGACGGATTGAGGTGACGAAGAGCGTGTCCATGCCAGCGCCGCCAAATGCGCACATGGCGATGCGCGCGGCGGGCACGGTGAGAGTTCGGTCCAATTGGCCGGTGGGCGTGTAGCGGTAGATGCGGCCTGCCTCGTTGCCGCAGATCCAATAGCCGCCTTCGGCGTCGACGGCGGCGCCATCAGGCCGGCCTGCGGGTAGCGCGGGGATAAAAACGCGGCGGTTGTGCGGGGTACCGGTATCGGTGTCGTAGTCGAATGCCCAGACAGTGGAGCGCGATGGGTGCGAATCAGACAGGTACATCGTCTTTCCGTCGGGGCTGAACGCCATGCCGTTGGGAACGACCAGATCATCCAGCAACACGGTCAAAGCCTGGGCGCCGTAGCGGTACAGGCGGCCGGCCGGCGCTGCCAGGCTCATATCCATGACCATGGTGCCCGCCAAAAGACGGCCCTGGCGATCACAACGTCCATCGTTAAAGCGCATGCCGGGGGCGCTGTGCGCCACGCTGCACAGGCGTTTTGGAATGCACGGCGCGCCGGCTTGCAGTGCATCGCAGGCATAGATGCCGTCTTCCATGGCCAATAACCAGCCCGCTCCCCGCATGGCGATGCAGCCGGCCATCTGGGGCAATTCCCATTGCGTGGTGGCGTTGCTTGAGGGATGCCAGCGCCACAGTGCGCGACCGGGAATGTCTGTCCAATAGAAGGCTTGGTCAGCGGCGCGCCAGACCGGGCTTTCTCCAACGCCGCACAACAAGGTCCCAATACGTTCGGCGGTCGCGGTCATGAGTTTGGCTCAGGCGGAAGGAAAGGGGAACGGGCCGGCTTTCACAAACGCGCCTCCCTGGTAGCGGGCGGCTGGGTCATCCGCTGGCAATGGCGCTTGCGCTTCGACTTGGGCGCGAAAGCGTTCCGAAGAATCTTTGGGCGCAAAGCCCAGCACGGCGGCCGCATGGTTGTCCCACCAGCTGTCGCGGTTGGCGGACGCGCCGTACACAATCAAGTGGCCGACTTGCGGCGTGAATAGCGACCGCGTCACCAGATCGGTCAGGTCGTCGTAGCTGAGCCAGGTGACCATCATGCGGCGGTCTTTGGGCTCCGGGAACGACGAACCGATGCGCAGGCAAACGGTTTCGATGCCATAGCGGTCGAAGTAAAAGCGGGACAAGTGTTCGCCGTAGGCTTTGCTCAGTCCGTAATAACCGTCTGGCCGCAGCGGCACGTCTGCATCCAGCTGCTGCCCTTGTTCGTAGAAACCGATGACGTGGTTGGAGCTTGCGAATACAACGCGGCGCACGCCATGGATGCGCGCGGCCTCGTACAGGTTGTAGATGCCCTGGATGTTGGCCGGCAGTATTTCTTCAAATGGACGTTCTACCGATACGCCGCCCAGGTGCACAATCGCGTCCACATCCTGGACCAGCCTGGATACCTCGGCGGCGTTGGCCAGATTGCAGGGAATGGCTTCTTCGCCCGAGGCCGCAGGCGCCAGGGCCGCTACGTCCGATACGCGCAGCACGTCGGCATGGGCCTTCAGACGCGGGCGCAGCACTAGTCCCAGGTTGCCCGCAGCGCCGGTCAATAACAAACGATGACAGCGGGCGGATGTGGGCAAGTTATTGACAGTTCGGCTCATGACGCAACGCTCAGTAATGGCGCGGTGGGAGTGGACTTATCTGGTACGTTATCGTACAACTTGACCAAAGTATAATGAGCGCCAATTTTGAGCGTCAAGCTCTATGCAACCGCCTTCGGATAATCCCTGATGAACGCTCCTGTCGATACCCCTGTTTTGCCGCAGCGTCGTCCCCGGAACCTGGCCCAAGGTTTGGTCGAGAGCATTTCGGAACGCATCCGCAGCGGTGATATCCGTCCTGGCGACAAGCTGCCGACCGAGTCCGAGATCATGCGTCAGTTTGGCGTCAGCCGGACCGTAGTGCGTGAAGCGCTGTCCCGTCTGCAAGCATCGGGATTGGTGGAAACGCATCATGGCGTGGGCACGTATGCGCTTGAGCCCAGCGGCAGCGGAGACTTCCGCGTAGACCCGGCCGACATCGCCACGGTGCGAGATGTGTTGGTGTTGCTGGAACTGCGCATCTGCCTGGAAAGCGAGGCTGCTGGCCTGGCAGCGACCCGTCGCAGTGAAACGCAACTGCAAGATATGCGCCGTGCGCTCGACCTGTTCAAAATCGCATTGGAGACTGGCGGCGACACGATTACGCCAGATTTTCAGTTCCATCTGCTGGTGGCGCAATCCACCGACAATCGTTACTTTGCAGACCTGATGTCGCATCTTGGGTCGGCGATCATTCCGCGCACGCGCATCAATTCCGCCAAGTTCGCGCACGAAGACCGCGCGGCCTATCTGGCGCGTGTGAACCTGGAGCATGAAGACATCTACAGCGCCATCGTGCGTCAAGATGCCGAGTCAGCCCGCGCGGCCATGCGCACCCACCTGAGCAATAGCCGCGAACGTCTGCGGCGCGCGCAGTAGGCAGCCGTCAGGGCGTCTGATGGCGCCCAAGCGTGGAATAAGTTGTCGTACAACGTTTGGTCCGCCGCTCTGCGCAAGTGATAGACGCAAAACCGCGTTAACCTTGGCCCGTTTTCATTTTCGGACGACGAGGCGGCATGGTTCTGCTCGGCACACTTAGCGGCATTCTTTCATCACGGCAGGCGACGCTTCGCCAGCGGAGGGCCGCCTCATGCGCCGCCTGACAGTACGATTTATTCTCGCCATCCTGGCGCTGCTGACGCTATCGCGGCTGGGCCTTTCGTTCTGGATGTGGGACCGCGTCGAAGCCGCCGGCGGCTTGTGGCCGGTGCTGTTCGGCGGCCTGCGCATTGATGTCTGCCTGCTGTCGATGGTGATTGCGCTGCCCGCGCTGTTGTCGCCATGGTTCGGCCACCGCCCGCTGGCTGCCCGCATCACTGCCTGGTGGTTCCGTATCTGGTGGATGCTGTATGTGCTGCTGGAAGTCTCCACGCCCCAGTTCATCGCCGAATACGACACGCGCCCGAACCGTCTCTATTTCATCTACCTGCTGAACCCGAAGGAAGTGGGCTCGATGCTGTGGCAGGGATACAAGGGCGTGCTCCTGGCGGCCTTTGTGGTGCTGGTGGTGGCGGCATGGATGGCGTTCAAGCTGTTTCCCACGCGGACTCGTGATCCGTTCATGTCCTGGTGGAAGCGGCCAATCGTGTCGATCCTGATCGCGGCCGTGGTGTTTCTGGGCGCGCGCGGCACACTCGAACACCGGCCCATCAATCCCGCCAAGGTGGCATTCAGCTCGGATTCCATGGTCAATTCGCTGGCGCTGAATTCGCTCTACAGCGTGTTCGACGCAGCCTATCGCATGCGTGACGAGCGCTCGTCGGCAGCCATGTATCCCAGCATGCCGGTTGACCGGATGAATACCATCGTGCGTGAAAAGGCCGGCCTGACCGGCGCGCCGCTGGATGCGCGTTACCCCAGCCTGCACGAACAAAAGGCCACGGTACGGCGCGATAAACCGCTGAACGTGGTGATCATTCTGCAAGAGAGTCTGGGCGCTCAATATGTGGGCAGCCTGGGCGGCCGCGACCTCACCCCGAACATCGACAAGCTGTCCAAGGAAGGCTGGATGTTCCATCGCGCCTACGCGACGGGCACCCGTTCGGTGCGCGGCATCGAGGCAGTGACTGCGGGCTTCTTGCCCAGCGTAGCGGATGCCGTAGTAAAGCTGCCGCGTTCGCAAACCGGCTTCTTCACATTGGCGCAGGTACTGGGTAAACACGGCTACCACTCGCGCTTTGTGTATGGCGGCGAGTCCCACTTCGACAACATGCGCGCCTTCTTCCTGGGCAACGGCTTCAACGAAGTCATAGACCGCCCGAAATTCGTCGACCCCGTATTCGAGGGATCATGGGGCGCTTCGGACGAAGACATGTTCAACCAGGTAGACCGCCTGCTGCGCGCCGACGGCGACAAACCCGTCTTCACGCTCGCATTCTCCGTCACCAACCACTCGCCTTGGGAATATCCCGAAGGACGCATCAAACCCGTAGGCGACCCCGCCAGCGTGGACAACACCGTCCGCTATGCGGATTGGGCGCTAGGCCAGTTCTTCGAAAAAGCGAAACAAGCCCCCTACTGGGACAACACCGTCTTCCTGGTAATCGCCGACCACGATTCCCGCGTATACGGCTCAATCCCCGTGCCGGTACGCCACTTCCAGATCCCCGCGCTGCTGCTCGGCGCAGGCATAACGCCGCGCCAGGATGACCGCCTGGTCAGCCAAATCGACATGGGACCGACGCTGCTGTCATTGATCGGGCTGGACAACGTGAACCCGATGCTAGGGGCAGACCTGACCCAACGCGATCCCAACCGCGCGATGATGCAGTACGCCGACAATTTCGGATATCTGCAAGGCGACAAACTGCTGGTCTTGGAACCCGCAAAAGCACCCCGAGAATTCCGCTACGAAGCAGCCCCCGTTGGACGCGACGAGGTCTACACGCCAATCGAACCTGCAGATCCCGTGCTAACCGAAGAAGCACTGGCGCACGCGCTTTGGGCAAGCTGGGCTTACCGCGAAGGAAAATACCGGTTGCCGTAAATTCCTGAGCTTTGGGGGCTGGTGTTCAAGCCCACGACAAGGTGGTGTGAGCTTTATGGAGCAAGGCGGCAATGGCGAAAACCACCGCCGCGTCCAGCCAAGCATTCCAAACCAAGGACCGTCACCACAAGAACCGATGGGCGGCGTAAGCCGCCCATCGCTTTCCCCCCCACCTGGGAAGGCGGTTCAAACAAACTTCCAAACATTCGCGAAGCGATCATCGCCCCGACGCACCCGAACGCGTAAGCCGATAGCGCGCCGCCCGGGCGGCCGCAGAGGCGGGCAACGCAAACTTCGTCAGTAACAAGCGCCCTAGCAGCGCACCGGCTTAAGACAGCGACAGCCCCTCGACGCGGGCGACGTGGCTGCGAGCAACCTCGATGCGCCCGAGGGAATCTGAAGGGAGCCGAAGGCGGACGAAGATGACGATGGGGCAGTCCGGAGCGAACGCTCCGGACCGCAATCGTGGGCGCGAGCAGTCACGGCGCTCGCGGCGAGGGGCGGCCTACGCACCCCTGTTTTCAGCCAACGTCAAAGCCAAAGCGAACCCCCAACGTAGCCCCCCGTTCTACCGCACGCCCCTAGGTCGCCAACAAACCTTAAACCCGCGCCGGCAACACCACCCCCGACGCCTCCCCAAACCCAATCCTCGGATACCCCGCCTTCACACACTCCGCCCGCATGATGATCTGGTCGCCATCCTGCAGGAACGTGCGCTTCTCACCCCACGGCAGATCGATAGGCGTCTTGCCCCCATTGCTCAACTCCAGCAGCGAACCCGCCTCAAACGCTTGCGGACCAGACAGCGTGCCCGTGCCCAGCATATCGCCCGGTTGCAGGTTGCAGCCATTCACCGTGTGATGCGTAATCAGTTGCGCCACGTTCCAATACGCATCGCGGAAATTGCTGCGCGACATCGACAGCGGAGGCTGCTTGGCGTTGCGTGATTGTTCAGTCGTCAGCAGAACCTCCAGCTGCACATCGTAGGCGCCCTTCGCGCGGTTGGCGTCTGACGCCAGATACGGCATGGGTTGAGGTTCCGACGGACCGCGGTTCCACTGCGTGCGGAACGGCTCCAGCGCTTCCATCGTCACGATCCACGGCGAAATGGTGGAAGCGAAATTCTTGGACAGGAAGGGGCCCAGGGGCTGGTATTCCCAAGCCTGAATATCGCGGGCGGACCAGTCGTTCAAAATGCACAGACCAAATACGTGAGCGTCGGCATCGGCAAGTCCGATACGGTCGCCTTGCGCATTGCCCGTACCGACGAAGATGCCCAATTCCAACTCATAGTCCAGGCGTGCGCAGGGACCGAATTGCGGCGCCTCGCCTTCGTTGGCGGGGCGGGTTTGGCCAACGGGGCGGGGAAACTTCTGGTCCACGCCGATGCTGGAAGCGCGGCCGTGATAGCCGATCGGCACCCACTTGTAGTTGGGCAGCAGCGGGTTATCAGGACGGAACTGCTTGCCCACTGCTGTTGCGTGGTGCACCGAGATATAGAAGTCGGTGTAGTCGCCAATGCGGGCGGGCGTCGTGTATTCCGCGTCGGCTTGCGGAACCAGCAGCGGTTCGACGGTGGCGCGCAGCGCAGCGCCTTCACGCAGTGCGCGCGACAGCGCCAGGCGCAGGGCGCTCCAATGGGCCTGGCCCTGGGCCATCAAAGCGTTCAGGCTGTCGCCGGCGCAGGTGGCCAGCGCATCGGCTGCCAGACCGTCAAACGGATGTTTCGCAGCAAGCGCTGCCAGGTCCAGGATCTGATCGCCGATCGCCACGCCGGGGCGGAACGACTCTTGCGAACCCTTGCGGCGGAAGGCGCCGTAAGGCAGGTTCTGCACCGGAAAATCGGACGTGCCGCTGTTGGCGCTGACAATCCAGCTCTTCAAGGACGGATCGTGAGTTTCGTTGATCGTTGTGGTCATGGCTGCGTGTCTCTTTAATGGGGTGTTTGGGGCTGGCGTCTGAGGGGTCAGAACGCCGGAAAATTCAAAAGCCAAACGGCGATGAGCTTGCGCTCATCGCCGCGGGCATGGAAAAGCCGGGGTATCGGCGTCACGCCTTCTTGGGATCGAAGTGCTTTGCGATTCCTTGCCAGCACCGGTAATAGTCGCCCTGCAATTCTACCGAGGCCATCGCTTGTTCGGTCGGACGGATGACGCGCCGCGTTTCGAACATGAATGCCATGGTGTCACGAATGTAGTGCGCCGTATGCGTATCCGCGTGCGAGGCCTTTTCGAAGGTCTCGGCGTCAGGGCCGTGGCCGCTCATGCAGTTGTGCAGGCTCGCGCCGCCGGGTGCGAAGCCATCGGCTTTCGCGTCGTACACGCCCTGGATCAGCCCCATGAACTCGCTGGCGATGTTGCGATGGAACCAGGGCGGACGGAAGGTATTTTCCATAGCCAGGATGCGCGGCGGGAAAATCGCGAAATCCATGTTGGCCGTGCCCGGGGTGTCGGACGGCGCCGTCAGCACCGTAAAAATCGAAGGGTCCGGATGGTCGTAGCTGATCGAACCGATGGTGTTGAAGTTGCGCAGGTCGTACTTGTACGGCGCGTGCGTGCCATGCCAGGCCACGACGTTCAGCGGCGAATGGTCAATGGCAGCGCGCCAGAAACCGCCCGTGAATTTGGCGATCAATTCAAAGTCGCCTTCGATGTCTTCGTACCAGGCGACCGGGCTCTTGAAGTCGCGGGCGTTGGCCAGACAATTGGAACCGATGGGGCCGAGTTCCGGCAAACGCATCGCGGCGCCGAAGTTCTCAAGCATGTAGCCGCGCGCGGCGCCATCCAGCAGTTCAACACTGAAACGCACGCCGCGTGGAATCACGGCGATCTCCAGCGGTTCCAGATCGATCAGACCCAGCTCGGTTGCCAGACGCAGGCGGCCTTCTTGCGGAACCAGCAGCAGTTCGCCATCCGCGTTATAGAAATAGCGGCCTTGCATGGAACGGTTGGCGGCGTACATATGGATCGCCACGCCACCCTGTTCGTCGGGTCCGCCGTTGCCGCCCCAGGTCTTCACGCCTTCCAGAAAATCGGTCGGGGCCGCCGGAATCGGCATCGGGCTCCAGCGCAACTGGTTCGGCGTGACCGGACCGTGGCCGAAGGTGCTTTCCCAGCCAGCGGCGCCGCCAAATGGCTCAAAGGGTTTGTGCTGGGCGCCCGGACGGATGCGATACAGCCACGAGCGGCGATTCTCGCTGCGGGGGGCGGTGAAGGCCGTGCCGGACAGCTGCTCGGCATACAGGCCATATGGGCATTGCTGCGGCGAATTGCGGCCGGACGGCAATGCGCCGGGCAAGGCTTCAGTGGCGCATTCGTTACCGAAGCCAGTTTGATAGCGCAGTTCCATGGAATCCTCCGAAAGTGGCGGCGCGGTGCTTGGCCGCGCGTTCGATATAGGTTGGCGTGTCCGGGAAACCCGGCGCCGATTCGCTATTGTCGGAAAAAACCCCCACTACGGCTACGGGAATGCAAAAATAGCGACTATAAATTTTGTGAATAGTAGGGGGCATCATGGCCGAGCTGCGCAATGTCGATCTGAATCTGCTGATTCTGTTCCAGCACCTGCTGGAAGATCGAAACCTGTCGGCCGTGGCGCGGCGGCTGGATTTGTCGCAACCAGCGGTCAGCAATGCGCTGCGCCGTTTGCGCGAGGCCTTTGGTGACGAGTTGTTCGTGCGCACCGCGCAGGGCATGCTGCCCACGCCGCGCGCGCAGCGGCTGGCGGGCCCCGTCAGCGAAGCCTTGACGATGTTGTCGCAGGCCTTGCAGGATCAGGACGTGTTCGACGCTGCCACCAGCAGCCGGCGGTTCCGCGTTGCGATGACGGACGTGGGCGAAATCCATTTCATGCCGCGCTTGATGGAAGTTTGTGTGCAAGTGGCGCCGCACGTGCGCATCGATTCGGTCCGGGTGCAAGGGCCGGATCTGCCGCGCGAGATGGAAGCCGGCCGGGTCGATCTTGCCATCGGCGCGTTTGATGAGATAGGTGCAGGCACGCTGCAACGCATGCTGTTTCGCCAGGGGTATGCGACCTTGTTCCGGCAGGCGCATCCGACGGCGCATGCGGGCATGAGCCTCAAGGCGTTCCGGGCGGAACGCCATCTGATCGTCTCGCGTGCCGCGCCCTATGGGCAGGTGAACCAGTCAATGGAGCGCGCGGGTGTTGATCTGGCGGAGCATTTCAGCGTGCCGCACTTTTCAGCGGTGCCCTACATCGTGAGTGCCACGGACCTGCTGGCGACAGTCCCCGAAAAACTCGCCGCCAGCGCTGCGCCGCATTTCGGGCTGCGCTTTCTGACTCCACCGGTCAAAGTCCCAGCGCTGCAAACGAACATGTATTGGCAACGCCGGGTAGACCGCGACAGCGGCAATCAATGGCTGCGGTCGCTCATCGTATATACCTTTGGCGTCGGCTCGTAGGATGGGTTCGCGCGTTCGAGATTTCCGTTTTCCTGCCGGTTCTCTCTCGCGCTACACCCAGCCTACGTATTCACGACCGATGCACGTGCCTGTTGCAACGCTTCGCGCAGCAGAGCCACGTCGCCCAGATGGTTGGCCAGCAACAGAATCAGTGCCGCGTTCAGCTCTTGGCTTTGCTCGTTCGTCAGGTCGCGATGGGTTTCAATCAGCGCTTCGTAGAAGTCGTCCGGTGAACTCAGATTGGTTTCGGTAATCAGCATGGTGGTTAGCCCTTGGCGTTCAGGCGCGGCCAATGGCGCGGTTGACGGCATTGGTGACGGCATCGCTATTGACGGTGCGCCAGCGTGCGGCGATGTGTTGGTCGGGACGGATCAGGTAGGCTGTTCCAGCCTGCGCGTCGTAACGCTTGGCAAGGCAACCCTCGCTGTCCTTCACGACAGGCACATCCGCAGGCAGCGCGGTCAAATCGCACTGCGCTGCGGCCACCAGCACGATCTTGACGGGAACCGGTGACAGACGCAGCGCTTGCAGCGCAGACAATGTGTCCGCGCCTGGCAGCGTATCGCCGCAGAACACAGCCAACACAAAGCCGCCATCCAGCTGTGCCATCCACCAGTCATTCTGTCCATGGCAGTCGACCGGCGCGTCCAGCGCGACAGCGCCCGGCACCATGCGGCCAAGGAACGCGTCGGCGTCGGGGGTATTCAAGGGTGACGCTGCGTAGGTCGCGGGCAACGACAAGCGCCCGCTATTGACCAGCGACCGCGCGAACGGATGCGTCTTGGCCAGGTTCAGCACCGCATTGCGGAAGCTGCGGCTGATGTCGCTTTTGGGGGTAATGAAGTCGGTGGCGCGCGACGAATTCAGGATGTTCTCGTCAGCGGCGAATTCGCGCTCGGCGCTGTAGCTGTCGATCAGCGTCTCTGGCGCCAGTCCGGCCAGCACCAGCTTCAATTTCCAGGCGAGGTTCTCCGCATCTTGCACGCCGCTGTTGGCGCCGCGGGCGCCAAACGGCGATACGCGGTGCGCGGAGTCGCCCGCGAACACCACGCGGCCATGGCGGAATTTATCCATGCGTTCGCACGCAAAGGTGTAGACGCTGACCCATTCCAGATCGAACTGCGCGTCGGGGCCCAGCAGGGCGCGGATGCGCGGCAGCACGTTCTCGGGTTTAACGGCTTCAACGGGATCGGCATTCCAGCCCAGCTGGAAGTCAATACGCCAGACGTTGTCCGGCTGCCGATGCAGCAGCACGGATTGGTTCGGATGGAAGGGCGGATCAAACCAGAACCAGCGTTCGGTCGGGAAGTCGGCCTTCATTTTCACATCGGCAATCAGGAAGCGGTCACGGAAAATGCGGCCGTGGCTTTCTTGTCCGATCAGCTTGCGCACGGGCGACCGGGCGCCATCGCAGGCGACGAGCCAATCGGCGTGCAAGGTGTATGAACCTTCCGGCGTCTCGATGCTGAGTTCCACGCCGTCATCGGCCTGGGTCACGCCCGCGACTTTGTTCTTCCAGCGCAGATCGATATTGGATTCTTGGCGCGCCTGCTCGTACAGGTAGCCTTCTGCGTAGTACTGCTGCAGATTGATGAAGGCGGGGCGGCGGTGGCCAGGCTCAGGCAGCAGATCAAAGCGCCACACTTCCTGTTCGCGGAAGAACACCTTGCCCACGTTCCACGACACGCCTTTGTCGATCATGCGTTGGCCGACGCCGAGACGGTCCCAGATTTCGAGTGTGCGTTTGGAAAAGCAGATGGCCCGCGATCCGCTGGACAAACGGTAATCGTCATCCAGCACCACCACGCGCACGCCCTGGCGGGCGAGGTCCAGCGCGGTAGTCAGGCCGACGGGGCCAGCGCCCACGACGACGACCTGATGGCGCGGCTGCGCCGTGGCGCTTTGGTCCGCGTGTTTTTCATAGGCGAACTCCATCGCCTGAAAGTCGATGTCTCCCACGGTTGTCTCCTGTGTGGGTCATTTTGTTTTTATGTCCCGACGTCGCGCGCCGTCATGCAACGCGCGATCACCGGTTAGTGCGTGGCTAGGGTCAGGCAGCCTTGCGGCCGCCTCGCGACATCAGCCTTCCAGTTGCGCCCACATTTCCAGGTCGCGCTTGTCGGTCCAGATGCGCGGGTCGGTGTGGCCCATGGCTTCGTCATAGGCACGCGACACGTCAAACGGCATGCAGTGGTCGAAGATCACCCAGTCGCTGTAACGCGGCTTCATGAAGTCATAGACCTCGCGGTAGATGGTCTTCAAGTCCTTGCCTTCGGCTACGCCGCGATTCACGGCGCCGTACAGATCCGTCAGGAAGGCGCGGGTGCCGGCCAGGCCTTGGCGGACCTCGGTTGCGTCCTTCAGGGCCGGGCCGCGGCCGGGAACCATCTTTTCGGCTTCAAAGCTGGACAGCGCGTCCAGCGTCGTGGGCCAGTCGCGGAAGTAGGCGTCGCCGCAGTAGGGGGTCGATTGATATTCGACCAGATCGCCGGCGAACAGAATTTTCTGTTCCGGCAACCAGGCGATAGTGTCGCCCTTGGTGTGGCCACGGCCCACTTGCAACAGTTTGACTTCCAGGTTGCCCAGGTTGACGGTCATCTCGCCCTTGAACGTCATCGTCGGCCAGACCAGGCCCGGCGGAATCGATTCGGCGTTGCGGAACAGGCGGGGGAAGCGGCCGATTTCGCTGGCCTTGTCCTGCTCGCCGCGTTCGACGATCAGGTCGTAGGTGTCGCGGCTGGCCAGGATTTCCTGAGCGTTGTAGGCGGACGCGCCGAACACGCGGACGGCGTGGTAGTGCGACAGCAGGATGTATTTGATCGGCTTGTCGGTGACTTCGCGGATGCGGCGGATCACATCTTGGGCCATGACCGGGGTGGCCTGGGTGTCGATGACCATGACGGCCTCGTCGCCGATGATCACGCCCGTGTTGGGGTCGCCTTCAGCCGTGTAGGCGTAGGCGTTGTCGGACAGTTTTTCAAACGAGACGACTTTGTCGTCCATGTCGGCGTGCGACGCGAATTGCTTGCTCATGGAGGCTCCTTCCACTGTTCTAGGAATAGGTGTGTGGAAGGAATATAGCGTGACGTTAGTGTTTGTGCAATACGTTTGCTATAAACGAATGCCCTTGTTTTTACAGGGATTTCCCGGGGGTTTACGGGCCGTTGGACTGCCTTTTTGACTCAGTTTCTTTGACATTTCGGGCAGTAATACGTAGCGCGCTGGCCCTGAACAAAGCGTCGGATCGGGGTGGCGCAGACGCGGCAGGGCAGCCCTTCGCGTTCATAGACCGCCGCGTGGATTTCAAAGTACGCGCCCGGTTCGCCGGTGGCGCCCACGTAGTCGCGCAAGGTGCTGCCGCCCGAGTTCAGCGCGTCTGCCAAGGTGGCGCGCACCATGTCGGCCAGCCGGTCGCAACGGGCAGGCGACAACTTATTGGCCGGCGTCTTGGGATTGATGCGCGCCCGGAACAAGCACTCCGATGCGTAAATATTGCCCACGCCAACGACAGCCATGCCGGCCAGCAGCACTTGCTTGATGGCGGCGCTGTGGTTTTTAAAGTGCCGATGCAGCCAAGCGCCATCAAAGCGTGGATCGAAGGGTTCGATGCCCAGCTTGGCCAGCAGCGGGTGGGTATCAATGGGGCCGTCGGCCTCCGGGTGCCACAGCACGGCGCCGAATCGCCGGGGATCATGCAGCCGCAGCACGGCCTGGTCGAAAATCCATTCGACGTGGTCGTGCTTGCGCAGGAATTCGCCGGGAGCAACGCTGCGCAGCGACCCGGACATGCCCAGATGCACAATCTGGGTGCCGTGTTCAAATCGCAGCAGCAAATATTTGCCCCGGCGGGCGCATTCCAGCACGGCCCGGCCGCCGATCAGGTCGGGCAGGTCAGGCGGGATGGGCCACCGCATGCGGGATTCATGGACAACCAGGCGCGTCAGCGTCCGGCCGGTGATGACAGCGTCGATTCCTCGACGGGTAGTTTCGACTTCAGGCAGTTCCGGCATGAGCCAGTGTAAGATCATCAATTGCGTGTACGAAGATTGTGCCATCAACCGGACGGGCCGCGTGAAGTCGTCTTTCAAACAAATGAATATCGGGATCGCCGCGCTGGCGCTTGCGCTGGCAACAGGTTTTGCGCTGCCGGCCCAGGCGGCCGACAGCCGGACGCGTGATGCGACCGGGCCGCGTATGGCCCCGCAGAACCGCCAGCCTGAAACAGAGGTGATCCGCCTGCGTCCAGGGCAACTACCTTATGTCTCGCTGACCGCAGACATCTTCTATCGCGTACTCGCGTCGGAGATCGCCGCTCAGCGGGGCATGTACGGAACGGCAGCGACCACCATGGTTGGGCTTGCCCGGGACACGGGCGACCCCCGTCTGGCCCGCCGCGGCCTGGAATTCCAATTGGCGGGCGGCAATCTGGCCGGAGCGCTGGAAGCCTCGCGCGTCTGGGCACGGCTGTCGCCCAACGACGTCGAGGCGAGTTCCACTGAGCTCGCGTTGGCTGCCGCCAATGGGCAGACCAAAGGGTTGGCTCAGGCGCTGCGCAACCGGATTGACGCGTCGCGCGACAAACCGGCGGCGATCGGCCAGGCTCTGGCAGTCCTCAGCCGCCTGAACGACCGCCGTTTGGCTCTGCGCATTCTTGATGAGTCCTTGAGCGACAGCGTGCGCAAACTGCCGGCCGCCCATTTGGCGCTGGCCGACGTGGCTTCCGCCGCGGGCGACTACGAACGCGCCGCGCAGGAAGCCCGCGCCGCGCTTGCGGCCGACCCCAAGTCCGAACCCGCCGCCCAGCGCGTGCTGGAATACGGTTCCAAGGTGGACCCGCAGCGCGCCCAGACCGAAGCGCGCGCCTTCATCAACCGCAATCCCAGCGCCCGCAAGGTGCGCTTGATGCTGGCCGGCCAATTGGCTGACAGCGGCGACTACAACGGCGCGCTGGCGGAATTGCAGGCCATGTCGCGCCGTTCGCCGGAAGATTTCGACCTGCTCTTCATGCAGGCCCAACTGGCATACAAGGCAGGTCAACTGCCCCAGGCCAAGACGCTGCTTCAGCAGTACCTGGACGTGCAGACCCAGCGCCAACGGGCAACCGTGCCGGGCGCCACGGATGCCGGGGCTGCTGCCGCCGATGCGCATGTGCTGTTGGCCCGTATCGCCGAGGACCAAGGCAATTTCGACGAAGCCATCAACGAACTCGGCCGCATTGATGACCCGACCCTGCGCTATTCCGTGCGCATGCGTCAGGCCGCGTTGCGCGCCAAGAGCGGCCGCGTCGACGACGCGCTCGCCATGATTGACGCCGCAGGCCCTCAGGATGAAGAAGAGCGCACTCTGGGCGTGCTGACCAAGGCGCAGATCCTGCGCGACGCCGATCGCGTGGGCCAGGCTGTGACCACGCTGGAAGCCGCCGACAAGGCCTTGCCCGACACGGTCGAGATCAAATACGAACTGGCAATGTTGTACGAGCGTCAGAATCGTCTGGCCGATCTCGAACGTATGCTGCGCCAGGTCATTGCGCTAGATCCGGAACATGCGCACGCCTACAACGCGCTGGGGTACACGCTGGCTGATCACAATCAGCGTCTGCCCGAAGCGCTGGACCTGATCACGCAGGCGCTGGAACTCTCGCCCAATGATCCCTTCATCCTGGATAGCATGGGATGGGTCAAGTTCCGCATGGGTGAATCTGAATCCGCCGCGCAGTATCTGCGCCGTGCCTACAGCGTGCGCCCGGAAGCCGACATTGCCGCCCACTTGGCCGAAGTGCTGTGGACTCAAGGTAAGCGTGATCAGGCAACTGAGCTGCTGCGTGCCGCACTGATGAAAGATCCCAAGAACAAGACCGTCCTGGACGTTGTGAAGCGCCTGGGGGTTGGTCTGTGAGGGCAGGGCTGCAAGGCGTGCGCAATATCCCGGCTGTAATGCGCTGGGCGTTGATGGCAATGCTGGCCTTTGCGCTGGCGGCTTGCACGACCACGCCCAAGCCGATCGAGGGCGCGAGCCCCGACGCGTTTTCCCGCATTGGCCGCTTCGCCATCACGGTTAACGAAGAAAGCGGCAAGCAAAATGCGGTGCAAGGCGGCTTTTCGTGGTCGGACGATGGGCGGCGCTACATATTGGATCTGACGAACCCCCTGGGTTCAACGGAAGCCCGCGTGGAAGGGCAGCCCGGCGCGGCCAGCCTGACCAAGGCGGACGGCACGCGTCTGGTAGCCGATAACCCCGACGCCTTGGCCGAAGACGCCTTTGGCAGCAGCATGCCGGTCTCTGGTCTGCGTGACTGGCTGCGCGGCAAGCTGCCAGCAGAGCCTGAGGCGTCGGAAGTGTCGCGCGATGAGCTCGGCCGCCCCGCCGCGTTCGAGCAAGGCGGCTGGCGCGTCAGACTGTCACGCTACGACGTCTTGGGGCCGCAACTTCTGGTTCTGGAACGCCAGGAGCCGGGCCGCCGCATCATGGTGCGGCTGGTCGTCAACCAATCCTGATAGTTCTGTTGATGCCGGGCCCGAGCGGGCCCGGCATCAACACGTCTGGCGCCGCATCGCTAGAATGAGGGCTTGTCCCGCACTGGTTGTCTTTCGTGACTCTGTATGACGTCCCCGCTCCCGCCAAGCTGAATCTGTTTCTGCACGTTGTGGGCCGCCGCGCCGACGGCTATCACTTGCTGCAAACGGTCTTTCGCTTTATTGATCTGTGCGACACCCTGCACTTTGATTTGCGCACCGACGGCGTCATCAGCCGGGCTGCGGAGCTGCCCGGTGTATCCGAAGCCGATGATCTGACCCTACGCGCGGCCCGAGCCTTGCAGCAAGCCACGGGAACGCGCCAAGGCGTGCAGATCGGGCTGGAAAAGCGCATTCCGCAAGGCGGGGGATTAGGCGGCGGGTCCAGCGATGCCGCCACGGTGCTGATCGCATTGAACAAAATGTGGGCTACGGGGCTATCCCGCCAGGAACTCATGGCGCTAGCGTTGCCGCTGGGCGCGGATGTGCCGGTCTTTGTGTTTGGGCAGTCGGCATTTGCAGAAGGCGTCGGTGAAGATCTGACTGCCGTGACGCTCCCTGATCGCGCTTATCTGGTGGCGCAGCCGGACATAAGCGTGCCGACAGTAGGAATATTTTCAGCACCCGATTTGACAAGGGATACTTCTTCCATCACAATAGCGGACTTTCTTGCTTCGCCTAATTTTTGCTTTGGCAAAAATGATTTGGAGCCGGTAGTTCACCGCCTTTATCCTGAAGTTTTAAGGGCCGCGCGGTGGCTTGCTGAGCAGGGCATACCTGTTCGCATGTCGGGATCTGGTGCATGTTTATTCACCGAGTTTTCCGAACTTTCCGAAGCCGTTTTGGCAAAAGCAGAAATATCCGCTATAATGCGCGGCGCTGTTGAAACAAACAGCACAACGCATCCAGGGTTTCGGTTAGTGCAGGCTTGTACTGGTTTAACTGAACATCCGTTGCGGAATTGGATTGCAAGATAGTTGGGGAGTCGCCAAGCTGGTTAAGGCACCGGATTTTGATTCCGGCATGCGAAGGTTCGAATCCTTCTTCCCCAGCCAACCGAATACATACAAAAGCTGTTGAACACGCCTGTAAGACACTGGCCCGGGTTCAGCAGCTTTTTTATTTTCCGGGTCCGTTGTTGCATTACCGTGCACCACCCTCGCATCATCTCGTTAGTGTCTTAAAACGACCATCGCATCATCCATCATGGCAAACGATAGCTTCATGATCTTCACGGGCACGGCCAACACTCGGCTGGCCGTGGACGTAGTCAACCACCTCGATATGTCCCTGGGCAAGATGACCGTCGGTCGCTTCTCGGACGGCGAAGTGATGGTCGAAATCAACGAGAACGTGCGTGGCAAGGACGTCTTCGTCCTGCAGCCCACCTGTGCTCCTACCAATGACAACCTGATGGAAATCATGGTGATGGTCGATGCACTGCGCCGCGCTTCGGCCGGCCGCATCACCGCCGCGATTCCCTATTTTGGCTATGCCCGCCAAGACCGCCGCCCGCGTTCGGCGCGCGTGGCCATCTCGGCCAAGGTTGTGGCCAACATGTTGCAAGTGGCTGGCGTTGACCGCGTCCTGACGATGGACCTGCACGCTGACCAGATCCAGGGCTTTTTCGATATCCCCGTGGATAACATCTACGCCGGTCCGATCTTGCTGGGCGACATCTGGCGCCGCAATTTCTCGAACCTGGTCGTGGTGTCTCCGGACATCGGCGGCGTGGTTCGCGCTCGTGCGCTGGCCAAGCAGCTGGAAGCCGATCTGGCCATCATCGACAAGCGCCGTCCGCGCGCCAACGTGTCGGAAGTGATGAACATCATCGGTGAAGTCGACGGCCGCACCTGCATCATCATGGACGATATGGTCGACACCGCTGGCACGCTGTGCAAGGCGGCCCAGGCTTTGAAGGACCGCGGCGCCGGCGCCGTTTACGCCTATTGCACGCACCCCGTGCTGTCGGGCGGCGCCATTGACCGCATTGAAGCGTCGGAACTGGACGAACTGGTCGTCACCGACACGATTCCGCTCTCCGAGCAAGGCCAGGCCAGCGGCAAAATCCGCCAGCTGTCGTGCGCCGCGCTGCTGGGCGAGACCATTCTGCGTATTTCCAACGCGGAATCGGTCAGCTCGCTGTTTGTCGACTGACGCTTTTCGCGTCGGCCGGTCACAGCCAACCCTATTTTTGCACCTTGCTGGTCGCGGCAAGGCGCAAGCAACACGGCGCGCATGTTGCGCGCCGTGCCTTTAAGCGGTGAAGCCTCTTCACCCTATTGTTTTTGGAGTTATCCATGAAATTCATCGCCACTGCGCGTAGCGTCCAGGGATCGAGTGCGAGCCGCCGCCTGCGCATCGCCGGCCGCGTTCCCGCCATTGTTTATGGTGGTACGGCTGCCCCCCTGAATATCGAACTCGACCACAACGAGATCTACCACGCGCTGCGTAAGGAAGAATTCCACGCATCGATCCTGCAAATGCAGCTCGAAGGCGCCAAGGAAGAACAAGTTCTGCTGCGTTCGGTTCAATGGCACGCCTACAAGCAACAAGTCCTGCACGTTGACTTCCAGCGCGTTGACGCCAACCAAGCCCTGCGTACCAAGGTGCCGCTGCACTTTGTGAACGCTGAAATCTCGCCGGCCGTGAAGCTGTCGGGCGCCATCATCAGCCACGTGACCACCGAACTGGAAATCACCTGCCTGCCGAAGGCTCTGCCCCAGTTCATCGAAGTCGACCTGACCAACATCCTGGCTGGCGCTTCGATCCACCTGGCTGACATCAAGCTGCCCATGGGCGTGACGTACGTCCCCCACGGTGGTGAAGACAACCCGCTGCTGGCTGCCGCCATCGTCAAGGGTGGCGCTGCCGCCGACGAAGCCGACGCCGCTCCGGCTGCTCCCGCCGCCTAAGTTCTGCCGGAAAGCCCTTGGGCTTTCCTGCGGCTTATGCTCGAAACCCTGCGTGTGCATTTGCATGCGCAGGGTTTTTTGGTTTAAACACCCTCCATCATGTCTATTCCCATACGCCTCATCGTGGGATTGGGTAACCCCGGTCCTGACTACGAAACCACCCGGCACAATGCCGGTTTTTGGCTGGCCGACCATCTGGCGGACGATCTGCGCACTTCTTTTGCGCTTGAGAAGTCATTTTTCGGCATGGTGGCCAAGTCGCGCCTGGGCGCGGACAACGTGCTGCTGCTCAAGCCCAACACGTATATGAACCGGTCCGGCCAAGCGGTTGGCGCGCTGGCGCGCTTCTACAAGTTTGAGCCTGAGCAAGTGCTGGTGTTGCACGACGAACTGGATCTTTTGCCCGGCCAGGTGAAGCTCAAGCAAGGCGGCGGCCACGCGGGTCATAACGGTCTGAAAGATATTCAAGCGGTGCTGGGCAGTCCCAATTTCTGGCGACTGCGCATTGGCATCGGCCATCCGCGTACATTGAATCTGGCTCAACAAGTGGCGGACTTCGTGCTGCATCCGCCGCGCCGTGAAGAACAAAAAGAGATCGAAGCCGTGATCGACCGCTGCCGTGCCGTCGTGCCAGCAATGTTGGCTGGCGACTTCGCGCTGGCTACGCGTCAGCTGCATAGCGGCAACACGGCCTGATGACTGATAACCGCCAGTCTCCCGCCCGATCGAAGACGCGCTTTCGCAGCGAGATCGTCGACTTCTGGCGTTTTATTCGCCACCCGCATCCTGTTTCAAGGCTGCCCGGACGCGCGGCAAGCAGTGGGCTGGTGGCGGACTGGTGGCCGGGTATCACGCCTGGGCGGCTGTTTGCCTGGGCCGCGCTGCTCTGGGCGGTGAATCTATTTGCGCTTGGCCCTGTCGCCGTGGCCGCCGCCGGAATGGCAGGCGTAACTCACCGGCTGGACCCGGCAAATATCCCGTGGCTGACTGCTGTGTTGTGGGCGCCGCTGGTCGAAGAGATGTTGTTCCGCTACGGGTTGCGGCGGCCGCGCCAAGCGCTGTGGCTGATCCCGGCGATGCTGCCCGTGGTGCTGTGGGGGCCCAAGCTCTGGACAGGGCTGTTGCTGGCCGCATTCGTGATCCTGGCATGTTGGGGCGCCCGTCACCGCGCCGAGCCCCTGAAGGGCTGGGATACGAACTGGCGGCGCTACTATCTGAACCACTATGGATGGGTGTTTCATCTGGTCGCCCTGACATTTGCAGCCGTTCACTTGACCAATTTTGTCTACGGCAAGGTGCCTTACTGGTTACTGCCCTTGTTGGTGCTGCCGCAATGGCTGACCGGACTGGTGCTGGGCTGGATGCGGGTGCGGCGCGGCATTGGCGCCGCCATGCTTTTGCACGCGACTTTCAACGCCGGCCCCATTTTGATGATCTGGGCCATCATGCGCTGGGTCCCTGCGGCCGCAAGTTAGCGGGGCCGCATCCCCGGCGTTGACCGAAGAAGCCATTCGGCCAGCCGGGGTAAACTAGAACGTTAACGATCAATACCGTACTTACACAGGATTCCCATGGCTCTGCAATGCGGCATCGTCGGCCTGCCCAACGTTGGCAAATCGACACTCTTCAATGCTCTGACCCGCGCCGGCATCGCCGCCGAGAACTATCCGTTCTGCACCATCGAACCCAACGTCGGTGTGGTCGAAGTGCCGGATCCGCGTTTGCAGAAGCTGGCTGAAATCGTCAAGCCCGAACGCATCTTGTCCGCCACCGTCGAATTCGTCGACATCGCGGGTCTGGTCGCGGGCGCAAGCAAGGGCGAAGGTCTGGGCAACCAGTTCCTGTCCCACATCCGCGAAACCGACGCCATCGTCAACGTGGTGCGCTGCTTTGAAGATCCCAACGTGATCCACGTGGCCGGCAAGGTTGACCCCATTGCCGACATCGAAGTCATTGAAACCGAGCTGGCGCTGGCCGACTTGCAGACCGCCGAAAAGGCGCTGCAACGTCACCAGAAGACCGCGCGCTCCGGCGACAAGGAAGCGCAGCGCATCGTGGCCGTGCTGGAAAAGTGCATCGCCCAATTGAACGAAGCCAAGCCGATTCGCGCACTGGACCTGACGACGGAAGAACAAGCCGACATCGCCCAGCTGTGCTTCATCACCGCCAAGCGCGCGATGTACGTGGGCAACGTGGCTGATGATGGCTTCACCAACAATCCGCTGCTGGACCGCCTGACCGAATTCGCCGCTGCCCGCAATGCGCCGGTCGTGGCTATCTGCGCCGCCATCGAATCCGAAATCGTTGATCTGGACGACGCAGACCGTCAAGCCTTCCTGTCCGACATGGGCATGGAAGAGCCGGGCCTGAACCGTCTGATCCGCGCGGCCTTCAAGCTGCTGGGCCTGCAAACCTATTTCACCGCTGGCGTGAAGGAAGTGCGCGCCTGGACGGTGGCCATCGGCGCCACCGCGCCGCAAGCCGCAGGCGTCATTCACACCGACTTTGAACGCGGCTTCATCCGCGCGCAAACCATCGCGTATGAAGACTTCATCGCCTACAAGGGCGAGCAGGGCGCCAAGGAAGCAGGCAAGATGCGCGCTGAAGGCAAGGAATACATCGTGCAGGACGGCGATGTGATGAACTTCTTGTTCAACGTCTAGTGCCATCAGGCCCTGGGCCTGAGCACGCATAAAACAAAGCTCTCCGCAGATATTGCGGAGAGCTTTTTTTATCTTCAGGGATTGCCTGTTCCCCAACGCTTGGGCGACCAAGACATCGCTTCGGGCTGACCACTCATCGATACCGAGCGCGAATTCAGAAATTTCCTACTGACTAGTGTCAATCAGATCTCTATAGTGGTGCGCTTCCGTCGCGAATCGCCTGCGGACTGCGCAAGTCCGGGCAACGATGGGCAATTGATGTCATCAACAAGTGATCAGAGAGATATGAAAGCCTGGGCAGTCCGCATTGTGTGCGTGAGCTTGACGCTGTGCGCGCTGCTTCTGGTGTCCACCTCCTGGACCGGTCCGCACTTCGGATTGTGCGAACAGGATCGCGCAGCGGCACACTAGGCGCTCTTGCCGCCCGCCGCGGTCAGGAAATTCTCTTCCAGCACGCTCAGGACGCGATTCAGCGTATCGATATCGGCGCCTGACAATCCCTTTAGCGACTCTTCGAAGAACGCCGCACGTTTGGGCAAGGCCTGGTTCACGACGGCCTGGCCGGCGGGTGTCAGGGTGGCGTTGGTCAGGCGGTTGTCTTGCGCGTCCACCGCGCGTGCAATCCATCCCAGTTTTTGCATTGCCTGCAATTGACGCGTCAGCGACGCGGGGTCCAGCCGGCAACGTTCCGCCAGATGCTTTTGCGAGCATTGGCCGCATTCATGCAAAGCCAGCAGGATGCGCCAGCGGGGCAGGGCGTGGCCCACTTTGCTGCTGAACGCGCTTTGCATGACGCGGTAGGTCTGCCCCATGTGCTGGATGACTTGCAGACCTTGTTGTTGTTTGGGCAAAAGCTACTCTCCGACGCTGGCGGGCTCTGGTTTCGGAGCCCGGGCCAATTGCACCAGGGGTACACGCCGCACGCACCATAGCGCGAAGATGGCGACGGCCAGAGCGATAAGCTGCCCTTCATGAATGGCGCCTACCAACGCGACCCGTGCAATCTCTATCAACGACGTTCCGTCCTGGCCTTGATGCGCCAATTGTGCCAGGAACTGCGTTTGCGCCGCCGGGTTGACCAACATCTGCGGATCGTTGAGTTCCGGCAGCCATTGTGCCGAAGCGCCGCGCAGCGTGGATTCGACGCCGTTGAAATAGCTATGGCTGACCATGGTGCCCACCACTGCCGTGCCCAACATGCCTCCGATCATTCGCAGCGACTGAAGTAGCGCCGTCGCGATGCCCAGGTGCGTACGGCCCGCTGTCTGCTGCGCGAACACGGTCAGGTTGGGCATGATGAACCCCATGCCCAGGCCCGCCATCATCATGTAGAAGGCGATCAGCGTGTGCGAGGTGTAGCTGTGCGTGGTGACAATGCCCAGACAGGACAGCGCCATCAGCAGAAAGCCCGCGTACAGCATGCGGTTGGGATTGCGGATGCGCGTGATGATGCGGCCATTGATGATGCTGCCCACGGTAATGAAGACAACCAAAGGGGTGATCAGCATGCCGGCGTCTTGTGGCGACAAGCCGAAGCCGCCTTGCAACAGCAGCGGCGCGTAGAACAGCAGCGAATACATGGTCACGCCCACCAGCAGGGCCAGCGTGAACAGTGTCGCCAGACCGCGGTTGCGGAACATATCCAGCGGAAGCAGGGGGTGCGGGCAGCGTTTCTCCCACCAGTACAGCAGGGCGAAGGCGGCAACGCTGCCTGCGCCCAGCAGAATGATCATGCTGCTCACGCCTTCCTTGGGCAGCAGTTCCACCAGCAGTTGCAGGCTGCCCAGCGCCAGCGCAATCAGCAGCGCGCCTTGCCAGTCCAGCCGGACCTTGCCAGCGGTATGGTTGCGCAGGTGGGGTAGATAGCGCGAGACAAACCACAGCCCCAGTATGCCGATCGGCAGGTTCACATAGAACACCGAACGCCAGCCGTAGTGCTCGGTCAGTGCGCCGCCCAGCGTCGGGCCGACCGCGTTGGCGATGCCGAAGGCGGAACTCAGCATGACCTGCCAGCGCAGGCGCACGTGGGGATCGGGGAACAAGTCGGGAATGGAGGCGAACGCCGTGCCCACCAGCATGCCGCCGCCTATGCCTTGCAGCGCGCGCGCCAGGACCAGCGTGAACATGCTGTTGGCCGCGCCGCAAAGCACCGATGCCAGCGTAAACAGGATGATTGCCGCCACGACGAAAGGCTTGCGGCCGTAGTAGTCGCCCAGGCGCCCGAAGATCGGCACGGTGATGACGGACGTCAGCAGGTAGGACGTGGCGACCCATGCGTACAGCTCGAAGCCCTTCAATTCGGCCACGATGGTGGGCAAGGCGGTCCCCACCACCGTCTGGTCGATCGCGACCATCATCATGACGAAACACATGCCCAGCATGGCGAGCAGCGTTTGCCGGAAGGGAAGCATCTGGCCGGGCGAGTGAGGGGTGCTGGGGGCGGGGGCGGACATTGTTGGATGCATCAATGATTGATAGATCAATTATTCTAGTCCTACAATCCGCCAGACAGAAAGCCGTCAGCTTTGCAGACGGGTGCAGGCATGGCCGGGGACAAAGCGAGCGGTTTTTGTCACGCGCCAAGCAAAGATGAATTTGCGCATTTCTGTAGTCAATACGTGCAAAAAACCTGTGCGGCGAGACAGCTTTTTGTGTCTTTCCCTGACATGGCATCGCGAACCCGGCCCGATTTGTTACGATAGCGAAATCTGCACGCAGGTCATACTTGCGTCTTCAGCAGGCCTTTCCTCAAGGTGTTCCTTTTTGTCATGGCGCCGCAGCCCCAAGCTCGGCCGGAGACAGGACTCGCCCTTAAAGGCAGACAGCATCATTACCGGATGATTTTTCAGCCGGAAAAGCACCTCCCCCGCGCTTGGCGCGGTGGGTGGCATTCAAGGATTTCCAGTCGAGGTACCGACGGGGCGGCAATGAAAACGTGGTTCAAGCGCATTTTGATAGGCCTGGTGGTGTTGGTTGTCGTGGCCGTCGTTGGCCTGGCCATCTTCTTGCTGACGTTCGACCCCAACGCGTACAAGTACAAGCTGGAAGAGCTTGTGCAGGAACGCTATCACCGCACCCTTACGATCGACGGCGAGATCGAGCTCTCGCTCTTTCCGCGCATCGGCTTGTCGGTGCAGGGCGTGTCCCTGTCCGAGCCCAATAGCACGGATACCTTCGCGTCCATTGAAAGCACTCGCCTTGCGGTAGCCGTGTGGCCGTTGCTGTCCAACAGCTTCGTCGTGGACCACGTGGCCATCAGTGGTTTCAAGGCCCGCGTCGTCCGCAACAAGGACGGGCAGTTCAATTTCAGCAATCTGGTGGGAGGCACTGAGGCGAACACCGCTGCACCCTCCAATCCCGCCGAAGCGCTGGTGGGCGCGGCCCAGACCGCGGCTCAGGCCATTACCAGTGGCAACCTGCCGGCGTCGCGCAACAATATGCAGATCGACATCGCGGGCCTGGACCTGAAGGATGGCGAAGTGCAGTTGCAGGATGCCATTACGGGTATGGCCGTTGCGGTTACTAAGATCAACGCGAACACTGGCCGAGTCACTTTCAATCAACCATTTGATGTTCGTCTGACGGCGCGTGTCGAAGGCGGCGATCCGCGTGTTGATGCCAATTTGACGGGGCAAGCCCTGTTGACTCTGGACCCGTCCGCCAAGCGGTATGCGGCTCAGAAGCTGGATTTGCGCATGGACGGAAAGCTGCCCGGCGCTGAAGCCAAGAGCCTCGCCATGCGCGGCAACCTGGCGTTCAACGGCCAGAAGTCGGCATTGGACGTGGCTGGCCTGGAAGTCGTCTTCCAGGGCGACATCACCGATCCTGCTGCGCGTGCAACCAATGTGGAAGCCAGCGTGGCCATGCCCAAGCTGTCGATTGATCCGCACAAGAGCCAATTGCAGATTGAAAAGCTTGCGGTGCGCGCCAAGGGCGGCTCGGCGGACGGCCCGTTTGAGCTGGCAGTTGATGCGCCTGCGCTGAATATTTCGCCGGCTTCGGCCACGGGCGAAGCCCTTACCGGACGCGTGCGTATCAGTGGCCTGGATGCCAGTTTTGGCCTGAACGGCATTAGCGGCAACGCCGGCGAGCTGGACATCCGGGAAGCCAAGCTAGATAGCACCTCCAAGAACGGCGAGCGCGTGGTCAAGCTGAACTTTGCGTCGCCTTTGACGTTGAACCTGCTGCAACGCAGTGGCGGCCTGTCTGCTTTGCGCGGTGATGTGAATATCACCGACCCCGGCCTGCCCAAGGGCAGCCTGCAAATTCCCGTGATCGGCAGTCTGGCCGTGGATTTGCTGAAAGATCGTGCCACCAGCAAGATCAACGCCGTGCTCGAAGGCGGCAAGTTCGACCTGAGCGCCGACATCACCAAGCTGTCCGATGCGCCGCTCGTGAGTTTTGCACTGGCGGTAGACACGCTGGATCTGGATAAGCTGGTGCCGCCGGTGGCGGCTGCTGCGCCCAAGGCGCCTGCCGACGGCAAAAAGGACGAGAACAAGCCCGCGCAACCTGCGCCGGCGGCGCCTGCGGATGATTCGATCAATCTGTCTGCGCTGGTTGGCCCTAGCGTCAACGGTACGCTGAAGGTTGGCAAACTGGTCGTGCGCGGCCTGAAGGCCGACGATGTGGCCGCGGTCGTCAAGCTGGATAAGGGCAAGCTGGAAATCTCCAGCCTGACCGCCGGTCTGTACGGCGGCAAGCTGGCGGGCGCTTTGTCGGTGGATGCGGCGCAGGGCAACCAACTGGCCACCAAGATGTCGTTGGCAGGCATCACGATTGAACCGCTGCTGATGGATCTGGCGCATCAGAACGTACTGAGCGGCACGGGCAGTCTGGCGCTGGATCTCAAGACCGCGGGCGCCAATGTCTATGCCATGAAGAGCGGGCTGGGCGGCACGCTGCAATTGCGCTTGCGCGATGGCGCGGTCAAGGGCATTAACCTGACCCAAACGCTGCGCGAGCTGAAGGCGGCTTTCAAGCCGGAATCGCAGGACGAGACCGTTGCGGCCGATACGGCCAAGCAAACGGAGTTCTCCGAGATGGATGCGGACCTGGCCTTTGCCAAGGGTGTGGCCTCTGTGAAGCGCCTGAATGTGGTGTCGGCACTGCTGCGTGTGACGCAAGGCGATCCTGCCACCATTGACTTCGTCAAGAGCGAGCTGGATCTGGTGGCGCGTGCGCGTGTCGTCAATCCTGCTGCTGACCCCGAAGGCAAGGAATTGATCGACCTGAAAGATGTGACGATCCCCGTGCATGTAAAGGGGCCGTTCGACAAGCCCACATATACGGTGCTCTGGAAGGACGCGATTGGCGGCATACTCAAGCGCAGCCTGGAAAACAAGCTGCGCGAGGCCGTGGTTGGCAAGGGCAAAAATGGCGCCGCCGTGGATAAGGCGTTGAAGGGATTGCTGGGCAAATGAGCACCGAATCCTTTCAGCCCATCGCTGAATGCGGCGTCACGCCACAGGCATCTGCTGCCGCCTATCACCGCCAATGGCTGATCGCCAATGATTCGGGCCAGTGGCTCAATCGCGAGCTGTGTCCCAAGCTGGCCGACGTGTCGGTGGAGTTGCGCTTGGGATATCTTGTGTTGAAAGCGCCGGGCATGCTGCGTATGGATATCCCGCTGGACGTCATCGAAGATGACGACAGCGTGCGCTACAGCATGAAGGTCGGTGCTGAGACCATCGATGTGGTCGATGAAGGCGAATTGGCCGCAGCCTGGATTTCCAACTTCGTCCAGGTGCCTTGCCGGATCATGAAGGTGCATCCCGATACCCCCGTGGCCGTCTGGCCTGCCTGATCCTGCAAGGTTCAGGCCGCAGGGTTAAGCGACGCTGCGGGCTCGCTTGTATTCAAACGCGGTGTGAGCCAGCAGGCCCGCCGCCAGGCCCCAGAAGGCCGATCCAATTCCCCAGAAACTGAAGCCCGATGCCGTTGCCAGCAAGGTGATGAGCGCGGCTTCGCGCCGCTGCGGGTTGACCATCGCAGCGGCCATGCCGCCCATGATCGTGCCCAGCAGCGCCAGGCCGGCCAGAGCGGCAAGCAGGGCGGCTGGCAAAGCCTGGAAGAAGACCGCCACGGCGCCTGCCACGACGCTCAGGCCCACGTACCCCAGTCCGTAGGTGGCTGCCGCGATATAGCGTTTGCTGGGGTCGGGATGAGCCTCGGGACCGGTGCAGATGGCGGCGCTGATGGCGCCCATGGTCACGCTGTGCGCGCCGAAAGGCGCAGCCAGCAGTCCTAACAGGCCGGTGGCTGCCACGACGCGCGACGCGGGGGGGCGATAGCCTGCCGCTTGCAGAATCGCCAGGCCAGGCAGGTTTTGCGATGCCATGGCGACAACGAACAGCGGAATACCCAGGCTTACCGCCGCCTGCGCGCTAAAGACTGGCGTGGTCCAGACGAATTCCGTGAGCTGCCAGTTGAGCAGGTTGAGCTGGATCAGGTCCAGCGCAAACGCCAAACCGATGGCAACCACCATCACCACCAGCACGGCGTAGCGCGGCGCCCAGCGCCGGCACAGCAGATAGGTGGCGCACATCACCAGGACCAGCACAGGCTGCTTGCCGATATTGCTGAAAATGCCCATGCCGAAGTTGAGCAGCACGCCAGCCAGCATGGCGGCGGCGATTTCGCCCGGGATTCGTCGCAAGATGGGATCTATCCAGCCGAATAGCCCGCAGATCAAGGTCAGGGCGGCTGCCAGCACGTAAGCGCCAATCGCTTCGTTGAAGGGGACGCCGACCAATGCGGTCACCAGCAGTGCCGCGCCGGGCGTTGACCAGGCCATGACAATCGGCAGGCCCGTACGCAGGCTGTAGAACGCGCCGCCAAAACCGAACGCCAGGCTGAGGGAGCCGATCCAGGAGCCGATGCGCGCCGCATCCAGGCCCGCTGCGTGCCCGGCCTGCACCATCAGCACGGCGGTTCCGCCAAAGCTGACAAGCACCGCAACCAGACCAGCCGCGATCGCCGACGCGGAAATGTCGCGGCGGGCGTGGTGGGTACCTGAGGGGATGTGGATGCCAGCTTGCGTGGTGTCGCTCATGCAGCACCGGTCAGGCGGCGGTATTTGGCCATGAGCTGCTCTTGGCCTTCGTTCCATTGCGGGTGCAGTTCTATGCACTCGACCGGACAGACCACCTTGCATTGCGGCTCGTCGTGGTGCCCGACGCACTCGGTGCATTTGTCGGGATCGATGACGTAGTAGTCCTCACCCATGGAAATTGCGTCGTTCGGGCACTGAGGCTCGCAAACGTCGCAATTGATGCATTCTTCGGTGATGGTCAGAGCCATGATGGGCAGCGGTGTAGAGCCTGGGGCGCTGCCATTGTACTGCCGGGCCGGAAAGCGCAAGAAGGGCGCGATATCGCGCCCTTCAGGGGATGGAGCAGCGCCGGACGTTCAGCCCGGCCAGGACTGTTCGCGCCGTTCCTTGGCTTTTTCTTGCAACCAGCGTTCAACCGACGGGAACACGAACTTGCTGACGTCGCCGCCCAACTGGGCGATTTCGCGCACGATGGTGCCCGAGATGAACTGGTATTGGTCCGACGGCGTCATGAACAAGGTTTCGACGTCGGGCAGCAGATGGCGGTTCATGCCGGCCATCTGGAATTCGTATTCAAAGTCGGACACGGCGCGCAAGCCGCGCACGATGACTCGGCCGCCTTGGTCGCGCACAAAGTCTTTCAGCAGGCCGCCAAAGCTTTGCACTTCCACGTTGGGATAGTGTCCCAACACCTCGCGCGCGATTTCCACGCGTTCGTCGATGCTGAAGAAGGGCTTCTTGTTGCGGCTTAGGGCGATCCCCACCACGACTTTGTCGAAAAGCGTGGCTGCACGGCGGACCAGGTCTTCGTGACCCCTGGTCAGCGGGTCGAAAGTGCCGGGATATACAGCGATGATCATGCGAGCTCCATACCGTTATTTGTGGTGTACACCATCCTCCGAAGCTCGGATTATTGATCTATTTCCGCAATGCAGCAAATTCCAGCAGATGGTAGTGGACCGCGCCTGCCTTATCTTGCCGCAAGATCTGGAAACCTTCGGGCGCTTCGAGGGGGGCTTCCGCCTCAACGTAGACTAGCCCATGCTCGCTCAGAATGCCTGGCAGGATCGGCCACAGGCGCGGCAGCCAGCCTTGTCCGAAGGGCGGATCAAGCATGATCAGATCAAATCGGGACGCATCCATGCGTTCCGCGACCTGCATGGCGTCGCCCACATGGATGCGTATCATGTCGGCTTTAAGCTTATCGCGCAGTGTCCGCAGGGCGGACGCGGCGGTCTTGTCCCGCTCTACCATTTGCACATGCGCCACGCCGCGCGAGGCCGCCTCGAAGCCCAGGGCGCCGCTGCCGGCAAAAAGATCCAGCACCTGTTTGTCGGAGAATTCGCCGGCCCACAAGTGATGCAACCAGTTGAACAGTGTCTCGCGGACCCGGTCGGGCGTGGGGCGCAGCGTCTCCACGTCGGGTACGACGATGGGAGTGCGCCTGTATTGGCCCCCGACGATACGAATATACTTGTTACCCATGTTTAGCCGCTTCTTCAAGAAAAAAACTCCTCCGCCCGCCGCCCCGGCCCAGCCCGCGCCGCCGCCAGAGGTCGTAGACGCCGTTGTGGCGCCTGCCGAATCCGTTGCCGCGCCGGTCGTTCCGGTTGCGGCTCCGCCTGCGCCTGTGCTTCGTCCAGAGGCCGTTGCACCGGTTGCAGCGCCGATTTCCACGCCTGCTCCGGTTGCGCCGCCAGCGGTGACGCCGGCGTCTGCGGCCGTCGCCGCGCCAGTGATCGAACCAGCTTCAGCGCCTGCTCCGGTTGCAGCACCGATTTCGACGCCAGCGCCGGTTGAGGCTGCTGCGCCCATTCCGACGCGAACTGCTGCGCCGGTCGTTCCGCAGGCTCCGATCTCAGCACCCGCTACAGCTCCGATTGCAGCGCCTGTTTCGGCCGCCGTACCCGATCCGGCTCCAATTCCAGCGCCAGCACCGGTCCCAGCACCCGCTACAGCTCCGGTTTCAGCGCCTGTACCGGCCACAGCATCCGCACCTGCGGTTGTGCAGACGCCTGTCACGGCTCCAGTCCCGGCCCCCGTCGCCGAAGCGCCCAAAAAGGCGTCCTGGCTGTCCCGCTTGAAGCAGGGTTTGTCGCGCACCGGTCAAAGCATTGGCGGCATCTTCATCGGCGTCAAGGTCGACGAAAACCTGTTCGAGGAACTCGAATCGGCGCTCATTATGGCCGATGCGGGTCTGGAAGCCACCGAGAAGCTCCTGACCGCACTGCGTGCCCGGGTCAAAAAAGAGCGCATCGAAGACCCCGCGCTGGTCAAGACGGCCTTGCGCCAGTTGCTGGCCGACCACCTGCGCCCGCTGGAACGCGCGTTCAATCTGACGAGCGCCAAGCCGCTGGTTGTCATGATTGCAGGCGTGAACGGCGCAGGCAAGACGACATCGATTGGCAAGCTGGCCCACACTTTCCAACGCCAGGGGGCAAGTGTATTGCTGGCCGCTGGCGATACCTTCCGCGCGGCCGCCCGCGAGCAGCTTGTGGAATGGGGCAGCCGGAATAACGTCAGCGTGATTTCGCAGGATGGCGGTGATCCGGCCGCCGTTGCGTTTGATGCTGTCAACGCAGGCCGCGCGCGCGGCATGGGCGTGGTGATGGTGGACACGGCGGGCCGCTTGCCCACGCAGTTGCACCTGATGGAAGAACTGAAAAAGATCCGCCGCGTCATCGGCAAGGCGGACGCGTCCGCCCCGCACGAAGTGCTGCTGGTGGTGGACGGCAACACGGGTCAGAACGCGTTGGCGCAGATCCGCGCATTCGATGCGGCGATCACGCTGACAGGGCTGGTCGTGACCAAGCTGGACGGCACGGCCAAGGGCGGCACTTTGGCCGCCGTTGCTGCGGGCAGCCAGGGCGTGCGTCCGATTCCGGTGTATTGGATTGGCGTTGGCGAAAGTCTGGAAGACTTGCAGCCTTTCGTCGCCGACGAGTTCGCGGCGGCTTTGCTGTCCGATTAAACCCTTTGCGGGGCAAAAAAAAACGGGATGGCGCGTGAGCGCTATCCCGTTTTTTCATCTGCGTAAGGCCTTACCGCCAGAACGGCTTGCTGCGCGCCAGGTCGTCGAACGCTTTTTGCGCCTCTACGGCTAGCTCTTCCAAGCGTGCGCTGATCCAGCCCAGTGCGAACCAGGCTTGCGGATGCGTGGCCGTACACGACTCGTAATAGTCGCGGGCGACAGCCAGGTCATTGATCTCGCCTAGCACGTCCTGCACCTTGGACAGCAGTTTGCGATAGCTGCGCAGTTTGGCCGAGGGCAACAATGACTCTGCGAAGGCCAGGCAGTAGCGCAGGCGCTTGCCTCGTTTGCGCAGTTCGTGGCGCGTGGGGATGTCCAGCGTTGCGAATTGCGTGCCCTGGTCAGCCACTTTGCTGTGCCAGCGATGCAGGCGCCGGGCGATCAGCTTGTGCAAGTGTTGCGGGTCGGGTTCGGGCGCCAGCATCGGAATGATGGTGGGTTTAATGCTCGGGCCAGCCACGCCGCCTTCCAGCCGGATAGCGGGTTCAGGTGCGGCGTCGCTGGGCATGCCGTTGGCGATCGCCTGCCCGTCATTTGAGGGCAGCGCGGACGGCACGTCCAGGCTCCATTCCAGGAGTTCCAAAAGCCAGGCCTGGAAGGCTTTGCCGCCTGCAATGGCTTGTGCGTCCTGTTCGGGCGGCTCGGCTTCCATCGGGATGACGGGCATACCCGCGCGAATCAGCGCGGGCGCCACGGTTTCGTTCAACACGTCTTGATCGCGGTTGGCGCCGAATGCGGCGAAATGCGCGCGCACGCCTTGCAGCATGGCGTCCGGCACGGGTGCGATCCAGCCGTCAAAGAGTTTCCAGGCGGAACGCAAGCGGCGTATGCCCACACGCAACTGATGCACGTGTTCGGAATTGCCCGCGCGGTACACCCCTTCGGTATCGACCTCGGCCAGGACCGAGGCATTGCGTGCGATCTGATCCAGGCATTCCGCAGCGATACGGCCCATCGCTTGCGCGGGTGTCATGTCATCACGCAGCTTGACGCCAGCCGCGCTGCGCGGCGCCCAGAATTGGGCAATGGCTTGGGCGCGGCGGGCTTCCAGATCGTCGCCGGCAACGGCGTCCACATCGGCCAGCCGCTGCGCCAGCTGGGCAAGGGCATCGCCGCGTTCGGACTTGCTGCGCGGGTCCAGCACCAGGCTGTGGCGTTGCTGCCAGCCGCGAGCAGTGGCGAAGATAGCAGCGGGGCGCCCCGAAACCAATTCGAACTCCAGTTCCGAGATTGGCAGCTCTAGCGCTCCCGCACGCAAAATGCCGGTGTCGTAGGCCAGTTCCACGGTGCCGAACCGAGTGCGGACTTTGCGCAGCAGGCGCAGTACGTCCGTTTCATAGCGCAGGCCCAGTTCGCCCTTGATGGCGGACAACGCGGCTTCCACTTCGGTGCCGGCATATACGGACAGATCCAGTACGGGGCCGGGGCGGGGGTGGTTCAGTTCAATGCGGGTGATGGCGTTGATGCCAGGCATCTTCAGGGTCTGCACCCAGTCGGAGCCTTCCTGACGTAAGCGGATGGCAATGCGCGCCCGCGCAAGTTCGCGTTCGGGCGTATCGAAATACATGGCATGCAAACGGATGCGCGTGGCTTCGCGTTGCTTGATCTCGCGCAGCACAGCCTGGCGCGAAGCCGTCGGCACGTGCAGTTTCAATTCCTGTTCCGACATGGCAATGGGTGTCCAACGGCAAAAGCCGAGATCTTAATCAACCAAGGGGTGCGATTTGATGACGGGTCATATTTTGTTCACATTGAGCATAGACGCGATCCCCGTTGATGAACAAGTGGCCCCATGCCCAGGCGGCAATGCAGGCGGCGCTTGCAGAAAAAAGCGCCGCCCTTTTCGGGGCGGCGCCAAGGAGCGCTGGTCAGGGGAAAACCGAACAGCGTAAAACAGGGACGTGCTTCAGAGAATGCGTTTGCGCGCCTGGGTAATGATGATTTCGGCCAACACGACGACCACAAAGATGGCGGCCAGCACCAGCGCAACGCGATCCCACTGGAACAGGTTCAGCGCGGTGTCCAGCGCCATGCCGATACCGCCTGCGCCGACCAGGCCCAGCACCGCAGACTCGCGCACGTTGATGTCCCACCGCAGCAGCACAATGGACCAGAACGCCGGGCGGATCTGCGGCCAGTAGGCATACCAGAGCACGGAAGCTTTGCTGGCCCCTGTGGCGGTCACGGCTTCGATCGGGCCGCGCTGGGCTTCCTCGATGGCCTCGCCCACCAACTTGCCTACAAAGCCAATCGAGCGGAACGCGATAGCCAGCGTGCCCGCCAGCGCCCCAGGCCCGAAGATGGCGATGAACAGCAGCGCCCACACCAGCGAATTGACCGAACGGCTGGACACCAGGATCAGCCTGGCCAGCATGTTGATGGTCTTGCTGGGCGTCAGGTTGTTGGCCGCCAGCAGACCCACCGGCACGGCCATGAACACCGACAAAATGGTGCCGAGCGTGGCGATGTGCAGCGTCTCGATCAGCGCATTGTGTACGCCACCCGGGTAATAGGCCCAATCGATCGGCCACATGCGGCGGAACAGGTCGGCCATTTGCTCGGGGGCGTCATACAGGAACTCCGGTATGACCTCGACGCCACGAATCGCTTGGACGATGGCTGCGACGACCAGCAGGTACAGCGCAAAGCGCAGCAGCCGCTGGCCCATGCTGTAGCGCTGCCAGACTCGCGGCGATCCCGCGGGGTTCAGAGTGGAGGTATGGGCGTTCATTCGTCCACCTCCGCCTTGCGTGCCACCTTCGGTTTGCCCGCGCTGATACCGCGCGCGCCAGCGAATCGGCCTTGCAGGATACGGTCAAAGCCCAGGTTGTCCAGGAACACGGCGCGCACGAAGCTCGCGATGATTTCGCCCAGCATGATGATGGCGATCAGGGTCAGCAAAATGGCGCTGACAAAGTCGTAGTCAAAGCGCTGGAAGGCCGAGAAGAGCGTTCCGCCCACGCCGCCCGCGCCCACGATGCCCACCATGGTGGAATTACGCAGGTTGGAGTCGAATTGGTAGGTCGCAAAGCCGATAAAGCGCGCAAATACCTGCGGCAGCACGCCAAAGATGATGACGTTGGCAAACGACGCGCCGGTCGCGCGCACGGCTTCCACCTGCTTGAGCGAAATCTCTTCAATGGCTTCCGTGAAAAGCTTGCCGATGAAGCCGATGGACGCCACGGTCAGCGCCAGAATGCCAGCCAGCGCGCCAAAGCCCACGGCCTTCACGAACAGGATGGCGACGATGACCGGGTGCAAGGCGCGGCACAGCGCGACAAGCGAGCGCGCGGGCCAGGACACCCAGGCGGGCATCATGTTGCGCGCACCCAGCAGGCCGATGGGCAGGGCAAGCAGAATGCCCAGCACTGAAGCCAATGCCGCAATTTCCAGGCTTTCCGCGATGCCCTTCCACAGGGTGGCGGGCTTTTCGAAATTGGGCGGGAACATGCGCGCCAGAAATGTGGAGGCGTGTCCCATGCCGGTTTCAAAGCGCGCCCAGCTGAAATCCAGTTGGGCTGCGGCATAAATCGTATAGACCACCAGCAGCACCAAGCCCGCCTTGGCGCGCCCGGACATTGCAAAGGGGCGGTTGCCCCGGGGTTGCGTCATTCCAGCCAAGACTCGCCTCCGTAGATCGTCTTGAGCATGGTGGCGTCCAGCCCCTGGCCATTGCCGTCATAGACCACATGCCCGCCGGACATGCCGACGATGCGGGTGGCGTAACGGCGGGCCAGTTCGACGTCGTGGATATTCACGACGACTGGGATGCCGGTGGCGTTGCCCTGGGCGGACAGCAGTTCCATGATTTCGACCGACGTCTTGGGGTCCAGCGACGACGTGGGTTCATCTGCCAGCAGCAGTTGCGGGCGTTGCATCAGTGCGCGGGCGATACCCACGCGTTGACGCTGGCCGCCCGACAAGGCATCAGCGCGCTGGTCTGCAAAACCCGCCAGGCCGACCGTATCCAGCAGCTTGTAGGCGTGCTCGATGTCTTCGGGATCGAAGCGGCGCATCCATGCCTTGATGGCGGACGTATAGCCCAGCCGGCCTGTCAGCAGGTTTTCCATCACGGTCAGGCGTTCAACCAGGTTGTATTCCTGAAACACCATGCCGATGCGCCTGCGCGCACGGCGCAGCGCCGCGCCACGCACGCGGGCCAGGTCCACGGCGCCATCCTTGGATTGCAGCACGATCTCGCCCTGGGTGGGTTCGATCAGCCGGTTGATGCAGCGCAGAAGCGTGCTTTTGCCGGTGCCGGAAGGGCCAATGATGGCCGTCAGGCCCTGGCCTGCGATTTCAAGGTCAATGCCGTTCAAGACCGGCCGGCCGGCCCGGTATTCTTTGACCAGGCCGGAAATGCGTAGCGACGTCGTCATGCTGATTTACTTCTTGCTCTTAGCGGATTCGCGGTCGTAAGCGGCGCGGTTGAAGCTTTCACCACCCGATTCCGCAACTTGGCGGACGATGGCCCAGTCTTTCTGGTAGGTCACCGGATAGAAGCGGTCGGCTCCGTCGAAGGCTTTCGACATTTCTGCGGGGAAGCGGTAGTCGTAGAAGCACTTCAGCATCTGGTCGCGGAATTTCGGTTCCAGGTCATGCGCGTACGCGAATGACGAGGTGGGGAATTTCTCGCTCTTGTAGATCACGCGGAAATCGGCTTCCTTGACCTGGCCGCGTTCAACCATGCGTTTGAAGACGTCGGATGCAACGGCTGCCGCGTCGTAATCGCCGGAGTTCACGCCCATGACGGACTGGTCGTGCTTGCCGGAGAAGACCACCTTGTAGTCCTTGTCGGGCGTCAGGCCTTCCTTGGGGAACAGTGCGACGGGCGCCATGTGGCCGGAGTTGGACGAGGGCGCAGTGTGCGCCAGCTTCTTGCCCTTCAAGTCGGTCAGCTTTTGATAGGGGCTGTCTTTCTTGACGATGACGATCAGGTTGTAGCCCTGAAATCCGTCGGCATATCCCTTGACGGCAAACGGCACGGCGCCAGCGATGTTCACGGCGAACGCAGTCGGGCCTGTCGAGAAACCGCCTACGTGCAAGCGGCCCGAGCGCATGGCCTCGATTTCGGCGGCGTTGCTTTGCACTTGATAGAACACGACGCGCTTGCCCGTGCATTCGGACAGGTGCTTGGTGAACGGCTTGAAGATGTCTTCGTAGACTGCGGGGTCTTCGACGGGGGTGTAGGTGAACACCAGCGTGGACGGAGTCTTGAGCTTGGACGCGTCGGTGGGGGGATCGGCCACCAGGTCGTTGTTCGCGTCGCAATACATTTGGTCCAGATCACCCCGGTTGGCGCAGGTGTCGGCGGCGAAGGCGGCGGAACCGCTAAAAGCGAATGCGGCCACGGCGGCCGCTTGCAACAGACGCAAAGCGTGCATTGTTTGTCTCCTCTTATGGGATGAATTTGAATATTTCCTGAATTCAAACACACAAGAGGGGACATGCACACTTGGGAAAGTCCCTGCCTTTCTTTTCGCCTTTTGTTCGAATTGTTCGCTTTATGTTCGTTTATTTGCGATCAGTGCGGAGGGCAGCTAGCTGCGGTAGCCCAGCTTGCGCGAAATCTCTTGCGCGCAGGCCAGCAGGGGGCGCGCAATCGTGCCGTCCCAGGACACGTCGAACAAGCCGGTGGGACCCAGGCTGGTCAGACCCAGGACGATGCTGCCGGTGTTATCGAACACCGGTACCGACAGCGCGTCTACGCCGGGCAGCGGGTTGCCCAGCGCGCGCGCCATGCCGTGCACGCGGATGTCAGCCAGTTGCGCCTCGATGTTGGCGCGTGATTCCTTGCGGGGGGGCGGGACGCTGGCAATCACCGCGGTGTCGCCTTCTTCGCGCGCAATGTAGTGCTCGCTGACCTTGGGCGGCAGCCACGCCGCAAATACGAGGCCGGTCGCGGTGTGCAGCATGGACATCACGGTGCCCTTGCGCATGTTCACGTGCACCGGATAGCTGGCTTCGGTCATGTGGATCATGGTGGGGCCGTGGGAGCCCAGCACCGCGATGCCCAGCGTGTGGCCAATTTCGGATTGCAGCTTGGCGATTTCCGGCATGGCGATGCGCACCGGATCAAGGCGTTGCAGACTGACCAGACCCATTTGCAAGGCAAACGGACCCAGTTCGTACTGGCCGGTGATGGCGTCCTGTTGCACCAGGCCGACGCGGATGAAGCTGACCAAATAAGGGTGAGCCTTGGCGGACGTCATGCCGGCGCCTGCGGCCAGATCGCGCAAGGTCAGAGGCTTGCCGGCGTCGACCAAGGCGGCCAGCAGCGGTACGCCGACTTCGATGGACTGAATGCTGCGGCGGCCATCATTGGCGGCGGAGGCGGTGGGGGTTTTGGATGTGGCCACGGTGTGCGGACCTTCAGGCCGGCTGGGCTTGGGAGGGTTGCGGCGCGGCGCGGGCGGCCAGCAGCCGGTCGGCCATTTCGACAAAGCCCGCTCCGCCATGAAAAGCGGCAACAAAGGCGGGCCGGTGCGTCAAACGGTGCAACTGAGCTTGGATGTTGGCCACCCCGACCGAGATCGGGAAGTACGCGAACATCGGCTCGTCGTTGGGCGAATCGCCGATGAAGAGCGTGCTGTCCAAGGCGCCCGCCACGTCCGCGCCGAATTCGCGCTGGAACATGGTGCGGGTCATGGTGAGCTTGTCGTAGTCGCCAAACCACCCGTTCACGTGAATCGAGCTGACCTTGGCCTGCGCTCCGGCGTCATGAAAGATCTGCACGATCTTGCTGATGGCTGAATCGGGCAGGGCAGGCACATCTTCACAGAAGTCGATCGCCAGATCGGCCACCCGGTAGTCCTGATCGCTGGCCACGGCAGCGCCGGGCACTTCGGTCAGAACACGGTCGCGGATGGCGTCCAGCTGCTTGCGGCTGGCCAGGCGCGAGGCGGCGTCGGTCCAGTAATGCGTGGTCATGCGGCGGGCCTTGCGGTCATACGCGTAGTAGAACGCGCCGTTTTCCCCAACCACGGCGCGCACTGGCCACATACGGGCAATATGGTCGCACCAGCCAGCGGGGCGCCCGGTGATGGGCACGACCTGGATGCCAGCCTGTTCCAGACGCTCCAGCGCGGCGTAAGCGTCGGCCGGCAAGCGGCCCTCGGTAGTCAGCGTGTCGTCGATGTCGGTAAGCACAACACGAACCGCCGACGCGACGGTCAAAGGCATGGCCGCAAGGGCTTGCATGGGGTTTTTCCTCGATTTTTGCTGCCGGGCCGTCCCAAGGCAAAACGTGTCTCCCAGGGGGGACAGCAAGCCGAAGGCGCAGCGTGGAGGCGTAATTTTATAGGGGGATCTCCGGGCGAAAGTTTAACCGGATGGCCCCCTTCAGGAGGGAGCGCCGGACCCCGATAGGGGTTCTGGCGCCAGGGGCGGTAAAATTCGGGCTTTCCCGTCTGGTTTGCGTGCCCGCCATGTCCGTCCAGTTGTCCTCTTTGCCCGGCTCCGAGCCGGAATCCTTCGGTATCGCTTCTGTTGCCGAAATCATCGCCGAGCTGCGCGCCGGCCGTATTGTCATTCTGGTTGACGAAGAAGATCGTGAAAATGAAGGCGACCTGGTCATGGCCGCCGAATTCGTCACGCCTGAAGCGATCAACTTCATGGTGACTCACGGCCGCGGCCTGGTTTGCCTGACTCTGACCGAAGAGCGCTGCCGCCAGTTGGAGCTGCCGATGATGGCGGCCCGCAATGGCACGCGATACGGCACTAATTTCACCCAGTCCATCGAGGCTGCCGAAGGTGTGGAAACCGGCATTTCGGCCGCTGACCGCGCCCGGACCATTCAGGTAGCCGTGGCGCGCGACGCCAAGCCGGCGGATCTGGTGCAGCCTGGTCACATTTTCCCGGTGCGCGCCGTGCCCGGCGGCGTGCTGGTGCGCGCGGGCCACACCGAAGCGGGTTGCGACCTGACCGCCATGGCCGGGCTGACGCCCGCTGCGGTGATCTGCGAGATCCTCAAGCCTGACGGCACGATGGCCCGCCTGCCGGATCTGGTGCAATTCGCCCGCGAGCACAACCTGAAGATCGGCACCATCGCTGACCTGATTCAGTACCGCAGCGAGCATGAGTCCATCGTCAAACGAGTGGGCAAGCGCCAAATGGAGACGGCCTGGGGCACTTTCGAGGCTGTGGCCTATGAAGACGGGGCCACTGGCTCCGCGCATTTGGCGCTGGTGCATGGTAACGTGAGCCCCGATGTAGAGACGTTGGTGCGCGTGCATGAGCCCGCATCCGTGCTGGATGTGCTGGATACCGGCGCAAGCCCGCACAGCTGGGGTGTCGCCCAAGCCCTCCAGGCCATTGCGGCTGCCCCGGCAGGCGTGCTGGTGTTGATGAACTGCCAATCGTCTACTGAACACCTGTTTGCCCAGATTGCCGGCTGGAGCGATCAGAAAGCCCAAGCCAACGCCGCCAACGCGGATCGTTTCGGGCTGCGCACCTACGGCATTGGCGCCCAGATTCTGCGCGACCTGAATGTGGGCCAGATGAAGCTGCTGGCCCGGCCGCGCAAGATGCCCAGCATGGCAGGCTTTTCGCTCACCATTACGGGTTACGATTGCGACCCGCTGAATACTCCCGCAACACACTGAAGGCCGACACATGAACCCTTACATTCTTACCCCCGACCTGAACGGCGAAGGGCTGCACATCGGCATCGTACGCGCCCGCTTCAATGAAGAGATCGGCCAGGCCGAACTCGAAGCGTGCCTGAAGGAATTGGCCGAACTGGGCGTGGACGAACGCGACGTGATGGTCGCCACGGTTCCCGGCGCCCTGGAACTGGGCGTGGCCCTGTCCCACATGGCCGAAACCTTCGAATTCGACGCTTTGATCGCGCTGGGCGCCGTCATCCGCGGCGAGACCTATCACTTTGAAGTGGTCAGCAATGAAATGGCCATGGCAATCACCCGTATCTCCTTGGAAACCGGCGTCCCTGTCGCAAACGGCGTGCTGACCGTCGACACCGACGAGCAGGCGCAAGCCCGCGCCGCCGGCAAGGGCCGCGATTGCGCTCAGGTAGCCGTTGAAATGGCCAACCTGGTGGCGGCTCTGGAACCCGAGGAAGAAGACGAAGACGACGAAGACGACGAGGACGAAGATTTTGACGACGAAGAAGACGACGACAAGCGCTGATAGCGCGGCGCAAGCCCGCGCCAGCGCGCGCAGTGCCCGCCGCCGTGCACGCGAATTCGCGCTGCAAGGCGTTTACGCATGGCTGCTGCGCGGTGGCGAAGGCACGCAAGACGCCGGCGAGATCGATGCCCATTTGCGCGACACCGAGGATTTTTCCGAGGCTGACGCGCAGTGGTTCAAGACCTTGTTGCACGGCGTCCTGCGCGAAGCGCCCGCTCTGCGCGAACGTTTCACGCCTTACGTCGACCGCCCGCTGGTCGAGTTGTCGCCCGTTGAACATGGCATCCTGCTGATCGGCAGCTTCGAACTGATTCATCACGTCGAAGTGCCGTACAAGGTTGCCATCAACGAAGCCGTTGAGCTCGCCAAGTCGTTTGGCGGCACCGATGGCTTCAAGTTCGTCAACGGCGTGCTCGATAAGCTGGCTGCCGACGTGCGCGCCACCGAGGTTCAGGCCGCGGCGCAGCAACGGCGTTAAACCGGGCTTGCCAGGCTCCGAAGGGGTCAGGCGCATGCCGCCCTGCGCGCACCTTATCCGGTGCGGCAGGCGTGGTCTGCGCCTGACCCCTTCGGCTTGTTCAACGCTGGCCAATGCGCCGGCCTATCGGAGTTGCCGTGGCGTCCGAATTTGATCTGATCGCGCGCTATTTCACCCGAGCCGCTCCCGCTGGCCTGCTGGGCGTGGGAGACGACTGCGCGCTGTTTCCCGTGCCGCCCGGCGAACAGGTCGCCACCAGCACCGACCTGTTGCTGGAAGGCCGCCACTTCTTTCCCGACGTTGATCCCCGTGCGCTGGGGCATAAAGCGCTGGCCGTGAATCTGTCGGACCTGGCCGCCATGGGCGCACGCCCGATCGGGTGCGTGCTGGGGCTGGCTTTGCCGCGGCTGGACGAGCCCTGGCTGGCCGCTTTCGCCGAAGGCTTTCATACCTTGGCCGCGACGCATGGCTGCCCGCTGATCGGCGGCGACACTACGCGTAGCGCGCATGATCTGGCGATCAGTGTCACGGTGTTTGGCGCCGTGCCCGCCGGTCTGGCCTTGCGCCGTGATGGCGCTCAGGCCGGTGACGACATCTGGGTGTCGGGAGAGCTGGGCGCGGCCGATGTGGCCTATCGCCTGTTGGATGGCCAGTATCCCGCCGATGCGGCTTTGCTGGCCGCAACCCGTGGCGCGCTGGAATGGCCGCAGCCCCAAGTGCCGCTGGGCTTGGCGTTGCGCGGCATTGCTCATGCCGCCATCGATTTGTCTGACGGCCTCTTGCAGGACCTTGGCCATGTTCTGAACGCCAGCCGGCTTGGCGCCTGCCTGCACTATGCGCAGATGCCTGTCAGCGCCGCCTTGGCGGCCCTGGCCGATGCGCCGCAGCGACGGGCCGTGCTGGGCGGGGGCGACGTTTATCAGTTGTGTTTTACGGCGCCTCCCGCGCGCCGGGAGGCCGTGCTGGCCGCGGCAAAGTCGGCGGGTGCGCGCGTGACCCGTATTGGCCAGACCCTGCCGCAGCCAGGCCTGTCCGTGCTGGACGGACAGGGGCTGCCGCTGGCCGATCTGCCGGCGGGTTTTGATCACTTTCCCGCGGCCTGATCCGCCGCCTGACTCTTACAACGGCCCAGGAACGCCATGTCTCCCTCTGAAAAGCCATCGATCTCCATGCGCGAACGCTCGCGGGCTGTGTATCCCTCGCTGTCTTGGGTGTGCCGGGACCCTGGGCGTCTGATCGCTTTTGGCCTGGGCAGCGGCTTGATCCGGCCTGCCTCGGGCACCTGGGGCACGCTGCTGGCCTGGGGCATCTGGGTGGCCGCTGCGCCGGCCGCATCAGACCTGGCCATTGGCATCTTCCTGGCGCTGGCATTTTTGTATGGCTGCTGGGCCTGCGACCGCGTGGGCCGTGAACTCCGGCAGCCGGATCATGTCGGAATGGTCTGGGACGAGATGGTGGCGTTCTGGCTGGTGCTGTGGCTGACGCCGGCAGGATGGATGTCGCAGTTGCTGGCGTTCGTGCTGTTTCGCACGTTCGATATCGTCAAGCCGCCTCCCATCAAGTTCTTTGACGCCCATATCAAGGGCGGCTTTGGCGTTATGTGGGACGATATTTTGGCGGCCGGTTATGCCTTGCTGATCATGGCGCTGGTCGCGCGCACAGGAGTCTTGGGATGAGCGAACAACAAGAAAGCACGCGGTCCAATCTGTCGGCGGTGCAACTGTCGGAAGCGACCACTTTTGGCTTGGCGGAGCGGCTGGGCGATGCGATGCGGCGTCATGGCTGGATGCTGGGCACGGCGGAATCCTGCACGGGCGGCTTGCTGGCAGGGGCGGTAACCGCCGTGGCGGGTTCCAGCGATTGGTTCGACCGGGGTTTTGTCACCTACAGCAACGAGGCCAAGGTGGCCGAGTTGGAAGTGTCGCCCGATGCCCTGCATCACTTTGGCGCGGTGAGCGAACCCGTTGCGCTGGAAATGGCCAACGGCGTGCTGCTGGCGGTGCCCGGTGCGCACGTGGCCGTGTCTACCACCGGTATTGCAGGCCCGGGCGGCGCGACCCCGGGCAAGCCGGTCGGCATGGTGTGTTTCGGTTTTGCGATGCGGGTGGGCGACGGCATCAGCAGCCGTGCCGTGACGCACGTTTTTCCAGGCGACCGCGCACAAGTGCGGTTGGCTGCGGTGGAGTTTGCGCTGCGAGGATTGCTGGAGTTCGTCGGCGCCCCGGTCAACCGTAGGTGAGGAGCCGCGCTCGCGAGCCGTCAAAAAACACGGCTTGCGAACGCGTTTCACCCGCCGTGCCGCGCTTTAGCGCAATCAGCGAACCGCGTTGATCGCGTCGCGCAGGCCCATGGCCGCGCGGCCGGCGGCTTCGCGCCAGTCATCGCCGCCGCTGGCGTAGATGATGGCGCGGGACGAGTTGATCATCATGCCGCTGCGAGCCGCGTTTGCGCCGGCATTCACGGTGGCGGTGATGTCGCCGCCTTGCGCGCCGATGCCCGGCACCAGCAGGGGCAGGGCGTCGCCGATGCGCTGGCGCACGGCGGCCAGTTCATTGGGGAACGTGGCGCCTACCACCAGCCCGCACTGGCCGTTGGCGTTCCACTTGTCTGCCACCAAACCTGCAACGTGCAGGTACAGCGGTTCGCCGTTATCCATTTTCAGGAATTGCAGGTCCGAACCGCCGGGGTTGGATGTGCGGCACAGCACGATCACGCCGCGATCGCGCCAGGCCAGGTAGGGCTCGACCGAATCCAGGCCCATGTAGGGGCTGACGGTCAGCGCATGCGCCTGATAGCGTTCATAGGCTTCGCGCGCGTAGTTTTCAGCGGTGGAGCCGATGTCGCCGCGCTTGGCATCCAGCACGATGGGCAGGTCAGGATGGTTTTCGCGGATGTGCTGGCACAGCGCTTCCAGTTGGTCTTCGGCGCGGTGCGCAGCAAAGTACGCGATCTGCGGCTTGAAGCTGCAAGCGTACGGCGCGGTGGCGTCGACGATGTCACGGCAGAACTGGAAGATGGCGTCCGGCTTGTCCTGCAGTTCGCGCGGGAAGCGTTGCGGGTCGGGGTCCAGCCCCACTTGCAGCAGCGAGTTGCTGGTGGTCCAGGCGTGTTCGAGTTTTTGCAGGAAATTCATGGGGAGTTCAGTGCAGTTTGACCCGGGGGCGCGTGCGCCGCATAAGCAGGCGGGCCAGGGCCAGGGAGGCGGTACGAGAGATGCCTAGCACCGCTTTGTGGTGCATCAGGTGCAGGCTCATGTACATCAAGCGCGCCAGTGTACCGCTTACGAACAGTCCCCGTCCGGCGAGCTTGCCCATCAGGCTGCCCACGCCAGCGTCCTGGCCCAGCGACACCAGCGAACCATGGTCCTGGTAGACGTAGGGGCCAGCGGGCTCGGCGGTGTTGCGCAGACGTGCGGTGAGCTTCTTTGCCAGATAGTCGGCTTGCTGGTGGGCCGCCTGAGCGCGGGCGGGCACGGTGCGGCCGTCACGCCACGGCACCGAGCAGCAATCGCCCAGCGCCAGTATGTGCGGGTCCGCCGTTTCCAGTCGTTCGTTGACTTCCAGCTGGCCAAGCTTGTTCAGCGGCAGGCCCAGGTCGGCCAGCAGCGCAGGGCCCTTGATGCCCGCCGCCCACATGCACAACTGGGCGGGGAATTCACGGCCATCTGCCGTTTTGACGCTGTCGCCCGTCACTTCCGATACGCGGCACGAGGCTTCCACGCGGATGCCCAATTCAGTCAGCCGGTTGGTGGCCGCTTCCGAGATTTTCTCGGGCAGGGCGGACAAAATACGCGGTGCGCCTTCCACCAGCGTAATGGCCAGGTCGCGTTCGGCCTGGAAATTCGGCAGGCCATAGGCGCTGACGACGTGGCTGGCTTCAGTCAGCTCCACGGCCAGTTCAACGCCGGTTGCGCCGCCGCCCACGATCACCAGGTCCAGCCGCGCCGACGGATTGCGCACCTTGGCCAGATCAACCTGCGCCATCGCTTTGAGCATCGTCAGGCGGAATTGCTCGGCGTTTTCGGTGGTGTCCAGCGTGACGGCGTGTTCGGCCGCGCCCGGGGTATTGAAGAAGTTGGATGTGCTGCCCAATGCCAGCACCAGCGTGTCGTAGGCCAGGTCGCGGCGGGGCAGCACTTCCTGGCCCTGCGAATCGTTGACGGCATCTACGACGATTTGGCGGCGTTCACGGTCCACGCTCAAAAGCCGGCCTTGCGCGAACGAAAACCCGTTCATGTGCGCCAGCATCAGATAGGACAGGCCTTCCTGGTGGATATCCAGGGTGCCAGCTGCCGCCTCGTGCAACGAGGGTTTCCAGATATGGAACGGCCGGCTGTCGACCAGGGTGATGTGCTGGCGGCCGTGGATGCGGCCCAGTTTGGCAGCCAGTTCAAGGCCGCCGGCTCCGCCACCAACGATGACGATGCGTAGAGAGGGTGCTGACGTCGAATTAGGCATCATGGCTCTCAGTATAAATAGAGGCGCATCCCCCAAGGGATGCCAACCCGTGTCAATGCATGACGAAACGGCTGATGGCCACTCCCACCCAGACCGTTCCTGCGAAGATCAGCAGCAGCATCACGGCCGCGCTGCCCAGGTCCTTGGCCCGTCCCAAGAGGGGATGGCGTTCCACGGACAGCGCATCGGCCAGCGCTTCGATGGCGGAATTCAACAGCTCGGCCGCCAGCACCATGATGACGGTGCCGATCAGAAAAAAGACTTCTACTGTCGTGCGGCCCAGAAAAAATGCGGCCGGAATCATCAGTACGGCCAGCGCCAGTTCCTGACGGAAGGCGGCTTCGTACTTGATGGCCGCTTTCAGGCCCTGCAGGGAATAGCGCAGCGCATTCAGGATGCGGCGGGCGCCACCAGAGCTTTTAAAGGGCGAGTGATGCGGATCGTGGGTCATGGATGCAAAGAGAGCCGGGTGTGGCGGCTTTTTAACAGATAAGGGTTGCTCGTGTGATGCGGCGAGCGGCTATGGGCAAACCCCAATTGTGACCCGGCGAAGGCAGGCGCAGGATTCTGGTCAATTGGTAAGGCCACTTTACCCTTTTGCGCTCCCTGATCCCATGCCGATCCAGACTATTGAGCCGCGCCGTTTGTACCGTCAGATCGCCGACCAGCTGCGTTTGCTGATCGAGGCGGGCGAATTTCCAGTGGGGGCGCGTCTGCCTCCGGAACGTGACCTGGCGTTGAAGCTGGGCGTGTCGCGTCCGTCAGTGCGTGAAGCCCTGATCGCACTGGAAGTTGAAGGCTGGGTTGAAGTTCGCATGGGCTCGGGCGTTTATGTTCAGAGCCTGGCCGGTGCGCCACGCGCCAGCCTGACCGCGGAAAGCCCCCTGGAAACCATACTCGCCCGCCGCACCATCGAAGGTGAACTGGCTGCTCAGGCCGCGCGTAATTCCATACCTGCGCTGGTCGATGGCTTGTGGGAAGCCGTGGATGCCATGGAGCAAGAGGCCCGCGCCGGCAGCGTGCCTATCCGCGGCGACCGCTTGTTTCATTTGCGCGTGGCTGAAATGGCCAGCAATGCGGTGCTGGTGCGCGTTGTGGGTGAACTGTTCGATGAACGCCACAACCCCCTGTCTGTAAAGCTGGGCGACTACTTTGAAAACCCCGAAAGCTGGGTCGCCGCCATTACCGAGCACCGCCGCGTTATCGATGCCATTGCGGCCGGTGACGAGCCCGGCGCGCGCGCGGCCATGCATTTTCATCTTTCTTGCTCGCATGACCGCCTGACCGCCAGTTGGCCGGGCGCGGCGGATGCGTTGCGTACCGATAGCAAAGAGCCGGCGCCGTTCTGACGTTGCTGGTGAATCGTAGTCGAGTAGTCCGAAGGTGCAACCTGTATGTGACATCCCTATGTAAAACATGACGCGGGCGGCTCATAACAATATCCGCCGTACCCGTGACCTCAGAGAGAGGAGACAACATGAATCGAGGCAACGCTTTCAAGGTGCTGTTTGCCGCCGTCGCGCTGGCCGTCAGTGGCAGCGCGCTGGCGCAGACCAAACTGAAATGGGCGCATGTGTACGAGACTTCCGAACCCTTTCATACCTCGTCGGTATGGGCGGCGCAAGAAATCGAAAAGCGCACAAACGGCCGCTATCACATTGATGTCTATCCCGCCTCTCAGCTGGGTAAGGAAAACGATATCAACCAGGGGCTGACCCTGGGTACGGTGGACATGATCATTTCCGGTTCCAGCTTCGCCGCAAAGAGTTTTCCTCGCATCGGCGTCACGTACTACCCCTATATTTTCCGCAGTCCCGAGCACTTGATCGCCTACACCAAGAGCGATATCTATAAAGAGCTGACGCGCGGCTATGACGAAAAAAGCGGCAACCACATCGTTGCCACAACGTACTACGGCACGCGCCAGACCACGTCCAACCGCGCCTTTACCAAGTGCTCTGAAATGAAAGGCATGAAGATCCGCGTGCCGGACGTGGCCGCGTACCTGGCCATGCCGCGTGCCTGTGGCGCCAACACGGCTCCCATCGCGTTCGCGGAGGTCTATCTGGCCTTGCAGAATGGCACGGTGGAGGCGCAGGAAAATCCGCTGACGACAATCGAAGCCAAGAAGTTCTACGAGGTGCAAAAGAACATCATCCTGACCGGCCACATCGTTGACCATCTGAATACGGTGATCTCAGGCAAGTTGTGGAAGAGCCTGTCGGATGAAGACAAAAAGATCTTCGCCGAGGTCGCGCAGCAGGCTTCCGAGAAGGCGTCCAAGGAAGTCGCCGACAGCGAAAAGAAGATGGTCGAAGTGTTCAAGAAACGCGGACTGTCGGTGGCCGAGGTCAATGTGGACGACTTCCGCAATACCGTGTTGGAAAAAGTGCCGTTTGAACAGTATGGCTACCAGAAGTCGGATTGGGAAAAGATCCAGGCGGTGAAATAAGCCGCAGGCGGGCCGCCGCTTGCGGCCCGCCATGAGTCACGCGGTCTGTCACCCGATCCACGACGAGGGGAAATCCATGCATTCCAACGCGAAGGCCGGCCCGATAGCGGCGGCCAGTTCTGCGCCCAGCCAGCATCTGGCGCCGCCGGGTCCGCATCAGGCGGCCTCGGTCGAAGACATTGTTCATACCTTTGAAGAAGCCGATCAGCACGAAGTCAGTCTGGCGGGGTATCAGCCGGAGGATTGGGTTTGCCTGGCCATGTTCTGGACGATGGCGTTGCTGGTGTTTCTGCAATTCTTCTCCCGCTACGTGCTGAATGACTCCTATGCGTGGACCGAAGAGCTGGCGGTGTATTGCCTGATCGGCGTGGTGTTCCTGGGCGCTGCAATGTGCGTGCGCGCCTGTCGCCATATTCAGGTGGACTTTCTGTACCGTTACTTGCCCAAACGCGTGGGCCGAGTGCTGTCCACGGTGATCGACATCTTGCGCACGGCCTTCTTCGGCTATGCGGTGTGGCTGACCTATCGGTACATCGTGCTGGTGGGTGACGAACCGATGACCACGTTGTTCTGGAATAAGTCCTATGTTTACTGGGTGGCGCTAGCGGGCTTCTTTATGATGTTCGCGCGGTCAGTGCAAGTGTCAGTGCAGAACTGGCGGCAGGGCTATTCGATCCTGGAAAATCCGGCGGCCTACGACGCGCTGGATTAGACCGGCCGGCGTCGCGGTCAAGATCCGCAGACCCGAACACCATGAATCCGCAGTGCCTTTCCAGGAGCAAGACATGGGCACACTGATTGGTACCTTTTTGCTGTTGATGATTCTGGGCTTGCCCGTGGCAGTATCGATGGCAGGCGCGTCGCTGCTGTTCATCCTGATTTCCGGCAGCGTGCCAGACGTCGTGATCGCGCAGCGGATGATCGCGGGCGTCGAGTCGTTTCCCTTGCTGGCAGTGCCGTTTTTTATTCTGGCCGGCAACCTCATGAATATCGCCGGCATCACGGGCCGCATCTACAATTTTGCCGTGGCGCTGGTGGGGTGGATGCGGGGCGGGCTGGGGCAAGTCAATATCATCGGATCGGTGGTGTTTGCCGGTATGTCAGGCACCGCAATCGCGGACGCGGCGGGCCTGGGCACCATCGAGATCAAAGCCATGAAGGACCACGGCTACGAGACCGAGTTCGCCGTGGGCGTCACGGCCGCGTCGGCCACCTTGGGCCCCATCATTCCGCCTTCCTTGCCCTTTGTCATCTACGGCATGATGGCCAACGTTTCGATCGGATCGTTGTTCCTGGCGGGACTGGTGCCGGGCGCGGTGCTGACCATTCTGATGATGTTGACCGTGGCCTACTACGCACGCCGCAACAACTGGGGCGGCGATGTGGCTTTCAACTGGAAGCTGCTGGGCGGCGCGGCGCTGGAAGTGCTGATCGTTCTGTCGTTTCCCATGTCCATCTGGCTGATGACGCTGGGCGGTGTGTCGCCCAATTGGGCCACCGGCATTGCGTTCGCGGCTCTGCTGGCATTGGACTGGCGATTCAACTTCTCTGCCGTCATGGCGCTGATGGCGCCCGTGATTCTGATTGGCGGCATGACGCTGGGATGGTTCACGCCCACCGAAGCCGCCGTGGCGGCGGTGATCTGGGCGCTGTTCCTGGGCCTGGTGCGCTATCGCTCGATGACATTCAAGACCTTGGCCAAAGCCACCTTCGACACCATCGAAACCACCGCGTCGGTGTTGTTCATTGTGACGGCCGCATCGGTCTTTGCGTGGTTGCTGACCACGACGCAGGCCGCACAGACGCTGACCGACGCCATCTTGAGCGTGACGCAGAACAAGTGGGTGTTTCTGCTGATGGCCAATGTGCTGATCCTGATCGTGGGCTGCTTCATCGACACCATCGCCGCCATCACGATCCTGGTGCCCATCCTGCTGCCCATTGTGTTGAAGCTGGGCATCGACCCGATCCACTTCGGTCTGATCATGACGTTGAACCTGATGATCGGTCTGCTGCATCCACCAATGGGCATGGTGTTGTTTGTACTCGCGCGGGTTGCGCGGCTGTCGGTCGAACGCACCACCATGGCCATCCTGCCCTGGCTGGTGCCGTTGTTCGTGGCGCTGATCGCCATTACCTACATTCCCCAGATCACGTTGTGGCTGCCCACTGCAATGGGCATGGCTGGTAAATAACAGGAGGTTATTCATGTCGGCAAGACTGAAAGGCAAGACCGCTATCGTCACCGCTGCGGGGCAGGGTATAGGCCGCGCCGTGGCGGAGCGTTTTGTGCGGGAAGGGGCTGACGTGTTGGCTGTGGATATCAACGAGGCCGCATTGAAGACGTTGTCTGGCTGCCGCACCCAGGTGCTGGATGTGACCGATGGGCGCGCCATTGCGGCGCTGGTCCAGGCCGCGGGTTCGGTGGACGTGCTGTTCAACGGCGCGGGTTTCGTGCATGCGGGAACGATCCTGGACTGCGATGAAGATGCGTGGGACTTTTCGTTCAATCTGAACGTGCGGTCCATGTATCTGTTGATCCGCGCTTGCCTGCCGGGCATGCTTGCGCGCGGCTCCGGGTCCATCGTCAACATGGCGTCTGTGGCGGGCAGCATCAAGGGCGCGCCAAACCGTTGCGCGTACGGCGCCACCAAGGCTGCCGTCATCGGCCTGACCAAAGCAGTGGCCGCTGATTTTGTGGCTCAGGGCATTCGCTGCAACGCCATCTGCCCCGGCACGGTGGAGTCGCCGTCGTTGCGTCAGCGTATCGAGGCGCAGGCGCTGGCCAGCGGCCAATCCATCGCTGCGGTTGAAGCCGCCTTCACGGCGCGCCAGCCCATGGGACGCATCGGCCGCACGGAAGAAATCGCGGCGCTGTCGGTGTATCTTGCCAGTGACGAATCTGCCTTCACTACCGGCACCGCTCAAGTGATTGACGGCGGCTGGTCCAATTGATTTCCCCTTATTTCAAGCAAGGAAGCTGATATGAAACTGATGCGCTATGGCGCCCGAGGCGCTGAAAAACCTGGCCTGATCGACACCCAGGGCAATGTGCGCGACCTGTCTTCGGTGCTGCCCGACATCACTGCCCAAACGCTGGATTCGGCGGCGCTGGCGAAGCTGCGCGCAGTGGACCCGGCCAGCCTGCCTTTGGTGCAGAATCCTGGCCGCGTGGCGCCGCCATGGAGCGGCATGGGCAAGTTCGTCTGCATCGGTTTGAACTATGCGGACCACGCTGCGGAATCGGGATTGCCGGTGCCTGCGGAACCCGTCATTTTCATGAAACCCACGTCTGCCGTGGTGGGCGCCAATGATCCTGTTGTGCTGCCGCAGGATTCGGTCAAGACCGATTGGGAAGTGGAGTTGGGCGTGGTGATTGGCGAAAAGGCGCGCTATGTCAGCGAGGCCGACGCCATGAAACACGTGGCGGGATATTGCGTGGTCAATGACGTATCCGAACGTGAATATCAGATTGAACGCGGCGGCACCTGGGACAAGGGCAAGGGCTGCGACACCTTCGGACCGGTCGGCCCGTGGCTGGCGACGGCGGACGAAATCCCCAATCCCCAGGCGTTGGAGATGTGGCTGGAAGTGAACGGCAAGCGCTATCAGAACGGCAGCACCCGCACGATGGTGTTCGGCGTGGCGCAACTGGTAGCGTACGTCAGCCGTTTCATGACGCTGTATCCGGGCGACCTGATCAGCACCGGTACGCCGCCGGGCGTGGGCATGGGGCAAAAGCCCGCGCCCGTATACCTGAAGGCCGGAGACGACATCAAGCTGGGCATCGCCGGCCTGGGTGAACAGCGCCAGCGCGTCCATGCCTGGAACCCGGCGTTGATCGACGGCTAGGTTTCGCGCCCCTTCCTTTCCGGAGCCAACATGTCCCAAACCGATACGGCAGTGATACGCATCCATCCGGCAGACAACGTCGTGATTGCCCGGCGGCAGCTGGTCAGCGGGACGCGGCTGGACGGTGAAGGGGTGACCATAACGGGCCTGGTGCCGCCCGGCCACAAGGTGGCCGTGCGCGCCATTGCGGCCGGGCAGCCTGTGCGCCGTTATAACCAGATCATCGGCGTGGCGCGCCAGGATATAGCGCCAGGTCAGCATGTTCATACGCAGAATCTGGAGTTCTCGGACTTCGAGCGCGATTACGCGGTGGGACAAGGCGCGCACGCCACGGAGTATGTGGAGCATCCCGCCACCTTCGATGGCATTGTGCGCGCCGACGGCCGGGTAGCCACGCGCAATTACATTGGCATCCTGACCAGCGTGAACTGCTCCGCCACCGTGGCGCGCGCCATAGCCGATCACTTCCGGCGCGATATACACCCCGATGCCCTGGCGTCCTGTCCGAACGTGGACGGCGTGGTGGCGCTTACCCACGGCGCAGGCTGTGCCACGGGCAGCGAAGGCGAGCCGCTGCGGGTGCTGCGGCGCACCTTGGGCGGCTACGCCAGGCACGCCAATTTTGGCGGTCTGATGGTGGTCGGGCTGGGGTGCGAGACCAACCAGATCGGCGGGTTGATGGAGCAAGAGGGCTTACGCGAAAGCGGTCTGTTGCACACCTTCAATATTCAGGACACCGGCGGTACCCGCAAGACCGTGGCGCGGGGCATCGAATTGGTGGAGCGGATGCTGGACCAGGCCAATCAGGTGCGGCGCGAACCGGTATCCGCCAGCCATTTGATGGTGGGCTTGCAGTGCGGCGGGTCCGACGGCTATTCGGGCATCAGCGCCAACCCCGCGCTGGGCGCGGCGGTAGACCTGCTGGTGCGCAACGGGGGCACCGCCATTCTTTCCGAAACACCCGAAATCTATGGCGGCGAGCATCTGCTGACGCGTCGTGCCGAAACCCCGGCCGTGGCCGCCAAGCTGCTGGCGCGGGTGCGCTGGTGGGAAGACTATTGCGCCCGCAACGATGCCGAAATGGACAACAACCCGTCGGCCGGCAACAAGGCGGGCGGGTTGACGACCATTCTGGAAAAGTCGCTAGGCGCGATCGCCAAGAGCGGCACCACCAATCTGACCGATGTGTTTGAGTATGCCGAGCCGGTGGCCGCGCGCGGGCTGGTGTTCATGGATACCCCGGGCTACGACCCAGTCTCCGCTACCGGGCAAGTCGCAGGCGGCGCCAACCTGATTTGCTTTACAACGGGGCGCGGGTCGGCCTACGGCTGTGCACCCGCGCCGTCGTTGAAACTGTCGACGAACACGGCGCTGTGGCAGCGCCAATCGGACGATATCGACATCAATTGCGGGGAAGTGGTTGATGGCGAACAAAGCGTCGCGCAGATGGGCGAGCGCATCTTTCAGTTGATGCTGCAAACCGCTTCGGGCCGGCGCACGCGCAGCGAAGAGCATGGTTACGGACAAAACGAATTCGTGCCTTGGCAGTTGGGCGCCGTGATGTAGCGCATGATTTCCTGTTTTGCGGGCACCGGCGTTGCAACAGGTCACGGCTTGGATATCGACGAAATCTCCATCACCGGATATCCTCACGCACGCGCCGACTGGCCGGTCATCCGACAGGTGCATGGCGCCTTAAGCCATTGGTCAACCATGCTTGAACGTTTGAATACGGAGTCGTTGCCGCGTCTACCCGCAGACGTGGAAAAACCTGTCTATGACCGGAGCCGGCTGACACCCGGCATCGTCCATTTGGGGCTGGGCGCATTTCACCGGGCGCATCAAGCGGTAATGACGGATCTGGCCATGCAGGCCAGCGGTGATCTCAGTTGGGGCATCCTGGGCGTGTCACTGCGCAGCCCCGCCACCCGAGACGCATTGACCCCGCAAGATGGTCTGTACACGCTGGCCTTGCGCGACCGGGGACCCGATGGCCAGGCCCGTGAGCAATTGCGTGTGGTGGGTTCGGTGTTGCGGGTGATGGTCGCCGAAGAAGACCCCAACGCTGTTTTAGAGCGCATCGCCTATCCCCAGACCCGCATTGTCAGTCTGACAGTGACGGAAAAGGGCTACAGCCACGAGCCAGCCACCGGTTATTTGCGTTGGGACGACCCAGACATCCTGCATGACCTGGAAAACCCGCATCGGCCGCGCAGCACCATCGGAATTCTGGTTTACGGATTGGCATTGCGCCGTGAGCGCGGTCTGCCGCCCGTTACGCTGCTGTCCTGCGATAACGTGCGGGGCAACGGCGATTTGCTGCGTAGTCTGGTGCTGGCTTTTGCGTTGCGCGTCGATGTGTCGCTGGCCAGTTGGATCGACACGCATTGCACGTTTCCGAACTCGATGGTGGACCGCATCGTGCCCGGCACCGACGACCAGGACCGCCAGCGGATCACGCAGCGTTTGGGGGTTGAGGACGCCTGGCCCGTCGTTGGCGAACCCTATATGAATTGGGTGATCGAAGACAAGTTCGCCGCAGGCCGTCCCGCTTGGGAAACGCATGGCGGCGCGACCTTTGTCCGCAACGCCGCGCCCTATGAACGGCTGAAGCTGCGCATGGTGAACGGGCCGCACTCAACCTTGGCGTATCTGGGCGCGTTATTGGGTCTTCCGACCATCAGCGATGCGGTGCAAACCCCAGTGCTGCGTGACTTTGTTGACGCCATGATGCGGCTGGAGATCGCGCCCACCTTGAAAGGCATTCCAGATAGCGGGTTGGAGGAATACCGGCAGCGCTTCTTGGCCCGCGTCGCCAACCCTGCGCTGCCCCACCCGGTGGCGCAAGTTGCCATGGACGGTTCGCAAAAGGTTCCGCAACGCTTGTTGGACACGATACGCGACCGGCTGCGCACGGGAGACGACATCAACCGGCTATCGCTGGCGGTTGCGGCCTGGCTGCATTATTTGCGCGGCCAGGACGAGCAGGGCGGACGCTACACGATTCAGGACCCCCTGTCGGCGCGTCTGGCGAAACTGTTGTCGCGTGCCGACGTGGCGGTGCGTTCGTCCGCACCGTCGCAAGCTGCGCATCGGCGGGCCATGGTGCTGTCAGGATTCAAGCCGGTGTTTGGCGACTTGGGCAAGGCGCCCGAGTTTGTCGCGGCGCTGGCCCAGCATCTGGAAGCCTTTCGTGAGCATGGTGTGATGCACGCCGTGGAGGCTGCTACCTGAGGAGTGCCGCATGACGCTTGACCACCGAGTGGACGCCGTTGAATGGGAGCGCTGGGGCACGGACTGCCTGGGTGCTCAGAACTTCGATCCGGAGGATGCGCGCTGCCTGGCGTCCAGCCTGGCCCAGACCAGTCTGTGGGGCATAGACTCCCATGGCATCGCGCGTTTGCCGCACTACTTGAACCGCGTCGCGCACGGGTCCATTCTGGCCAGGCCCGTGATCGAGATTCAACGCACGGGGCCGGGTACAGCACAACTGCATGGCGGGCGGGGGCAGGGCATTGTGGTGGCGCATCGGGCCAATGCACTGGCCATCGATCTGGCCCGCGAGGCGGGCGTGGCGGCCGTGGGCGTCAGTAACTCTTCGCACTGTGGCGCGATAGGTCTGTACAGCCGGGCAGCGGCCAAGCGTGGCTTGATCGGCATTGCGTTTACGCATTCTGATTCGATCGCCGCGCCCCATGGCGGCTATCAGCCGTTCTTTGGCACGAATCCGATTTCATTGGCGTTCCCGCGCGCGGGAGCAGAACCGCTCTGTCTGGACATGGCCACCACGGCTATCCCGTGGAATCGCGTCATGAACGCCCGGCGTGATGGCGTGGCGCTGCCTGACGGTGTTGCGCTGGATGCCGAAGGGCAGAACAGCACCGATGCGTATCAGGTACGGGCGTTGCGTCCTTTGGGTGGCGAAGACTATGGCTACAAAGGTTATGGCCTGGCGACGATGATTGAACTGCTGTGCGGGCCGCTCAACGGCAATCCGTTCGGGCCGCATATTTCCCCGATGTATGAAGCGCTGGAACGCCCGCGCGAACTTGGGGCATTTTTCATCGTCATTGATCCGGCGAGGTTCGCAGGTGGCGCGGCGCTGGCCGGGGTGGTTGCAGGCATGGCGATGGAATTGTCGCAAGCGCCCGGAGCGCCGCGTATGCCTGGTGACCCCGAGGCGGCGGCACTGGCCGAACGCCAGCGTGACGGCATTCCCGTACCTGCGGCCTTATGGGACGAGATCATCGCGTGGAGCACGCGTCTGGGCGTGGCGCCACCGGTGTGTCGGCCTTAGACCCCCAGATACTGCAACAAGCGAGGTTCGTCATCCAGGAATGCCTGCGACGAACCCGTCCACGCCACCCGTCCTTTTTCCACGATGGCGTGGTGATCCGCCGTGGCCAGCAGCGGCTCCAGATTCTTGTCTATACACAGCACAGCCAGTCCGGTTTGCTTTAGCGTTTCAAGCGCGGACCAGATTTCTTCCCGCACGACAGGCGCCAGCCCTTCAGTGGCCTCATCCAGAATCAGCAGTCGGGGATTGGTCAGCAGGGCTCGCCCAATCGCCAGCATTTGTTGCTCGCCGCCCGACAGATGGCTGCCCAGATGCCGCGCGCGTTCAGACAAGCGCGGGAACAAGGCGTACACGCGTTCCAGTGTCCAGGGTTGAGATGCGCCTTGGCGGTTGTGCGCGGTGGCAACCAGGTTTTCACGCACGGACAGGTTCGGAAAAATGTGCCGGCCTTCAGGCACAAGTCCGATGCCGCATTGCGCCACTTTATAGGCGGGCAGCCGGCTGATGTCGCGTCCGTCGAACGTGATGCTGCCCTGTGTGGCACGGTTCAATCCCATCACCGCTTTCACGGTGGTGGATTTGCCCATGCCGTTGCGGCCCAGCAGGGTCACGAATTCGCCTGGGCCTATATCCAGGTCTATGCCGAACAGCGCCTGACTGGCGCCGTAGTGCGCCGTTACGCCGCGCAAAGACAATAGCGCGCTCATGCCTGTACCTCGGAATGGCCAGCCATTTTGCGGCGGGCGCTTGCGCGTTCGCTGCCCAGGTAGCATTCGCGCACCTGCGGATTGTTGCGGATGTCGTCTGCCGTGCCGCAAGCAAGCGCGCTGCCGTACACCAGCACCGTGATGCGGTCGGACAGAGCGAAGACGGCTTGCATATCGTGTTCGACCAGCAAGATGGTGTATTGCCCGCGCAATTTCAGAAGCAGGCGTGTCATGGCTTCGGACTCGTGCTGGCTCATGCCAGCCATGGGTTCGTCCAGCAACAACAGCTTGGGCTGGCAGGCCAATACCATTGCCAGTTCCAGTTGCCGTAGTTCGCCATGCGCGAGATCGCTGGCAGGCGTATCAGCGCGGGCCGACAGGCCGGTCAATTCCAGGGCGTCTTGCGCGGGAGCCGTCAGCGCCGCGTTGGACAGAACGGGTTGCCAGAACCGGAAGCTATGGCCGCGGCGCGCCTGCACCGCCATCATCACGTTCTCAAGCGCTGTGAACGGCTTGAAGACGGAAGTGATCTGATAGGAGCGCGCTAGTCCGTGGCGCACGCGCTTTTCCACGGGCATCCGTGTGATATCCCGCTCGTCCAGCAACACGCGTCCGCCATCGGGGCGAAGTTCACCGCTGAGTTGTCCAATCAGCGTGGTTTTGCCCGCGCCGTTGGGTCCGATTACCGCATGCAGTTCGCCCGATTGAATTTCGAGCGACAGGTTGTCGGTGACTGTCAGTCCGCCATACCGCTTTTGCAGGTTTTCGATACGCAGCGCGCTCATAGCGGCTCTCCGGATGCGCGAGCGGCAGGCGGCGGACTGGTCTGCCGCGCCTTTCTGCGCCAAGGGGTATCGGGCAGGTTGCCGTACACGCCGCGCCGCGACACCAGCACCACGCCCACAATCAACAGACCCATGATCAGCATCCAGTGGTCCGTCAGCAGCTTCAACCCTTCTTCCAGCAGCAGAAATGCCAGGGCACCCACCACGGGGCCAAACAATGTGCCGATACCGCCCAACACCACCATCACGATCAATTCGCCGGATGTCGTCCACGCCAGGTAGGACGGCGATACATACATGGTGAGGTTGGCCAACAGCACGCCCGCCACGCCGCAGATCATTGCCGAGATCACGTAAGCGGCCAGGCGATAGCGCAAGGTTGGAAAGCCCAGCGCGCGCATGCGGCGTTCGTTGGCCTGGCAGCCCCGAAGTGCCATGCCGAAAGGCGCGTGGATCAGGCGGTGCATCAACCACAGTACAAGCAGCAATACGCCAAACGCTGCGTAATACAACGCCAGTGGCGTATCCAGCCGGAATGCGCCAAAATCGCTGCCGGCAAACAAGGACATGCCGTCGTCGCCGCCAAATCCATCCAGACCTGTCGCCAAGAAATAGAACATCTGCGCGAAGGCCAGCGTAATCATGATGAACGCGATGCCAGAGGTTCTCATCACGACATAGCCGCTGATCAGCCCGACCACAGCACACGCGCCAAGCGCGCCAGCCAGATGCAGCCAGCCGTTCTCGATGCCGTAGTGCGACATCACGCCAACTGCATAGGCGCCCAGCCCGAGATAGAGCGCATGGCCAAAGCTGACCATGCCGCCGAAACCCAGCAGCAGATTCAGCGCCAGCGCAGCAACGCCGTAGACCAGCACTCGGCCGAACAAGGCCAGCAAAAAGGGTTCACCCTGCCAGTGCGCGTAGGCAGGCAGCAGGGCCAACAGCGCGAGCAGCAGGGCGGCAACCAGAAAGCGCGGAGAAAGTCTGACCATATTGCGCCTCTTATCCGTGCTTGACGGGAAACAGGCCCTGGGGCCGCAAAGCCAGTACCAGCGCCATCACGACATAAATCAGCATTGACGCGATGGCAGGGCCTGCCGCGTTGGCGGCGGCGGGCGGCAACGCCGCGCGCAGCAGCGTCGGCAACAACGCGCGGCCTAACGTATCGATCAAACCCACCATCAAGGCGGCCAGGAATGCGCCGCGCACCGAGCCGATGCCGCCGATCACGATCACCACCAAGGTCAGGATCAGAATGGGTTCGCCCATGCCGGTTTGGGCGGACAAGATAGGCCCCGCCATCAGCCCCGCCAATCCGGCCAGCACTGACCCCAACACAAACAGCAAGGTATTCAGACGCGCAATATTCACCCCCAACGCGCCGACCATCATGCGGTCGGTGGAACCCGCGCGGATCAGCATGCCCAAGCGCGTGCGGTGAATCAGCACATAACAGCCCGCCGCCACCAGCAAGCCCACCACAATAATCAGGAAGCGGTAGAGCGGGTAGGTAACGCCCAGTATGTCGATCGTGCCCGACAGCCATGATGGCAGCCCCATGCTGATAGGCGCGGGCCCCCAGATGATGCGCGTGAGTTCATTGAAGAACAGGATGAAGCCGAACGTCGCCAGCACCTGGTCCAGGTGTTCGCGCGGGTACAGCCTGGCCAGCGCAATACGGTCCAGCAGCAGCCCCAAGGCGGCCATGCCGGCGATCACCGCAGCGCCAGCCAGCAGGAACGAGCCGGTGTGGCGGAACACGGTGGCCGCGATGAAGGCGCCCATCATGTAGAGCGATCCGTGCGCCAGGTTGATGAAGTTCATGATGCCGAACACCAGCGTCAGCCCGGCGGCCAACAGGAACAGCAGGATTCCAAGTTGCAGGCCGTTCAAGGCCTGCACCAGCAGCAACGTCGTGGACATCAGGTTCACCTCTTGCCTGCGGCCGCGTCGGCCGCAAGCGTTACTTCATGACGCACTGGGCGGCGTACTGGTCCGATACCTTGGACAGGTCGGGGAAGATCGGGCCCTTGTTCACAAAGCCCACCTTGCCGTCTGCCCCGGCCTCGACGTCGGCGCGGAAAAAACCGGCCACGGGAAAGTGATTCGGCTGATAGCGGAATTCGCCACGCACGGACGGGAAGTCCGCGGCTTCCAGCGCTTTGCGCAATGCGTCTTTGTCGTCCACATTTCCGCCCGTTTTCTTCAGGGCCGATGCGATCAGCTGCGCGGCATCAAATGATTGGGCGGCATAGCTGGACGGCTCACGCCCGTACTTCTGGCGGAAGGCCGCGGCAAATGCCTTGTTGGCAGCGTTGTCCAGATCGGGCGAATAGGGCACGTTGGTCACTGCGCCCAGCGCATCTTTTTGCAGCGCGGGCAGCGTAGCGCCGTCGATGGTGTCCACCGACAGCAGCGGTATTTTTCCGAACAAACCTGCCTGACGGTATTGCTTGATGAAGTTCACGCCCATGCCGCCAGGAAAGAACACGTAAGCGGCTTCGGGCTTGGCATCGGCCAGCGCCGCCAGTTCAACCGAGTAGTCGGGCTGGTTCACCTGGGTGAACACTTCGTTCATGACCTCGCCCTTGTAGAAGCGCTTGAAGCCGGCCATGGCGTCCTTGCCCGCCTGGTAATTGGGCGCCAGCAGATAGACCTTCTTCAAGCCCATCTGATTGGCCATTTCACCGCTGCCTTCATGGCGCTGCGTGTTGTTCCAGGACGTGGAGAAGAAATAAGGGGAACAGTCTTTGCCGGCCAGGTTCGTGGGGCCTGCGTTGGAGCCCACCAGGAACACGCCCGCGCTGGTGACGGGACGCACGACAGCCAGCATCACATTGGAATACACCACGCCAGTGATGATCGGCACTTTGTCGCTTTGCACCAGCTTGCGCGCCGCTTGCACGCCCACTTCCGGCTTGAACTGGTCATCTTCCTTGATGATCTGCACAGCAACACCGCCGAGTTTTCCGCCGCCCTGTTCCACGGCCAGCATGAAGCCGTCCAGTTGATCCTGGCCCAGCACGGAGCCCGGGCCGGTCAAGGTGGTAAGCAGGCCGATCTTCACATCGGCCAGCGCGGTGGCTGATAGCGCCAGGCCCATGACCGCAGCGGCGGTCAGCGTGATGGTGCGTTTCATGGTGTTTTCCCTTGAGTTGCCGTGTGTCACGGTCATGTATGGTGAAGCGCGGTGGGTGCTACGGGTTCAAGCCAAAGAACGTCATGGTGTTGCGAAACAGAATCTTGTGCTGCACTTCAGGCAGCAGATCGGCGTGCGTCACCAGCTTGCCCACTTCCTGTTCACCGAGCGGATAGGGGTAGTCCGAGCCGAGCAGCACGCGGTCTTCGCCCATCACATCGATCAGCAGGCGCAACGAACGCGGGTCGAATACCGCGCTGTCCGTGTAGAAGCGATCCGTGTAGGAAGAGGGCAGTTGCGGGCAGTCCTGGCGGATGATGTCGCGGTGGCGCCACGCATTATCCACGCGGCCCAACAAAAATGCGAAGCTGCCGCCGCCATGCGCAAAACACAGTTTCAGGCTGCGGGGAATGCGTTCAAAGGCGCCGGACAAGATCAGGGAAAGGATGCCCAGCTGCGTTTCAGCTGGCATCGCGACCAGCCAGGGCAGCATCCATTTTTTCATGCGGCCATCGGTCATCATGTCCCAAGGATGCACCAGCACCGGGATGTTGCTGTTGGCGCAATGAATCAGGAACTGCACGAGCGTTTCATCATCCAGGTCGCGCGGGCCGACGTGGTTGCCGATCTGAACGCCCAGGTGGCCCGCTGCGAATGCGCGCGTAGCTTCTTTACAGGCCAGGTCCAGATCTTGCAGAGGCACCTGCGCCAGCGCCTTCAGACGCGACGGCGCATGGGCGCAGTGTTCCAGCGCCAGATCATTCATGCGCGCCGCCCAATCAGCTGCTGTCTTGGCGGGATAGGTGTAGCCAAACATGATGGGGGTGGCGCACAGGATCTGTATATCGACACCGTGGCGGTCCATCTGCTGCACGCGCAGCGCGGGGTCCCACAACGTGGAGTCAACAGGCCGGAAGGGCTGGTCGCCCGCCATGATCTGGCCGGTTTTGCCGTTGGCATCCGGGCGCAGCCAGGGCGCGTTGACGGGGTCCAGCGCGGCCGCTTCCTGCCGCGTTATCGGCGGAAAGAAGTGGGCGTGCATATCAATTTTCTGAATCATGGCGGCTGGGGCTCGCAGGGTAATAGGCTAGCCGGGCGTGGCTTGCGTGTTCGGGGCGAGGCCTTTACCAGGATGCACCTGGCCGCAGCTTGGGCAGGTGCGCAGGCTGGTACTGGCGTAGAAGGCCTGGAACAAGGGGGGCAAGTCGGTCACGATGCTTTTCAGCTGCACTTCGACGCGATGCACCAGGTGGCTGCAATGAGGGCAATACCATTCGAATCCATCGAGCAGACCCAATGGGCGTTGACGCTCGATGACCAGACAGGCGCTGTCGGCTTCCGGACGTTGCGGAGAATGGCGAACATGCGGCGGCAACAAGAAGATGTCGCCCTCCTTCAGATCCACACGTTCGGCTTTGCCGTCCACCCACAATGAGAGCCAGGCATTGCCGCGCACTTGGTAGAAGAATTCTTCCAGCGGGTCATCGTGGTAGTCGGTGCGATGGTTGGGGCCGCCAACGACGGTGACAATGAAGTCGCTGTCCTGCCAGATCTGCTGGTTGCCAACGGGTGGTTTCAGCAGATGTGCGTGATCTTGAATCCAGCGCTGGAAATTCAATGGCGGGCCGTAGGCGGGCATTCGGGACTCCGGAGCGTGATGCTGGGCTGGGACTTCTCTGATGAAGGAAGTCTAGGGGCGTGACAGGGGATGTGCACAATAGAAATTGTGCGGGTGGGTATGCGGGTTATCTATCGCGGGATTTCCCGGATGGCAGTCCGCTGCGCCGTAATTTGCTTCAGATATTCCACCAGCCTCTGGCACGCCGGCGTCAGCGGCCGGTCAGCGCGGATGGAATATCCGACGTCGCCAAAATCGCCAAACACATTCGTCGGCAGACGGGCCAGTACCCCCATCGCCAGGAACTGCGCTGCCGCATCGTAGGGAATCAGCGCCAGCGCGTCGCTGTGCATCAGCACGCCGATATTGGTCAGCAGCGATAGCGATTCCACATGGCGGGCAGGCAGGCGCAGGCCGGCGTCGAAGAAGGTGCGTTCGACTGACGCGCGTAGCGGCGAGGTCGGCGCGGGCAGAATCCAGATGTGATCGATCAGATCCGCCAGATCAATAACTTTCGCATCGGCCATGGGATGCTGCTTGCCCACCACCAGGCATAGTTGCTCGCGGTATAGCTTGTGATGGTCTACGGCCACGCCAGAGATCGACGCCATGTCCGCGCCGGGCAGGCGGCCCACCACGATGTCCACGTCACCGGTGGCCAGGGCGGGCAGCAATTGGGCGGAGGGGCCTTCGCGCACTGTGACCTGGATGCCGGGGTGTTCGGTCATTAGGCGGGCGATGGCTTCGGGCAGTAGTTTGGCCGACGCCGCAATCAAGGTGCCCACCACGACATGCCCGCTGGCGCCGCCCAACACGGCATCAATGTCGTCAGCCATGTAGCGGACTTCGGCCATCATGGCGTGTACGCGGCGGCCCAGCACCATGGCCAGTTCGGTTGGGGTGACGCCGCGGTTGGAGCGCTCAAACAGCGTTGCGCCGAAGAAGGCTTCCAGATCGTGGATGGCCTTGGTGACGGTGGGTTGAGTCAGGTGCAGTTCGCTGGCCGCGCGGGACAATGATCGCCGCGCCAGCACGCGTTCGAAAATCTGCAATTGGTGCAGCTTCAGTTTGTGGCTGAGCGCGTTAGGCGTAATGCGGAAGTTCGACATGCGTGCGGCGCCCGCGGCACGGGGCTGCGGGCTATTGTCCTGTTCCCTGGGTGAACCTGAAATGCCGCCGCCTGTCATGCGTTTGCCGTGCCGTCAGCGTGCAAGCGGCTTGTAGGCGACCGCCTTGATCTCAATCAGCAATTGCGGGTGCGGCAACTGATGCACCGCGACGGTGGTGCGCGCCGGGCCATCGGTGTCGAAGAACTCGCCATAGACTTGATTGTATCCACCGAAATCGTTCATGTTGACCAGGAAAGTACTGATCTCCACGACATCCGCCAGCGTTGCGCCGGCCGTGGCCAGGATGTCGCTGATGTTCTCGATGACGGCGCGGGTTTGCACGCGAATATCCAGGGTGGTGGTGCCCATGGCGTCCACTTCCGCGCCGGCGATGCGGTTGTCGGGCAGACGCGAGCTGGTGCCGGAGACGAACAGGAAATCGCCTGCGCGCTTGATGTGCGGATACTTGCCGCGCGGCGTGGCTTTTCCGGCGACGACGGTGGCGCTGATATTGGGCTGGGTCATCGTGCGTTCCTTTAAGTTGGAAGGGTCAGAGCTTGATGCAAACGTTGGTGGGTTCGGTATAGAAATGCAGCGAATGGCGGCCGCCTTCACGGCCGATACCCGACAGGCCGCTGCCGCCGAACGGGGTGCGCAGGTCGCGCAGGAACCAGCAGTTCACCCAGGCCAGGCCAACCTTCATGGCTTGCGCCACGCGGTGCCCGCGGGTCAGGTTCTGCGTCCAGACGGCGGCGGCCAAGCCATAGCGCGTGTCGTTGGCCAACCGGATGGCTTCCTCTTCGGTGTCAAAGGGCGCGATGTGGCACACCGGGCCAAAGACTTCCTCCTTGATGCACCGCGCGTCTTCTTTCAACCCTGTCCAGATGGTGGGCTGCACATACGCGCCGGCGTCGCGGGCATCGCCAAATTCGGGAATGCCGCCGCCCGCCACGACGGTTGCGCCTTCTTCCCGGGCCAGCGCAAAGTAAGACAGCACCTTTTCGCGATGTTCCCGCGACACCAGCGGGCCCATCTCGGTGTCGGGGTCCATCGGCCAGCCGATGCGCATATCGCGCGCCCGCGCAGCCAGTGCGGCGACAAAGCGGTCGTAGATGGGGCGTTCCACGTAGACGCGCTCGGTGCACAGGCAGACCTGGCCGCAATTGGCAAAGACCGACCGCGTGACCCCGTCCACCGCTGCATCGAAGTCCGCATCGGCAAACACCAGTGCTGCGTTTTTGCCGCCCAATTCAAACGACACGGGTTTTACGCCAGGCGCCACGGCCCGCATGATGGCCGAACCCGTGGCGGACTCCCCGGTGAACGTGATGCCATCGATGTCCGGGTGGGTGGTCATGAATTCGCCTGCGGAATTCGGGCCAAAACCATGCGTCAGATTCAGCACGCCAGCCGGCAGCCCCGTTGCATCGGCCACCTCGGCAAGCAGCGTGGCTGTGCTGGGCGTGACTTCGGATGGCTTCATGATCACCGTGTTGCCAAACGCCAGCGCAGGCGCGACTTTCCAGGTCAGCAGCAATAGCGGCAGGTTCCACGGCGAGATCACCCCCACCACGCCTAACGGCTTGCGATAGGCGTAATTCAGCGCCTGCCGGCCGTCGGGCGTGTCCGTCATGTAGCTTTCCATATCCAGCGTGCGCGCCAGTTCCGCAAAGGCGCGGAAGTTGGCCGCGCCGCGCGGGATGTCGATCTTGCTGGCCCAACTGACCGGTTTGCCTGTGTCAGCGATCTCGGCTTGCAGAAAGTCATCGAAGCGGCGTGTGATGCCATCGGCAAGCGCCAGCAGATGGTCGGTGCGCGTGGCGACTGACAAGGCTGCCCAACCAGGCAGGGCCCGATGGGCGGCAGCAACGGCGCGGTTGACTTGATCGCGCCCGGCCTCATGCACCTGCGCAATCAACTGCCCGTCCACCGGGCTGAATTTGTCGAAGGTGGAGATGCCGTCTTCAAAGCGGCCATCGATGTAATTGCGCAGCTGGCGGATCGTCATGACGGGTCCTTTGATGGGTGCCAATAAATACGTATACGTACTATATTGGCGGATCATAGGCAGCGCCTGGTCTCAAGTCAATGCGCATTTTCGCGAACAGCACCGCCTACAATCGCCGGGCGTATTCCATGGATGCCCAATGACCGCCCCCGTCCGACCCGCCGCGGCTCTATCCCGCGACTTGCAAGCCTTCGACCTGACCCAAGTGGCCTCGCACTTGCTGCGCCGCGCTCACTTCCGGGCGGAAGCGCTGTTCTCGCAGGCGTTTCCAGACGAGGACCTGACGCCCCGGCAGAAGGCGTTGCTGATCACTGTCTACCAACATCCCGGTGCTACGCAAAATCGCATCGCCGACCTGATTGCGTTGGACCGGAACTCCTTTGCCGAGATGATGGCCCGCATGACCGCCAAGGGTTATGTGCGGCGCACGCGATCCGCCGAAGACGGGCGCGCTTATGCCCTGGAGATCACGGACGCCGGTGTTGCGTTGCTGGCGCGCATCTTGCCCCAAGATGCCCAGGTAGAGGCCCAGGTGCTGGCGCCGATACCGGCTGAGTTACAGCCGGTGTTTTTGAAGTGCCTGCGGTTGATGGCGGGGCTGACAGAGCAGGATTGATCCGCTCGCAGTGGCCCACTCTTAGGCCGCACCCCATGTAGTTCGACCGCGATACCGGTTAATTCATCCAAACAGAGTTGACACGGCAAACTCGTATCTGGAAACTACGGCTGTTACAAAATTCAACCGCCCGAATCCACCCGGAATGGTTGCGTCCTGCAACCTGCCAATCCACACGCTGTAGTACCGATACCTGGCAGGCAAGCGCGACACATCCATCCCTCGCACAGGCCACCGGAACCGATCCCGAAACCGTGGGTAACACGACTATCGCCGTGCGCCCCTGTTGTTGCGGACCGTTTTGGCGCTGCCGCCATCAGCCTACGCTGTGGCGGTGATTCGGTGTTCGCCGTATGTCTAAAGGAACAGATCTTGAATCACGTGTACCGCTTGGTATGGAACCGCGCTAAACGTTTGTGGCAAGCAGTGTCGGAGTTGGCTACCCAATCGCGCGGCGGCGCGGCGAGGACAGGTGGGGGCTTATCGGTACGCTGGAAGCTGCACGCATTGGCTGTAGCGCTGGGTTTTGGGCTGACGGGGTGGGCGCCTGCGGCATTGGCGGCGTGCACAACGTCGGGCCTTATCGTGACATGCACGGGCAATGCCAATCCGGTGGCGCCGAACTTCACCAACGGGGCGGATGGATTGACGGTAACCGTCGGCAGCATGGCCACTGTGGGTGTACTACCTGGCATCGGCGGTAACTCCATGCTGCTCGAGGGCAAAAACGTGTCCGTGGATAACCGCGGCATCATCGACGCCTTTTCGCAGGGAAATACTTCGGCCGTGTCGTCGGGCCTGGTTCTGGGTACGGCGGAATCAGTAGCTCCGTCTGTTGGCACGTACACCCTCAATAACTACGCTGGCGCCATGCTGGGCGGCTCTGGCACCAACTATCAATCGCAGCTTGCCGACCTCAAGGGAATGGCGCTTGCCATTCACAACGGAGCAGGCGGCGTCACCAATGTTCGCAACGAGGGAACTATCCGGACGGCGGAGACCAACTTAGGGGCCCGGCCGGGCGCGGACATCGCGGCCGTCGCCATTTATGGCGGCGGCCAGGTTTCCTTCTTAAACTCTGCCAGTGGCGCCATCATCGGCCGCGTCGCCTTTGAATCCCCAGGGTCGTTCCTCGGTCATTATTTTACCAATGCGGGCACCATTACCGGCAGTGTGTCGATGGGGGCGGGCGCTCGCAATACTTTCACTGCGCAGTCGGGCTCGTCAGTGAATTCGATGGCAGACGTCAATCCGGACGTGATCACGGTGGGCTCGACGCCAGGCCTGAGCTTCGCTGCGCCGGGAACGGTGGACGGCGGTTTGGGCGGCGTCAATTCGCTGGTGTTCGCCGACACGGCGAATCGCGGCGGCACCAACAATGTTGTCGCCGGCACCTACCTTAACTTCAATAGCCTGGACGTCACCGGCGGTATCTGGAGCTTGTCGGGCGGGGCGCTGATGCCCGGCGGCAGCAGCATTGCGCTCAATGGCGGCTCCGTCCTGGTGGATGGCAGCGGCGCGCTTGGCACGGGCGCGATCAATGCTGCGGGTGGTGGTATCGGCGCATCTACGACCGGTGTAACGGTAGCCAATAATTTCACGCTGGGAACCAACGGTTTGACCGCAGCCGGAGCGAACGATTTCACGCTGTCCGGCCTGTTGACGGGCACTGGCGGCCTGAATGTGGCAAGCATCGGCACCGTTACCTTGACCGGCGCCAACAACTATACCGGCGGTACCACGGTGGTTCAGGGCGCCACCTTGAAGGGCGATACCAGCAGCCTGCAAGGCAATATCGTCAGCAACGGTACGGTGATTTTTTCCAGTGCCGCGAACGGCACCTATGCCGGGGCCCTGTCGGGCTCGGGCAATTTGACCAAGCAAGGCGTGGGCACGCTGACGTTAAACGGCACGCTCAGCAATTCGGGCACGACCTCTGTTGATGCCGGTAGTTTGAGACTGGGCGCGGGCGGATTGTTGAGCGCCACGGCGAGCGTAAAAGTGAGCACTGGCGCGACGCTGGATATGTCGAGCGGCGCCGACCAGTCCATCGCAAACTTGACCGGCACGGGCGGCAGTGTGCTGCTGGGCGCCAGGACACTGACCATCTCTAATTCGGCGCCTTCGACGTTTGGGGGGGTGATTGATGGTACGGGCGTTCTGATCAAGGACGGGGCTGCAAAGCAAACTCTGAGCGGCGCCAATACTTTCACTGGCGGCCTGCTTATCCGGAACGGCTCTTTGGCGCTGGGTGTAGGCGGAAGTCTTGCGGCTGGATCCACAGTGACGGTCGACAACATCGGGAACTTTGATATCTCCGCCGCTTCGGCTCCCGGTATGAAAATCCTGAACGGCAATGGCGGCTCGGTGACGCTGGGAGCCCAGACGCTTGCGCTCGATTCGGGAGCCTACAGCGGATCGATATCCGGCACGGGCGGGCTGACGAAAAGCTCGTCCGGCAGTTTGACCTTGAATGGCGTCAACACCTATACCGGCACGACTCAGGTAAACGGGGGCGCGTTGGTAGTGGGCGGCACATCCGCGAATGCCACCGCCACGCTGAACGGTGCAGTTACCGTGGCGAGCGGCGGTTCGGTGGGCGGCTTCGGCCAGGTTTACGGCGACGTGACGGTGCAGGCAGGCGGCAACCTGACGCCCGGTGCGCCGGGAGGCACGTTCACCGTCTATGGCGACCTGACCTTGGCGCAGGGCAGTGCGATGAACTTTGCACTTGGCACCGCGAACACGGCTGGCGCAGTCCACAGCGTCATGGTTGACGGCGATCTGACGCTAAACGGTTCGCAACTCAACGTGAGCGACGCTGGCGGTTTCGGCGTGGGCGTGTACCGCTTGTTCGACTACACCGGCTCTTTGACAGTCAACAGCGGTATGAGTGGCATCGCGGCAGGACAGACGGTGCAGTACTTGAGATCATCCAACCAGATCAACCTGATCAATTCGGCTGGCCTGACACTCAATATCTGGAACGCCAACAGATTGGCCACGCCGGTACAGCTGGGCGGCGGTTCCGGCGTGTGGTCCGTGAACAGCGCCAACTGGACGGACGCCGCAGCCTCCGTCAACGCCGCATTCTCGCCCAGCGGATCATTTGCGATCTTTGGCGGAGCACCAGGCACGGTCACGCTAGACAGCTCGCAAGGCAATATAGTGGCAAACGGCGCCCAGTTCGCAAGCGACGGCTATCGCCTGAATGGCGACTGGCTCAACCTGGTTGCACCGTCTGCCGGCGCCTTGAGCGAATTGCGAGTAGGCGACGGTAGCGCGGCCTCGGCCGGGTGGACCACGACCATCGACAACGTGCTCGCTGGCAACGGCATCAACAAGACGGGTCTGGGTACGCTGGTGCTCAATGGCGCAAACACCTACGCCCAAACGCGCCTGAGCGCGGGGGTGTTGTCGGTGTCGTCAGAGGCCAATCTGGGCGCAAGTTTGGGTGGCCTGGACTTTCAGGGCGGCACGTTGCGCGTGACGGGCACCAGTTTCCAGAACACCGCCCGGGCAATCTCGCTGGGCGCGGCCGGCGGCGGCCTGGACATCGCCGATGCCGGCAATACGTTCACTGTGTCGCAATCCTTGTCTGGCAACGGCGGCGTGGCCAAGTTGGGTGCGGGCACGTTGGTGCTGACGGGCAACAACACCTATCTGGGCGCCACCACGGTAGCTGGCGGCAAGCTGCAAGTGGGTGATGGCGGCACGGCTGGCAGCATCGCTGGCAACGCGACTATCCAGACTGGCGGCACGCTGGCGTTCAACCGCAGCGACCGTGTGGTCTACGGCGGCGCAATATCGGGTTCGGGTGATCTGCGCCAGGACGGCACTGGCACGCTGGTGCTGACGGGTGACAGTGCGTTCACCGGCACCGCTACCATCGCCTCGGGTGAGTTGGAAATCGGCGACGGGGGCTCCACCGGGTCGTTCGGCGGCACCATCATCAACAACGGCAGGCTGTCGTTCAACCGCGCGACTGATTCCGAGTACACCGGGGTGTTTGCCGGCAGCGGTTCAGTTGCCAAACTTGGCGCGGGCACGCTGGCCTTGACCGGCGATAGCAGCGCCTTCAACGGAGCCACGGTATTGGCTGGCGGCGGGTTGCAGGTCGACGGCAAGCTGGGCGGCAGTGTCCAGGCGTTGACGGGCACTACCGTGTCCGGTGTCGGGTCATTCAAGGATCTGACGGTGGGCACAGGCGCCACGCTGTCGCCGGGTAATGCCGCCGCGCCGTTGGGCCGTTTGAACGTGTTGGGCAACCTGAACATGGCAACGGGCTCCATCTATCGCGTGGCCACGGCAGCCGACGGCCAAAACAGCAGTGTGAATGTCACTGGCACCGCCAATCTGGCGGGCGCGGTGATGCAAGTTGGCCAGAACGGCGCCTACGCGCCATCCACCACCTACACCATTCTGACTGCGGGCGGCGGTGTGCTGGGGCGGTTTGATGCGGTCTCCAGCAATCTGGCATTCCTGACTCCGTCCTTGGCCTATGGCAACAACAAGGTGGATCTGACGGTGCAGTTAAAGCAGGTGCCGGACAATGGGAATGGAAACGGCAACGGCAACGGCAACGGCAACGGCAACGGCAACGGCAACGGCAACGGCGGAGTTACGCGCCCAATCGAGTTTGCCGACGCGGCCTTCACTGGCAATCAGCGAGCGGTCGCAGGGGCGTTGCAAAGCCTGCCAGCCGACAGCGCGCTGTACAAGCGCGTATTGAATCTGCCCGAGGGCGCGCCGCCCAGCGTGTTTGACGGTATGTCCGGTGAAACCTATGCAACAAGCGTCGCCGTGGCGCAGAGCGTAGCCAACACATTCGTCCAGGCTCCGATGAATCGATTGCGCGCGAACCTGGGCGCGAGGATGCTGCCCGGTGCGGCTACGGCCCAGTTGGGTTTGGGCAATGCTGCCTCATTGCCGCAGTCGTCCGCGCAGCCCTTGTGGGCGCAGGTCTTCGGTAACTGGAGCACGTTAGGCGGCAATGGCGACACGGCGAAGACCACGCAGTCCGACGGGGGCGTATCCGTCGGCGGAGATGTGGCCGTAGGAGGCGGCTGGCGTCTGGGTGGCGCGGTTGGCTATTCCAATAGCCGTAGCCGCACCGGCGACCGCGCAAGCAGTTCGGAGGCTGACAGCTACAGCCTTACCGCCTATGGCGGCAAGGCATTTGACGTGGGTAGCGGCAAGCTCAACCTGAGCCTGGGCACTTCCTACTCCTGGCACGATTTTAAAACGCAGCGCTACGCCGATGCTGCCGGTTTGCCGCAGACACTGAAGGCCGACTACGACGGCAACACCACACAGGTGTTTGGCGAACTTGGCTACGCCATGTCGCTGACCGACCGCGTCACGCTCGAACCCTTCGTCGGTGCGGGCTTCAGCAGCCTGCGCACGCGCGCCTTCACGGAGTCCGGTGGCGACGCCGCGCTGCGCGGGGATGCGGGCCGCAACAACATCACCACCACTACTGTTGGCCTGCACGCGCGCAGCGCTTTCGAGAGCGCGGGCGCTCTGGGCGAGGTGCACGGCACGCTGGGCTGGCGTCACGCTTTTGGTGATGTCGACCCCGCCAGCACCATGTCGTTCGTACAGGGCGGCGCGTCTTTCACCACCAATGGCGCGCCGGTGGCGAGCGATGCGGCGCTGGTTGAGTTGGGCGTGAACATGGCGGTCAGCAAACGCACTACCGTGGGTGTGATCTACGGCGGCCAGTTCGGTCAAGGCAACCAGCAGCACTCCGGGTCGTTGGATGTGCGGTACCGCTTCTGACTGGGTAGGGGTATGAACCCGTCCGAGACATATGTGCTCGGACGGCAGCTATAGCAATCGGCATTTGCGGGTGGGGATAGCGCTGCTCTGATGTCATCCGCGCGTATGCCTTGTCAGCGGGGCAAGTCTTCTGGCTTGGGCTTGGCTGCATCCGCGGCTGCTGTATTCGCGGGTGTTGGGTCTGTGGTTGCCGCAGCCACAGCCGGTCTTTCCGCCCGTCCAAACCGCAGCGCGAACTGCCGCGTGAACACCGCGCCAAAAAAGAAAATCTGCGCGGAATAATAAATCCACAGCAGCAGTGCAATCAGCGACCCCGCTGCGCCATACGCCGACACCGCAGCCCCGCGGCTCAAATACACGCCTATCCCCCACTTCCCGACCAAGAACAGCGCGGCGGTCACGATCGCGCCGGGAATCACATCCGGCCAGGAAATCTTGGCGCTGGGCAGCAGCTTGAAGATCACCGCGAACAACGCGACCACGACCGAAAAGGAAAACAGGCTGGATATCCAATCCGCCACCGTGGCGAACGTGGAAGCCATCCATAGATCACCGTACAACTTGCGCGCGGCGCCCAGGCCGGCATTGACGGTTAGCGAGATCAGCAGGAACACCGCCAGCACCAGCACCAAGCCGAACGACAGCATGCGGCTGCGCACCATGCCATGGATGCCGCCTTTCTGGTTTGGCGGCACTTCCCACAAATCGTCCAAGCTGGCTTTGAGCTCTGCAAACGCCGTCGTGGCGCTGAAGATCAGCACAAAAATAGAGATCAAGGCGGCGATCCAGCCGCCGCCTGATTCGTGCGCGCTGGCCAGCACCGTTTGAATCACTTCCGCGCCGCGCTCGCCGGTCATGTCTCGCAGGGACGAGAACAGCTCTGAACGCACAGCGTCTTCGCCAAAGAATGCGCCAGCCACGGCAATCACCAGGATCAACATGGGCGCCAGCGAAAACACCATGTACAAAGCCAGCGCGGCCCCCTTGCTGGACGCGCGATGGTTAGACCACTGGTTGGCGGAATCCATAAGCAATCCGCCGATCTCGGACGGACGCAGGGCACGCAGGCTGTGGGGAAGGCGCATGGATCTGGGCTTGGACGTTGGAGCCTTCATTGTAGGGACGCATGCTTTCACGCGAAACCCACAGTTTGTGCGCAAACGTATTTGCCCGGGACGGACGCGGGCGGTCCAGAAACAACAGGCAAAGAAAAACCCTCGGGGCGAAGGTCCGAGGGTTTTTCAGGATACTGCGTTCCCCGGCTTAAAGCCGGGGAGGCCATGCAAGAGAAGCGGGACTTAGAAGTCCATGCCGCCCATGCCGCCCATGCCACCCGGCATTGCCGGAGCAGAAGGCTTGTCTTCGGCCAGTTCCACAACGGCGGCTTCAGCCGTCAGCAGCAGGCTGGCAACGGAGGCAGCGTTTTGCAGGGCGGTGCGGGTCACCTTGGTGGGGTCCAGAACGCCTTGCTCGACCAGGTCGGTGTACTCGCCGGTAGCAGCGTTGTAGCCGTAGTTACCCTTGCCTTGCAGCACGTTGCTGACCACGACGCTGGCTTCTTCGCCGGCGTTCGTGACGATGGTGCGCAGGGGCTCTTCCACAGCACGCAGGATCAGCTTGATACCGGCGTTCTGGTCAGGCGTGTCGCCCTTCAGGTCAGCGATGGCTTGCTTGGCGCGCAGCAGTGCAACGCCGCCGCCAGCCACAACGCCTTCTTCCACTGCAGCGCGGGTAGCGTGCAGGGCGTCTTCGACGCGTGCCTTCTTTTCCTTCATTTCGATTTCGGTGGCAGCGCCAACGCGAATCACGGCAACGCCGCCGGCCAGCTTGGCCACGCGTTCTTGCAGCTTTTCACGGTCGTAATCGGACGAGGCTTCTTCGATCTGCACGCGCACTTGCTTGACGCGGGCTTCGATGGACTTGCTGTCGCCAGCGCCGTCGATGATCGTCGTGTTTTCCTTGCCCACTTCGATGCGCTTGGCTTGGCCCAGTTCAGCCAGACCGGCCTTTTCCAGCGACATGCCGGTTTCTTCGGAGATCACCGTGCCGCCCGTCAGGATGGCGATGTCTTCCAGCATGGCCTTGCGGCGGTCGCCGAAGCCCGGAGCCTTGACGGCGGTGGTCTTCAGGATGCCACGGATGTTGTTCACAACCAGGGTGGCCAGCGCTTCGCCTTCGACGTCTTCTGCAATGATCAGCAGCGGACGGCTCGACTTGGCAACTTGTTCCAGCACGGGCAGCAGGTCACGGATGTTGCTGATCTTCTTGTCGAAAATCAGGACATACGGATCTTCCAACACGGCAACTTGCTTTTCCGGGTTGTTGATGAAGTAGGGCGACAGGTAGCCGCGGTCGAATTGCATACCTTCGACGACGTCCAGCTCGTTTTCCAGCGACTTGCCGTCTTCGACGGTGATGACGCCTTCCTTGCCAACCTTGTCCATCGCGTCAGCGATGATCTGGCCGATGGAAGCATCGCTGTTAGCCGAGATCGAACCGACTTGAGCGATTTCCTTGCTGGTCGTGACCGGCTTGGATTGCTTCTTCAGTTCAGCAACGGCAGCGGCGACAGCCTTGTCGATACCGCGCTTCAGATCGATCGGGTTGAAACCGGCGGCAACGTACTTCAGGCCTTCCATGACGATGGCTTGAGCCAGCACGGTAGCGGTCGTGGTGCCGTCACCGGCGTTGTCGGAGGTCTTGGACGCAACGTCCTTAACCAATTGAGCGCCGATGTTTTCGAACTTGTCTTTCAGTTCGATTTCTTTGGCAACGGACACGCCGTCCTTGGTCACCGTCGGGGCGCCGAACGAGCGCTCCAGCACGACGTTGCGACCCTTGGGGCCCAGAGTGGTCTTAACAGCGTTGGCGAGAATATTCACGCCGCGGACGATGCGCACGCGGGCGTCGTCACCGAACAATACTTGCTTGGCAGCCATTTCTTAGCTTCCTTCGAAAATTCGTTTGAGGCGGGGTTTACAGAACCACGGCGAGGATTTCGTCCTCGCGGATGACGAGCAGTTCTTCGCCATCAACCTTCACGGACTGGCCGGCATACTTGCCGAACAGAACCTTATCGCCGGCCTTCAGGTCGACGGGCAGAATCTTGCCGTCTTCGGTCTTCTTGCCGGGGCCAACGGCCACGACTTCACCTTGATCAGGCTTTTCAGCAGCGCTGTCGGGGATAACGATACCCGAGGCAGTCTTGCGCTCGTTTTCGAGGCGTTTGACGATCACGCGATCGCCCAGGGGACGCAAGGCCATGAGGAACTCCTGTTACTGAAGAAGAAATTGATGATCGGTTGGGCCCGGGAGAGCCGTTAGCACTCACCGGTGTCGAGTGCTAATTATAGGGATGATGTGCTGAGGTTCAAGGGGGGGAGGCTGCGCTGTTACATATTTTGGGCGCGGGTGTCGAATTCCATCGAGTTTGGAATTTGTGTCATCCACTTTGAAACTTTCGGCACTGCCTTTGATGAGCGCAAACCACAGTAGCAGCGCCGTTGGCGTCTGTGATCCCCAATACAAATATGTATTAATTTAACGCAAGCTGTTGAAAAATAAGGACTTGTTGCGGAAATTGAGCTGCTCGGGGTAGAGTTCAAATATCCCAAATCTGCACTTCTCAACCCATGCGCTATGAGACCTTCGGATCGAAGCTTCGTCGGACGCGGGCCGCACGAGGTCTGACCACAAAGCGGCTAGCTGAGCTAGCTGGCGTGACCCCGTCCTACCTAACACAGATACAGAAAGGCAATCGGGAGCCCCCGGATGACTTGGTAGCACGCTTGGCGCGGGTGCTGGCCTTGGAGAGCCAGGAGGCGTCAGAGCTGAGGCGTGTGCTCAAAAAGGAACGAATCCTCAGAGCGATTAACAAGTCTGGTACCGAGACGGCGGCGGCCACCCTCGCCGCCGAGATTCTGGAGACCGACGACGGCGTGTGCGCTGAGTCCGGGTACGAAGCACTGCGAGTAATTTGCTCGTCGTACTTAGCGTGGGCCCGCAGTTGCGCCGGTCGGCGCTCGCAGTCGCTAGCGATCTCAGATGACAGGAGAGCAGTCATGTAGAAAAGAAAACGCCGATCAACTTTTACATTGACCGGCGTTGTGCTTCGGTTCGGAAACCAAAGACTTCGACAATCCAAGTTTCCTTCCGCAGTGCAACCCAGTCAAGCAATTTTTCGATGAGCGACCGCTCGTCGGGGACAAGTGTTGCCTTCAGGAGGAAAAGCATGCTGCTAGAACGCGGTAGGAAAGTGGTCACCCGATCACCACATCGTAGAGTGGGGTACATCTCTTGCCCATGGCTTCAAGAGGAGCAGGTGGAATATGAAAGCCTGCTGGAACTGAACTTTGCGCGTATTGCATTGCTCTGCCCTGGGTTAGTGTCGATTCGATCGCAGCCCTTTGTCATCGAATTGCCCGGTGGCGCTAAGTACACGCCCGACTTCCGCCTGGACTTCGCCAGCAAGCTTGCTGTCATCGTCGAGGTGAAGCCGTCAAAGTTCGTTCGTCAGCATCAGGAAAAGTTGGACGCCGCGGCTGAACTGCTGCGAAGCCACGGATTCACTTACCTGATCGCGACCGAGGAGCAAATCTACAAAGACGGTCGCGATGCGAGGGCGTCCGTCTACATCCGCTACGCCAGGTCTCACTACGCCGACGATGTCGTGAGAGGTGCATTGGTCAAACTCCAGGCGCAAGTTTCTCCTGGTTCGCTTGACAAGCTAGCCCAATGCGTCGGCTGCCCACGAGAGCTCGTCTTGCATCTGATTGGGGTTCGGCGATTGACGGTCGGTCCGTCGCTGCTGCCCGATCAGATCTCCTTTCCCTCTGATCTTGAGGAGCTTCGCAATGGCGACTTTTGCCCTGCAAGTTGGCTTAACAATTAGGAAGGGCGGTCGGTGCTGGACGTTTGTTCGGGACTTGGGCGACAACACTATCCAGTTCGAGGACATTCATACCCGGGCTGTGACTACGTTCCAGGCGGCCGACCTCGTACGCGACATCATCGACGGCAAGTATGAGGTCTTGAGCCCCGCCCCATTTGCTCCAGCGCTCACGCACGCGCGCGCGTCAACGGGGTCAGGTGACGCGCTGGCTTCGCTAATCGGTAGGTTGACCGGCAGGCAAGGCCGAGAGATAGAACGACGTGAAAGATACGTTCGGGCCGTCATAAAACGCGGTATCAAGCCTGCAGCACGGTTGGAAATCTCGAGCGTAGTGGCGTCGGTGGTGCAGAGATTCCCAGACGAAAATCCACCCTCTGCTTCGACGGTGATTCGTTGGCTGCGCTGCTTCAACAATTCCGAGGGGAACGTGCTGAGTCTTTTGTCTGGAAACGTTCGCCGAGCCAAAGCAATCCGATTGGGCGAGATTACAAGAGAGATCGCATGGGAGGTGCTGCGTCAGAGCTATTTCGTCTTTCGCGGAAAGGGCGTGACGGCGGCGTATACGAGGTATCTGGCGAGACTCACGCAAATTGAGCAGCAACGGGGGTGTCGCCAGATTGAGCCAATGAGTTTGTCGTCCTTTCGCCGGCTCGTTCAATCGGTGCCCCGGTACGAGGCAGACAGAGTTCGGATGGGTGCAACCGCAGCAAACAATAGGTGGCGTCACGCGGTTGGCGGAGTCTATGCCACGCGCCCGTTAGAGCGCGTGGAGATGGATCACACTCTCCTTGACCTCTACGTGATTGATGATAGGCGAGGCATTCCATTGGGACGGCCGACATTGACGCTGGTCATAGACTCATTCTCGAAGTACATCTTGTCGGTGTTCATCAGCTTCGAGGGCGAGTCTCTTGGCAGGGTGTGCCAAAGCTTGAAGCTAGCTCTGAGACCGAAGGATGATCTTGTCCGCGCGGTAGGGGCAGAGCGCGAGTGGCTCACCCCAGGCCTGCCGGAAACTATCCTTGTGGACAATGGTCTGGCATTTCATTCACAGCAGTTTCGGCAAATTGCATGGGCATTGCGATGCGATCTTGAATTCGCAGCAGTCAGAAAGCCGTGGTTCAAACCTAACGTCGAACGTGCGTTGGGGACGATGATGAACACGCTGCCCATCGAGGGAATGCCAGAGAAAATCCGCGGCCTCGCGAAAAGAACGGATCCAAAAATTACGGCCTGCGTCATGTTCTCCGATCTATGCCAATGTCTTGTTCGTTGGGCGGTCGACGTCTATCCGATCGCAATACCAGAGCGTTCGTTGCTTAGGCCGTACGACACCCTGTCCGAATCGATGCAGACCATGCCACCACCGCAGTTCGCCGGCGGACTGGAGCAACTCGATCTGCTCACTGGTCTCTCTCGTAATCTCACGGTCGCACACCACGGGGTGGAAATGTTCCACATCAGCTACCGCAGTCCGGATCTCGCAGAAATGGCGCGATCTCAGCGCACCCCAAGGTTCAAAACCGAAATCAAGTTTGATCCGAATGACCTTGGCAGCATCTGGGTAAGAAATCCCACCTCAAGAAGCTGGCTAAAGGTGCCCAGCATGATCCCCGACTATGCAGACGGCCTTACCCTCAGCCAGCACCGCCTAATTAGGCATTACGCAAAGGAAAAATTGCGGGGGGAGGGCGCATATGTCGAATGGCAAAGGGTGCAGCAGGAGTTTGAGGATATGGTGGATAACGCCGTTAAGCGTGGCAAGCGCTTGATTCGCGACATGCGCAAGTACGCGCTGCTTCAAGGCCTTTCTTCGGTGAAGCCTCTTGCGGAACAGAAGATGAATGCCTCGCCGCCGTCACAAGAGAAAGAGATTGCGCCTCAGATCTTCACCGACGAGGAAATAAGGGTACTTCCAGAGGAAATACCGATCTTCAAGGGTTTCATGCCAGATGAGTTCAACCTTGGGGGTGTCCGATGAATAGATACGGAGCAGCCGCGATCAGTGCGAGCAAAGCATTTTCGGAAGTCATCATCCCCCATCCTGCTTTTGAGAACGTTTTGCAGTATGTGCTGAATGCGATCGAAATTGGAAATCAGGTTGGCGTCTTCACCGGAGTGAGAGTGACCGCTCCATCAGGCGCAGGGAAAACGTTGTTGATGTCCCATCTAGCAGACATATTGCGCCAGGGGCTTAGTGACAGTAGCAACGTTCCGTTGATCAGCGCGAGCCTAAAAGAAGAGCCCTCTGTTTCCCAGCTCCAAACTGGATTGCTCAATAATTTTTCGTACGCCATGGCCAGTTCTATGCAGCGAGATAGAGGGCGCGCCAACAACAATGATGTCAACCAGATTCTTGTGAGCGCCATCAGGCACCAAGGTGTCAAGGTGATAGTGCTCGACGAGTTCCAGCATGTCTATCACACATCGGGCACAAAGGTCTTCACACCCATCATAGATTGGCTAAAGCGGCTCATCAACGCGACAGGGGTACCGGTGGTGTTGCTGGGCACCGAGATGATGGATAACTTGGGAACGATCGATCCCCAATTGACCTCAAGGATTCCGGTGGCAGTCAAGCTGGCGCATTTTCGACTTGGGCCGGAGTGGCTCGGATTTCTGAAGGGCCTGGCAGACACCTGCAAGGCAACAGACCTTACTTCGTTGTACAAGAACAAAGAATGGGCAGGAGCAATTTTCCGGGTCACGTCGGGATCTCCTCGCCTGTTGAAATTGCTTCTTGTGCAAGCGATTCTCCTTGCTGTCGAGCGAGAAGAACTGAACTTGTCAGCGGGAATTTTGCGTCAAGCCTATTCGCTCCAGACGGGGGCTTCGGACGAGGAGAATCCTTTTGCTTCTCTTTGACCACATACTTGGCCGGCCTTTGCCTGTCCAAGACGAAATAGGCGACAACGAGTCTGGCAACGGATATGCCCTACGAATGCTGATAGTGAACGGATTGCAGTTCTCTGATTTGGCGAGGGCTGCCGCTTCCGTTGGTCACACCTATATGCCGGCTACTGCGGCGCCTTATTTGTCCTATGCGTTCGGAGCGTCACTGAGTCGGCTTCAAAGGGCGATCCCCAGAAGCTATTCGTTGAAAGGACGGCGCAGATCGGCCTTCCTTGGGTACGACTTCAGTCGGACCTATCAATTGCGCTACACGCGGCCTCAGGTGTGCCCCTCGTGCCTGGCAAGGCCTGATGCCCGGCTACAAGCTATCTGGGAGATTTCCCTCTATACATCATGCGTTGAGCACGAGTGCCTGCTGCTCGATCTGTGTGTCTGCGGCAGGGGCATTTCGTGGAGGAGGGCAGGCCCATTTGAATGCTCATGCGGCGCGGATCTGCGAGCGCTATGTTGTGAAAGTGCAGGTTCCGGCTCTCTAGCGATTTCAACCTTGATTGCGGCGCGTGTCATGCGCGGATTGCCTGAGCAAAAGAGCGCTGGTCGGCGAGGGCTTCTGCACGCACTGAGTTTGGACACATTACTTCGACTTGTGAGGGCACTGGGGATCTCTGAGAACGCATCAGGCGATGATCTTGTACCAGGGCGATTGACGCGCCTTTTGAGCTCTTCCGAGGCGGTTTGCGTGGTGCGAAGGGCGTGGGACCGTCTCGCCGATAACAATGCACTCGTCTTCACTCAGCTTCCACCAGCATGGCAGTTAGAAGAGCTGTTCGGAGGTGCGAATTCAAGCGATCTGCGGGTGTTGCAGGCGTTGCTTGGCGAAGAGGAGCCGACGGTTAGTCGTTGGCTCAAGCAGCATCGGTGGGTTCAATTGGAACTGCTCGAGAGAGACGTTAATGGTTGAGCGAATCCCTTCACTGTTGTTCTTGCCGCAGCCACAATTGTATGAATCGACCTCTTCATGGCTGGCGAGGGTTGCGTGCATGCATGGAGCGCCAGTATCGAAAATTCTTGATAACCTTGACTTGTCGCGCAATCGAGATTGGGACATAGGCATCGGCTCAAGGGGCGCCGCGCGGTTGGCGCAAGGCACCAACTTGCCGCCGGCAACGCTTCAAGGCTTTGTCTCGCGCTTTGACGCCTTTCGGCGGAATCGCTGGCTTAGGAGATGGTTGCGTTTGAGTGAGCAGGGGACTGCCCGCAGCGGATTCTGCCCCAATTGCTTGCGCCAAGATGTGGTGCCATTCCTTCGATTTGAATGGCGAATGCGCTATTGGATTATTTGTCCAACGCACGGAAACCGTATCCTCACTATTTGCCCGGCGTGTCAGTTCAGCGACCCTGTCGCTGTGGATGATCAACACAGTGCGGTTCCTTTTGCGGGGTGCGGAAAGTGTGGTGCTGACCTCCGCTTTGTGGGGCTCGCGGCGTTGAAATGCGATACGGCAGCGCAACTCGCGCAGCTGCAAGTGGCTGTGACGGCCGCGATCTTGCAAGAGGGGTTTTCCTTGGTGGGGATTGAGGAGAGGATCCCACTCGCAATGCTCCCCAGCCTGTTGGCGGCAGGGATTGAACCTAGGGATCGAAATGAGAGCCAGTCCTTGAGTCGTGTTGATCCTCGACTCCTGGACGACGTTAGACGAAGCATCGGCCAGGTGAATGCGCTTGGCAGGCTTTACGCCTCCGCAGGCTTTACGCCTCCGCAGACGTTGTGGCCTCCCGTGGCAATACGCGGGGACGGCGTGTTTGGAAGGGAGATATCGGAAGACTGTGCGAGATTGCGTTGAAGCAACGCTTTCGATGGCCATTGGCCGTGGTTGAGCTTGATGCTCATCTGCGGCAGTAGGAGTTTGGGTTCTGCTGGGGAGCGGCAGTCTGGGAGGTGCCACCTTCACCATACCTGCGAGCGTCTACGCGCGGGCATAACGCATGGATGTCGGGCGTAGCGTGGACAGGTGGAAGGGCCTACTTGTAACGGGAAAAGCGAAAGCCCCAATAATGGGGCTCCGTAGTCTGGAAGTCATTACCCGCGCCGGGCGGAACCACTCTCGTGGGGTTAACGCTATTGCCTTGTCGAAGGCGCACCAGCTATTGCGTGTGCACAATTGTCGCGTGAAAACGCATGTGCAGGCAAGTGCCAGAACGCCATCAAGCAAGTTCGCGAAAAGTTACTTCAAGATGCTAAGCGCGACAGACTTGGCGCAAGCGACCGTCATCGGCTAAGAGCAACCGATGACTACAAGAGAGAGCGATCATTCAACGGCCTAGTTGAGCCGCGCGGAGAAGCGGCGTCGGTTTGAATGAGTTGTTAGGTTGCTACGCCCATAAGCTTGGCGCACTTCTGCCACCCGGGCATGCCCGAAAGATCTAGCCTAGAGATCTCGTCGCTATGGTACTCGGGCAGATCGACGTGCAGGAGCACCCGCAACAGAATGATTGGCTGGTTGAAGGCATAACGAAGCAAGGAATGAAGGAGCACTTCATGTCGTTGGATCAATGCGGTAATGGCAGTGCGATCGTTGCGCGGAAACAGCGTGAACTCTACGTCTCCCATTACCGACAGGAAGTGCGATACGCTATCTGAAGCAGGATGAGTAACTTGGCAGAGCTGCCGATATAGAGAGTGTGCTTGAACCAGTCCCAGAATCTCCAACTGGTCTATGTAAGACCTAGCCTCCTCGCTGAATGAGCCTGTGGCGCGTCATCACCTTTCACCAGTTTGCGACCGTGCGAGAAGTGAATTAATTGATCCTCTAGCTCTTGGCTAATGACGATTTTATGAGATTTACATCTTAGTGAGTCATTTATAGAGTTGCAGTTCTCGGCAAATGTTTGGGCCGCGCCCGCGACGCCGGTCAAAGAATCCGCAGCAGACTCGATGAGTGATCGCAAGTTAGCGCAGAAAGGCAGATACAAGTTTTCGTCGTGAGAAATTTGTACACCTTTTACCCACTGAGCAGATCGGAGTAATGAACTCGTTGCCGCGAAGTGCGCGCGGCCAACAAGCTCGTACCAGTAAATGCGTTGCGCCTGTGCGGGGTCGTTGACCAACAGCTGCGAAAACTCTTCCAGCGGTAAGTATTTGTAGCTGACCGACCGAGCGCTGAGCTCCGCTTCGATGCGGGTGGCGAGCGCAGCAAACTCCTTGGCACCTTGCCCAAATATTTCGCGAATTGACGATGGTGGCATTTTTCCTAAGCGCCTTAGAGGTGATACGAGCGGCAGCCGAAGGCCGCCCGCTCGCTCGATGGAGGGGCAGAAGGCTCACGGCATGCTGCGACAGGGACTCCGCGAGCGAGGCAAAGCGTTCGATATCGATAGCCGCAATTTTCTCCGGGGAGCAACAACTGACTTGGCCTTGCATGCCACATACATCGTGTCCCTCTTGATATCACTCGTTTGGTCTATCAGCCTTTCCTGTATTGCGCCAAGCTGCGCCTGCAGTTCTTCAGACAAGCGCGCGGCATAGGTTACGAGAAATCCAATCTTCTCCTTGTGATCTCGCAGAAGCTTGGCGACATTGGAGATTTCGCTCTCGGAAGTTCCTGTCAAGTTAATGGTGCGCACCAGAATGCTCTTTGCCAATTCTTCCGAGAATATCTGGCCAAGACCGTAGGCACGCGGCAAATGTTTCGCCTCGAAGAGACTGCGCGGCTCTGTTACGAGTGGAATGGCGTTGCCTGCAACACTTTCACCCTAGCTTTGATAGGTTGAAGACCACATGCGCCTTCTAACGCAAAGGTAACCGGAGCGTTGCGGCGGATGGACGCAGAGCGATTAGGTACCGCAAGGCGTCCGTGTCGACCGACATGTCGGACCACAGTCCGGAACTTATGGTGAGACCAGCTCATTGGCTTCAGCTTCCGGGACTTCGGGCGGATTCTCGACCAGGTTCCCCTTGTTCAGATGCTCGAATGGCTTTGCTTCTGGGTCAGTCAGGATGGCATCCCAATTTCCCCGATTGAGTCCTTCCACGTTCAGCCACAGTAAGACAACTTCGTACTGAGATAGCTGCGATTTGATAAGGTCGTAATAGCGCTTTTGCTGTGCCGCTGTAGCCTCTATCTCGGCGCTTTGATCCTTCACATGTTTAAACAAGTGATAGACGGTCCTGAAGTAGTGTTCGATCTCCCACCCGTCAGTTTCCAAGAAACGCTGATATGCGGTAGCCAGCGGGACTCGGTTTTTCTGCGAAAGGGCAACGATCTTCCGATAAAAAATGCGGAAGCAATCACGGCCGTGCATGATGGTCTTGTCTTTCATCTTACGGTCGATAGACTGCAGAACAGAGGCATGAAGCGAAAGCAGCGTGAAGAACTGGTGCTCGAATGCTTGAAGCTTTGCTGCTTGGGTTTGACTACGCAAAGTTGCTGCGACGAGTACGACAGAAATGAGACCAAATAATGGATTGAGCAGTCCGCCCATGTAGTCACCGAACTGCCCCCATTCAGCGGCAGCGCTAGAGACGTCTGCCTTCCTGAAGTTCAGGGCAAATGCCCCCAGCAGAGCTCCGATAGCGGCGACTCCGAATCGAAATGGATGGCGAACGAGCATGTCGGCGAGCTTCATAAGCAGGAGGAGTGAAAATTTCCGGTAAAGAATTGTGCGGTCCAACGTAATGTAGATCGCATCAACTTGCACACCGGATCTGGTGCTTGCGGTCTAAATTCGCTGAAAAAGAGTACGAAAAAGGATTTGTAGCCTAGCTTCTCGGTAGGCATTCTGTATGAAAACACAGTGGTAAATTCACCCGTCCGAGTTGCGCACCACGGCTGCTGGCGTAGGTCCGCGAACGAATTTGTTACGAATAGTATACGGCCAATCTGCAATGAGGTGCATGTGTCTGTGAAATGGCACGGCCTGCGGCATCCGCGAGCCATGAGGCGGGAAAGAATCGAACCGAATAGCGGTTTTGATATTTTTGACTGGAAGGCCGTTTCGGGTTGAAAGCGGAATAAGAAAAAAGGCTGGAGTTTGCTGGATTGATGGGCATCAAATGGCATTAATCAGCGCAAACAGCTAATTATCCTTATCGAAATCTGAAGGTTTTCGCTATAGACCCGGATTTCCAGCTAACGCGCTTGAGGGACTACCTTGCGAAGTCAGGCTCTATTCTGTTTGGGATGGTTACTGTCTGAAATGAGTCAAGGTATGATGGCTTTTTAGAGAGGAGTGCTGGTGCCAGCTTGCAATTCTGAATGACAGAAAAAATGCATCTCGTCGACAGAGTAAACCTCCCTTCGGAAGAAGCGATTCCAGTTGATATCAACGGCTGGGAGCACATCCTAGTGCGCCACTTTCTTACCGTCGGACGAGAGGGAGACGCTAGCGACATTCATGCGATCGAGGTTAGCCCCCGGTCACTCGCATTAGCATGCGGAAGCGATCCTGGCCGAGAAGGCGAGATCGAGGAAGCGTTCCGGGACGCTCTGCTGCGTGACCAAGTATGCCTGCTGAGGGCACTAAGGGAGGGGCCGCAACGGCGACCGTCTACGGACGTTCCCAACTGCTTTGCGATGCTAGCGATGACGTTGCTCATCGATCTGCTTCTCGAGGGAACCGCAGATACGGGCAATCAGTTCCGAGCGAAGCTCGCCGATTGGCTTCGCATTGACCGTACATTTAGCGACCTAAGCGGGGTCAAGCTGATGTGGGAAGAGCTAGCTCAATGGTTGGATATGCGGGTAATGCATGGAGCCCCATTCCGTCGATTAGTGCTGCCCGATCCCAGAAGCTGGCACCATATTGGCTACACCCGGCGTCTGTCATTCCCGAACCGAGCTGACGTTAGAGCGGTCGCCCAAGTTTTGGCAAATGTGCCTGAACGTGACTTGGATAACCCCGTCACGGTGATCCAAGCGGCGGCGCAACTGGAGGGCAGAAGGAGCATCTCCGTTGGCCTGAAGGACGCGTACGACGACTTTGTTCAGTCGTATTACTCCCAGCGAAGGGCGATTGCCGATCATCGGTTTTGGCGCCTGGTTGCGCAGGCCCGTACGGTAGGAACCAAGCCACGACTGTTGGCCGCGCTCGATATTGGGCTTACAGCAGATGAAGAGCACGAATTTCGCGTCATGCGAGTACCAACTGATGACGTTCATGTGCACTGGGCGTTGTCAGCGGCGCTGCGTGACAAGATACTAACGGCTAGTACGAACCTGGGATCCGCAGTTGGCAGAGGCTTGCTATTTTTCAGGCAAGTGGGCCTCGGTCGTTGGACAGCCGAGCCCGACTTGGCAAAGTGTTGTGATCGTGTGTTGGTCGCATTTGACGACCGATTTACCAACCTGATACGTGAGCGCCTGGGCACCGTGACCAGAGATGGTCAATGGAAGTTGACCGTTGATCCCGTTGACGCCATAAAGGTCGCGACCGAGTTGCGCATGTGTGGAATCATGGTGGACGGTTCCGTCCAATTGTTTCGTCCTATGGCGTCGGATGGTGTGCGCGTGCATGGTGCGTGGCTGGGGCTCCCCGGTTTTTTGCCTTCGATCGACGCGGATACCGACAAGCTTCGGGTAATCCCAGAAAGGAACGATGTTGCCGAGGTGCGGATTACGATGGCGGGCAACATCAGGCTAGTGTCCGACACCCCAGTCGCAGGTGCCTATCTCGTGGAGCCGCATCTGCTCCAGCGCGAAAGCCGCCCACCTTGGCGACTGAGGCTGCAGTTTGTCGATCGGGCCGCGCCACATCTGAAGCTCGGCGGAGCGCGGCAAAACCTGTCGCTCCTGGAAGACTGGAGCACGATGGGTCCAGCACGAGTCGCTAGCAACTTGCCTTGCAATGTTGGCTGGGCACGCTCGCAAAACTCGATGGAATGGCTATTAGAGGCGCTCTACGCCAGTGGTGCTAATGGCTGGGACGAGTCTGACCTCGTTGACCTTGTGCGTCGCGCCGACCCAGAGACAAATCTGGCCCCTTGGCGCACGCTGCGCATGTTGCAGGAAGGTGGCGTGATTGAATCTCGGCTAAGGCACGGGTGGAAAGGCCGTGTCTGGACGCTGGTGCCGCCGCGCATAGTCGTATCCTGGACCGATAACATTCCGATCGCCCTCGCAGAGGGCGCGCTGTGCTTCCACACGCTAGAAGCGTTTGAACTGGCGATCACAGGGATGGGCGGTATGCCATTCAGAATCCCCGGGGCTGCGCGATGGTCGGTACCGGTAACTGGAGCGGTCGGTGTTGACCCGGGCACCTTAGCCAGCCGACTTGGTTGGGCCCTTGTTGAGCAGACAGAAGCGCCCTCGAGCGCTCCATTGGCGTTAGTCAAAACTGACCGGATCGCGGAGAACTACAAGATTGCGTTCACATGGTGCTGGCTCGAGCGACGCTTTAAGGCCTTCGGGGCGACTGAGGGTGGGGTCCGACTAGCTCAACTTTCGCATCCTGCTGCCACGGACCATGATGTGTACCGCGTCGAGTGCGGCGGGAAACGCTGGCATTTTTTTTCGCGCCAAGCGGCGATTGTCTGTGCACACTCGGTTGCGCGAGTCCCATTGTTTGCATTCGTCGACGATCGAATCGAAGTGATGGCGCGAGATGGCGGGTTGCCAGATAAGTTAGCGACAGCGTTGCGCCGGCGTCGGCTGGCGAGCAGCGGGTTCACCGATGATTCCTATGAATATCCCGCAACTGTCGAGGATGCCGCCTGGCTCGCCGGTCTGCTACCAGGGTGTGTCGTTGGCACACCTACGCTTACGGAGCCAAGCACGGGTGAAGTGCTTTCGAGATCGCGTCGTTCCCGTGGCGCATTGCGGGTCCAGTGGCGCGAAGGACGGCTGACGCTATAACAATGAAAACCGTGACAGAAGGCAAAAATGGCATCTAACGTGATTTGGTATGCAGGCCCCTGCATCAAGCGTGCAGAGAAAGGCACTGCATCGCACTTGGAGGCGGTGGCGCAGTTGGTGAACAGCGAGTGGAGATTGATCGACGATCCCAAAATCCTGTTCAGGGGTATGAACGATGTAGAGCTGCGCGCTGCCGACGCGCGACAGTTGAGAGTTTCAGATTGGGCAGCGTTCACAATCGGTATTAAGGGATCTAGGACGAAGTCATGGCCTGCAACAGCGCACCGCCGCCTACATCGGTATGTAGATCTGTCGGCGTTGGAAGGTGCGGAGCAAGCGCAACGCCAACTCGTCGTCGAGGGCGTGCAGACGCGCCAACCCTCGGGCACCTGGATCGTCCGGTGCGCTGAAGATGAAGTCTTACAGGTCGAGCTGAGGCAGCACGAAGGCGTCGCACACTTAGCACTGGGTAATGGCCGGGTGTCAGCGTATCGCTTTGACCCGGAGTCGGTGACAAGAATGCCAACCCCGGACGGAGAGGTGGATTTATACGACTTGAAAGGGGCGACACCGGCGCGATACTACGACTGGACGCCGGATGACTCCTTCGCTTTACGAGTCGTCCGGGCGGCGGTAGACGCCGGCGATGGCCATGCGCGCAGCCTCGTCGCTTGGCTTGAATCGCATGCGAAGCAAGGTGAGGGTTTGCTGCCTGTGAAGTCTGCCGACATCTCCGCGGCCAATGAGGCGCTTCGTTCTGGCAAGCTAGCGAAGCGCCTCGCGGAAGACCAGGAACTTTTGCGGAGCTTTTTGGATGTCTTGGTCGATGATGAGCGAATCGGCGCGCTGATTAAGGAAGGTGCGGAACGAGTAGTGGAGCAAGAACGTGCGGACGCGCGCGTTCGGGCTGAGGCAGAGGCGAAGCGCGAGATGGAAGCTAGCCGAAAACATCGCCTAGCGGCTCTGAAAGAGGAGCTAGAGAACGCAGCTCAGATTGGGCGGAAGTCCCTCAGCGAGGAACTCGACAAGTTGCGGGCCCATGGTGAGGCGGAGTTGCAGCAAAGCGTCTCAGCACGTGTCGGCGCTATGGAAAAGCGGGCTGGCGAACTGGACGCGCACTGCAAGGCACTCGCTATCGAGGCTGGCCACGCGAAGGCCGCTGTCGGGGAAGAACGGCAAAAGGCAGCGTCAATACGCTGCGAGATTGCCGAAGCACAGGCATCCCTGAATGCGATCCAAGTCTCCACAGCTATGGCGGCGGCTGAACTTGCCGTCGAGCAGACTCGCCTGACCGCAGCCCAGACGAAATGCCCGGTAATCGTCCGCCCAGGGGCAACAAAGCTCCTTACTCTGGAGGGAGTTGGTGCTGAGATAGATGCGTCGCGGTTGCTATCGGGCAGGGGTAAGACGCTTATGGCAAATTTCCTCGCTCTAACGCTGGCCGGCGAGGTGCCCGCCCTATGTGGGCCTGGGGTAGATGATTTCCTCCTGGCTGCCGAGATTATGTTCGGTGGCGGCCGCTCGGTTCGCATGGAAGCGGATCCGACGATCCTCACATTCGAGGACTTGTGGATACGAGCCGGAACGGATTTGCACACCGGATTCGGGCAGGCGTTAGCGATGGCCAGCGGTATTGAAGGCAAACCTCGGACGATGCTCGCGGTGCTCGAGCGCGCGGAGCGTTCAGGAGGCCGATTCTGGTACCCAACGCTGGCGGACCGCGCGCAGCGCGGGACGCTGCCGCGCAGTCTGCTCATTTGCGTGACTATCGCCGACCAAGAGTGCGAGGAGGCTTTGGAGATTCTGAGCCGCGCCGTGCGCCTTGACCTGAACGATGTGCTGGAAGCGGATAGCTCACTTCCCCTAGCGATGATCGCGGCCTCTGCCGGAACAGCCACCGAGCTGGATACGGGCCGCGAGCGCGCAAACGTTGCTCTAGGCGCGGCCGCGGTGGCTACGGATGCGCCTCAGCTCGGTGCGTGGCGCTCATTGCGCGCTATGCGCGCTGTCGCCGAGGCCACCAGCCTGTCCCCAGTGGCCCGCTTGTCGGAGCTTGTACACCTTTTCTTAGGCACTGGAGGGAAACCCGCCAGTGCGAACAAACCTCAGAGAGCTACCCATGCTTGATCCGATCGGCGGTTTTGGCCGCATCAAGGATTTCTTCATTTCCTACGTCGAGACCAGTTTCCGCATCTCCGATCCTACCGTGGCGGAAGCTCGACGCAGCTTGCTCGAAGCGCCGGGCACATTCACGACAGAGCCATTCCTTGAGCCCGTACTGCGCTATGAGTCAAGCGACACCACAATTGAGGAATTGGCGATGCTTGAGAATGGCCCACTAGAACTACTCTCGCCTGAAGGGAGACGTGCGTTCGCTGAACTCGCACTGTCTGGCTTGTTCGAAGGCCGCTCGGTCGACGGAAAAATCCGGCGTAGATCCGAATATCCACCGTACCGACATCAGGTGCAGATGCTCAATCGAGGACTTCGCCCGGGAAACCCTGCGATCGTTACCTCCGGCACAGGTTCCGGCAAAACCGAGAGTTTCATGTTGCCAATGCTCGCTGCGATCTCCGACGAGGCGGTCAAATGGCCACAGCCGAATAGCAATTACTTAGATGGCCAGTGGTGGAGGAAAAATGAAACAGATTGGCGGGCGATGCGTACTGGTGAACAGCGCCCGGCCGCTGTGCGCGCGTTAGTTCTGTACCCGATGAACGCGTTGGTCGAAGATCAGATGGTTCGATTGCGCAAAACGCTGGACTCGGACGAGGCCCGCGCGGTGATGGACGAACGGTTCTTGGGAAACCGTGTGTTCTTTGGGCAGTATACGAGCGCTGTTCCGGTCACCGGCCACCAGAAGCACCCTCGGCTGGCCGACGACCCAGACGAGAAAAAGCGCCGCAAGCGGCGGCTGGAAAAACTGCGCATCGCCCTCCGAAGATCCGACGAAAACCAAACTGCCGCCCGGGAACATGACGCGCAAAAAGATCCCCCCGAGAAAACCCGCTTCATCTTTCCGTCGATGGACGGCGGCGAGATGCTGTCAAGATGGGACATGCAGGACGCCCCGCCAGACATCCTGATCACCAACGCGTCGATGTTGGGTGCGATGCTGTCGCGAGAGGTGGAGGACCCAATCTTCAGGCGCACGCGCGAGTGGTTGACTGACAACGACGACGCGTACTTCTATCTGGTGTTCGATGAACTGCATTTGGTGCGCGGGTCGGCAGGCACCGAGGTAGCGTTTTTGACAAAATCCTTGATCGACAGGCTGGGGCTCGCCGACCCGAAGCATCGACACAAGCTGCGCATCCTAGCGTCGTCAGCTTCAATGCCAATGGAGGGTCAAGACGGCCAGCGCTCGAGGCAGTACTTGCGGGACATGTTTGCGCCGTACGGCACCAGCACGGGGCCGGGCGACCTTGGGACGGACAGTGCCGAGTATTGGTCAGAATGCGTTATCAAGGGCGTGCCAAACATCCCAGCATGGGAGCACGGACCCATCGATCCTGTTCCGTTCGAATCACTGCTCAAGGCTGCGCTCGACTCGCGTGACGATTTCGTTCCTCAAGTGAAGCGCAGCGCAGCTCTAATGGCAGCAGTGGACGCGGCTGCCGCTGCGCTTGCTGTGGGCGGAGACACAGAGGAGGATCGAGTGCGCAACTTGGCAGAGGCGGCCGCGGCCGCTCTTACCGACGCGTGTCGCGATGGCGAGGGTGTGCGTGCGACTGCCGTATCTGACCTGGGCGCGCGGATTTTTCGGGAGGGGGCCACGGACGTTATGGCTGCATTGCGTGGTCTGACGCTAGCGCGGGCGCTGCCAGAGTCTAAAGTCTGGAACGCACGAGTGGAGTCGACTACGCCGGCATTTCGCCTACACACATTCATTCGAAACATCGAGGGGCTGTTCGGTGCGCCCAGGCCGACGCTTGGAGGTGCGACCTTTGACAATTTGACGACCGAGCGCGGCCTTTCGCACGCCCCCTCCGCTGATGGCGAGAAGCGAGGGAGAAGACTATTTGAGCTTCTTTACTGCGAGGCGTGCGGCGATCTGCTGATTGGCGGTCAGCGCGGTGAGCGAAAACTCAACTCGAGCTCAACCGAGATGCTGCCCTCGTCCGGAAACTTGGAAAACTTGCCCGAGCGCGCCGCCAGCGAGTACTACGACCAGATGACCTTCGAGGAGTTCGCGGTGTTCTGGCCTCGAAGACGACAACCAATGCTGCCTGACAGGGACTACGACCAGTGGCAGCTAGCGCACCTGGACCCGCACTCAGGCGTTGTTGCGTGCGGCTCAGACATACCGGATGGGCACGTGGGCGGCTATCTCTACTTTCAAAACGATGAGGCAGTCAGCGGTAAGGGAACCAGGGCCAAGGACGGGCCAAAACGATCAAAAACAGCGCAGCCGTTCTGCTGCCCTAAGTGCGGTATCGACTATTCACGTCGACCAGCAAGCAATCGACTGCGCTCGCCGATCCGTGCGTTCCGCACGGGCGTGTCGAAGGCGTCTCAGCTGGTTGCAACCGAGCTCTTCGAGCTTCTACATGCGATCGGTGCCGAACCGAAAGGAATCTGCTTCTCGGACAGTCGCCAGGACGCCGCCAATCAAGCGCTGGCGATCGAAACCATGCATTTGCGAGATCTCCGGCGTGAAGTTTTAGTGGCGGCCGCACGTGCCCGCATAGAGACCCGTCAAAAGGAATGGCTCAGCGAGGATGAGTTCAATGAGATGGTTGGACGCCTTTCTCAGGATAGGAAAACAGCTGAACTGACTAATCTCGTACAGCGCTATACCGCGCAACGAGCGGGTGGTTCGGTGCAGTCTGGAGACCGCAAGGTCGCGTTGCGTGAGTTACTGCAGGACGCGGACGGTGGCGGACGTGTCGGCGACCTCGTTTCCGAGTTCGTGAAGATGGGCATTCACCCGTTTGATCCAAGCGGACGTGCGACGTTCGAAGGGAGTCCGTGGCACGCACTATTCGAACAATCCAGCAATTCGGTTGAGTACGCGGGAACATTGAATGGAGCTGATAAAGCCAGCCTCACCGCCACAATCTTAAGGCAGCAGTATGAGCTGATCGACGACGTGATCTTCGCAAATACATTCTTCGCGTTGGAGGAGACCGGCCTGGGCTACCCGAGTCTGGCCGGCACTGCTCATGACGACGAGAACAAGATGGACGCTTGGCTGCGCGTATTCGCCGGCGCATACCGCGTGCGTAATAACCGCTTCTTTAATGAAGACGAAGTGAAGGAGTGGGCAAATGGTGCCGACATCCCGCGGACGAGCCGGGTCAGGAAAATCGCCGACAAGGCGTACGCCGGAGGGGACGTCACCGCGAGACTGACCGACGTCATTGGGCGTTTCTCCGACATGGGCCATAGAGGTGGAATGTTCGACATTGCAAACTTGTACTTGAGGGTTGCCGAGAAGGACGACCGCTATTGGCGTTGCCGCAACTGCGAACGTGTTCATCTGCACTCTGGTTTGGGGCTATGTACCCGTTGTGGAGAGATGTTGGACAAGGATTCCAGCGGCGCTGTCGAGGAGCTATGGCACGGCAACTTCCTCGGCAAGCGTATCGTGCGCGGGGCGGCCGACGGCGTCTCTCGCTTCCGTTTACGCGTCGAGGAGTTGACAGGACAGACTGACGACTTCGCCGATAGGCTTCGTAAGTTCAAAGGCATTTTTGTCAATGGCGAGAGCGAGACCGAACAACGCGCGAGCCAGATCGACATGTTGTCGGTGACGACGACGATGGAGGTTGGGATCGACATTGGGGCGCTGCAGAGCGTGTATCAGGCGAACATGCCCCCTCAGAGGTTTAACTACCAGCAGCGTGTTGGCCGTGCTGGACGCAGAGGACAAGCGTTCTCATTCGTAGCGACTTTCTGCCGCGGGCGGTCGCATGACGCGTACTACTTCGCGCACCCCGGAGCTATCACGGGAGATGCTCCGCCTCCACCATTTCTCGCGGTGGAGCACGACCCAATTCCGATGCGCCTAGTGCGCAAGTGCTGGCTACGTGCCGCCTTCCAGAGGCTGCGCGACGAGTGCTACGCGAGTGGACAGAAATACCCGGGCGATTTGCTGGTGCCGCCCGACGTGCACGGGGAGTATGTCACAACGCAGGACTATTACCACAACGATGGTGCCGGGTGGCGGGCACGACTCAAGGTTGCGCTGGAAGCAACCGTCCATGAGCGAGATCGCTTCGTAGACATGGCGGTCAAGGGAGAACAACGGGATAGGCTGCTTGCTGGCTCCACATCCGACAAGCTAATGGCCGAAATTCAGGCGCTTCACGGGCATGCACCCGATGCGCAAATTGGGATGGCAAGGTTCCTCGCTGAGTGGGGAATGTTGCCGATGTACGGAATGCCAACTCGAGTAAGAAACCTCTACCTTGGGACACGAGAAGCAAGTGGCGAGAAGGGCGAGTACACGTGGTCAACCATGGATCGAGATCTAGACATGGCTGTGTTTGAGTTTTCGCCTGGCAATGTGCTAGTCAAGGACAAAGAGCGACATCGAGTAGTGGGTTTTACCGGTAACTTAAGCGATCCAATACGAACCACCGGTGGATGGAAGGCCCAGGTAGTGTCTGGGTGGCGGGAGACACATTCCTACGTCGCGCTTTGCGCGGCCTGCGGCTCAGCAAAGTTCCAGGAAGAGCTCCCGGCCGATGGCTCGCTTTGCGAGGATTGCAAAAAACCTATCTCCGTAGACTCGTTTAACCCTTATGTAACGCCGGTCGCGTTCCGCACAGACTTCACCCCGTCCTCAGGGGAAGAGGAAATCGCGCGGATGTCCCAGAGGACAGTGGCCACCGTGCTGGAGGTGGGGGTGCCTGTTGAGCAAGGCAACATGATAGTGCGGAGTGGCGCCGGCGCAATAATTCTGCAGCTAAACGACGGCCCCCCCGACAACGAGGGCAATGGGTCGCTATTCGTGATGGACGAAGCTATGGATGCGCGAGCTCCTCTGGGTGCAACGGGTAAATACCTGTCTCGGATTAGCGACCAAGCTATCGAAGCCAGCGTACGACAAAAAAATTCTTACCGCTGGCCTGTGGACGCCAATGGATCGAGCGGACAGAGATTCGGGTTAGTGTCCCGAAAAAAGACCGACGCAGTCTACCTAGAGTTGCAGCAATTTGACTCTCGCCTCACGCTTGATAGAGTTGCGCGCAAGGGCGAATTTAGCGATATTGCTACCCGAGCAGCGGCGGTAAGCGCCACACAGATCTTGGTGCAACGCGCGGCGCTTGAGCTCGACGTGTCTGCCGAGGAGTTTGAGGCATTAGAACCGCGGTTGCGCGACGGCAGGCCGATGCTGCAGATTGCCGACGCGTTGATCAACGGCTCGGGACTGTGCCGAAGGCTCGGCGAACCCAACATCCCCGGCGGTCCGTCGTACATCAGCGAAATTGTTGGAGCAATCCTATCGCGCACGGACCAATGGCCTCTCGCGGATTTTCTTGCATCTTACGGCGATGGGGGATCTCACCAGGGACAATGCAAGACGTCCTGCTATCGGTGCATACAACGTTTCAGCAACCGTGCCTATCACGGTCTACTCGACTGGCGTCTTGGGCTCTCTTATCTAAGGGCACTGACTGACCCAGAGTATGCTTGCGGGCTGAATCCCGGCGATGAAAATCTGCCTGAGTTGACAGGCTGGCTCGAGCGTGCTCGCACGCTCGCCGAGGACATCGTGTCCATGCGCCCCAGCTCGCTAAGTCACGAGCAGCTCGCGCATTCAGGGCTGCCGTGCATCATCGAACGTTCTAGTGGAGAGGCATGGCGTTACATTGTGCTGCACCCGCTTTGGCGAAAAGATCCAGAAACATTAGGCGGAATTTTGGGGCCGGACTTTGTCCCGGGGATGCTTGCGGTCGACACCTATAATCTTGAGCGGCGACCGCTGCAAGTTCTAGCTCGCCTACGCCATGAACGTGGCTCTGGGCGCTCGAACTAGCAGCATTAATCTAAATGGACGGAAGTTAAATATCTAATGAGGGCCCTCTATGAGTTTTTTTCTGGTGGCGGGATGGTACGCGCTGCAATGCGCGACGAATGGAACTGTTTGTTCGCCAACGATATAAGTGAAAAGAAAGCGGCCGCCTATACAGCCAACTGGGGGGGCGAGCACCTTAAAATCAAGAACATTACCGACATCAAACCAATTGACCTGCCTGGGCGAGCCGATTTGGCATGGGCATCTTTTCCGTGCCAGGATTTGTCCTTGGCAGGGAATGGTGTCGGGTTAAATGGAGAGCGAAGCGGCACTTTTTGGGCATTTTGGAAGTTAATGATGGCCCTAAAAAAAGAGGGGCGAAATCCATCTTTAATTGCTTTGGAAAATGTCTATGGCACACTTACTAGTCATGATGGTAAAGACTTTGAGTCAATCGTAAGAGCTATTGTGGCCGGGGGCTATCGACTAGGTGCGATGGTGATCGATGCGGCGCGCTTTTTACCACAATCTCGACCTCGTCTTTTTATTGTGGCCGTTAACGCCAATGTCGCTGTACCCGAGCAGTTGCTTGCCAGTGGCCCATCGAAAACTTGGCATCCGTCAGGGCTTGTTCATGCGTTTGAGAGCATGCCGAAGAGACTACAGTCACGCTGGATTTGGTGGGATCTACCTTTGCCTGTGGATAAACCCAAGGAGCTGAAAGATCTTATCGAAGACAACCCCAAGGATGTGCAATGGCATACCAAGGAGGAAACGAAACGGTTGTGCAGCATGATGACCCCAATCAACCGGCTAAAGGTGGATAGGGCGATCGAGCAGGCAAGCCAAACTGGCGAGCAAGTGGTGGGAACTATTTATCGGCGAATGCGCCAAGGACTCCAAAGAGCAGAGGCGCGCTTTGATGGTGTCTCGGGCTGTTTGCGCACTCCATCGGGCGGCTCGAGTCTGCAAACCATCATTGTGATAAACCAAAAAATTGTCCGCTCTCGCCTATTGTCTCGTAGAGAGGCGGCGCGCCTGATGGGTTTGGATGACGATTACAAGCTCCCCGAAAGGTACAGCGAAGCCTATCATCTCACGGGCGATGGCGTGGCAGTACCAGTTGTCAATCACCTTGCGCAGCACATTTTTAATCCTATCATCGACACAATCAAGGCGATTGAATTAGCTGACGAGGCTGCTTAACAGTAGAACTTATTTTGCATCAGCTATACGAAATCGATAGGCCCCCTTATGCCGACTATCGAGCGATCTGCGATCATGCGAGCAGTAAAGAGTCGAGGCAATGCGTCGACCGAAGGGCGGATGGTGAGCATTTTGCGCGGCGCGCGTCTGACTGGATGGCGCCGGCACTTGCAGATCGTCGGCACGCCCGACTTTGTTTTTCCCGCAGCACGTGTTGCTGTGATGGTTCACGGTTGTTTTTGGCATGGCTGTCCTAGGCATTACCGTAGTCCGTGCGATAATTCAGTGTATTGGTCGGCCAAAATTGCACGCAATATCGCGCGCGATAAGTTAACACGGGCTAGATTGAGGCGGGACGGTTGGGCTGTGTTGACATTCTGGGAGCATGATCTTAAACGAGAAGACGTCGTAGTCCGACGCCTTCGCAGGGCCTTGGGGCGTGGGGTTACCAAGACTTTATAGGCATCTGATTTTCGTTAGCGATGAGCAGCCTCGAACTCGTTCGGAGCGCACCACCGAGATGACTGTGCCGCCGGGTTGAATTCTATCGGCTATCAATGTGCTCCTCCAGATCGAGCGTAACATTCTCCCAGTCAGCAGAGATGTGCTGCTTGATGCGCTCCTTCTTTTAAGTGCTTAAGAAGGACTCTGCCAGGCCGTTGTCCCAACAGTTCCCTCCGTCCGCCCCTCATACTCGGATCTGGATGATTGGCCTTACAGAATCACCACCAGACACCGTAAAAGTGCTGCGCTTCCTGATCTAAGTTAATCAGGGTGCCTCGAGAGCGATGCCTCGCACTGCTTGGTAATTGCATCTAACACCAACTCTTGATCAGGGTCCAGAATATTCGTTGCGGTCCAGTTTATTATGTGGTTGTCAAAAAATTACATTAGACGGCCATGGACCAGTTCACGGACTTTGCTGACAGTCGCCTCATTGATGGTTGCATCTATTGTGGCGGGTTCCCTGACACCCGCGATCATGTGCCGTCGCGATCATTGCTCGACGCGCCGCTACCCGAAAACCTCCCCGTTGTAGGGGCGTGCAGAAAATGCAACAACGCCTTTTCCTCAGATGAGGAGTATTTTGTATGTCTACTTGAAACCGTTCTTCGAGGATCGACCGATTCAGTGCAGCGGCCATTGGTGGGCCGTATCTTCCGGCGAAGTCCTGCATTGCGAGCCAAAATTCAAGCCGCCCGGCAGGAGCGAGATGGTCAAGTCATCTTTGCGATTGAAGCGGATCGAGTCAAAGTCGTCCTTCTGAAGCTTGCCCGCGGCCATGCTGCGTATGAACTCAGCTCAGTGTGCCGCGGGGAGCCAACAGTCTTTTCCTGGGGACCGCTTGCCTTGCTATCGGAGGAACAACGCGAGTTTATTGAGGATGTTCACGTGCCAGAGCTGTACCCGGAGATTGGATCACGTGCTATGCAGCGCATGGTCGTCGCTCAATTTACGTGCGCCGGACTAGACGGGACGGAACGGCAGAATAACGCGCTCCTTATCCATGACTGGTTAGAAGTTCAGAAAGGGCGATATAGATATATAGCGTACGAAGACTATTCCGGTGTTCAGGTGAAGATCGTGATCGACGAATACCTTTATTGCTATGCAAGCTGGGGGGAAGCGTGAAGTCGTCTAGCGAAGGCTGCCCATCGAACAGCCGACAGCGGTTGGGGTACGCCGCCGAAGTAGATGAAGGCCTGACGCAGACATCCGAACCAAGTGTCGGCGCGCTCATCGGTGGTGAACCGCACCCAGCTCGAACGGCTGTATCCCAGCGTGGCGACAAAGGCCATCAAGGGATCACGGCCGCGCCGGATGTGGGTGAAGTCGGCCTGCATCCGCTTGCCAGGCGGGGTCTCGAAACGAGCGACCGGTTCAGGCTCCTGGTGCTTGTAGCTGCCAAGAAACTCCTTGAGCTGCGTTACACCACCGGGGTAGCCCAGCTCTTGAATCTCCCGCAGCAGCACGGCTGCTGGAATCCAGTGCGGCCGGGCCGCCTCGATGCGCCCGTGCAGATAGTCCTTGTACGGATCCAGCTTGGTGGTCCGTGCCTCGCGGGGCTTGTACTGCTGGGCATCAGCCTCACGCAGATACCGCCTGATCGTGTTGCGTGAGTAGCCCGGCTGCTTGGCCATCTCCCGAATGCTGACGTCGCGACGCGCCATTACCTTGATCTCCACTGCTTGCCCTGAGTCAACATTGTCGGCGGCCAAAAGGCCGCCATCATTGCCCAGGTGGGTCAGATTTACTCCGGCGCGGTGGGTCAGTATGATCCTAACCCAGTTTTTAGTACCTGTGGATTCAGATGGTCAGTGCAACGCCCTATTGAAAGCCTGATGGATAGAGGTGTGCAATGGTCAGCATTTACGGTGCCATGACTACGGAGAGGAAGTCTAGGATTTGGGAGCTATGGTGCAAGGGGACCCCGATGAGCTCCATTGCGCGCGACATATCTAAGCCTCCTGCGACTGTCTTTTCATATCTCCTGTACCACGGAGGCATCTCGCCTAGGACCAGGACGCGCCGTGCCAAATGCCTGTCAGCAGAAGAGCGCGAGTCGATCTCTCGAGGGTTGGCCAGTGGCGCAAGTTATCGAGCTATTGGTCGCCAGTTGGGCCGCTCAGCATCGACGATCTCGAGAGAGGTCGGCCGCAATGGCGGACCAGAGGAGTACCGAGCGTACGATGCTGAAAAGCAGTTCTTGAAGCGTGGTCTGCGACCGAAGCCTTACCTGCTGTCCAGTGAACCGGAGCTGCGCGGTATCGTGATACGCCTGTTGGAGGCTGACTGGTCGCCAGAACAGATTTCAGGATGGCTGAAGCGTCACTCTCCTGACGGAAAGATCATGTGTGTTTCGCACGAAACAATCTATCGATCGCTGTTTGTTCAAGCCTGCGGCGTACTGCGTGAAGAACTAAAAAAGCACCTACGGACTCAGCGAATGTTCCGCCATGCCAGACCCCATCGGGCGGCCATTTCAGGCGGCATTCCCGACTGCATCTCAATTCGTTCTCGTCCTGCGGAGATCGAAGACCGCGCATTGCCAGGGCATTGGGAAGGCGATCTTATTTCGGGAGCAAATCAGAGCGCCATTGCCACGATCGTCGACAGAAGCACGCGGTTCACCGTGCTTTGCAGGATCGAAGACAAGCGGGCCGAAACCGTCACTCGAGAACTTGTTGAGCAGATGCGCCAGCTTCCTGCTCAACTAAGGAAAAGCCTAACCTGGGACCGCGGGGTTGAGTTGTCAGCGCACAGGCACTTTAGTATTGCCACCAATATGGTCGTTTACTTCTGCGATCCGGGCAGCCCCTGGCAGCGAGGCACCAACGAAAATACGAATGGCCTGCTACGCCAGTACTTCCCAAAAAGAACAGGCTTGGCAAACTATACGCAGTGCGAGCTTGATGCAGTTGCCGCTAAGCTAAACTCCCGGCCCAGAAAAACGTTGGGATTCAAGACCCCGGCTGAAGCGCTGGACGCAATGTTGCACTGACCGTCTGAATCCACAACAACGCTTTTGCGGGGGGATTACCGGTCGACTAGGGCCGAAAGGGCCGAAAGGGCCCTTTTTGCGTCTTCAAGGCTCCGTTCTGCTACGTACTCTTCGGCGCGGACACTTTCCATATGACTGTCCCACATGGCTTCTTGTCTCATACTCCCATCTCGGCGAGTGACGTTTGTTTCCGCCACAGACAAGCTTTTCTGCCTGGCGGAATCATAGGCGGCTTGTGCGGCTACCACTCGCGCCCGTGCCGTTTCAAGGGTCAGTTTCGATTCGTCTCCCACGATCACTCCTAGTATTGAGAAAACCTCATGTTAACGGACAAACATTTTTGCCATCGCGATTTCCGTTGAACGGCGCGCTTTTAGGGGGAAAATTTATTAGATGCGCGAGCTCAGTCTCACCAACTGGCAGCGAATGGCTGTCGAATTTCATCTAACTTTAAATCTCTCTACCAGTTGGTCTGTCCATCCCGGACACTGCGCTAAGTTTTTCTTCCGCTACCGCACCAGATAAGAGTTATCGCATGGCCCAACAGTCCGGCGCCAGCGACGGTGAATAGTGGAGTTCCAAACTGAATGACGTTTTCTCGGAAGAATTCCAAACTCAATGACACTTTGGTTCCAAATTAAATGGCTGAGATCGGGTAAGTTGTTGATTAGTAAAAGATCTGAATTCCATGCTCGCTGAACTTCGACAAGGGGGGTAAAACGGGGGTGGAACATAAGGATGCCAGCTGTCGAAAGTCATCCAACTTGGGATTTACGTCATCGAGTTTGGGAATCGAGGAGTTTCGATATACAAAGGCTGGCGCGGCCTCCAGCCGGATTTCGCCTCTGGAGGGTTCGATTTCCTGTGTCAAGTTCCGGGTGACGCGCCGTTCTCCCCGGAATGGAGCCTTTGCCTGCGTCTGGCGACGCGAGGCGCCTGACGGGCACACGACGCCCGCCTGGTTCGGTATTGGCCATGCATGCCGGATACAGCTGCCCAACGATGGGCGCTCTCGACTCACTCCGTTATTGGCAACGGGACGCTTCCGACCCGAAGCGGAAGTTGGTCCTTCTATACCTCGTTGCCAACGGTGCGTACGCCCGTGACACCCTTGATGGGACGAGAACGATTGCGATCGCTGCGTCGGCGCGTGGCCTCCCGCAGTTCGCTAGCGATCTGAGCGTGACGCTCCAAGTGCTTGGGATGTGGCTGCAATGCGGTATCTGTCGGCAAACACATCATCTTCCCCTGAAGCTTTCCGTACTCCGTATGCTGCAAAGCACTCGCGATTTCGACCTTCATTTCGCGATTGATCCACAGCAGACACAGATCGAAGAGCGTGTAAATATCCAAACGGGCACACCCCTGGCGCGGATCCTTGACGAGAAGATCTCGGTACGACGGGATGGTGTCTAAAGCTAGATTGCGACGCTCGCTCACGGCTCGCCGGAAGTCAATGATCTGGCCGACGGTCGACTCGATTTCACGTTCTCTACCGCTGCGGGCTTTGGCAAATGGAAGTAGGAAAGCTCAGGCCTTTGGCTGTGGCGTCGCAGAAGCGACTCAGCGCATTTTCGGATGTCCCGACTATCTCGGAATCGGGATATCCCGACTTTGATGCAAGTGCTTGGTACGGGGTTATCGGAGCATGCCAGCATGGTCCTTAACGACATCGCCCTAGTCGAGATAGTAGTGCGGTCGCTAAGCAACGATTCTCGAGCGTTACGCGGATGCTTTAGAGCGAGGCTCTTTTAACGGATTTCAAGAACTACTCCCAAATGAGTTGTTATATGCGGGAAAAGTTCGGGACTAAGAAGCTGCTCATTGATAGATCTGAAGTACCGAAGAAATAGATGGTCAAGCCGATTCTTCTCATCTGGGTACTTAACGAAATAGGGAGGAAGAATTCTGAATGTAATGCACTATTGTCAGACCGCCCCGATCGTCGAAATTTTATCCTTTAGAGATAGTTGCTCGGCAGTCGAGTGGAGCACGCGTGGATTCCTTCCGTAGAGTGGGGCGGAGGGGGAAGCAGGCAGTGTTTGATGACTTTCGACCGAAGTCCGTCTTCAGAAGTGGATTCGAAAATTTCGCCTCGGTGAGTCGATATCGTCGACCTGAGGTCCCGTTGAAAGCGGGGCTGTGCGGACAGTGCGGTGATGTCCGTTCCAATAGCGCCCCACCGGCGTCAATCAGTATCATTAAGACCATCCAGAACAAGACGAGAAGCAGGTAGGCCGATGAAAGATGATTTTTCCAAGGACAATTCTCCGGTTCATCGGCAGGCAGTGGGGGCGCTCGCGCGTGCCTCTACGCGTCCCGACATAAGCAGATTTAAAGAGATGCTCCGGCCAGCGGGCGTGTTGGCCAGCGAACGTATGGCAGCGGCCCTAAAACTGGGTAGATATGGAGATTTCGCTGGGCTGGCCGGGACCATCGAGGCTGCCAGGGCAGTGGCGAACAACCCGATGGTCGAGTACATCGAGAAGTTGAATCGTAGTTTCCTTCCCAAACTCCCCCACATGGAGCTATGGCAGCACGATTCGCTGGGAAAAATCCGAGATATTGTCGGTAGATGGGGAGGTCCCAGCCTTGCTCCCTGGCTCCAGTTGGACGCCTTGCATGGCCTTCGACGGCTGAACGACATCCTGCCAGCTGAGCAGCTGCAACGGTTTGAGTCCCTTGCCGCGAATGCAGTGTTTAACGGGATGGACGCAGCTTTCAGGGCTCGTATGCACAGCATGGCGAACTCCGCTCTGGAGATTCTCCGAAATTCCGATCACAACCATGCTTCGCAGCCGCTGCAGGAAGCGATACGCGAAATTGCGAAGGAGGCTGTTGCAGCGGAGTTGGCGGCGGCGAAGGCAGCTTCTACGTCAAGGGCAGCCGCTCCGTATCTGCCTCACCAGAAGGTCAGGCCGACAGTAATGGAGGTACTCAGCGTTATCTTCATGTTCCTGAGGATCCTGAATGAGTTGTGCCTTCTCGCTGGCAGTATTGCGCAACTGCCCTCTCCGGACGAAGTAGCGGAGGTCGCTCAGGAGTGGATGGAAAAGTTCGAAGAGCTTGTCGAGTCCCCGGAATTCTCTGCATCGGTAGCTCAAACATCCGCGTGCTGGACAGTGGGCGAGCGACATGTCGTTTTGCGGGAGCGGAACGGCCCGCGACGGTCGCGCGCGATCAGCGTCCTGCAGCCTGGCCAAGAAGTAATTGTGACCGAAACAAAAAAGGATTGGGCGAGAGTAGTGGTTGTGGCAGTCGATGCGGAGGCGGGCGCCGTAATCGAGGGGTGGGCGCTGAAAAAGTACTTTGAGACTACGTGCGGAAAGCGGGTGCTGCCAAAGTCCCCCGCTTTTTCGCTATTCAATACCTGAAGATCTCAGGGCCGTGGCCGAAATCTCGGCCGGCAGTGCAACTTAAAGCCACTTGCGGCCAGGGCGAAAGTGGCGGGACATGCCACCCAGCACGCAATGAACAGCGGCTGTCCGCCTGATCTGGACATGGCACCAAAGAAGCCTAGCGTACAAGCGTCTAAAAAGAACCAGATAACGGACCGCCGGGCGATAACCCCGCGCAGGTCGGCCAGTTAGCGGAACAGCAACGTAGCGATGTCACAGGAAATTTCCTAGAGAAGGCCAACAGATTGAGTTTGTGGTGCCTAGCAGGGAGCAGACCATAAAGAGCCTCAGGGTCAGCCAGGTGTCCAGATCTCCCAGCCAGGTTGAACGGCCCTGAAGTTCTGGGCTCGACGTGCCGTTATGGTATCTGAACGGCGGCGCTGGCATTCAGCAGCGCCGCCGAATCCACAACCCCGCACTGAGCCGCCGGCGCGTGGCATCGTTGCTTCCTCCCGGACCAGTGCGTTGAGAGCGTAAGCAACTCGGACGCATGCCGCCTGTCACACGATAAAAAATCAGCGTGATGCAGCTGTGATGTTGGTGCATATCTATTTTGGGCGGGCCACCCGACCCACACGGAATTTCTGACTGCTCGGTGGGCTACCGAACATCGGTAGCCCACCAAGTCGCAAGATATTCTAGGGCGTCGGGGTGCTTCTTAGCCGTCCGGGAAGCACTCTACCTCGAAGGGTATGCCAAGTTTGCTGAGGTCTGCCATGATCTCGGTCGAGAGGCCCAAATGGCAATGAAACTGGCCGTTTAAATGAATCTTCAAACGGAATTTACCTCCTGACTCGATCAGGTCCTTCACGTAGGGTTGCTTAGTGAGTAAGTGCTTTACCTTGTCCTCAGCAGTGGACGTGCCATCCTCTTCGTTGAGGCAGAAGGAAAAGGAACACTTCGTATCTTCGCGGATGCCTCCTAGTTTAAGGCCCGTTGGCGTGATGCGCTCATCCCCGGCAGACCACGAATTTCCAGGCGTCCAACCTAACGCTGAAATGATCTCCTCTGCCCGTCGAGACGGGTGACTGACGAAAACAATGACATTGATGGTGTAGTCGGTACTCAATCGCAACCTCTCTTATCTCGATCTTTGCCGCGGCGACCACTCGGCTTGCCGCTACCTGTGTAGCTCGAGGCCGGTCCTTCATTCGACCAAGAACCATCGGGGTGCTGGGGCCAGACATTACCATCTGGGTCAATGTAGACTTTGTCGGTTCCGCCTAAGTGGAGATCATTCTTAATTCTTCCGTGATCACCTGACCAAGGGGATTCATTGATAGGGATGGAGCCTGTCGGCGGATTCTTCGCATTGTTGTAAATGACATTGGCGCCGTATGCACCGGTGCCGATCGAGCCGCCGATCAACAGATCGGTTGCGGTGATCCTGATCGTAGCAGCAAATAATGGAATTAAGAATGCATACCGGCCGTCGGGATCAACGTACTTAAGTGGGTTGCCATAGGCATACCCGTATGTGTTTATGCCTCCAACGAGCCCAACGGGATCACTTTGAATATAGCGTCCGGTATCTGGATCGTAATCGCGGAAGTAGTTGTAATGAAGAGCGGTTTGCTGATCTGCGATTTGTCCGGGAAAGCGTAGTGGGACATCGGTCACGATGTTGCCGGCGGAGTCTATGCCGATGGCGTTGTCCGGATCACCGATACCGAAGGCATCACTCGTCCATCTCCACATGGCAGACCCATTGTCCCCCAGCGCTCGCCTCGGCGTGTCCAGGTGGTCATTTTGTAGGTACAGGATGTGGGTCTTGGCTGTGCCGCTGGCGTCATATTTAAAGTTAATCTGCGCCAATGGCCGTCCGTCAAACCATACCCAGGTTGAATGGCCGAGTTTTTTTCCCGTGGTGTCGACCTTCCTGAGTGTTGTTAGTTGGCCTTGTTGTCCGTACTCGTAGTATGTGATTTCCGGGATGCTATTGGTCAGGACTCGTTTCTCAATCCGCTGGCCCAAATGGTTGTATTTGAATTCAGCAATTTTTACATTCGCTGCGCTGTAGACTGCGTTCAGCCTGCCTGCACTGTCATAGGTGTAACGCTGCCCTTTTCCTTGGAGCAGGTTCCCGGCCGTATCGCTTGCAACGGGAGCGCCGTTAATCGAGGTGAGTAAATTACTGTTAGGAGAGTATCCGAGCGTCTGGGTGTCGATCAGGTTGCCCGTGGACGCGTTTTTGGTCAGCCGCTGTGTCCGGTTTCCAACAGAGTCCCAGGCGTAGGACTTAAGAATGTTCCCGGTGCGTTCTTCAATCAACCTATCCAAGGCATCGTATTTGTAGGAGGTGTTGCCGATTCCGAGGGACGATCCTGTAATGGAAACGACGTTTCCATTGGCATCAACGCTGCTGGCGACCGTTGCGGTTCCTGTTCGTTGTCCCTCGAGGCGCAGATTTTTGTCGTAGTAATTCTGAGTCGACGTGCCGTTGCCAAGCTGCATCGAATCAACTCGACCAGCACCTCGGTAGGTTATCCCTTGGGCGATGTATTGGGATGTGCCGTTGATATCGACTTTAATAGCAGTAACGTCACCAGCGGCATTCCTTTCATACGAAATTTTGAGATCGGACGTCTGCTCAGACAAAAGCTGGTTGTTGCCGTTGTAGGTGTACTGTTTGGAGTACGTGGTGGCTTGGTTTTCGGGTTTGTACCATTCCACTCGTAGATCGCTGTAATGGTCATATTCATAGCCTGTAGTACCATAATTTCCTGAAGTTACCGCCAGTTGACCTATATTCGATCCGGATTGAGTGTAGTATCCGAACATCATGTTTTCAGAAGGCGATGCTGGGTACTTTTTCTGAAAAAGTCGATTCAGCTCGTCGTACACAAATTCGGTGGTAACCCCGCGGGCATCTACCGATTTGATCAGATTAGCTGCCTCGTCGAAGGTGCGCGTCGTCGTGCCAGTATCGGCACTTACCAGCTTTGTGAGGTTGGCGTTGTAATCGTAAACGTAAGTGGTTTGGGAGCCTTTGGCATCTACCACTTTAGTGATTTGATCTGCCGCATTGTATTCATAGCGCGTCAGTCCGCCGAGGGCGTCTGTTGACGTAATTCGTCGATTGAGGGCGTCGTAGGTAAATTGAGTTTTATGGCCCTTTGGCGACGTGGTGCTAACTAAGTTGCCTACCACGTCGTACTCGAACTTTGTCACTCGGCCATTGCGATCCATTTCAGAGATAGCTCGACCCAGTTCGTCGAATTTGGTGGTCGTGGACGCTTCAGCAGCGGTGCCGGCAACGTTGAGGATAGTGGATTGGACGCGGTTCCCCATGCTGTCCAACGCAAAGCGTATTCGCTTGCCGCTGCTGTCGTCTTGGCCCACCAATCGCCGAGCAGGATCATAAAGATACTGGACCCAACTGCCGCCAGGATATGTGGTTTTGGTGAGGTCGCCCGATGCGTTGTACTCGTGGCGTCTGATCTTGCCTGCCCAATTGACAGTGGCCAGCCATCCTTCCTCGGTGTAGCTGAGAGTTGCTGTTCGGCCGTGGGGCTCTGTGACCAGTTCGGGTAATCCAAATTTGTTGTAATTGGAGTACTGCGTACGTTGTCCAATGGCGTCGGTGACGCTCGAAATATTGCCGGACGCGTCGTATTCGAAGGTTGTTACGTCGGTGACGTCCAACCTGGGACCATCAACACTCGCGAGCAAGCCGCCTGCGGTGTAGTTGTACTTCGTCGTCGAAGCGGCGCTTGCAGGGCTAGAGAAGGCAGATAAGACGGACAACGCGAGAGCGCTGATTGTTGCTTTCATAGAAACATCCATATGGATCTTATTTTTTTCTGAAGAAAGGGCAGATTCAAGGGAGGGGCGTACGCTGGTTGGGTCTGTGCTCAGCGCTTAATGTGCCCGCACACTTACTGCACCGAGACTTCCGTCACCTGTCCTTTTGCGTTGTAGCGATATTCCGTTTTCTTGCCCGGCTGCGTAATCGTGATGGGCTTCACTCCATCGGTGTCACGCTGAGTCGTGGTGGTGCGAGCGAGTGGCGTGCCCGCAGCTTCTGTGCGAGAGATTTCGAATCCCTGAGCGTTGTAGGAATATGTGGTCTTTGCTCCGTTGTCAGCGATCTTTTCCGTGAGCCTTCCTTGCGTGTCGTACTTGAACTGAGCGTTGCTCATGCCGCAATTGAGAGAGGGATGTCCGTCAACGCGAACGACGCGTTTCACGTTGTTTATGGTTTGGAAGACGTGAGTCGACTGTTTGCCCAGAGGATTGGTGACGACGGTCGTACCTAAGTCGTCATAGGCGAGGGTGGTCTTGTCGGCGCCATTTGCATGAGTGCTTGAAATGGCCCGCCCCCTAGCGTCATAGGTCCATGTGGACGACACTATCCCGCGTTCGTCGGTGATAGATGTGAGATGGAACGGCAGCCTGGAATCCTCGTAGCCATACGAGCGGCCTTTTATTTTTCCGCTGTAGTTGTACGTGACGCCAATCAGTCGCCCCCCCTTGTCGTATCGATAAGTGGCATTAATCCAAGCATTGCTTGCGCCGCTTAGTCGGCCAAACGCATCGTGATTCAGATGGAGGGTCTTCTGATAAATGTCGGTTACGGTGGTCGAGTTTCCGGAGTACGCGATGCTGTACCCATATCCGGTGTGTCCCATCCACTGAATCAAACGGCCTTTGTCGTCGAATCGTGAGATATCCTGATCGACATTCTTGTGCTCCCATCCAGTGCCGATTTTTCGCAGAGTGCCACTTTGAAAATTATTGAGCGGGGTATAGCTCCCGCCTTGATCGATGAACTTCAGCGTCGACCCCTCTGCCGTTTTCAGGCCGGCGTACGCACCTTCCTTCTTGATGTAGACCGAGTACGTGTGGCTCCAGTGAACAGCGCGTTGGCTGTTGTAGTAGCGCACTAACTCCAGCGTATTTCTATTGCCAATTGCGATATCCGTCTCTTCTTGGAATTTGTTGCCCGTGGCTATATTGATCGGATTTCCCGCGCAACTTTGGCTGTCGGGCTCGCCCAAGTTTTGCTCGGGGTCTTCGACGTCTTCTGGATACAGTCCCGTCGTTGGATGGATGGCTTGCCAATCTTCAAGGCTTATCATCTCCTCGGTTAACGGAATAGGCTCTTCAGGGCTGGGTAAGTCGTTGACGGGCTCCGTTGCCACAAACGGTCCGGAACTGTCCATGACGGTGCCGGCAGGCGGCGAAGTGGGCGGTGGTGTAGTGGGGGGAGGAGGAGCGTCGTCTGCGACGCTTTGAAGAGACGCCAAGCACAGAGAGGCGGTCAGTAAAAATGTGCGAGCCTTCATTCAAGTCCTTGCTGCTGCTGTGGAACATAAGCATGTAACGAATGCGGATAATAATAATTCTCGAAACGATTAGCAATAAAAACGTGGTTTGAAACCTTGATCGTTTCATCGCCGATTGAGTGAAGACGCCTCGCGTAAGCACTTGGTCCTTTAGGGCGGCATCTGCGGCGGGGTACGCAAGAGTCGCGAAACTGCGTTGATTTCTCGTGCCGGGTCTCGGTTGTTGGGCGTGAACACAACTCCGATGATGACAAAGCAGTAGTTGACTAGAATGTCCATCCTTCAAATGGAGTCCGACGTGGCCCAGTTCGTGTCGTCAAGCAATGCCGGGCCTCGTAAGCGGGATAAACCGAGGTATCACCAGCGTGGAATGGCATTGATCGTTGTGCTTTGGTTGTTGGTGGCGCTGAGTCTTGTCGCTACGCGTCTGGTGGCGACGCAACGTGCTGTCGTTCGGCAAACCTACGTTGAGTTGCAGCGTAGTCAAGCGTTGATTGCTGCCGAGGGGGGCATCGCGTTTGCAGTGCACCAGTTGCTGTTAGCTCCGGAGCGATTCGGCGCTAATGTCCAGCGGCACTCGACCGTTATTGGCGATGTCAAATTGGCGATGGTGATACGTAGCGAGCGCGGAAAACTCGATCTTAATACCGGGAGTCTGGATTACTTTGCCCGCTTTTTTCGAATGATGGGCGCGAGCGCTGATGAAGCGAACAAGTTGAGTCAGCAGATGCGCGAGGGGCGAGAGCGAGGAATCCCTTTGCAGCACCTTGAGGACGTACTCGCCCGCACATCCATGGATGCCCTTTTTTATCAACGCATTCTGCCGTACATCACAATATGGGGAGGAGGGAGTGTGCCCGACGCGGCATATGCGGACACAGTGCTTGTGCAGGCGCTTGATCTGCCGAAGCCGCACACGTCGGGAGACAATCCTGGCTCGGTTGTGGCTGTTGAGATCGTGGCAACACTCGCCAACGGTTTCAGCGCTGGGCTACTGGCGACAGTCTTGATAATCCCCGTGGAAAGCGAGGCTGGTGTCTTTCGTGTCTTGCGTTGGCAGGAGAATTAAACGAGGTCAAAAGTATCCAAACGTATTAATATTTGTTATCATTTGCCCCTTTGTTTCTATTTGCGTTCTGTGGAACGCTCCTTGAAGCTGGCGTCATGGACATCTCTGACACTCTTGTGGAGCATCTGCTCGAGAGTGGCAGCCTTACACGAGATGCCCTCTCGCAGATTGCGACCTTACGCGCTGAACAACCGCAGCACAGCGTATCTGATTGGCTGGTGCGTTTGGGCCTGGTTTCCGAAAGCCACCTGGCACTTTCTTGGGCGGCAGCGCTTGGCTGGCAGCGCTTTGACTTCACTAGTTTTTCCCCGCCAGAAACCCCTTTGCCGCCGCTCCCTCTGCGGTTTCTAAACCATCACTGCATTGTTCCAGTAGGGACATCGTTGGATGGCCGCCTGCAGGTCGTAGTGGCTCGTCCGGAAGCGGGCTACCCTTTGCAGGCGGTGGAATATGCCACCGGTCGGAAACTTGTTTCGTTAATCGGCACCCGCAGTGAGGTGGAGCGAGCGATCGAGACCCTTTACGGTCAAGGCCGTTCGGCGATGGGCGCGCTGGTGGAGCAGTTCGAAAGCCTCGACGGGCCGGAGAGTGTCGATCACTTGAAAGACCTTGCGTCCGAGGCGCCGGTCATTCGGCTGGTCAATCTGATCCTGCAGCGCGCTATGGAGTTGCGGGCGTCAGATGTCCATATCGAGCCATTCGAGAACCGGCTCAATGTCCGTTACCGAGTCGACGGACTTTTGCGAGAGGCAGAGTCGCCACCGGTTCGCTCTGCGGCGGCGGTGGTCTCTCGGATCAAAATCATGGCAAGGCTAGATATTGCCGAACGCCGTCTTCCTCAGGATGGGCGCATTGCGTTGCGCCTGGTCGGCCGCCAGGTCGATTTGCGGGTTTCAACATTGCCGACGAGTTTTGGTGAGTCAGTGGTACTTCGGATTCTCGATCGCGAAAGCGTAAACCTGGACTTCGTGCAGCTGGGGTTTTCAGGAGCCTACCTGGAAAGACTACTGTCCGCACTCGAACAGCCAGATGGAATTTTTCTTGTGACCGGCCCGACGGGTTCGGGAAAAACCACCACACTCTACACAGCGTTGGCCAGGCTCAATATTCCCCAGCGCAAGATCATTACGGTGGAGGATCCGGTCGAATACCAGCTCGAAGGAATCAATCAATTGCAGGTTAAACCTGCAATCGGGCTGGATTTTGCGTCGGCGTTGCGGTCAATCGTGCGCCAGGACCCAGACGTGATCATGATTGGTGAGATTCGAGATTTGGAAACGTGTCGTATCGCGATCCAATCTGCCCTCACGGGACATCTGGTGCTCTCCACTCTGCATACAAACAGCGCGTGCGCCAGCATTACCCGGCTGCTCGACATGGGCGCGGAAAGTTATCTGCTCGCGTCCACCGTGAATGGTGTCCTGGCGCAACGCCTTTTGCGTCGTTTGGATCCGGCGACGCGCGAAGCGTTTGAAGTCCCTGAGGCGTTGGTGGGTGAACATCGCCTTGACCGCTACACCTCGGAGCGGCCGATTCGCTTGTACCGCCCGAGGCCAGACGCAGCCGGTGATGGCTATCAGGGGCGAGTGGTCGTCAGCGAGTTGTTGCTTATGTCCGAGCGTATTCGAGCATTGGTGATGGAGCGTGCGGACAGCAACGCGCTGGAGCAGGTTGCCAGGCAAGAAGGCCTACGCACGCTGTACGAGGACGGGCTTCGTTTGGCTCTAGAGGGCGTGACGAGCCTGGAAGAGGTGTTGCGGGTAACCCGGGATGAAGGGAAGGAGTCTGCATGATCCCTTTTCGTTACCTGGCCATCGATGGTCAAGGCAAGCGTCAGACGGGGCAATTGTTGGCTGAGAGCAAGGCCGAGGCGGTGGCCCGACTGCAAGCGCAGCGCATGCTCATAATCGAACTGCACGTGTCTCAGGGGCGGTGGGAAACGCTATTTAGCAGCCCTCGAATTTCACAGCGTCAACTGGTGCGCCTTACCGAACAACTGGCCACGTTGCTTGACGCGGGCCAGCCTATCGAGAGCGTGCTCGAGTTGCTTGTCCGCCAAGCTGCACGGGGGCCGCAACGCGATGTGGTCGAGCGGCTGCTGGAGCAGGTCAAGGCAGGTGATCTGCTTTCAACGGCCTTGGCGCGCGAAGACCGTGTCTTCTCATCGTTTTACATCAGCCTCGTGCGCGCAGGCGAGGCCAGCGGGACGTTAAGTGAGTCCTTGGCCCATCTGGCCGAACATTTGGAACGCGCCCACGCCCAACGTACCGAACTGATCAGCGCTCTGATTTATCCAGCGTTTCTTGTGGCGGGCGTTTTGGGGTCTTTGGGGCTGTTGCTGGCCTATGTCGTTCCACAATTTGTTCCGATCTTTGCCGATTTAGGCATTGTTTTGCCGTTACTCACAAAGGCAGTTTTGTGGCTAGGGGAGTTGATGGAGCGTTGGGGCGTCGTCATGGCGCTGGTCGCCGCGTTTTCTGCCGGCTGCGTACTTGTCAGCCTGCGTGATAGGCGTCGGCGCGAGCGATTCGATGCTTCATTGCTGCGCTGTGGCGCCCTTGGATCATTTTGGCTTGCCGTAGACGTCGCACGGCTGGCGCAGGTGCTTGGCACGCTCCTGGAGAAGCGCGTGGCACTGCTCACCAGTCTCGATATCGCACGGCGAGTTGTCACCAACTACGCCATGCGAGCCGCGGTCAGCAAGGCGGCGCAAGAGACCAGAGAGGGGGCAAGTTTGGCGGACGCGCTCGCAAGGACCCGCGTTTTCCCCGAATTGGCCGTCCAGATGATCGGCGTGGGTGAGCAATCGGGGCAACTCGGCGAGATGCTACTGAAGCTTGCGCGCATTTACGACAAACAAAACCAGACGAGCATCAAGCGATTCATGGCAGCGCTCGTGCCCACCCTCACGCTACTGATGACTGCGATGGTAGCGCTGATCATGTTGGCCATATTGCTTCCGCTCATGAGCTTGACGAGCAATATATGAACCCTATGTACAAGGAACAATCTTGAAAATTCGTCGTCGCGTGGAGGGGTTCACCCTGCTCGAAATGTTGGCGGTCATTGTTCTGCTAGGCGTCGTGGCAACCATCGTGGTTCGTCAGGTCGGTAGCAGCCTAGACAAAGGAAAAGTGGGAGCTGGGAAGGCGCAGTTGGCCAGCTTGAGTATGAAAATCGAGAATTACGCGATGGATGTGGGCACACCTCCGGCGGATCTTGCAGACCTGTTGTTTAAGCCTGACAGCGCGCCACGGTGGCAGGGGCCCTATGCCAAGCAGAGTGAATTGCGAGATCCTTTCGGGCATGCGTTTGTCTATCTGAGTCCCGGCAAGCACGGTAGCTTTGACCTGGTGTTCCTCGGCCGCGACGGAAAGCCGGGCGGTGAAGGCAATGATGCGGACGTCGGGAATTGGCAGTAACACCGCGCCAGAATGGCTTCACCCTTCTGGAAATGTTGGCTGTGCTCGCGCTTCTGGCTGTGGCCTGCACGCTCCTAGCTGCGGCGGCGTCACGCGGACTGGCCGGCGCGCGTGAACGTCAAGTTCCTGGAGACCTGCTGCAGGAACTCCAGGTGGCGCGACTGCAAGCGTACCGAGACCAGACGAGGATCGCGGTGAACTTTGATGTCGAGAGCCTGTGTTTTTGGCGCGAGGGGCATCCCCGCCGTTGCCTACCTGCGAATTCCCAGTGGCGTCTACAGGTGGCCGCTTCGACAGACGGTTCTCCAGCGGCCGTGCATTTTTACCCGGATGGCAGCTCAACTGGCGGCAATATCCAGCTGCATGTCGGGCGGCAGGAGAGCAGGATCAACATCAGTTGGCTTACGGGTTTGGCCACCCTGCAATCGGTGCGCCCATGAGCCTTTGCAGGCGCCGAGAGACGGGCTTCACCTTGATTGAGTTGCTAGCTGCGACCGTTCTGCTAGCGCTCGGCCTAACGGTTATGTTGGGCAGCATGGGCGACGCTGTCCGCGGACGTGGGCATAGTGAAGTGAGAAGTCACATGGCTCAGATCGCTCGCACCTTGATGGCGGAGCAGTGGCTGCAAGGCGTTCAGCTTGGCCGGCAGGAGGGCGTATATGACGGGGTGCAATGGAGTATGGAGAGCAGTCTGCACGATCAGCGGCAGGGCATTGGCCTCTACCATTTGACCTTGACACTGCGCCAGGGAAACCGCGAGGAGCGGTTCACCAGTCTACGTCTGCGGCGCTCGGCTCAAGTGGAAACACGATGAAGCGCACACGGGGATTCTCTCTTTTGGAGATGCTCGCGGCATTGAGCCTTATCGCTGTCCTGATGCTGCTAGCAGTTTCCAGTTTCAGTGGTAGCAGCAAGCTGGTGGAGCCACTCGCCCGAAACGCGGCGCGAACGGAACAGGTGTTGGCCGCCCAGCGGTTCTTGCGCCAGTCGCTGGCCGGAATGATGGAGTCATCGCAGTTCCTCGGTGAGCCGAGAACTCTTGAATATGTCGCTGCGGCGCCGTTGGTATTAGGCGGCGCGTTGCGACTACATCGTTTGGAATTTGTCTCGGACATGGCCGGAGGCTGGTTGCTGCGCGTTGCCTTCTTCGATCCCGAAAGGAAGACCTGGGGTGATGACCAGATACTCGTCGACCATTTGCGTGACGTGCGTCTTGCATATCGTGGTTTTGATGACATGCAACGAGACACGGGCTGGTTAGAACATTGGCCCTGGACTCCGCGGCTACCGAAGGTTGTACAAGTCAAGGCGGAAGCGGTTGGCAGTACGCGATGGTCGACGCTGAGTGTGGTGCTGAGGACGACGCAACAATTGAGAATTGGACAATGAAAACTTCGGAATGGTCATTGTCGGGCTGGCGCCAAGTGTGCGATCGGTTATTTGCGTATGGGCGAAAGTCCATGATGGGCCAGTTTCTCGCGTGGTGGTGGCGCGAGCTGGTTGGATCCATGCCAGCGTCTCTCAAACGCAAATTTCTTGAGGGTCAAGAACGGCGGGTGGTGCGTTGGCCCCTATCGGATGACGTGGAGGGGACTTCGGGGCGGCCGGTGCTCTTGCTCCTCGAGCCCGCGCAGGTACTCGCCTGCGACCTTTGTCTTCCTTATTTGCCACGAAACTCGTTGGGCAAGGTGATGGCTTATGAAATTGACAAGTATTCGCCATTTGTCGTCGAGCAAGCTTATTTCGCTGTACGTGTAAAGGAGCGTTTGAAGCCGGATCTGATTCGCGTAGAGCTGTTTGTGATTGGACGGAGTCAGCTTGACAGCATCATTGAGCTGATTCAGGCGAAGGGTGTGGCGGTTGCTGGTGTTGACGTGCAAAGGGCTGACGGTCGGCCGCAAGGCATTGATCTTCTGCCCATAAGTCCGCGAATGCGGCGGGACAGATGCGTGAAGCGGATGCGAATCGGCCTGATCGCGAGCATTTTCGCTCTTGCGCTGGCGTGCCTTAGTGCCTGGGTGGAGCGGGGCGAGCGTGCACTTGAAATTCGTCGTACGCAGCTGGCGGAGCTGCGCGTGGTTGCCAAAAAAGTCGAAGGCATGCGCCAGAAGCTGCGAGCACGCGATGAGATGGAGCGAGCCTTGAGCCTGCGCGAGTCCCAGCGGATCACCAGCGTGGCCTTTTTAGACATGATGACGCGTTGCATACCAGAACTGACCTGGTTAGATGCGATGCGGATAGATCCCGATGGCGGCGTCCGCATTTCTGGGAGTAGTGACCGAGCGAGCGACTTGCCCGCGCAGTTGAGTACTTGCGCCAGTTTGCGTCAGGCTAGTCTTGAGGGCGAGATTCAACTGGAGCCTCAGACTCAACGCGAGCGCTTTACGCTTCGGGCTCAATTGCCTGAAGGTATGCAATGAAAGCCTTGAAACTAAGCCGGAATGCGTGCCGGGCTTTTGCTGTTGCCTTGGCATGTCTTGTGTTGGTGCTGGGGTATTGGATGACCGTTCATGCCTGGTTCGTCGCGCCGTTGATGCGCCAGAGCGAAGAGATAGCGTTGTTGGAGATGTCCCACCAGCGCTTCAGCCGTCTTGCCGCGCAGGTGGAGGCGGTCAGCGCTCGTCTTGCCGCAATCAGCGAGATGCCGATGGCGGAGGGTAGCCTGTTGACCAGCTTCGATCCTGAGATTGCCAAGGGTCAATTGATGCAACTTGTGCTTGAGCGCTCGGCACATCACTCTCAGAGCGGTTTGTCATGCACTGTGCAAAATCGCGTCCCAGCGCCAGTGGCGATACAGGGAAATCTTAGCCGGATCTCGCTTGACGTTGAAATTGAGTGTGGTCCACGAGCGTTGGCGGAGACCTTGCATCGGCTAGAGACCGAGTCACCGACTCTGCGTGTGGATGGCTTGAGCATTCAAAGGTTGGGCGCTGCGGTGGCAAACGGATCTGAGTTTCAGCGCTGGGGAGGCAGCTTTCGAGTTGTGGGATATCAGGCTCGCGACGCTGGGCGGCAGCATGACTGATTACCGGCGTCTCTTCGTAGGCGGCTTACCGTTCTTGGTGTTGGTGCTGGGAATGGGGGGGCTGTGGCTCCATCTTCTGGTTAGCGAGGAAGACGTGCGATGGCCTGAGGCGGATTCTCCGGGCGTCGAAGGTCAGTGGGTGCAACCGCCTGCGGCTGTACGTACGTTCGCCGATTTGCAGACCTATTCGGCCATATGGGAACGCCCGCTGTTTTCGGAGCAGCGAAAGCCTGATTTTCAAAGTGCCGCTCCAACCGATGTTCCTCCGCCTGGGGTGGACGACCTAACGCTAACGGGCGTGATCCTGGCACCACCGATGAGGCGGGCATGGCTGAAGCAAAGGGGCGGGCAGATTCTATCTCTCAAGGAAGGTGATCTGCTGCCCAACGGTTGGTCGCTGATCCGAATTGAAGATCGGAAGATTGAGATCTCGTACGGCGCCCACCGCCATATTTTGACCATCAGCAGCCTGAGGCTGCCGACGTCGAGCCAGTAATTTTTTTAAGTGCCTTTTCTCAAGGATCTTGATTTCGTGGCCATTCGTTTTTTGTTGACTTGCCTTGGCGCGATAGCGCTGCAAGGTTGCTCCAACTTTGCCCACCAGCCCCGGCTGGCGACTGACCTGATACACGAGGGGCTTGCTGGCACGGGCAGTGATCGGTTTCAGCAGAACCAGCCACTACTGATTGAGCCTGCGGCGACCACCGCAGGGAAGTCCTCTTCCGGACCCGCGCGACAGCAGATTTTGCGCGGTACTGGCCAGTTCGTTGCCGAGGTGCCTGCACGGAGGACTTCGATTCGTACGACGGAAGAGGGGACTATCACTTTTAACTTCGTGAATCAGCCGATCGCGGCTGTGATCAATACCGTGCTGGGCGACGTGCTACAGGCTGATTACAGTATTGCGCAAGGTGTGAGAGGCGAGGTCTCGTTCTCGACGGCCAAGCCAGTGGACAGAGGGCAAGCTCTGTCGATCCTGCAGACGATGTTGTCATGGACGAACAACGCTCTTGTTTTGCAGGACGGTCGTTATCTTGCCGTCCCTGCCAGTCAGGCGATTGCGGGGCAGATGACGCCGCAGTCACGCATTCCGGCACCGGAGAGCGGCTTGAGCGCGCGCATGTTCGCGCTGGAATACGTTTCTGCCACGGAAATGCGCAAGCTGCTCAAGCCATTCGCCCGAGAGAGCGCTTTTCTGCTGGTTGACCCGTCACGCAACGTACTGGTGCTCAGCGGTACGCCGGATGAACTCGCCAACTATCAGGACACTATAGCCACGTTCGATCTCAATTGGTTGAAGGGTATGTCTATTGGTGTTTTTGGCTTGCAGCGGGCTAACGTCGGGGAGCTGATGCCTGAACTCAACCAAATGTTTGGACCTCGGGGAGCGACACCCGTGGCCGGCATGCTCCGGTTCATGCCGATCGAACGAACCAACGCCATTGTTGCAATCTCCTCCCAACCTGAATACCTGACAGAGGTCGGTCGCTGGATCGATACCATCGACCAGGGTGGTGGGCACGAGCCCCAGATGTATGTGTACGACGTGAGGAATATGAAGGCCAGCGATTTGGCACGGTATCTAAGGCAAATCTATGGCAATGAAGGACACGGCGAAGGCGACCCAGGAAAAGTGGCGCCGGGTTTGCGGACGCTTAGTTTGTCGGGTCGCGGAGTCGGGGTTGCGACTGGTGGCGTACCTATGTCCAGTCCGCAAGAGATTACGGCAAAACCGAGGCAACATTTGGATGGTGACGAAAGCCAGGCTGCGGAAGAGGATGGCCAGTCGTACGGCGCTGGCCACAGAGCGAACGGAAACTTCGACAGTCAGGTCCGTATCACCGCGCAGCGCGGCAGCAATCAGTTATTAGTCCGAAGCAGGCCAACTCAATGGCAAGAGATCCACGCTGCCATTCGCCGGCTCGATACACCGCCGTTGCAGGTTCAAATTGAGACGCGCATTCTTGAAGTCAGCCTCGAGGATGGCTTGGATCTAGGTGTGCAGTGGTACCTTGGCCGCCTGGCCGGCAATTCTTCCACCGAAGGTATCCAGAACGTTCCCGGCAGCCAAGCCGCTATGGGAGGCGGTGGTGCTGCTCGCCGGGCGTCCGATTCACTGTTCTATTCCTTCGTCAGCAGTAATTTGCAGGTGGCCCTGCATGCTCTTGAAAGCAGCGGCAATACGCGGGTACTCTCGGCGCCCTCGTTGGTGGTGTTGAACAATCAGCAAGCGCAGATTCAAGTGGGCGACAACATCCCCATCAATCAGACCAGCATCAATCTGGACAACACATCGGTCACCACTAGCAGCGTGCAATACGTGCAGACCGGCGTGATCCTAGACGTAGTGCCGCGTATCAACCCAGGTGGGCTTGTGTACTTGGATATCCAGCAGCAGGTGAGTGACGCCAGCAATGCGGTCGATAGCAATGGCAACCCTAGCATTTCCACCCGGTCCGTTTCCACTCAAGTGGCTGTGCAGAGTGGGCAAACTGTACTGCTGGGGGGACTCATCAAGCAGAATGAGTCTGACTCTCGCTCCGGCGTGCCGTGGCTTGGCCGTATCCCGGGATTTGGTTGGCTTTTTAGCAACTCGCAGCGCAGCAAAGCGCGGACTGAGTTGATTGTGTTGATCACGCCCAAGGTGGTTAGTGATGCAAGCACGGCTAGGCAAGTCACCGATGAGTACCGGCAGCAACTTCAACTGATTCGGCCAGCAGAGTGAGTGCTTCGGGGCCAAGGGGGCAGCGAGATCGGTTTTTGTGGGGGGCAGTGGAACAGGCGCCACCGTTTCGTGATGCTCCTTGAGTGAGAAATCTTGCTGCCTTAGACAAGTTGTTAGTCAATCTGTTGGTTTGCACTGAAAACTGACCCAGCCCTAATTTGATTGGGTCTGGGTTGCCACAGGTTTGGCTGTTTTACGCTGGGCTGTTTACTGCTGCTTTTGAATCGGTAGCTGTCGTTGCCGGTCTCGACGATGTGGCAGTTGTGGGTGAGTCGATCGAGCAAGGCAGTCGTCATTTTTGCGTCCCCAAATATGTTTGCCCATTCATCGAAGCTGAGATTGGTGGTGATGATGAGGCTTGTGTGCTCGTAGAGCTTGCGGTTAGCGTTTCGAAGCGATTTGCCGGTGGCCGGTCTTGTCAAATTTTGCCGGCGTGAAAAGTTCATTGGCGACAATCGCGCGCGGTTGCCAGATCTTCGTTGAGCAAGTGGCGTGGACTTGCGGGCATGAGTCTCTGGGGGTGATGCTAGAGTAAAGGCCGTTCTGCGAATTACTAATACCGAATGTTTGGTATTGATGACGTAAATCCCAAGTTGGATGAATTTCGACATCCGCCCCGAGCGAGGGCTGGGGCTGCTGCGGCCGCGGGACGCAGCTCCCGGCGGGCACGAGCGGGAGCGTAGCTTCAACCGTTCGAAGCCTCTTGGTTACCGCTTTTTCAAGTTAAGTGAACCATTCCGGTGAAACTCTCAACTTGAGGGAACCAAACGCACCAAGTCCCATGAATAAAAAATTTCTAAGTCATTGATTCTTATAGGATGGAATTTTCAACTTCAATGAACTTCGACAGGTGCCTGCTGTCGAAAGTCATCCAACTTGGGATTTGCGTCATCGAGTTTGGGAGTCGAGAATTCTCGATATACAAGCACTGGCGCGGCCTGCAGCCAGGTTTTCCTTGTGAAGGTCCAATTTCGCGTGTCGATTGCCGGGTGAGCCGCCCTTCTCTCCGGGACACGGCCGGCGCCAGGTGCTGGCTACCCGAGGTGCCTGGCCGGGCAAGCCGCGCTGGCTCGGTGTGGGCAGGCGTCTTCTTGTTCGCATTGCACGTCGACCTGAGAAAATGCCTGGCCCGATGCTGCCGAGCTGGTGACGCTGCAACCACAGCATGACGGCCTGGCCGCCGGCCAGCGGGCAGCGCACGCGGCGCTGCTCAATGCCGCCAGCGTGGCGCCTGGTCGACAAGGCCGGGGCGTATAAACGACGGCTTTACACGGGCAACATCCTCATCAAGGAGTTGCCTAATGTACAACCCGTTCTCAACCCTCGCTCGTCTGCAAGCCTTGGCGTCCTGCCTTCTGGCGCTCGCTACCATTGATGACGCCCCTGCCACATCCCGGCATGGTTGCCCACAGGCCACCGTTGGCTGCGTCGGCCACCGCGACTAGCAGCCAATCTGGAGCGTCGCTTGAGCGCCGCCCGCGCCGACAGGTAGTGCCGGTCGGCCGGACCCGTTCTGATTTTGCCTCTGCAGGTCCGATTTGTATCTGCGTCGAGCGGGTGGTCCCAACGCGTGTCATGGGGCACCGTCTGATGCTGCGCACCCCCGATATCTAGTGCCGAGCATCCCCATTAGTCTGACGGCGCTGTCGCTGAACCTGCTGGCTGATGTACTGAATGACGCATTCAACCCCTGGCTATTGTGCTGACGCCGCGCCGGTCCGGCGTAGTCTTGCTAAAGAGCCTGATGTAGACAAATTTGTCTAGAACAGTTATTCTAGATCGATCTGTTGCCGACTTCCATTTTTCATGACCACCAATAACTCCGCCGCCGCCAAGCCGACCAGCGCCGAACTCGATGTGTTGCAGGCGCTCTGGGAGACCGGCCCCGCCACCGTCAAGCAGGTCCACGCCGCCATGGCGCCCGCACGCGACAGTCTCACCTACGCCAACGTGCTGCGGCTGATGCAGATCATGCACGGCAAGGGCCTGCTGACGCGCGATGAAAGCGAGCGCTCGCACGTCTATGCCGCCGCCCAGAGCCAGAAGGCGACGCAGGGCGGGCTGGTCAAGCACCTGATTGGCAAGGCCTTTGCCGGTTCCGGCAAGGCGCTGGTGCTGGCCGCTCTGCGCGAAGGCCACGTCAGCAAGAAGGATCGCGACGAAATCGAAGCCCTGCTGCGCGACGACAAACTGTGACCGACTTCCTGCTCTCCACTGCCTGGACCCTCGGCGGCAGCCTGCCGGTGGTGGCCTGGAAAATCCTGTGCCTCCATGCCGCCACGCTGGCGGTGCTGTCGCTGACGCGCCCCGACGATGCCCGGCTGCGCTACACACTGCTGGGCGCGGCGTTGTTTGCCGGCGTGGCCATCGCCGTGACCGACGTGGCGCTCGCCTGGCGCGGCCTGCCCGCCGCGGCCGCGTCGCCGCCGGGAACGTCCGCCACGGCCTGGCCGCTGTGGCTGGCGCTGGCCTGGTTGGCCGGCAGCGCGATCGCGGCGCTGCGGGTGCTGCTGGGACTGGGCTGGCTACGCGGCGTGCTGCGCGCCAGCCAACCCTGGAACGATCCCGCCTGGCAGGCGCGCGTGGCGGACATGGCCCGCCGCCTGCGGCTGTCGCGCACGGTCGGCCTGCGCGTGGTGCGCAACCTGTCCTCGCCGGTCACCGCTGGTTGGCTCAAGCCGGTGATCCTGGTGCCGGCCTCGCTCGTCACCGGCATGCCGGCGGATCTGCTGGCGGCGCTGCTGGCGCATGAACTGGCCCACGTGCGGCGCCACGATTACCTGGTCAACCTGCTGCAGCACGCCGCCGAGGTACTGCTGTTCTTCCACCCGTCCATCTGGTGGCTGTCGCGCCACTTGCGGATCGAGCGCGAACGCATCGCCGACCAGATGGCCGCGGCCCTGATCGGCAGCCCCATGCCGCTGGCGCGCGCCCTGCACTCCCTGGAGCGCGCCGCCGCCGATGCGCCGGCGTCGGTGGCGCCCGCTGCGCGAGACGGCGACCTGCTCGACCGCATCCGCCGCTTGGTGCGTCCCGACACGCTCGACGCCCGCCGCGTGGTGGCCCTGCCCGTGCTGGCGATGTCTTGCGCGTTGGCCGGCTTCGGCGCCTGGACGACGCTTATGGCCGGGCCGGCGCAGCCGCTGTCCGTGCAGGAAGCGCAACGCCTGATGGCGCGGTTGCCCGGGGTCAAGGCCATGATCGAGGCCAGCGGCGCCTCCCATGTGCTGGTGCTGGATACCCGTTCGGGCGCCACGCTGCTCGGCCGCGCCGAGAACGACGCCGTGCCGATCGCGTCGCTGACCAAGCTGATGACCGCCATGGTGGTGCTGGATGCGGCTCCGGATCTATCGCGCCCCGTCCGCATCGACGAGCGCGACGCGCGCGCCACCGCCTCCGGCGCCGCGTCGCAGCTGCCGGTAGGCGCGAGCGTGACGCTGGACACGCTGCTCAAGCTGGCGCTGATGGCGTCGGACAACCGCGCCGCCCACGCTCTGGCTCGCACCTATCCGGGCGGCGAGCCGGCTTTTGTCCAGGCCGTGCAGCGCAAGACCGCCGCGCTGCATCTGAAGCACACTACGTTGGAAGAGCCAACCGGGCTGTCTACCGCCAATCGCGCCAGTGCCGCCGACATCGGCCGGATCGTCAGCGCGGCCGCGGCCTATCCGCAGATCGCACGCGACACTACCGCGCTCGTCGAGACAGTCGACACGGCCGGCAACCGGCTCCGGTATCACAACACCAATCCGCTGGTCGGCGCGCAGGGCTGGGACATCCGCCTGTCCAAGACCGGCACCTCGACCGAAGCGGGGCGCTGCCTGGCCATGCGCATCCATATCGACGACCGCGATCTGACGCTGGTCCTGCTCAACGGCCACCCCGACCGCGGCTGAGCGTTCTTCCCTGTTTTTTCCACTACGGTTCATCGATCATGACCTTTCGACTCTCTTCGTGCGCCCTCGGCGCAGCCCTTTCCCTGTCCGCGCTGGCCGGCACCCCTGCCCAGGCGGCCGTCCTGTGCACCGTGGTGGCTGACGCCGCCGACGGCCGCATCGTGTTTCAGCAGGGTACGCAACAGGCCTGCGCCGCGCGCTACACGCCGGCCTCGACCTTCAAGCTGCCCATCGCCCTGATGGGCGCGGACGCCGGCGTCCTGAAAGGTCCGCACGAGCCGGTCTGGAACTACCAGTCCGGTTATCCCGACTGGGGCGGCGATGCCTGGCGCCAGCCCACGGATCCGGCGCGCTGGATCAAGTATTCGGTGGTCTGGTACTCGCAGCTGACCGCCAAGGCGCTGGGGCAGGAACGCTTCCAGCGCTATACCTCCGTGTTCCACTACGGCAACGAGGACGTCTCAGGCGAACCCGGTAAGCACAATGGCACCGACGGCGCGTGGATCATCTCGTCGCTACGCATCTCGCCGCTGGAACAACTGACCTTCCTGCGCAAGGTGGTCAACCGGCAATTGCCGATCAAGACCGCGGCCTACGACCTGGCCGAGAACCTGTTCGAGGTCGGCGAAGCCGGTGGCTGGAGCCTGTATGGCAAAACCGGCACCGGTTCGCCCGGCAGCAACGGCGTCTACACGCCGGCCAACGCCTACGGCTGGTTCGTCGGCTGGGCGCGCAAGGACGACCGCCAACTGGTGTTCGTCCGCCTGGTGCAGGACGAGCGGGCCACCAAGCCCAACGCCGGCCTGCGCGCCCGCGACGATCTGATGCGCGACTGGCCCGCCATGGCAGACGCGCCCCGCAAGTGAGCCGGCGTCGGCCATGAATGCCGCGACGCGCGATGACGGCATCAACATGCTGCGTGGACTGTCGATCCTGCTGGTGTTGCTGCATCACTTCAATATCGCCTATCCGCTGCGCGATACGGCGCTCGCCGGCTTTGCGGGCTGACCACTGCTGCACGCCATCGCGCGCAACGGCAACTATGGCGTGACGATCTTCTTCGTCTTCTCGAGGTTTCTGATCACCCGCAACGCGCTCGGGCGCTGGGGCCGCCTCGACGCCATCCGGCCGGCATCGTTCTGGCTGCTGCGTCTGGCGCGGATCGTGCCCACGCTGGCACTGGCACTGGCACTGGCGGCCGTAGGCGCGCTGGCGCTGGCCGGCTTGCCGCTGTTCGGCAACCGCGCGGGCACCGCGGTGCCGCTCTGGAGCACCAACGCCGCCGCGCTGCACCAGATTGGCCGCCCGCACCTGTTGTGCGGCCGCACGCCCCGCGACCAGCTGACGTTGCTGGATGGCGAGCGCCGCGTCGTCGTTCTGGGGCCCGTGCAGACAGATCCGGACCAAATCGATCGCAAGACGGATCTCGTTTTTCTCGCGGTCAAGGCGACGCAGACCGAGACTGCAGCAGGATGGCTCGCGGCGTTGTGCCGCCCAGATACCGTCGTGTGCGTGCTACAGAATGGCGTCGAGCAGTTGGAAAGGGTCGCGCTGCACGCTCCGCGTGCGAGGATCGTCCCGGCTGTCGTGTGGTTCCCCGCGCAGGCTCAAGCCGACGGCTCGGTACGATTGCGGGGCGATGCGCGTCTGAGCCTGCCGGACACGCCGGCATCCCGCGTAGTGGCGGACGGGCTTCTGGGTACTCAGTGCAGTGTAGATATCACCGCCGATTCTCTGTCCGTGGCTTGGCGCAAGCTGTTGCAGAATGCGGTGGCTGGCCTCATGGCGCTCACACATCGCCGTGCAGGCATGTTTGTCCGGCACGACATCGCCAAGCTCTCGTTGGCATATTTGCGAGAATGCCTGGCCGTGGCACGTGCCGAGGGAGCCAATCTGGACGACGACGTGCCGCAAGAAATTCTCGCCAGGTTTCAAGCGTCTTCGTCTGACTTGAGCACGTCCATCCTGACAGACCGCGAAGCCGGTCGGCCGCTCGAATGGGATATTCGGAACGGCGTCGTATCGCGTCGCGCTCGGGTTCACGGCATACCGACGCCGATCAGCGACGTCGTCGTGCCCCTGCTGGCCGCCGCGAGCGACGGGCCGGGCTGATTCGCGGTCTATACGACGAGACTCCGCATTGCTTATCTCCGCATCTCGGCTGGGCGGAACGTCGTTGGGATGCGCTTTATTCATTAGGCGACGAAATTTGGCCCTCAATGTGGTTGCCGGTGGCCATAGGGGCTCCAGTTCAGAATTTCCAATCGCGTTTTCAAGATTTCTACGACAGCTTTTGGCCGATGGCAGTCGTTCGTCAACCGCGTCTAGCTCACTACCGTTGTATGGCAGGCCAGGCCGACTGGCATGGGAAACCTCGCGATGTAATGGACCCAATCAGCACCCAAGTTCAATGAACTTTGACAGTTCATTCAACTGAAGATTTTGATCCCCAAAGTTGGCAAGCAACAGGTGTTTGGATCGCGCTAGAGAGCAGGTTCTGGCGCAGCCTCACCCGTGCCGGGTCAAAACCCGCCTCTCCAGCGAATTTCAACGCAGGAACTCAGCGCAGGTGCAGAGTGCGTCGGAAAAGGCGCGGCTTCGATATCAAGCGTTTGGCCAACGGCCAGGAGGCCAAAGTGACGGCGGGGTAGCGCTCTGCCCATGGCCCCCACTTGAGCGTAGGGTTCGCGATGTGATCGCACTGAGACCGCAAATCGCCGTATTCCTACTTTCTTGCCGAGATGATGTGTGCCTGAATCTTGCCGGTGACGTGACCCGCACCAAAGCGTTTTTCGATCGCGGCAGCAGCAAGGTCCGTTGCCTCGCCCAGAATTGAGGCGTTGCGTTCCTCGAGTTCGTGGCGCAATGGTGTTCCCTGGCAATAGGCGATCGCGACAAATCGCGGCGACTCGCCTCGGCTTTGCATAGCGATGGTGTCGAATGCTATGGCGTTCGCGAATCCGGCCTGCGCGAGCGCGTTGCCTATCACTGCCTGGTCGTAGTAGCCATGCGGCAGCCTGACCATGAACCGGGGCGGGTCATCCGGGAACAGGCTCGCCATTGCGTGGGTGATGCAATCAGCGAATTCGTTTTCTTCTATTCGATCCCAGACGTTGAACAAGAACGTCCCGCCTGGCCGTAGTACCCGGCGCGTCTCGGCGAAGGCTGCTGCCTTGTCCGGAAAGAACATGGCGCCGAATTGGCACACCACTGCATCGAAGGCGCCATCGGGAAAGGGAAGGTGCATCGCGTCGGCCTGCTGCCATGTCACTGCGCGGCTCGTGCCAAGGCTCATCGCATGATTGAGCATTTCCTGACTGATATCGGTCGATACGATTGATACCGCAGCGGGCAACTCGGCCGCCAGATGGCGCGTGACCACTCCAGTCCCTGCAGCGATTTCCAGGACAGTCAACGGGGTAATAGAAGCTACCCGGCGAGTCATAACTCTCGCGTACGGGTCAAAGATCATCGGAACCAAATACTGCTCATACAACTGGGGAATGGCTCCGGCGAAGGCGCGATCGCTACTGGACGTGTTCATGATGATCGACTCCACAATACGTCGATGACGCCGTCTGACGGGGCGCAGATGGCCCAGTTGCCGGCTTACGCGGCGAGATCATGCGGCTCGTCTCGAAGCATGCTTTCGAAAAGAGCATGCCAAGCTGTGCGCGAGGACGCCTTCCAAAGATAGTACGCCTGAAGGCGTGCGGCGACGAGACGAAGTGCCGAGGCTCTGGCCGTCACCAAGTGCAGCAGTTCTGCCCCCGGCGTGATTGCCGCCCGGCTTGCAGCCTTTATTAGTTCACTAGTGCCGATTCAGTATTTTCCGCTGCAATACGGTTAGAGACGCTGGCTAGTTCGATCCGATTTCGCCCAGCCGCTTTACCTCTATAGAGAGCGGAATCGGCGTGTCGAAGAGCATCCTCCAGGCCATGCGCACCGCAGAAATGGGGTGAAACCCCGATGGTGACCGTGCAGCGCAGCAGGTGGCCAGAGCCGGAATCTCTAATCGCGTGGCTTTCAACGCTGGCGCGCAGGCGCTCTGCCAGGAGCATGACACCCTCACGGTCTGTTTCCAAGCAAATGGCGACAAACTCTTCTCCACCGATACGGCCTGTCAAATCGCCACGTCGCACTGTGGCGCGAAGCAGATCTGCAATTTGACGGATGACTTCATCCCCGGCTTGGTGGCCATAGGTATCGTTGATGCGTTTGAAATGGTCTACATCCATCAGCAGCAAGTAAGCAGGCGCCGCGTTTCGAGCATTGAAATACAGTTGCAGCGCCTCCATAAGCCCTCTGCGATTGAGCAGGTCTGTCATGGGATCACGCGCCGCCATATTGCGCAGATTATCTGTCAGCCGGCGCAGTACCAGCCAGACAATGGAGGGCGGCAATATGGTGGCCAAGCTGGACATGTAGATGTAGAAGATCATTTGAAAGCGGCTATCCATGTGCAGCGCATCCAAACCTCCATCTACAATTTTCAAGAACTTCAGCGCGTTGAGAACGCAGATGCCAGCGATCAGAAGCGCAAAAAATATCATCTCGCCATGCAAGTCCTTTGCAAACGTGCGTACCCCATAGATCACGGTAACTATCATTGCAAAGAAGAGCATGGTCGCCACTGCCGCGAGCATTGCGTAACGTGCGGTAGATCCCGCGTTCCACTGAACCAATAGTTGCGCAGTGACGTAGATTGCGGAAAACACAATCAACGAACGCCACAATCGAACCTGACGTCCAAAAAAACGCATGGCGCCGAGCCAGTAGGCGATCGGGGCAGCGAGCGTGAGAGTGTGGTTGACTACGCTCATCGTGCTCCAGGTCTGCCCCCCTTCGACCAGTTGCAGGATATAGGCCGACGCCAGCAAGAGGTTGCCTACGGCAAAATAATCCATGCCCATTCTGTTGCCAGGCAGGCGTCGGCTGATAAGTAAAAACATGCCTGAAAAGCACAGCAGGTGTGCACACAGCATGGCGACGAGAGTGGTGGCAACCATAATATGGACATTGAGAGGGGTACGGAATTTCTGAGCTGCCGCCAACGGAAGAGAGTCAGCGAGGCATCAATTGGGGAAACTCGCGCCAGGTCAATTGCAAGCTCTGAATTGGTCGAGATCAACTCAACCTCAAAGCGGCACGCGCACAGTGAGATGGCCCTTGATAAGTTTTCATGGGGCGCATTCTCACGTGGCGCTATCTGCAAGGGACTGCTCCGGGCCACTCAGCGCCCAGCACTATGGCAGGCGCCAGCGAATCGAACTATACCTTCGTTCGCTCCGAGACCTCCAGTGCATCATCGACCTCAGCGCCACGGTCCCGCACCGTGCGTTCTAATAATTTATCGACGGGAAGGCGCTGAACGGCACGGGGTTTTTTCGCCGGCCGGCAGATCAATGCGGCTACCGAAGTTCATTCAACTTGAACGGTAATAAATGGGCGGGCGCGCAATCGGAGCGGTCGCGGATCTGGCGCCGGCTCGCCGCTGCCGCTGCGCTACCTTAGAAACTTTCCCAATCATCGTCCGCCGGCTTGCCGCGCGTCGCGGATTGGGGCGTCAAAGGCGTGGCCGGCAGGCGCGGGCGGCGCGGGGTGCGGGCGTCGGTAGCGCTGGCCGCGCGGGCGGCGGCGGTGCGGGGCGTGGTCGGGCGCGGCGTGGCAGTGGCGGGGCGCGCGGCAGGTGCGGGCGGCGGCGTCGCCGGTGCGTTGGCAGTGTTGTCAGCGTCAGCTTGTGCCGATGCCCTGACCGCGGGTTTGGCGTCGGCCTGCGCAGGCGCGGGAACGGCCCGCGTCATCGTGCGTGCTGGCACGCTTGTGGCTTCGTGGCCGAGCTGAAAAACGCTCACCAGCTTCACCAGCGTGGCGGCCTGTTCGTTCAGGCTGGTGGCCGCAGCGGCGGACTCTTCCACGAGCGCGGCGTTCTGCTGGGTGGTCAGGTCGAGCTGGTTAATGGCGTCACTGACCTGCGAGATGCCTTGGCCTTGCTCCCGCGCTGCGGCGCCGATCTCGGCGATCAGGTCGGCCACGCGGCGCACCTGGGACACGATGTCGTTCATCGTGGAACCGGCCTCCGTCACGAGTTGCGAGCCGGTTTCGACCTTGCCCACGCTTTCGCCGATCAGCAGCTTGATTTCCTTGGCGGCGCTTGCGCTGCGTTGCGCCAGAGCGCGCACTTCGCTCGCCACGACCGCGAAGCCGCGGCCCTGTTCGCCCGCACGGGCGGCTTCGACGGCGGCGTTCAGCGCCAGGATGTTGGTCTGGAAGGCGATCGAATCGATCACCGCGATAATGTCAACGATCTTGCGTGAGCTGGCCGAGATCTGGTCCATGGTGTTGACCACGTTGCCCACAACTTCGCCGCCGCGCGCGGCCGCCTGGCTCGCCGAGCCCGCCAGTTGCGAGGCCGTCTGCACCGAGTCCAGGTTCTGCTTGATGGTGGCGTTCATCTGCTCCATCGAGGCCGCGGTCTCCTCGACGTTGGCCGCCTGCTCTTCGGTGCGCTGGCTCAGGTCGGCATTACCTGTGGCGATCTGCGTGGAACCCGTGGCGATGGAGTCGCTGGTCTGGCGCACCTGGCTCACCAACTGAGCCAGATTGGCGCGCATGGTGTTCATGTTGGCCAGCACGCTGCTGTCGTCGCCGTCGCGCAGTTCCACGTGCACGGCGAGGTTGCCTTTTGCGACTTCCTGCGCGATGGCCGCGGCGTAGGCGGGCTCGCCGCCGAGCTTGCGCATCACGGCGCGCACGAGCGACAGGCCAAGGATGATGCCGAAGACTGCGCACAGCGCAATGAGGAGCGAGATGATCCAGAACGTGCGCTCGACGGCGGCGGCGGAGTATTCAGTATCGAGGCGGGCGAGTTCTTCCTGGCGCTTCGCCGCTTCCATGAGAATATTGCGCGCCTCCACGTGCAACTGCGCGGAGTCCTTGTGCAGCACGGCCATTGCGCTCGGGTCGGCGCGGTCCGCCAGCGTCTTCACGTCATTGATGGCCGCCTTGTAGCGGGTCCATGTGTCCGACAGTTTGCGGCCGAGGTCGCGCAACCCGGTGTCCTGCTCTTGAAGCAGCCGGTCGCGTGCCTGCAGCACGGACTTCTCGGATTCCTCATTCAGCCGCAGCTCATTCTGCCGCGCCTGCGGATCGGTATTCCAGACGTAAACGTACATACGGCGGAAGTGTGTCGCGCCCTGGCGCGCGGCATCGACCACCACGCGCAGCGGCACCACCGTTTCGGTGTACATCGCGCGCTGCTTCTGGCTGACGCTCCACAACTGCTGCACGGCGATGATGCCAACGGCGAGCAGCGTCACAATGAAAAACAGCACGAGAGCGATCAGGCTGCTTCGAAGGGAAAGGTTTTTGAGTTTGGACATGATGGCGCACGCGGGTGAAGGCGGGATGCCTTCAGACTGCGGTCACTACAACATGGAATGATGCGGTGCAATATGGGAAAAAACGGGGTGAAAAGGGCGGTTCAGGTCGCCTGACGCCAGGGTAGTCCCGGAATGCGGGAAAACCCGAGAAAATTCGAAGTGAAATCCAAATGACGCAGGCGGGATTCATCAAGGCTGATCGAATAGGCGGCGGGCAGGATTGCCTGGTCATATGGCCGGTGGATTTGCTTTAAATGTTGTGATGCAGCATTTATGCGGTGGGATGGTGGCGCAGCGGAAAAAACTCTCGATTACGGCGGGGCCAGCGTTTGGCTGGCCCTCTACCTCGGACGTTGATGTGCCGGGTGAACCGCTATCGCGCTTCTTGCACCCCCAAGCAGCGCAAGCACAAGCCATCAGTTTCCGGCATTGACGGTTCGTGCCGGCGGCAGCATGGGCAGGCGCGCCAGGCTGTCGGCTTGAAAGACACTTCCGCGCTGTTGGCCAGCGAGCCATCCTGGCGCACATCTGCCGCTCCAAGAACGTCCGTGAACGCGCCGAGCTGGTCGGCAAGCGCAGGCGGAAGCGCCACTTCCACTTGGGCTGCGCCTTTGACCCAGTCAGTCCGGTTGGCTTCCACCCACCGGTTCAGCGCGCCCTTGACCTCAACCGCTGCTTCGTAGCAAGCAAGGTTCTCGGTCTCGTCCGCCAAGGCGGGCAAGGGCACATCGGCAAGCGTGGCCAGTAGCACGCTATCCATCTGTTCCGCGCCTGTTGTCTTCAGGTACTGAAAGACTTCTTCGCAAGAAAACGGCAGTACCGGCGTCAGCAGGCGCACGAGCGTGCGCACCAGCAAGCCCAGCACATGCTGGACCTGACGCCGGCGCGGCGCGTCAGGACGTTCGCAGTAGAGGCTGTCTTTCACCGCCGGGAAATAATCGCTGGAAGCGTTTTCCGCGTATCGCAGCAAATGGGATACGGCAGCGGCGAAATCGTATTGGTCGGCGGCGAGACATACGTCGGCGCCCAACTGACGCAGCAGGGCCACCTGAACCCTGTCCAGCGGATGCGTCAGCGGCTGCTCCTGCCAATCGAAATCCTGAAGGTTCTGCAAGCAGAACCGCATGGTGTTGCGCAGCTTGCGGAAGCGCTCTTTGGTCAGCGCTAAAGCCTCAACCGAAAACTTCAGCTCGCGCGTGAAGTCCTGTTGCAGCGTCCATAGGCGCAGCACGTCGGGGCTCAAGGCCTTCAGCATCTGATCTAGCGGCTGGTAGTTTTTGCTGGATTTTGAGAACTTCTGGCCCGTACCGTCCACCACAAAACCGTGGGTGACGACTTGCTTATACGGCGCCCCGCCGCCAGCCGCTGCGCAAGTCAGCAGCGACGACTGAAACCAGCCTCGGTGCTGGTCTGAGCCCTCAAGATACACGTCGGCGGTGCGGCCGTAGCGCTGCATCAGCACAAGCTGATGAGTTACGCCGCTGTCGAACCATACGTCCAGCGTGCGGCGCGGACCTTCACTTTGCCAGGCCTCAACGCCTTCGGTGGCGACCCGCGCGGCCAGGCGCAGATCGTCGGGGTTGGCGGGATCAACCAGGGGCGTGCCCCACAACCGGTTGCGCGACACGCACCAGGCCCCTCGGCCCGCCAGCATGCTGGTGAGCCGTTCGCGGCCGGAGGCGGGAACGAATGTCACGTCTTCCAGTGCGCGCAGTGCGCGCTGCCGGGTCTCGGCCAAGTCCAGGAACCACTCTTGCGAAGCGCGGAAGAACACAGGCGCCTTGTGACGCCAGCAATGGGGATATTCGTGTTCCAAGGTGCTTAGCGACACGGTCAGGGGGGCAACGCGTTCCAGCACGTGGGCTCGGGCTTTATCCAGATCCATGCCTTCCATGCCTGGGAGGACAAAGCGTCCATGCGCATCCAGGTACTGTTCAACCGGCAGACCGTACTGCTCGCACACGCGGAAATCGTCCGTGCCAAACGCCGGCGCCATGTGCACCAATCCGGTGCCTGCCCGGCTGACGAAGTCCGCTGGCAGGACGGGCACCGTCTGCTGGGTGTACGGACTGACCGCCATCAACCCGGCCAGTTCGAAGTCGGGCAATCGCTCGTCGCCGGGCTGGCGCAAGCGCACCCGCGAGCGCAGTCCGTCGGCCACTGCGACATAGCTCAGGGCGGGGTTGTAGGCGACGGCCTTGTTCGCAGGCAGCGTGTACGGCGTTGTGGTCCAGACGTCCAGAAACAGATTTTCCTGGCCCAGGACGGCAAACAGCACGACCAGGCTATCGCCAGCTTTGGTTTTGTACTCGACCTCGGCTTCTGCCAATGACGAAGCGCACGCCGGACACCAATGCACTGGCCGCAACCGCGTCACAGCGCCGGGTAGCGTTTGGAACACGAGGGCCGCGCCAGCCTCGAAGCCGGGCGCCATGGTCAGATATGGCTGGTCCCAATCGGCTGCCACGCCCAGGTCGCGGAACTGTGCGGTTTGCAGTTCCACCTGCGAGCGGGCGTAGGACCGGCAGGCCGCCACGAAAGCCGGCGGATCTTCCTTGCCATGGCCCAGCCGCTCGACCTCCAGTTCGACGGGCAGGCCGTGGCAGTCAAAGCCCGGCACATACGGCGCGAAATAGCCTTGCAGCCGCTTGAACTTGACCACCGAGTCTTTCAATCCCTTGTTGACGGCGTGGCCCAGATGCAGGGAGCCATTGGCATAGGGCGGCCCGTCATGCAGCAAGAAGAGGGGGCGGGCGCCTTGGGAGCGATGCAGGCGGTCAACAACGGGCGCGCTCGACCATCGCTTTAGGGCTTCTGATTTGTCGGCGTGGGTGGTGGCCAAGGGGAATTCATGCTTGAAAAGATTCAGCTTGTACATTTTTCGAGTCCAGAAATGCAAAAAGGGCAGCGCGGTATGCGCTGCCCTTGGAAGGCGAGGTGCGAAGGTGGGGCTTAGCTGCCCAACGTAATTCGCCCCCGGCGCCCAATGGCAGCGGAGGAGCGAATAATCACGATCGACAGGAATCTGGACACGGTTTTTGCCTGATAGGCGTGTTGACGTTGTAAATAAACTCTACCACAGGATCAGGACGCTATTTGTGGGCGTGCCCGCGCTGCCGTGCGAAAACCAAGCAAAAAGCGGGGTGCGCGACGCCGCCTGCCGCATGTCGCTGCGAGGCGCCCGCAAGACGGCTATTATTTGTCTCCATCCGTCGGCCAAACACCTGATTGATCAATGCGCCCGACCTGGATAGCCGCGCATCCCACTGAAAACCGTCTATGAAACCCATTAAGAAATCGAGCAAATTGGCTCACGTCCTCTATGACATTCGCGGCCCCATCATGGATCGGGCAAAGCAGATGGAAGACGAAGGCCAGCAGTTGATCAAGCTCAACATCGGCAATCTGGCTGTGTTTGGCTTCGATGCCCCTGAAGAGGTCCAGCAGGACATGATCCGAAACCTGCCCAACTCGGCGGGCTATTCGGATAGCAAGGGCATCTTTGCCGCGCGCAAGGCGGTCATGCACTACACCCAGGCGCAGGGCGTGCAGGGTGTGACGCTGGAAGACATCTACTTGGGCAACGGTGCATCCGACCTGATTGCGATGGCGACCAACGCGCTGCTCGACGACGGGGACGAATTGCTTCTGCCCACGCCCGATTACCCGCTATGGACGGCGGTGACGAGCCTGTCGGGCGGAAAACCCGTGCATTACCTGTGCGACGAGGCCAACGGCTGGATTCCCGACCTGGAAGATATACGCGCCAAGATCACGCCGCGTACCAAGGGCATCGTGGTGATCAATCCGAACAACCCGACTGGCGTGCTCTACCCCGACCACGTGCTGCGGGAAATTATCACCATTGCGCGCGAACACGGGCTGGTCATTCTGGCTGACGAGGTCTACGACAAGGTGCTGTATGACGATGTGCAGCACACCGCACTTGGCAGCCTGTCCACCGATGTGTTGACGCTGACCTTCAACTCGCTGTCCAAAAGCTACCGCGCTTGCGGTTATCGCGCGGGTTGGTTGGTGGTCTCGGGCGACAAGAACAGCGCACGCGATTACATCGAAGGCTTGAACATGCTTGCCAACATGAGGCTCTGCGCAAATGTGCCGGGCCAGTGGGCAATCCAAACCGCACTGGGCGGCTATCAGAGCATCAATGATCTGGTGTGCGAGGGCGGCCGGCTGCGCCGTCAGCGTGACCTGGCCTATGAGCTGATTACCGCTATTCCGGGCGTCACTTGCGTAAAGCCCCAGGCCGCGCTGTACATGTTCCCCAGGCTGGACCCCGAGGTCTATCCGATTGAGGACGACCGCCAGTTCTTCCTGCAACTGCTGGAAGCGACGCGCGTCATGCTGGTTCAAGGCACGGGCTTTAACTGGTCGCGTCCTGACCACTTCCGTATCGTGTTCTTGCCGCACGAACCGGATCTGCGGATAGCCATTGGCCGCATCGCCAAATTCCTCGAAGACTACCGCAACAAGCATGGCAAGAATGTGCCGGTTGCTTCGGAATCGGAATCGAGAGACAGCGCTGCCGCGTCATCGGTGGAGCTTGCGGCCAACGTCGATTAGGCGAAGTCCGTCTCTGGCTTGATCAAGGCAGAGACGGCACTTGCCGTTCTCCTGCGAGCTCCACGTTCAAGTGCAAGCCGGCATCAAGACCGGATACGCATCAACAGACGTCGTGATCAGGTAAGCGAGATCACTATTTTCTTATCGACTCCGCGTTCACGAACCGAAAAGGACGTGGAGTACGACGCCCCGCGTTGGTTCGCAAGGGCCATTTCGCGCAAATTGATGCCGTGAGCCAGCAGTTTGGCGTGCCCCGACTGCGGCAATATTCTGTTGGCAAGACTGATGAAAAAGGCAGGCGCTTTGATCGTCTTTTCATGCCGGCCGTCTATCAGTTTTTCGATCTTCAGCATTTTCACTACCCTTTCATTCGGCGCGGCGTTGGCGTGCGGATTTATCATCGGTGCAATCAAGCCTGGCATTTTAGATGAATCGCCGTACCCGGATTGGCCTGCTATTCCTATCGGTTCCGCCGCCAGAAACGCCCCTTCAACGCTGTAGGCAACTAGCCACGTCTGATGTCAGGCGGGCCATTTCCTTATCGACGCCAAGATCCGTGCAGTAGGCTCCCGCGCCTCGCAGTGACAGATCCAGGCGGGAAGCCTGCTTGGAAACCTCGGCTCTCAGACGAAAGCCGGCCACGTTCGGGGTGCTGTAGTGCTCGGTCTCAAGCACGCCCGATTGAACATCCCGGATGGCGTATTTTTTTTCAGAAACGTAGCCGCGATCGGCGTTTCCGACGGTTTCTTGATCGATACATGCAAAAACTTTCTCGACCGAGGCGCTCTGTGGAATGGCCATTGATGCGCGCTTGCTTGGGCCGAAAGCGTCGCACATCCCTGAAGACACTGAACATCCGCTTAATAGACCGGCGGCGGTCAGTGTGACGGCCAGCCTGCCCTTTAATTGCCAACGCGCCAGCGCCTTGAACCTGCGAGCCATATTCACGATCTCCCGAAACGACATGAGTCAGCGTCCGGCGGTGTGAAGGACACGTCGCGAAAGTATATCTCCGCCGGCTTGCACAGGGATGATTGCTCGACCGCCTGCGAGTATTGATCAGTCCCATTGGCTGAGCGCAGGCTTCGGTCAGGTCCGATTGCTCCGCCCCACGATCCTGGATAGCCTCACTGTCATTCGTTGGGCAGAACTAAAAGGAAACAGATGAAGCACTTCCCGCGCACCCCGTTTATCAGGCTCGATCGTAGTTTGTGTCATTGCGCTTGCACCCGTTGGAACTCCGTTGAATGCTGTGCTGGAGGCCGTCTGCCAGACGGCGCGGTAGGGTGACGAACGCCGCACGTGAGGTTATCCGGGTTGTCCTGGCGGATGGGCACCCAATATGCGTCAAAGGCGTGCAAATCGAGCTATCCGTGGAGGATGTCGCTCAGGTCGTCGCTTGCGCCTTTAATTCGACCGAGCTGTTCAACACCCTCGACTCCCATGAATGCGATGTGCTCGTCAGCGACTACGTCATGTCGGGCGCAGACTTTGGCGACGGCTTGAGCATGTTTGCGCGTATCCAGGAACGGTATCCCAGCCTGAAGCTGGTGGTGCTGACTTCTATCGACAATCGCATCGTGCTGCGAGCGCTGGAAGACTTGGGGGTACGGGCTATCGTCAGCAAGGGCGACCTGCCTGAACATCTGCGCAGGGCCTTGTGCGCCGCCTGCCGGGGCGAGCCCTACCGGTCGCCGCGTATCCAGGCCGCGATGACATCTACGATGACGGAATCCAGTTCTGAAGGCGTCTCCCACCTGACCCGTTGCGAAGTGGAGGTGGTGCGTTTGTTCCTGTCGGGGTTCTCGTTGGGCGAAATTGCCGAGAAGTTCAGCCGCAGCAAGCAGACGGTCAGCGCGCAAAAGCGTGCGGCCATGCGCAAGCTGGACGTCCACAATGACATTGATCTCGTCCGCTATGGAGTCAGAAGCGGTCTGGCGGCTTGAGGGGCAGGGCGCCAGCCCTGTTCTTCCTGTTGCGACAACAATTGGGATTGCGCGTCCTCCTGCGCAAGGGTAACGTCGCATCGTAGGTTTAATTCGGTGTTCGACATGCAGGGGTAATCGTTGGGGACTTTCACGGTTGTCGTGGCGATGCTGGTCGCCGTCTTACTCAGCGGCGTTATCGTCCGGCTGATTCCTCTTGCCATCCCCTTGCCGTTTGTGCAGATAGCACTGGGCTTCCTGATCGCCGCCGTCTTTCAGCGCGGCGTGTTGATAGAACCCGAGATCTTCTTCCTGCTGTTCCTGCCGCCCCTGCTGTTTCTGGACGGCTGGCGGGTGTCGAAGCTGGCGGTGCTGCGCGAGGCATCCTCCATCTTGCAGTTGGCGTTTGGCCTCGTGTTCCTGACGGTGATCGGGGTGGGCTACCTGATCCACTGGATGATTCCCGCCGTGCCGCTGCCGGTGGCGTTCGCCATCGCCGCCATCGTCTCACCCACAGATCCCGTGGCCGTCGAGGCGATTTCGCGCAGGGTTTACATTCCCCGCCGCATGATGGCGATCCTGGAAGGCGAGGCGCTGTTTAACGACGCAAGCGGCCTGGTTGCTTTCCGCTTCGCGGTGGCGGCTGCGGCGACGGGCTCGTTTTCCCTGCCACAGGCGACTCTGTCATTCTTCTGGGTGTCCATTGCTGGCCTGGGGATCGGCGCCGGGCTGACGTGGCTGATCATGCAGGTGCGCACATTTGTCACCCGCCGGCTGGGCGAAGAACCCGGTTCGGAAGTGCTGCTGAGTTTGCTGACGCCGTTTTTCGTGTACTTCGTGGCCGAGCACGCCAACGCGTCCGGCATTCTGGCTGCCGTCGCGGCCGGGGTCATGATGAGCTATTCCGAGCTGTCTGGGCGGGCGCTTGCCGCCACGCGCGTGGAACGCCGCGCGGTTTGGGACATGGTGCAGTTCACGTTGAACGGCATGATATTCGTGTTGCTGGGCGAACAATTTCCCACCATTTTGGCCGGTTTGTCGCGCGCTGCGGGCGAGGCTGGCGGTCAGCCGCTGTATTGGCTGCCGGTATACGGATTGGCGGTGTGTCTCGGCCTGGTCCTGTGCCGGCTGCTGTGGGTGACGGTGTCGCTCAAGCTCAGTGCAATGAAGGCTCGCCGGCGCGGGGCGCAGCCCCCCGAGGTGGGCCTGCGCGTGATTTTGGCGGTTTCAGTGGCAGGCGTGCGCGGCGCCGTGACCTTGGCTGGCGTCATGACGCTGCCCTTCGCACTGGACAGCGGCGCGCCCTTTCCCGCGCGTGACCTGGCCGTGTCGTTAGCGGCCATGGTGATCGTTTTTTCGCTACTGCTGGCGAGTCTGACGCTGCCCAGCTTGATGCGTGGCCTGCATTTTCCCGCCAACAGCCGCGTGCAGCGCGAAGCGTCGCTGGCGCAAGAGGCCATGCTTCAGGCCGCTTTGGAAAGCGTGGCCGCAGGCGCCAAGCGCCGTGCGGCCGAGCAACCCGATCAAGCCGCCGTGTATCTGGAGGTGGCTGACAGCTTGACGGCCACCTTGCGGCGCCAGGCGGGCGAATCGCCAGACGGCGTCTCCGCGGAAAAACTGGCCAAACAGGCCGCCATCGAACGGCAATTGCGGCTAGAGGCAATCGCCGCCTCGCGCGAGGCCGTATTTCATCTGGCCCGTACGCATCGTATTTCCGATTCACTGGCGCGCGAGCAGGTGCGGCTGCTGGATTTGCACGAAGCGCATCTGCGTTAGCGCGGTGACTTGCACGGGCGCTTCTCATTGGTCCAAGGTCTTTGAAGGGGGAAGATAGAGCATGGCTAGAGTTCCAGTGCATTGGGCCGCCGCGGCCGCAGCCGTCCTGCTGGCAGGTTGCACTTCGCGTAGCGCACCCTATGTGACCGTGTTCGACTCGTATTTTCCTGCCTGGATACTGTGTGCCGTGATTGGCATCGTGGGCGCATCGCTCGTACGCGTGTTGCTGGTGCGCTGGGGGCTTGACGAAGAATTGCCATTGCGCACGCCGGTGTATCTGTGCCTGGCCGCCGCGCTGATGTTCCTGAGTTCGCTTCTGTTTTTTACCCGCTGACCATGACGACATCCCAGCCTTCTTCCCATAAACGGCGAATTGCCCTCGTGTTGGCCGTGCTGATCGTGGTACTGGCCGTCGGGGCGGGGCTGGCGTATGTCAGCCGAATCGACGCCAAGCCCCTGTCCGAAGATGCGGTGCTGACGACAGACGTGGCGCGCGTCGCTGCGGCCGTCCCTGGCCGCGTCGTGGCGTTGAATGTGCGCGAAAACAGTCAGGTCAGCCGCGGCCAGGTGCTGTTTGCGCTTGATCCAGAGTTTTACCGCTTGCAGGTCGAACAGGCCGCCGCCGGTTTACGCATGGCGGAAGCGGCGCTGAGTTCGCGCGACCGTTCGGTTCAGGCCGAGCAGTCCAATGCTTCTATTGCGGCAGAGCAGATCGCACGGGCGCGTGCCAATGCGGCGCTGGCGGCGCAGACCTGGGAGCGGCTGAATGCGCTGCTGCCCAAGGGTTATGTGACCCGGCAGCAGGTTGATGAAGCCGCCACGCTTAAACGCAATGCCGAGACGAGCCTGAAGGAGGCTCAGGCGCAGTTGGCGGCCGCGCAGGCGCTGGTTGGCAACGCTGAAGGCGCAGAAGCCCTGGTGGCTGAACGGCGCGCAGCGCTGGCCATTGCTGAACGCCAGTTGCGTGAAACCGAGGTCAAGGCGCCGTTTGATGGCCGGGTTGCCGGTTTGTCGATCACCGAGGGCGACTACATGGTCCCCGCGCAGTCAGCGTTCTCACTGATTGATACCACCCGCTGGTTTGCCACGGCGACATTCCTGGAAACCGAGTTGCCCGCCATCCAGCCGGGTGACTGCGCCACGGTGTATGTGGCTGCCGATCGCCGGCGGGCGCTAAAGGGCGTGGTGGAATCGACGGGCTGGGGAGTCAGCGCAGAAGATTTGATCAATCTGCCGCGCCGCCTGCCCTATGTGCCCAAGTCCTTGAACTGGGTGCGGGTAGGGCAGCGCTTTCCCGTCCGCGTGAAGCTCGACAATCCGCCTGCGGAGTTGATGCGCGTCGGCGCGTCGGCAGTCGTGATGGTTGATCATGAAAAGCGGTGCTGACATTGGCTGGCTGAGCCTGCTGGCGCCGTTTCCGGGCCGGGCGGCCATGGCGTGGCGGATCGCGCTGGTCTGCGCGTTGACGGCAATGGTCGCCATGACTTATGGCATTCCTGAGTCAGCGATCAGTTGCTACCTGGTGTTCTTCGTGATGAAGCCGGATGCCGCTGAAAGTTCCCTGTTGGCGGTGGCGCTGTCGGTGCTGGTGGCGATTGTCGTCGTGGTGCTGTTGCTGCTGACCAATCTGACCTTGACGCTGCCCGCCATGCGCATCGTCGCGCTGGCGTTGTCGTCGCTGCTGCTGTTGTTCCTGGCCTCGGCAAGCAAGCTGGGGCCCTTGGGCGGCATCATCGCGCTGGTGCTGGCGTTTGGATTGACGCTGTTGAGCTACGTGCCTTTCGGCGAAGCTGCCACGCGCGGAATTCTCTACGCTTGGCTGATGGCGACGATGCCGATGGCGCTGGTGTTGATCGTCAGCGTGACGGTCGGACGCCGCCCGCTGGACCTGCTGCGTAGCACGGTCACGGAGCGCCTGGACGCGATTGCAAGCTACCTGGAAAGCGGAGGCCGCGCGGGCCGTGTGCGTCTGCGGGAATTGCTGGGGGAAGGCCAAGAGGAATCCATGAAGCGCTGGGGGCTGATGCGCGGACTGGCCTTGGCGCGCCGCGACGAAACCCGCCGGCTGGGCTTGGCGTTGCAAGAGTCCTACCGCATGCTGTTTGCGGCGCTGGCATTGCGCGATAGCGCGCAGGGCGATCAACCGGAACCCAGGGCGGCGTTGGCTGCCCGCACGCGCGAGGTCGGGCAGGCCTTGGCAGCCGGACACCTTGTGCCACCCGTGATCGAACCCCCGCCGGGCAACCCCGCCGCGACGCAAGCGTGGCGGGCGTTGTCGGCGATGACGGCAGACGCGTCGGCGATGCCCGCGCCGCAGCCCGCCGAACCCTTTCTGTCGCCCGACGCATTCCGCAATCCGGACCATATACGCTACGCCGCCAAGACAACGGCGGCGGCGTTGATCTGCTACCTGATTTATTCCGCACTGGACTGGCAAGACATCCACACGGCCATGATCACCTGCTACGTTGCCGCACTGGGCTCCGTGGCCGAAACCACGCAAAAGCTCATGCTGCGCATCATAGGTTGCCTGATCGGCGCTGCAATGGGGGTCGGCGCCATTCTGTTCCTGATTCCGCACATGAGCAGCGTAGGCAGCCTGATGGCGCTGGTGTTCGTGGGCGCCTTCGTGGCCGCCTGGGTCGCGGTTGGTTCGGAGCGCGTGGCCTACGCAGGTGTGCAGATCGCGCTGGCTTTCATGATGACGGTGTTGCAGGGTTTCGGGCCCAGCATCGACATGTCGATTGCGCTGGATCGCGTGATCGGCATCTTGCTTGGCAATGTCGTGCTGTATCTGGTGTTCTCGCAACTATGGCCCGTTAGCGTGGGCCATCGGGTGCGCGAGGAGCTCGGCCGTGCATTGGAAGGCCTGGCGCGCATGGCGCGTCTGGGCGAGGGCGGGCGGGATGAGGCGGTGGCGCAGGCTAGCGCCGTTGCTGGCCGATTGGCGGGCATACGGCGCGCGCTGGGGCTCGCTACGCTGGAGCCGCGCGGCCTGCGGCTGGACAGTGCGCGGTTGCGAGGGCTGATCGCCGTCACGCAATCCGTGCAGGCGCTGTGTATGCGCTTGCTGATTGATCCGCCCGGCCCGAACGCCGAACTGGCGGCCCGCTTGGAGGCCTTGGCGCGAACGGTGGCAGATGAAGGAAGCCCCGTTGCTGCCGCCCGGCACTCGGCAGCGCCGCTCGCGCCGGCGGGCAGCATCGAACACCTGAGCCAATTGATTGAAGGACGATGAGATGGAAGGACGGAAAGCCTCGGCCTGGCGTGCGGTGGGAATGGCATTGTCCACCCTCCCATTTGTGATGGCGTTGACGGCTTGCGTGGCGACCGGAAATCATGGCGCACCCGAATCGGCGCAACGGCAGTGGCAGTCGTCGGACGCGCCTGCCGAGTGGCGCGCGCTGGCCGTGTCTGGCCCGTCTGACGCTGGCGCTGCCAATTTGGATCACAGCCGCGAGTACGATTTGCCCGCGCTGATCGACCTGGCCCAGCGCAACAGTCCGGACACCCGCTTGGCGTGGAGCCAGGCTCGGCAGGCGGCGTCGGCTGTCGGCATCGCCGACGCCACGTTCCTGCCGATGCTGTCGGCGCATGTCGTGGGCGGCTATGTGTCGACACGCAATCAGTTGCCCGAGATTCTGGGGCAGCGCCCACACGTGGACACGAGCTCCAGCGGCGTGGTCCCGTTGGCGACGCTGCAATGGCTGCTGTTCGACTTCGGCCAGCGCAGCGCGTTGCGCGACAGCGCGCGCAGCCTGTCGCTGGGCGCCAATTTTCTTTACAACGGCGCGCACCAAAAGCTGATTTACAGCGTGATGAGCACCTACTACGAACATGATGCAGCGCGCCAGCGCAGCGAAATCGCGAAGGCGTCGTTGCGCAATAGCGAATCCGTGCTGGCGGCGGTGGAGGCCCGGCGCCGCAATGGCATGGCCACCACGATCGAACTGGCGCAAGTCCGTCAACTGGTCGCGCAGGCGCGCTTGCGGGTGGTCACGGCACAAGGCGCCGAGCGCAATACCTACCAGGCGCTGGCGGCCGCGGCCGGCGTCGATCCCACGGCCACGTTGCGCATTGCCCCTTTGGCGCGGAGGCCGCTGCCGCCTGCCGCGGATGTCGCAAGCCAGGAGATCCTGCACCAGGCATTGGCCGACCGCCCGGACGTGATGGCCAGCGTGGCCGCGTTGAAGGCGGCGGAGCATTCGGTGGACGCCGCAAAGGCGGACTTCCTGCCCAAGGTATATCTAGCGGGTTTCGCCGCAGCTGGAAACCGCAATCTGGATGTGGGCAACTTGCCTATTTTGGCAGGCCAGTCCAACGCCAACGGCGTGATCGTGGGGATCAGCGTGCCGATATTCGATGGCGGCCTGCGCAGCGCACGATTGCAAGATGCCAACGAGCGCGTCCAGGCGTCCCAAGCCGCGCTGTCCAAGCTGCGCATGGAGGCCATGCGCCAGATTGTCGTGGCGTCCACCACGCTGGAATCCGCTTTGCAAGCGAACGAGGCCGCGATCAGCCTGGAATCGGCGGCGTCGCTCACCTATGACGCGGCGCTGGATGCCTACCAGCATGGGGTTGGCACCGTCACCGCAGCGACCGAGGCCGCCAATGGACTACTGGCCGCCCGCAGCGCGCGCGCCGACGCCTATTCAGCCGCGATGACGGGCGCGGCTACGCTTGCGTTTTCGCTAGGGCGTATCAACGCCGAGAGCGGGCAATGAGTCTTCAGATATGAGTCCAACACGGGAGAAACCAATATGTTCGATGTGGATGCCACGTCTATCAACCGCCTGAGCGCTGTCAACTGCGGCTGCCATAATCCGGCGGCCGCTCGTATCAATGCTTTGTATGCGGTACATGAAGCGGCGGCAGGCGGTCCCACGGGTTCCGCCGGAGGAACCGCAGCTGCCGCAGCCACCCCGCCCTCAGCCACGCCGCACGCCGCTGCAATTCAGCATCCGGGCGTAGCCCATGCGCCGCTGGCCTTTGTGAATGTGCGTATCTTCGATGGCGTGTCGGACGATCTGCTAACCGGGATGCGCGTGGTTGTGGAGGGGCGGCAGATCAAGGCGGTGGAACCTCAATCGTTGCCGCTGCCGGAAGGCTGCCAACAGATCGATGGCAAGGGCGGGGTGCTGATGCCCGGGCTGATCGATGCGCACTGGCACTCGATTCTTGCCCGCCCCAGCATCCTGATGGCGATGACCGCAGACTTCAACTATGTGCATACGATGGCCGTGGTAGAAGCAGGCGCCACGCTGATGCGCGGGTTCACTACGGTGCGGGACATGGGCGGTCCGGCCTTCGGCTTGAAGCGGGCTATCGACGAAGGCCTGACCGCGGGGCCGCGCATCTATCCGTCTGGGGCCTTTCTGAGCCAGACATCCGGCCATGGCGATTTCAGGCTGCTATCCGATCTGCCCAGGTCGCCCGATGGCGGGCTGACCTACGTGGAGAAGATGGGCGTAACCGCTATCTGCGACGGGGCGGATCAAGTGCTGCTGCGCGCCCGCGAGCAACTGATGCGCGGCGCGTCGCAACTGAAATACATGGCGGGCGGCGGTGTGATGTCCTCGTATGACGGGCTGGACGTTACCGAGGGATCGCTGCAAGAGCTGAAGGCGGCAGTGACCGCGGCCGAAAACTGGGGCACGTATGTGACGGTACACGCATACACGTCGCGCGCGGTTGGCATGGCGCTGGATGCTGGCGTGCGTTGCATCGAACACGGCCAGCTCATCGACGAAGACACCGCCCGCCGCATTGCGGACATGGGCGTCTGGTGGAGTTTGCAGCCTTTTCTGGATGACGAGGACGCGGTACCCACCCAATCGCCGTCGTCGCGCCAAAAGCAGTTGACCATGGTGGCGGGCACCGACCGCGCCTACGAGATGGCGCGCCGCCTGGGTATCAAGACGGCGTGGGGGACAGACACGCTGTTTGACGCGCGTCTTGCTACCCGCCAGGGCGCTCAGTTGGCGAAGATGAGCCGCTGGTACGGCGCTGCCGAAGTTTTGCGGATGGCAACAAGCGTCAATGGCGAGCTGTGCGCCATGGCCGGCCCGCGCAATCCGTATCCGGGAAAACTTGGGGTTGTGCAAGCAGGCGCTATGGCTGACTTGCTGCTGGTGGATGGCAATCCGCTGGAAGACCTTCAATTGATTGCCCAGCCCGAACAAAGCCTGCGCGTAATCATGAAAGACGGAAAGATTTGCAAGCAGCTTCAGGGTTAAGTAAAGGGCAGAAAACAGGGGAAAGTCCGCCTTTTCGTAACTTTCGTACTAGTCCCATTGGTATGAGGGCAGTGAGGGACAAGTACGAGATATGACTGGGGGGGGCGATACTACATTGGCAGCATTCCCATCAGACAAAGCCGAGAGGCTGGATGCGCCATGCAAATTTCCCTCATCATTGCCGATGATCATCCCGCCTTGATCACCGGCGTCAAGCACGAACTGGCGGACTTTCACACCATTTCCATCGTTGGTACGGCCAGTAATTCAACCGAAACGTTCGAATTGCTGGCCAAGTCGCATTGCGACGTGCTGGTCACCGACTATGTAATGCCCGGAGGCGAATTCGGTGACGGCATGACCATGCTGTCATTTCTGCGCCGCCGCTACCCCGATCTGAAGATCATCGTCTTCACGACGATCGACAACCGCGCCATGGTGGCCGAGATGGTCAAAATCGGCGCGCACGCGGTGTTGAGCAAGGTGGATGTGATTGGCCACCTGATATCCGCCATTCATGCGGTCTATGCCGGTGCAACGTATTTCTCGCCAAAGTTCCGCTCGCCATCGGCAGTGGGGCGCGTGGCGCAGGTCGACCCCTCGCAAAAGCTTACGCGCCGCGAGACGGAGGTGGTTCGCCTGTATGTGTCGGGCGTCTCTATTAACGAGATCGCAAGCCAGTTCAATCGCAGCAAACAAACCATCAGTTCGCAGAAAACCAGCGCCATGCGCAAGCTGCGCATCGAAAGAGATGTCGAGCTCTTTCGCTTTGCGTACGAAACCGGGTTGCTGACGGAAGGTGGCGCGCCCGGCGAGCTGGACAGCATGGGCGGCCTGGCCGCGGAATAGGCTTGACGCGCAGGCGTTTTGGTACTGGTCCGATTGTTTAGCCAGGGGCGTCGAATCATACTGAATCCACTATGCGAGTCGTCAATATGGTTCATCAAATCCCCCCTAATTTTTCCCGCCACGCGAGCGGTTTGACCGCGCTGACATTTGGCCCCACCCCGCATTGCGCTAGCGCGTTGAATGCGCTGCTGGATGGCGGTATGTTGCGCACGCTGCGCAATGCCAACGGGCTCGAAGCCTTGATCTTGGCGCTGTGCGAGCAGGAAGCCGATCTAGTCGTATGCGAAGTTCCGGCCAGCGCCTCTGAAGGGCTGCTGGTGCCTGCGCGACTGCAAAAAGAAGTGAATGCCGGACGTCTGTCGCATATGCCGGCAGTGTTGTGGATCAGCGATCTGCCGTCATGTGTGCTGGACGCTTATGCCAGCGGTTTGCGAGCGGCTGGCGCGGTGATCGACATTGTGCGTAGCGCGGCTTTCATTCCGGCGTCGTTGAGCCGCATTTCCCAGTGGCGCGAACCGGCCAAGCAAGATGCGCTGACGCCCCGTTTCAGTGACGAAGACCTGATTCTGGCGCTAGCCGGCAAGGATGGCATTCGCGTCGTGTTGCAGCCGCAAGTGGACCTCGGCACAGGCAAGATCCTGGGCGCCGAAGCGCTCACGCGCTGGCGGCATCCGAAGGTAGGCGACGTGCCGCCTTCCGAATTCGTGCAGGCGATCAGCCGCTTGTCCATGGACCCGATGCTGTTCCACTTCGTGACGGAACGCGTGCTTGATGTGCAAGCGGTATTGGCTGCCCAAGGCGTCTCTTTGCGCATATCGGTCAACGCATCGGTGTCCACGTTGTCCATTCCTGGCGTCGCGCTCAGTCTGGAAGAGCGCACGTTGCGCCGCGGCATTTCGCCCAACCTGATCACGGTCGAGATTACCGAAGACGAAACGATCAAGGAAAAGACCGCGCTGGAACAAGGTCTGAAGCGCCTGCGCGCAGCAGGGTTTGGCGTCAGCATGGACGACTTCGGCACCGGCGCCTCCACGCTGGAGCGTTTGACCCGGTTACCGTTCAGCGAACTCAAGATTGACCAGTCGTTCGTGAAACGGCTGCAAAGCGACCCAGCCTCACATGCCGTGGTTACCGCTGCGATGGGGTTGGGACGCGCGCTGGGTCTGGCGGTGGTGGCCGAAGGGGTCGAGACTGAAGAGCAGGCGCGCCAGTTGCACACGCTGGGCTGCCGCATCGGTCAGGGGTTTGGTTTGGGACGGCCGATGGAGGTGGGCGCTTTCATCGGGAAAGTCTTGCCAGCAACTTTGGACAGCTGCCCGCCGCTCTGGTGCGAAAAGGTTGTTGCGTGACTTATGCAAGGCGTCGCCGCTGTCTGGCGCATGGGGATCTTTTCCCTTTGCGTGTTCTGTTTACGCATCTATATCGCCGCTGAGTTTTTGCAACGTGGCGTGGCCAAAGCTGCCGATTGGCACGCAGCGGTTGTGCAATTCACCCTGGATTTCTCGTTGCCGCTGATGTCGCCGGTGTGGTCCGCCGGGACGTTCGTGGTGGCAGATTTCGTCTTTTCAATGCTGTTGGTTCTGGGCGCATTCATGAGCAGCGCATGTGCGGGCTTGTTGATGCTGAACCTGGCGGCACTGATCTTTCAATCCTCGATCTGGGATTTGTCGCGGCCGGACCCGCTGCTGTTCCGGCTGTATTCGTCGGCGTGCCTGCTTTTCTTGATCGCGTGGGGCCCGGGGGCATTGTCTTTTGACGCCTTACGCCGCGCGGAAAGATAGCGGATCTTTTGACTGCAATCCGAGTCAAGAAAAGGGGGAGTCAGGAGTTTTGCGGCTCGCCTTCGCCGGCTTCCGACACCACCACAATGCCGGTTTCAAATGCAAAGCGGAACAGATCTGCGTCGCGCTCTATCCCCAGCTTACGCATGGCGCTGCTCTTCTGAGAACTGATGGTTTGTTTGGACCGGTTCAGGTGCGAAGCGATTTCGTTGACCGACATGCCCGTCACATACAGCCGGACGACTTCGAGTTCACGCTTTGTCAGGTCCGGCCCGGCACGCATCGTCGTAGACGTGGGCGCGCCTATTCCCTGTTCGGAAGGAAAGTAGCGCGCTCCCGCGTATACGGCATGGATCGCCGAGATGAGCTGGCTGGTTTCGCGCGCTTTGCCAAGTACGGAATGCACGCCCAATTTAGACAACTCTTGCACGATGGCAGGGTTGTCCAACGTCGTGAACACCACGATTTTCAGTTCAGGGAAATTGCGCCGCAGATAGGAAATGAATGTGATGCCGTCGCCAAAGGTGCCGCCCGGCATGGCGTAGTCAGTCACCAGGACATCGCAGGGCACGCTGTTCAACAGATGGACGAGCTGGCCGGAGTCGCGCGCCACGCCTTGAATGGCGATCGACGGCACAGAATCCAGTTCGTGCTTGATGCCGGACAGCAGGGCGGGATGATCGTCGGCTAACAGGAGATGAATCTTCATGGCGCGGCGTGGTGATCTGACAAGGGCTGCAAAGGCAAGCAGTAACGAAATCAAATGTAGCGTAATCCGGTAGCGCCGGGCTGATTATTTCAGCGCGCGTGTGTCACGGCTTGCAGCTGGGTCCGGTACGAACCTGACTATTTTTCATCTAGGACGGGTACGGAATTTACGCGGTATGGCGCGGTAATCGGACCCGGTGTCACATAATCTTCGACTTTACATAGGACGGGACCGAGAGGGGCCCGGGCAGCGAGCGTGTCGCCGGACAGCAATCTTAATACCCTGTTGAATCTTCGCCGCTATCAACGACGTTTGTTGTTCGGTGGTGGCTTGGTAAGCACATTGATCGCTTTGCTGATTCTCGCCATGGGCGTGCGCATGGCGATCAATACGCACGTCGACGCGCAGCGCCGCGCGTTTGTGCTGGGCCACGGCCTGGTCACGGAACACGGATACCGCGCGCTGGTCGACCCGGTCAAGATCACGGGCATGCGGGGAATGGCGTTGATCGTCAACCCCGATGGCAATGTGGTCGACTGGGTGGGCGAATGCTGCGACGGCGGGCATCCGCCATTGCGCGAAACGTTGCAGCGCGTGGCATCAGTCGGCGACGAGCAGCCGCAGGACTGGCATGAACAAGGCCTGTTCATCGTGTCCCAAGGCCTGGGCGATGAGAACGTGATGGTATTCGCATACGCCGGCAGCAATATTGCGGCGGCGGCCAGCGAGGATGTCTTGGTTGACTTCATGTTGACGATACCGACGCTCGGGATGATGTGGCTGCTGCTCATTTCGCTCAAGTTGCGAGTGTTCCGTCCGCTGCTGGAATGGTCTCGGCGCGTATATGAAGGCGAAAAACTCAGCCGCACCCTGATCGACACTGCGCCCGTGGGGCTTGGCCTGATCTCGTTGGATACGGGCAAGGCGCTGTTGCGCAGTCCGGCCATGGCGCAGATCGCTGCGCGCATCACATCCGGCGAGGATGCGCTGCCCGAGGCGTGCATTCAACTGTATAAGGCGTACGTTGCGCGCGGCGATGTGAGCTGGCGCCAAGGCTCATTTAACGATGACCTTCGATTCGACACCCTGAACCGGATCGGTCTGGACCTGTCGGTCAGCATGGTACGCGCGCGTTATCAGGGAAAGAACGTGCTGGTAACCGCGTTCACGGACGTCACGGCCCAGAGCCGTGTCGAACAGCAGTTGCGCAAGGCGCGGCAGGCATCGGATCGGGCCAATGCCGCGAAGTCGGCCTTTCTGGCCGCGATGAGCCATGAGATCCGCACCCCGTTGAACGCCATTCTGGGCAATCTGGAGCTGTTGTCGCATTCGCGCCTGGATGCCGCACAGCGTGACCGGCTGCGCACGATCAGCACTTCGTCCAACGGCCTGTTGGCGATCGTCAGCGACGTGCTGGATTTCTCGAAGATCGAGGCCGGTGAATTGCGGCTTGAGTCTATCGAGTTCGACGTCCTGGATGTGGCCTCGCAGGCATTGCGGATGTTCACGGCCACCGCGCGCGCCAAGGGCCTGACTTTGGCCGGCCAGCTGGGCGAGGTCGTGGCGCTTCCCATGTTGGGTGATCCGACGCGGTTGGGGCAGGTCATCAACAATCTGTTGTCCAACGCGGTCAAGTTCACCGAACAGGGGAGCGTGGCGCTGGCATTGTCCGTTGATGAGGAGCAGGGGTCGCTTGTTATTGAGGTCGACGACACGGGCATCGGCATGTCGCAAGAGCAATTAGCCAGGTTGTTCCGCGCCTTCAGCCAGGCAGACCCGACGATCAACCGGCGCTTTGGCGGCACGGGCTTGGGGCTGGCGCTGTGTTCGCGCTTGGCTCAGGCGATGGGTGGCACCTTGTTGGTGCAGAGCGAACCGGGACGGGGCAGCCGCTTTACGCTGCGTCTGCCGCTGGGCAACTGCGGGCAGGCCAGGCAGATGCCGCGCTTTGATGGCGAACGGGTGGCGTTGCTGGCCGGATCGGCGTCATGGCGGGCCTATGTCGGGCGCAGCCTTCAGGCATGGGGCCTGAACGTGCAGTCTTATGCGCATCCGGCGGCGCTGAAACCGGACTTGCTGGGCGAGTTTTCGGCGGTGGTGCTGTGGGGCGATCGGCAGGGGTGGGGGGTCGAGGACGAAAATCGTCTGGTTGAAGAGGCGCCTTGGGTGATAGATTGCGGGGAAGATGGGCCGGCAGACCCGGTGTTGATGGGCCGGCTGTTGAGCGTGTCGATGATCGGTCTGAAGGGGTTGGCAAGCGGCTTGGACCATGTTCTTCGTGGTACGCCATTGAGCGCGCCGGAGTTGTGCCGGCCGATATTGGCGCGGCGTCTTAGTGTCTTGATCGCCGAAGACAATCCCGTGAATCAGCGATTGTTCGAAGAACAGTTGCGCATGTTGGGTTGCGATCCCGTGTCGGTGGATAACGGGGTGCAGGCGCTGGAATGCCTGGAACGGTCGAGGTTTGATGTATTGCTGACTGACCTTGCGATGCCGGAAATGGACGGATATGCGCTGGCGGAGTCCGCGCGCGAACGCTGGCCATCCATGCCGGTTGTGGCTGCCAGCGCGCACATGACGCCGCAGGAGCGGGCGTTATGCGAGCAGGCAGGCATTGCCCTGGTGCTGGGCAAACCCTTGTCGCTGGGCGATCTTGCGCAAGCGCTGTCGACGGTAACGGCTGTGCGGATCAGAAGCCTGGAAGGGGATAAGGGAGGCGGTTTGCTGGGCGGCCGCGCGATGAGCGAGGACCTGAAGCGCACTTACCGCCTAGCCTGCGAATCCGCGCTGGCCGAAATCGGCCGTGGCAGAGTGGCGGGAGACATCCCGCAGCTCTTGGCCGAGCTGCATAAGCTGCGCGGCATGCTGGATGTTTTTGGCGAGTACGTCCTGAGCCGGCTGGCGGCAGACGCTGAGACGAGTCTGAAGTCGGGCCGCGGGCTGGACGATGTGGAGGGCTTGCTGGATGCACTAGAGGCAGGCCTGAAACGCGCCTCTTCCCCATAAGGGCGGCGTCAAGTCATAATCGGCGTGTACGCGCCTCATGGCAACTGCGCCCTTTTGGCACCTGGACTCATGACGATTTCCGAGCAAAGCAGTGTATTGGCCCGCTTACGCCGTTATCAGCAGATACTGGTCATGGGCGGCGGCGCCGCCATCACGGTGGTGGTGCTGGTGGCCGGCCTGATGGAGGTCGCGGCGTCGGTCAACGCCTATCTGACGCGCATGAAGGAAGAAATCTCGATCGACATGCGCAGATCCATGGATTTCAGCACGCGAGCTGTGGCGACGCTGCGTAACAATGTGCAGAACATGGAACTGGCCTGGAGCAGCGCGAATGCCGATAGACAAGCGCGCGAGGCGTATTTTGGGCAAGAGGGGCTGTTGCGGGTGCAGCCGGACCCGGACGGGCCGCCGTTGCTGGTGTTGCGCAACACCAATGCGGCCAACGCCGCCGATGCATCGCGCTACGTGCAGCTGGCGGGCAGAATGGCCGCGGCGACCGCAGTTATCGCGGCGCGCAATGCTGGCGATCTTACCGTCTACCTGTACAGCCCCGACCAAAACAACCTGATCCTATCGGTGCTTCCCTGGGGGGGGTATGCGTGGCAGGACCGGGTGGCGCTTGACCGGGCCGGCCTTTTTGCTGCGCTGACGTCGTCGGGCGGCGTACCCATTTCGCCACCCGAAGGCGGCTGGCGAAATCCGGCCACAGGTTCGCCGCAGTTTCGATGGCTGCCGCCTTATGAGAGTCCGCTGACTGGCAAGCAGGCCGTGCGCATTGCGACGGAACTGACCGGCTGGGACGGCACGCCGTTTGGCACGCTGGTGTATGAAATGCCGCTTAGCGCGCTTGCCGCGAACCTGCCCGCAACCAGCTATTCGGGGGCGTGCATGTTGCTGGCGCCTGATGGTTCCTTGATCGTCGCGTGCCCGGATTCATCCGGAACAGAGCTGTTGCCTTTGGCCCGTAAAGCGCTTGCGGCGGGGTTGGATAAGCCGTCCCGCAGCGTGTTTATGGATGGACACGTCTTATCGGGCTGGTCTTTGCTGCCGACGGGGTGGACGCTGGTGCACGCGCAGTCATGGCGCGAGATATTGGCCGGGGTGGGGCCGCAGATCGTGCTGGCCACCCTGACGTCGGCCATCATCATCGCGTTGACATGGGCGCTGCTGTTGCTGGTGAAGTGGCGAGTGTTCGTGCCGGCGATACGGCAGTCGCAACGGGTGTTCGACAGCGAGCAATTGAGCCGGACGCTGGTGGAGACAGCGCCGGTCGGGCTGGGCCTGATCACCGCAAATACCGGGAAACCGCTGCTGCGCAGCCCCTCGATGATCGACACGGCGAATCGGGTGGTGGTTGAAGGGCCGAGCCTATCCTACGCATTGTCCCGGCATTATCTGAAACGGGAGCTGGAATCGCCTGCCAGCCGCTCAACAAAACCGGCGGTCTTTGAAGAGGACCTGACTTTCTCCACGCGCGACGGGCAGCGGCTGGATTTGTCGGTGAGCATGGTTCGCGCCCGCTATCAGGATGAGGATGTGCTGGTGACGGCATTCACTGATGTGACGGCCGATAAGCAGCTGGAGCACGAGCTGCGCAACGCGAGGCAGGCGGCCGACTCCGCCAATGCAGCCAAGTCCGCCTTCCTGTCTGCCATGAGCCACGAGATCCGCACGCCGTTGAATGCCGTGCTTGGCAACCTGGAACTGCTGGCGTATTCGCCGTTGGACGAACTGCAACGCGACCGGCTGAACACCATCCGCACAGCCTCTGACGGTTTGCTGAATGTGGTGAGCGACGTTCTGGATTTTTCGAAGATTGAGGCCGGCGAACTCTTGCTGGAAGACCTTGAGTTCGATGTGCTGGAGCTGGCCTCCCAGACGCTGATGGTGTTTGCGCCCGTAGCGCGGGCCAAGGGCCTGACGCTGCTGGGCGAATTGGGCGACACCATTACCTGGCCTTTGCGCGGCGATCCTGCGCGATTGGGGCAGGTCATGAATAATTTGCTCTCCAATGCCATCAAGTTCACGGAGGCCGGTCAGGTGACATTGCGTTTGTCCCGAGACGATTCCGCGTCGCAGATGCGGATCGAGGTCATCGATACCGGCATCGGTATCAGCGACGATCAGCTGTCGAATCTATTCCAGGATTTCAGTCAGGCGGATGCAACGATCACCCGGCGTTTCGGTGGTTCGGGCTTGGGGCTGGCCTTATGCCAGCGTTTGGCGCAGGCCATGGGCGGCGCGCTGACGGTACAAAGCCAGCCAGGCGTGGGCAGTTGCTTCACCTTGAGCGTGCCGTTGCTCGGCACGTTGCCCGCCGCCGACGCGCAAACCGGTGACACGCCTCATTTCGACGGAGAACCTGTGTTGCTGGTTGCCGCGTCGCAAGACGAGCGAACACGGCTGGGCCGTATCTTGCAGGCTTGGGGCTTGCAGGTGGCCAGCTACCGGCATCCGGCCCTGATAGTGCAGCAAGAGGTGGAAGACGCCGCCGCGCTGGTTTTCTGGGGGGATCGCCAAACCTGGCATCCCAACGACGAGAACACGCTGGTGGAAGACGCTTCGTGGGTGGTGGATTGCGGCGAGGAAGGGCCGGCGCAACCGGTGGCGTCCGGGCGGATCGTGAGTGCGTCGGTGTATGGCTTGCAGGGGCTGGCGAATGGCTTGCGGTATGCGCTGCAAGGCCGGGCTCTGTCCGCGCAGCACCCGGACGGCATGGTGCTGGGAAAGCGCCTGCGCGTGCTGGTGGCGGAAGACAACGTTGTGAACCGCAAGCTGTTTGAAGAGCAACTTGCGTTGTTGGGATGCGACGCCACCTCTGTGGCGGATGCGGAACAGGCCCTGGCCTGCCTGGAACGGGAAGCGTTTGATTTGCTGCTGACCGATCTGTCCATGCCGGGTCAGGACGGCTTTGCGTTGGCGCGGCAGACTCGGCAACGTTGGCCCCGGATGCCGGTGATGGCCGCCACGGCTAACGTCACGCCGCAACAACGCGAAGAGGGTGAACGCGCGGGCATGGCGAGGGTGCTGGGCAAGCCGCTGTCATTGGCAGACTTAGGATTTGCGCTGTCGGAAATTGCTGGCCTGCCGCCGCTACAACGCGATGCGTCCGTCGGCAATGGCTTGTTGGGCGGCCGCGCCGTTGCCGACGATACTTGGCGCGTGTTCGTTCAGTCATGCCGCGATGCGGTGCAGATCTTGCGCGAAGGCCTGGACGACGAGGATGCCCCCCGATTGCTGGCAGAGTTGCATTCCTTGGGCGGCGCGTGCGCGGTGTTTGGCTTGAACGACATTGCGGCACGCGGTGCGGCGCTGGCGCAATCGATATCAGCGCACGGCGTGCGCGCCTGCGCCGGCGATATTCATGCGTTGAACGATGCGCTGCTAGCAGTGGTTTTGCACGAGCCGTCGCATCTGGCCGGCATAGCCGATCAGATTCTCGCGCTGCTGCAAACGAGCGGCGGACGGGGCCAAATCAACGCTATCGCCGAATTGGCGAAGACGTTGCGTGCCGGCCTTCAAGAATCCGGCCGGCCGGTAAATGGACGCTGACGGCCGCCTGAGTCGCTTCTGCTGACGTCCAAACATGGCGTCAAAACTGGCCTGCGCAGGGTCGGCGAAACCCGCTATTGACGCGCATTGCAGCCAAGTATTGCGTTCTTGACAATCCTTGATAATTGGTAGGGCCGGAATAGGGCGAATTTCGTACCGGTCCAATACTCGCGCTTCGACGCGCTGCGGAGAATTCGGGGCATCACGAATTGATGCCCCTTTTCCGTTAGCTCGAACTCATCGTGATCGTCTCTGCGTTACGGATGTATACCGTGGCCAGAATGCGGAAAAGGGGTAAGGACTCCTTTTCTCATGAAATTCCATTTGACCCCCTTGATGGCAGCGTTGCTAGCTGCCAGTGTTCCGGTATTTCCCGCAATCAGCATGGCAGCCGAAATCGGCCAGGTGACTGTGTCAGACTCGACCGGTCTCACGCAGCGTACCCTGGACCCGGGCAGCAGTATTACGTTTGACGCAAGCGGCTCCGCTCTGTCGGTTTCTGTCGCCGGAAACAGCGTCACCGCAGACAATCTTTCGATCAAGGCTGGCGGCCCGAACTCCGCCGCTACCAAGGGTGTCAGCGCCACGACAGGCGGCGTAGTGAACTTGTCGAACAGCAGTGTCAATACGCTGGGCGTGGGGCAACAGGCACACGGGCTGTATGCGGAAAATGCAGGCAGTGTGATCACGGCTACCAATACGGCGATCAGCACCCTGGGCCAGTATTCCCACGGGGCCTATGCGCTGGGCGGTGGCAAGATTAAGTTGGAAGGCGGTTCAGTTTCCGTGGTTTCCAATACCGCCACTGGTCTGCTCGCGGACGGCGTCAACTCGCTGATCACTGCCAAGTCGCTGGACATCAGCACAAACGCTACCGGTGTCATCAGCTATGCCGCCAATGCAGTCAATGGCGGGCGGATTGAACTTCAGGACGTCAACACAACGGGAGGTCAACTCCAGGTACAGGGTCTCACTTCGACGCTCGTGTTGACGGATACGAACGTGAACAGCGGCAGCGCCAACGGCATTAATGTGGACAGCGGCACGCTGACGATGCAGGGCGGGTCGGTGTCGGCCGTCACTTCCGCGGTTATGGTACGAGCGCTAAGTGGCGTCAAAGCCGGAACGGCCAATATCAAGGACGCGACGCTGACATCGACTGCCGATTTTGGTTACGGCATCAATCTCAATATGGACGGCTCATCGGCCACCGTTGAGAACGTAGCAATCAATGCGTTGGGAGCGTCTGCTGTAGGGGTTTGGATGCCCTTACCGAACGCGGCTTTTGACGCTCGCAATTTCAGCATTGTTTCTGGCAGCGTCGGCATCGACAACCGGGCTGGGAGGGTGACGTTGAATGACGGCTCCATCACCACGGCTGGCGCCAATGCGTTTGGCCTCTATGCCTCAACCACTGGGGCTGTGCCGAGCACTATTGCGACAAATATCAAGATCAAGACTGCTGGCGCCGGTGCAGTGGGGGCAATGTCCCGCGGAGCGGGCGCCAATATCTCTCTGACCGATTCCACCGTAGAAACGGGAGGCGTCGGTGCGTCTGGTCTGTACACGTCAGGCAGCACTGCCTCGATGATCGCAACGGGGACCACGATAACCACCAGCGGTCAGAATTCGGCTGGCGTCGAGCAGAACAATCTGGCGTCTCTCCAGTTGGATAATTCGAAGATTCTGACGCAAGGGAAAGATGCGCACGGGTTGTGGTCCTATATCTTGGGCAGCGGCGCGTTTACCAATGTCTCGCGAGTGACGAATGGGTCCGTAATCGAGACCACTGACGGCATTGGTTTGGTGGCAACGGGTTCAAACCACAATATCGTGCTCGAAAATTCCCGGGTGTTGGCGCGCACGGGGGGTGTCGTGGATGACGGCATTGCGATTCAAACCGACGTGTTAACTACCTCCACCGCGACTTACCAGACTGGCCAAGTCAACGTCGATGCTACGGGCTCCACGCTGACCGGCAGTGTGCTGGCGAACAGCGGCGTGCTGGATATGACGCTCAATGGCGGCAGCACCTTGACGGGTGCTGTCGTTAGTCTGGGCGGGCGCGTAAATAGCCTGTCGCTGGACAATTCCAGTGTTTGGAACGTGCGCGGAAATTCCAACCTGGGCACGCTGAATAACGCTGGAACGGTCAGCTTTGTTTCGCCCAATGCGAACGCGGGCTTCAAGACGCTGACCGTGAATAACTATGTGGGCGGCGGTACCTTGGTCATGAATACGCAGCTGGGTGACGATGCGTCGCCGACCGACAAGCTGGTGATTGATGGCGGCACCACGTCGGGCGTCACGTCGATGCGCGTGATCAATAGCGGCGGCGTGGGTGCACAAACAGATCAGGGTATTCGTCTGGTCGAAACCATTAACGGCGGCACGACGACGACGGATGCCTTCCATCTTGATACCGGCTCGACAGGCTTCCGCGCCAGCTCGGGCACCGTTGCGATCAAGGGTTATGACTACAGCCTGGTGCGTGGCGGCAATCAAGGCGTTGCGGCGGATTGGTATCTGACATCTGTCTTTGATCCGACTTACGTCGATCCTGAAACCGAAACCGAGAAGCCTTACACGCAGAATCCGCCGCAGAACGATCCTGTCTATCCCGGTGGCCCATTTACGCCGCCAGACTTGGTGTTGCCGCCGGACGCGCCCGTGGTCAAGAACGTCTCGCCCGAAAGCGGCGCATACGTCGGCAACCAATTGGCCGCCTCGCGTATGTTCATGCACGGCTTGCACGATCGCGTGATTGCGCGCGCGCCCCTTGCTGGCGACAACACCGCCTCGTTGCCGTTCGGCGGCTGGGCTCGTGTAGAGGGTAGTCATGATGGCAAGCTGCGCATGTCCGAAGGTAAGGTCAGCGTGGACACGGACCGCAGCATCATCCATCTGGGCGGCGACGTCCTGTATGGCCTGCTGCCCAATGAAGGCCTTGCGGTGGCTGGCGTGATGGCGGGTTATGGCGATGCGCGTGTGACGTCCACGTCGCGCCTTATGGTGCCCGGCACGAACCAGAGCGTGGATGCCAAGGCGCGCGGCAAGGTGTCAGGTTATTCCGTGGGCTTGTATGCAACTGTCTACGGCAACGTGGCAACCGGCTTGGGCCCGTACGCGGATTCGTGGTTGCAGTATGGCCGCTATTCCAACCAGATCAACAGCGAATTGGGTTCGGCGCGCTACCACTCCAACGTCTGGACAGCATCGCTGGAAGCGGGTTATGCCGTGCAGCCTTTCTCTTCGTCGTCGGCGCTGGGCGCGGTGGTGCTTGTGCCTCAGGCTCAAGTGGCCTACACGCACTACGACGCCGCGCGCGCTACGCTGCAAGGCATGGAGATGACGAGCGACAGCCCCAACGCCGTGAGTACCCGTGTTGGCGTGCGTGTGTATCCGCAGGGTAAGGCGGACGCCGCATCGCTTGTTCGCCCCTTCCTGGAAACGAACTGGCTGCACAACTCTGGCAATCCGAGCGTCAATATGGGCGGCAACTCGTTGAGCGCCGCGCCAATGCGCAATGCGGCCGAACTCAAGCTGGGCGCTGAAGGCCGGATTGGCAAGTCTCTGTACTTGTCGGGTCAGGTGTCGGGCCAAATGGGCAGTGGCGATCAGCGCGGGTATGGCGGCATGTTGAATATCAACTACCGCTGGTAATGCCTGCTATTGCACCTAGACTTAGGGTGCAATAAAAAACTGGCCGGTTCAGGTGTTGAAACCTGAACCGGCCAGACTGTTTTTGAAGAGACGAAAACGTATTTGGGTAAGCGTCGCGCACAGCGCGACGCTTGGCGTGCCGTTAGTGCAGCTCGCCTGCGCTGCTGATCAGGCGATACAAGCCGCTGTCCGAAGACACGCCGAGCTTGCGGAATGCCGCTGCCTTTTGTGTGCTGACGGTCTTGGGGCTTTTCCGCAAGCGTGCCGCGATTTCCATCACATTCTCGCCTGCGACGAACTTCTTAACGACCATGCTTTCGCTAGGGGAAAGCTCGGCGCTATCCAGCAAAGCTTGCATACGGCCCACAGGACCTTCACTGGCGCCTGATCGGCGAATGGGAAACAGGCTATCGGGCAGCAGATGCCGAATCGCCGGATCGACAAAACGTCCACCGCCGTGAACGCGGCGCAGCGCTTCGATGATGGTGTTTTCTGAAGCGGTTTTATTGATATAGCCATGAGCGCCCTGGCGCAACGCCAATGCGGCGATGCTGGGGTCTTGTGTTGCGGAAAAGATCACGATCCTGGCGCCAGGATGACGTTGCCGCAAGATGGGGATGAGTTGGGCGCCATCCTGGTTGGTGTTGTCTAGAAAATACTCCATCAACACCACATTGGCAGGCGTTGCCAGCATCATGTCTAACAATCCAACGCTGTCATCGAATGTGCCAAGTACATCGAAGTCGATGTAGTCCGCGAATATCGCGGTAAGCCCTTGAATTACGAGGGGATGGCTGTCTAGGATGGCGAGCTTTACACGGGTCGGGTGCATATAAATCAGTAGGGTTTCCCTATCTGCCAAATATGAAGATACGCACCGTCTTGTGGGCGGCACGTTGTGGGATGCTGAAAGTGGGAATTTCAGTCGGGCACGCGCGTAAAAAACACCATGGTGCGTGCATAGGAGCATTCTTATCGCACGGAGGCTTTCGGGGAATAGGACTATCCCGAAAAGTGGACCTTGGTCTTAGTACGGGTACTTCGACCCACTGAATCCGCACGCGATTTTGATTTTTGGGTAACGCCCAAAGTCTTACTCAGTGCGGGCAAGGTTCTGTCCAGTCCGATTGTTTTCACGATAAATGCTGGATAGCCTCATAAGGTTTCTTTGGCCCACATTTAAAAAGCGAATGACAATTCTTCGGCGCGTCCTGTTCGGAAAACTCAACCAACGCATGTTCCAGAGCCTGGAATCGGCAACGGCGTTCTGCAAATTACGCGGAAATCCGTATGTGGAAGTGGTGCATTGGCTGCATCAGTTGTTGAATCAATCCGACGGCGATTTGCAGCGCATCCTGCGTCACGTCGGAGCGGACACTGAGGTCATAGACCTGCATGTTCGCGAAGCTCTGGCATCGTTGCCGGGCGGCGCGGGATCGGTCAGCGACTTCTCTCATCAAGTTGAGATCGCGGTTGAGCGCGCATGGATCAGCACCACGCTGCAATTTACCGATACGCGCATCCGCGGCGCCTGGCTGGTGCATGCCTTGGCAACAGATCCTGAGTTGCGTCGTGTGCTGCTTGGAATTTCTCCTGAATTCCGCAAGATCCCCATGGACGAACTGGCCGGGCCATTGCGCGCCTGGATCGAAGGCTCTCCGGAAACCTCGGGCACCGAGGATGCAAAGGCGCCAGAAGAAGCCGTTGGCATGGGTGGCGAAGGCGACGTGTTGAGCAAGTTCTGCACCGACTTGACTGCCCGCGCCCGCGAAGGCGGCTTGGACCCGGTTCTGAGCCGCGAGATTGAGATACGCGCCATGGTGGACGTGTTGATGCGCCGCCGCCAAAACAACCCGATGCTGACCGGTGAGGCCGGCGTGGGCAAGACGGCTGTCGTCGAGGGGCTGGCGCTGGCGATCGCACGCGGCTCCGTGCCGCCCATGCTGGCCGGTGCGCGCGTGTTGAACGTGGATATCGGCGCCATGCTGGCGGGCGCCAGCGTGAAGGGTGAGTTCGAGTCACGCCTGAAGGGCCTGCTGGACGCGGCTAAGCGTTCCACAGCCATGACCATCCTCTTCATCGACGAAATGCACACCTTGATTGGCGCAGGCGGTCAGGCTGGCACGGGAGACGCCGCGAACCTGCTCAAGCCGATGCTGGCGCGCGGTGATCTGCGCGTGATCGGCGCGACCACGTGGGCGGAATACAAGCGCTACATCGAAAAAGATCCCGCGCTGACCCGTCGCTTCCACATGCTGCAAGTGGCGGAGCCGCAGCTGGAGCAGGCTGTAGCCATGGTGCGCGGCCTGGTGCCTAGCTTTGCGCGCCACCACGGCGTGCTGGTGCGTGATGACGCCGTGCGCGCTGCGGTGACCTTGTCGCAACGCTACCTGCCCACTCGGCAACTGCCTGACAAAGCCATCAGCCTGCTCGACACGGCGTGTGCGCGAGTGGCGCTATCGCAACACGCGCCTCCCAAGGCATTGGAGCATGTTGAGCAGCGCATGCTGGCCTGCGAATCCGAGCGCGACCTGTTAAGCGCCGAGGCTACCATCGGCTTGCGCGATGCGGCCGATCTGGCGGAGCTGGACGAGCGTATGGCTGCGCTGCGTGAGGAGAAGGCCGCCATTGAACAGCGCTGGCAAGAACAGACGGCGCAGGTGCAGTCCCTGTTGGAGCGGCGAGTTGCTGCGTTAAAGGGCGGGGAAGACGGCGCAGAAACCGAATCGGCCGCCGCCTTGGCTGAGGCCGCGCAAGCCTTGCGCGCAATGCAGGGCGAGGCGCCTCTGGTGCATCCCGAGGTGGGCGATAGCGCGGTCGCGGAAATCGTTGCCGACTGGACGGGCATCCCCGTGGGACGCATGTTGACCGACGAGATCACGGCGGTGCGCAATCTTCAAGGCGCACTGCATGCGCGCGTGATCGGCCAATCGCAGCCCATCGAACGCATCGTGCAACGCGTGCGCACGGCTCGCGCCGGATTGTCCGATCCGCAGAAGCCCCAAGGCGTGTTCCTGCTTGCGGGTCCTTCGGGCGTGGGTAAAACCGAAACTGCGCTGGCCTTGGCCGAATCGCTTTACGGCGGTGAACAGAACCTGATCTCCATCAACCTGAGCGAGTATCAAGAGTCGCATACGGTGTCCGGTTTGCGTGGCGCGCCTCCTGGATACGTCGGGTACGGGGAAGGGGGCGTGCTGACCGAAGCCGTGCGCCGCCGGCCTTACTCGGTGATCTTGCTAGACGAAGTTGAAAAGGCGCATAGCGACGTGCACGAGCTGTTCTTCCAGGTCTTTGACAAGGGCTACATGGAAGACGGCGACGGGCGCTATATCGACTTCCGGAACACGATCATTCTGCTTACGACCAACGTTGCCAGCGAACTGATATCGACGTTGTGCGCGGATGAGGAATCGCCGCCGACGTTTGACGGCTTGCGTCACGCCATTGACTCGGAGCTGTTGGCCCGCTTCCCGGCGGCGTTGCTTGGACGCATGACGATCGTGCCCTACGCGCCGCTGCGCGCGGATGCGCTGGCCAGCATCGTGCGCCTGCATCTGGATCGCGTCGTGCGCCGTATGGCAGACACGTTGAAGGCGCAGCTCTGCTACGAGCAAGACGTTATTGACTACGTCGTGGCCGCCTGCCGAGTCGACCAGACTGGTGCGCGCGCGTTGATTGGTTTCCTGGAACAACACATTCTGCCGCGTCTGGCGGCAGTTTGGATGGATGCAATGGCCGACCGCAAGGCGCTGGAGCGCGTGGACATCAAGCTGTTGGATAAGGACGCTGGCCCCGACAGCGCGTTTGCGTTCGAACCCCATCTGGTTGATGGAAACTGAGGCGACTGAATATGCTCAATCCTATCCGTGTTGTGGTGGCGGACGGCCATCCCGTTTGCATCAAAGGCGTTCAAGTCGAGATCGCCGCCGTTGACCACGCAAGGGTAGTGGCTTGCGCTACGAATTCCACTCAGTTGTTCAACATTCTTCAGTGTCAGGCTTGTGATGTGCTGATCAGTGACTACGTCATGTCGGGCGCCGATTTCGGCGACGGTTTGGGCATGCTGTCGTTGATCCAGCAACGGTACCCCGCGCTCAAGCTCATCGTGCTGACGTCAATCGACAGCCCGCTGGTATTGCAGGCTCTTGATAATCAGGGCGTGCGGGGCATTGTCAGCAAAGGGGATATGTCCGAGCACTTGCGCAATGCCCTGCAAGCAGTCTGGCGTGGCGAACGCTATCGCTCGCCACGCATCAACAGTGTGCTCAAGCCGGAAGGAGCCACGCCTGCCACCGATCGCGCTGGCACGCTGACGCGCAGCGAAGTCGAGGTAGTGCGCTTGTTTCTGTCGGGCCTGTCAGTCGGTGAAATCGCGGCGAAGTTCGGGCGCAGCAAGCAAACCGTGAGCGCGCAGAAGCGCGCTGCGATGCGCAAGCTCGACGTGCAAACGGATATCGAGCTTGTTCGCTACGGCATGCGAAATGGACTCACTGCGTGATCCGCAGCGCCGCCATGAAACAAAGTGATCGAACGTGCGCAATGCCGTCCGATTGTTGCGTTGCCAGACGCTTAAGCCGTTGTTATTTCGATGCGCGTCAGACAGCGCTGATGTGCGCGTTGCCTGGCGCTGCCTAGACTGATCGAGGTCCTGTCAGATGATGGACAAACGAAGCTTGCCCGCCGCAGCGGTTAGGTGAATCGAGTTGTCGTGTTTTGAATTTTGACCACTGTTTTTTTACCTCGATATTCAAGATTAGGAAAGTAAGATGAAATCCAAGATTTTTGGTTTGACCCTGGCCGCTATGCTGGTCAGCGCAGCAATGCCCGTAAGCGCTCAATCCGTCGGCACCGGCAAGGTGAATTTCAACGGTCTGCTGACTGACCAGACTTGCACGATCACGACCGGTTATGAAGATCAGCTGGTCACGCTGCCCACGTTGTCGACGAAATCGCTGACCCAAGCAACTGAAACCGCAGGTTCGACGCCCTTCGATATCTTGGTGGAAGAATGCCCGGCAGCTCTGACGCAAGTCCGTGCCCACTTTGAAATGACCAACATGGATGCGGCCACCCGCACCCTGCAGAACAACGCCACCACCGGCGCTGCTGGCAATGTGACCGTGCAGCTGGTGAACGCCGATCGTACGGTAATCGAAGCTGGCAGCGCAGGCGCCCTCTTTGATGTCAATGCCACCACGCACAAGGCGACCATGACCTATGGCGGCCAATACTATGCAACGGCTGCTACCACCCCCGGCATCGTCCAATCCTTCGCTGAGTTCACGCTGGCCTATCCGTAAGGCTTTGCGCGTCTGAGTTGAATGGCCGCGGGGGGCGTCCCGCCCTCTGCGGCATTTTTTTGCCTTTTATATCCAAGGACTGTCGTGTTCCTCGTTTCTTTGCGCGCGGCGGTGGCCGTGCTTTTGGCTTGCGTGGCCGTTAGCGTAGACGCAGGTGTGGTGATCACCGGCACCCGCATTGTTTACCCGGAAGGCAGCCGTGAGGTCAGCGTGCGCTTGCGCAATGCAGACACAAAACCGTTGTTAGTCCAGTCTTGGATAGATGACGGCTCACTCAATGAGTCGCCTAGCAAGCTGGATGTGCCGTTTATTGTGACGCCGCCCTTATCGCGGGTCGAGCCTCAAAAGGGACAGACGCTGCGTATCGTATACACGGGCGCGGACCTCCCGAAAGATCGCGAGTCACTCTATTTCTTGAACGTTCTCGAAGTGCCGCCCAAGGCCGAAAACAAGGCTGATGCCAACTTTATGCAGTTGGCTATGCGTACGCGGCTCAAGCTGTTTCTGCGTCCGGACAACCTTCCCATGCAGGTCGAAGATGCGCCGAATGCCCTGACCTGGACGGTCGCCGAAAAGGGCGTCATCCGGGTGCAGAATCCGACCCCCTATCACGTCACCTTCAGCCGCATTCAGGCGAATGTTGCTGGCGCCCAAGTCGTCTTTGACCAATCCATGGTCCCGCCGTTCGGCTCTTTGGAACTGACGCGCTCCGTGAACAGGGCAGGAACCACGCCGCCTGTGGAAGCGGGAAAGATCCGATTCGGAGCCATTAACGACTATGGCGCGGAAGTGCAGACGATCGCGGAAGTCCTGCCGCGCCCCTAGGGTTCAAAGGAAAAAATGATGTTGCGAGGTGGCGTGAAGTTGCAAAGAACACGGGCGACAAGAGCCTCGGCCAAAGCTGGCCAGGCGGGGAGTGGAAAGTGGTGCAAGGCGGCGATCACAGTGCTGATGTTGCCTTACGCTGCAAATGCAGCGGAACCTGCCGCAGCCCCGATGTACGCCGAAGTAAATTTCGACTCCAGGTTCCTGTTTGGAGCCCCTATGGACCTGTCGCGGTTCAGCCAAGGCAACGCGGTACTGCCTGGCGTTTACGCCGCCGATATCAGAGTTAACGGCCAGCGTGTAGGCCGGTTTGATGTGCAATTTCAAACGGTGGATGCAACGGGCAGAACCGAGCCTTGCTTCACCCGCCGTGAGTTGGAGACTTTAGGCATAGACTCTGCGCGCGCACAAGCTGCTAGCGTGGGAGGTCTGCCCCAGACGCCCGCCGAGTCAACTGGCGAATCGGGCGAATGCCTGGCGCTCAGTGTGGCCGTGCCCGGTTCACGGGCCTATATGGACCTGGGTGACCTGGTGCTGGACCTGAGCGTGCCGCAGGCATTCATGTATGCGCGCGCCCGCGGCTGGGTCGATCCCGCGCGTTGGGATAACGGCGCTACGGTGGGCTTGCTGGACTACAGCCTGAACGCGTATTCCAGCCGTCCTAACCACGGTGCCAGCGATTTCAGTAATATGTATCTCGGGTTGACGTCAGGGGTGAATCTAGGCCCATGGCGTTTGCGCCAGCGGTCCACCAAGAGCTGGTCAAACCGTGGGAATTCCAGCTGGAACAGCTTGGAAACGTATGCGCAACGCGGCATCGAACCGTGGCGCAGCCAGCTTGTGCTGGGCGATAGCTATACCAGCGGTGAGCTCTTTGACACGACCAGCTTGCGCGGCGTCCGAGTGTTCAGCGATGACCGGATGCTGCCGGACTCAATGCGCAGCTACGCGCCTGTTGTGCGCGGCATCGCCGACACAAACGCTGTCGTCACAGTGCGGCAAGGCGGACGTGTGCTGCATGAGGAAAACGTCTCTGCTGGACCGTTCGAACTCTCGGACTTGCCGGCTTCGGGTTATGGCGGCGACCTGGAAGTCACCGTCCAAGAGGCAGATGGGCGTCAAAGCACTTTCAGCGTACCGTTTGCGTCGGTGCCGCTGCTGTTGCGGGAAGGCTTGCAGCGCTATAGCTTAGGCATAGGCAAATATCGCAATTCAGAGTTCGATAGTGAACCTTTGATGTTCGAAGGCACCTATCAGTACGGCTTGACCGATGCGGTGACGGCGTACGCGGGCAGTCAGGCCTCGGAAGGGTATACCTCGCTGATGCTCGGCTCTGCTATCAACACACCCGTGGGCGCGTTCTCGCTGGACGTGACAGGCGCACGCACCCAGGTCTCGGGCTCAACCAGCACGGGCTTAAGCACGCGGGTGAACTACGCCAACATGCTGTCTGACACGGGCACCCGGTTTTCCATGGCGGGGTATCGCTACTCCACCTCCAACTTCTACTCGCTGCGTGACGCGCTCTTTGCGCGCGCGGGAAGCGACGAATCTTCTCGAACTTGGTACGACTATAGGGTCAGGGAACGATTCCAGATCAACGTATCGCAGCCCGTCGGTGATCGGGGTAATGTGTTCATCACCGGCAGCCGCCAAAACTATTGGCGCGCCGACTCCGGTAGCGATCTGCAATTTCAGGTTGGTTACAGCAGCAGCTTCCGCACTGTGGGCTACTCCATCTACGCGCAGCGCATACGCAGCGGCGAATCGGCAACGCTGAGTAATCAGGTGATGTTGACGCTGTCGATTCCGCTGGGACGAAGTTCTACGGATACGGGGCCACGCTTCAACAGTCTTAGCAGCACGATTACCCGCTCGTCCAATGGTGACCACGTCGTGCAGGCATCGGCTAGTGGCACCGGCGGTACCGACGTGCCGGTTTCGTTCGGGCTGACTGCGTCGACGGCGCAGACCGGTGGCTCGAGTTCCAGTACCAACACGTTGGGCGGCTACGGCTCCTATCGCGCGCCTTTTGGTACCTATACGGCGAACGCGTCAGTGGGTAATCAGATGCAGCAGGCTTCGGTAGGGGTTCGCGGTGCGTTGGTGGCACACGCTGGTGGCGTGACGGCCGGGCCATCGCTCGGACGCGCGGCAGCGTTGGTGCAAGCCAAGGGCGCCACGGGTGCGCGATTGATCAACGGCCAGGGGGCCGAGATTGATGGCAATGGCTACGCGCTGGTGCCGGCTTTGACGCCGTACCGGGTCAACAGTGTGATGCTGGACCCCGCCAAGCTCGGTATGGATGTGGAATTGGGCAGTACGTCCGAGGAAGTTGTACCTACGCTGGATTCCATCGTGCTCGTGGAATTGCGCACGACCCAAGGCAGGCCCGTGCTGTTGCGTCTGCGCCGTGACGGCGCCGAGGCGGTGCCTTTGGGGGCAAACGTATTTCAGGAAGAGGGCCAAAAGGCGCTGGGCACGGTGGGTCAGGCCGGAACCGCGCTGCTGCGCGGGATGGCGGAACAGGGGGCTGTGCGAGTCCGCTGGGGCGAAGGGGCAGACCAGCAGTGCCGGGCTGCTTATCGACTTCCGACTGAAACAGCCGAAAAACGGCCGGCAGACAGGTCAGGAATCGTCCGGCTACAGGTAGAGTGCCGGCCTCTCGAGCCGATAGCCCAAGCCGTTCCAGAGAAGGCGAGTGACCATGAAATGTAAAGCGCTTAGGCTGTTCTCGAGGTCGTCCACCGTCGCTTTGCTGGCGGCCGCGACGCTGGTGCCAGGTGGCGCATTTGCCTCGACAGCGGATGTTCATATCACGTTCGCGGGACGCTACGTTCCGTTGAGCTGCAACGTGCAAGCCGGCAGCGAAGCCATTACGGTGGAGTTGCCGACCGTTGCGGCCCGGTCCCTGGCTTCGCCCGGCGATGTGGCTGGAGCCACTCGCTTTGAGATTCCGATCGAGTGCGAGGGCACAATCGGGACCGTGCGAGCCTACTTCCAGGCCGGAGTCACTGTTGACGCAAATGGACGCCTGATTCCACAGGATGCCTCGCCTGGCGTTGCGGCTCAGGGAGTGCGGGTCGAGTTGCTGAATGAATCAGGCAGCGTGATCCGGGTGGGCGACAAGACCAGCGTAACCCCCATCAGTGCCGATGGCAGCGAGGGCATCCTGCAATTGGTGTACTTCGCCCGTTATTACGGCACGGGCGGCGCCACGGCGGGCGTGGTGAACACCTACGTCAACTATGTGCTTGATATCCCATGACGGAATTCATGGGGTCCGGCGCTGATCCGGATCTGTTCACCTACACGCCCTTGCTGGACGACACGTTGCTTCATCTGGCTGTGCTTGAACAGAACGCCGACATGGGGCCAATGCACGCGTGGCGCGCACGTTGCGTGGCGTTGCTGGCAGGGTTTGACGATGATCTGCTGAGTTTGGCGGTGACGCCCGCGCAAGCGAGAAGCCTGCGCCTTTCCCACGCTGTGCTGCTGGACGAGGCCACGTTGGCCTCGTGTTCGGCGCAGATGCGTAAAGAGTGGGAAGACGCGTCCCTGTGCCAGGTCGAATTGGGTGAGCCGGGCGCGGTGCAGGAAGTGCTGGCTGACATTGACGTTGTTGCTTCGGAATCCCGGGTTGGGGCGGGCTGGCTGCACTGGTATGTGCGACTGTTTGCAGCGGGTTTGCTGCGCCGCCGCTCCGATACGGCGTGGCGTTGCCGCCGGTTGAGCGATCGATTGCGCCTGATGTGGCCGGCGGCAGATGAGGTGATTGACAGTGAGTGAACTGATGCAAAAACGAGGCGTCGCCACGGTCATCGTGGCGGGCCCCGCGGGCGCCCATCTGTTCGGCAGGCCCGATGAATCCGCCACGCAAGACCTGCTGCAAAAGCGTTGGGGCGGAAGTGCGGCTTGGGTGCTTGCCGCAGAGCCCGAAGACTTGGTGCGCATGCTTCGCGAAGCTTCGCACGATGGCGCGCCGTGCGCGGTGGTATTGCCGCTGGTTCCGACGGGCGGTGACGACATGGCAATGCGCCGCGAATGGCGCGAGTGGCGCAAAGCTATTGCACGCTGTTCGGTGCAGGGCAATGCGCCGGTGCCGGCCTATCTGGCCGTGTACGCGTGCCTGGGTCCGGCCGGCGAGCATCCCGTCAAGCTTAGAAGCCGGATTTCTACCGGTAATCATCCAGAGAGCCGCATCAACTTGCGGCACGCCATGCAGACACTGCGCATGAGCGCGGCGCGGCGCTTGCCCGGGCCGGACATGTTGCGTGAGCGCCTGGCGCTGTCAGTGCTGGATTGGTCGGCCGAGGCGGCGTTGCTGGCTTCGATGGAAGAAATCGCCAGCACACCGCCCTTGTTCCTGGGCGGCGTGTTTCTGGTGGATGCGGGCACAACGCTGCCCAATATGTCCGCATGGTTGCGTTGGCTTGCGGCCCGGACTGGGCTGAATCCAATGCTGCCGCGACCGGTAGGCGGCGCGCTGCCGCTGCCGCCATTGAGTTTTGACGCCAAGCGTCCGCACGCTGCCTGGACGGAACGCGCGGCAGAGAAACCGCGTACGCCGCGATGGCGCGGCGCCGGCGTAGCGGCAAGCGTGTTGACGCTTGTGCTGGCAACCGTATTCCTGCTTGGCGTTCCCTATTTGCGGGTCAAGCAGGATATCGATCGGTTCACGGAAGATCTGCGCGTCTACGAATCTGTTCCTCAAGATCGCATGTTCGACAAGTGCGCCGCGCTGATTCAGGTGCGCAATGATCACGATGATCTGGGGACCCGCTTGGGTCAAGGCGGCCCCAAGTCATGGTTACACCACCAGGCGGGCGGAGAAAGCACCTGGAAGAGCTTGTCGGAGGCGATCTCGGCATACCGGCCGCCGCAGACGGCTTTGCGCCTGGACAGCATGGCGGTATTTGAAAGCGGCAACGCGAGCTTGGTGCGTGCGACGGCTATTCGGTTGCTTGAGCCCGTTGCGCAGTTGTTGCGCGCCAACCCGGACCTGCTTGTGCAGGTGGTTGGCCACACCGATGCAACGGGCACGGCGGAGCAAAACGATGCACTGTCACTGGCTCGTGCGCAAGCCGTACGCGATGAACTGATTGCCATGAGCGGCGCGCAACCGGGCCGCTTCTATGTGGTGGGCCGAGGCTCGGCACAACCCAGCGAAGACAACGCCACAGCGGCTGGACGGGCGCTGAATCGTCGTGTGGAGATCACCTTGACGGCGCCTCCTTCGAGCGGCTTTGCATGTGGCGCTTTCACTCCGGACGCCGTGCCTGCCGAGTGAATTTGTGTCAGCAGCACCTATTTCGAAAAAAATTGTGATTTCCACACACAACTCTTCGGAACTAGGACAGCGCTGATTCCAGCCGGCGCGCGGCTTGCCTAAGCTTCGAGCGTATTGGGATTGTTCGTGCTTGCCACATGAGCGCGACGTCCCGAAGGCGGGCAGGGCGCACGTCAACGAGCGCCTGGTTCCGACTTTCGTACACACCTCAGATAGCGTCGGAGTAAACATGGCGATTTCCAATAGTTCACAGAAGTTCATCGCGCGTAATCGCGCGCCCCGAGTTCAGATTGAGTATGACGTTGAGATCTACGGGTCCGAGCGCAAAGTCGAGCTTCCCTTTGTCATGGGTGTGCTTGCAGATCTGTCTGGCAAACCGATTGAGGCATTGCCGGCTGTAGGCGAGCGCAAGTTCCTGAGCATCGATATCGACAACTTCGACGAGCGCATGAAAGCGATTCAGCCGCGCGTGGCATTCGCCGCGCCGAACACCCTGACGGGTGATGGCCAGATCATGGTCGATATCACGTTTGAAAGCATGGATGACTTTTCCCCGGCCGCGATCGCTCGCAAGGTTGAGCCGCTGTCCAAGCTGCTGGAAGCCAGAACGCAATTGGCCAACCTGCAGACCTACATGGACGGCAAAGCTGGCGCCGAAACCCTGATCAATCAGGTGTTGAGCGACCCCACTCTGCTTCAGACCCTGGCTAAAGAACCCAAGCCCAAGCCTGCCGTGAAGGCAGAAGAGACGGCGGCTGAGTAAGACGCCGCTGCGACGCAAATCAGATACTGAAAGAGAGAGAAATGGCTGTCAAGGAAAAGTCCGTACAGAATATCGTCGCGCAACCAGAGGAGTTGCAGTCAGATTTCAACAACCTACTGGCGCGCGAGTTCAAGCCCAAGACCGATCAGGCGCGTGCGGCCGTCGAACGTGCCGTGCAAACGCTGGCCGAGCAGGCGCTGACGAATGTCGCGCGCGTGTCGGACGACGCTTACAAGAGCATCGCGGCGATCATTGGTGAAATCGACAGAAAGCTGTCCGAGCAGATCAACCTGATCTTGCATCATCCGGAATTCCAGCAACTGGAAAGCGCCTGGCGTGGTTTGCATCACCTCGTCAACAACACTGAGACCGACGAAAAGCTGAAGATCCGTTTCATGGATCTGTCCAAAGAGGAACTGCGCCGCACGATGAAGCGGCACAAGGGCCTGGCATGGGATCAAAGCCCGGTCTTCAAGCAAGTCTATGAAGAAGAATACGGTCAGCTGGGCGGCGAGCCTTACGGTTGCCTGGTGGCGGACTATTACTTCGACCACACACCGCACGATGTGGATCTGCTGGCTTCGATCGCCAAGGTGGCCGCGGCTTCGCACGCACCCTTCATCGGTGGCGCGGCGCCTTCGGTACTGCAAATGGATTCGTGGCAAGAACTCGCCAATCCGCGCGATCTGACCAAGATCTTCACGCAGAACCTTGAATACGCTCCGTGGAATGCGCTGCGCAATTCGGAAGATGCCCGCTACATCGGTCTGGCGATGCCGCGCTTCTTGTCGCGTCTGCCTTACGGCGCCAAGACCAACCCGGTCGATGAATTCGATTTCGAAGAGTCGACTGACGGTTCCGATCACCGCAAGTACGTGTGGTCCAACGCCGCGTATGCGATGGCAGTCAACATCAACCGCTCCTTCAAGGAATACGGCTGGTGCACGCTGATCCGCGGTGTGGAAAGCGGCGGTGTGGTTGAAAACCTGCCTTGCCATACGTTCCCGACGGACGACGGCGGCGTGGACATGAAGTGCCCGACCGAGATCGCGATTTCCGATCGCCGCGAGGCCGAGTTGTCGAAGGCTGGGTTCATTCCGCTGATCCACCGCAAGAGCACCAACTACGCGGCCTTCATCGGCGCCCAGTCGCTGCAAAAGCCTGCTGAGTACTACGACGCCGACGCAACGGCCAACGCCAATCTGTCGGCACGTTTGCCCTACCTGTTCGCCTGCTCGCGTTTCGCGCACTACCTGAAGTGCATCGTGCGCGACAAAATCGGTTCGTTCAAGGAACGCGACGAAATGCAGTCGTGGTTGAACGAATGGGTGATGAATTACGTCGATGCCGATCCCGCCAACAGCTCGCAAGAAACCAAGGCGCGTCGTCCCTTGGCTGCGGCTGAAGTCGTGGTTGAGGATGTTGAAGGCAACCCCGGTTACTACCAAGCCAAGTTCTTCCTGCGCCCGCACTTCCAGCTGGAAGGCCTGACGGTGTCGCTGCGCCTGGTCGCCAAGCTGCCGTCCGTCAAGGCGGCGGCTTAAGCAGCCGGTCGTTATAGCAAGTTGAGTGTGGCGGATTTTCCGCCGGAGCAGTTGGCTGGAATGCTCTTGAATCTAATCCGGCCATTTTCGAAACAATACATGGTGTAAAGGATTTCTAATGGCACACGATATTTTCCTCAAGATCGACGGCATCGAAGGCGAGGCAGAAGACTCGACTCACAAGAATGAAATCGAAGTGCTGAGCTGGTCGTGGAGCGTGTCGCAACAGTCCAACATGCATATGGGCTCGGGCGGCGGCACCGGCAAGGCTACCGTTGATGATCTGTCGTTTGAACACTTCATCGATCGCGCAACCCCCAACCTGGTTCAGTACTGCCTGTTGGGCAAGCACATCAAGCAAGCGCAACTGGTCGTGCGCAAGTCCGGCGGCAGCCCGCTGGAATACCTGAAGCTGACGATGAACGACGTTCTGGTTACCCGCGTCAGCCCCGAAGGCGTGTCGACCGACGAATCGCGTCCCCGTGAACGCGTCAGCCTGTCGTTCACCAGCATGAAGCAGGAATACATCATCCAGAACGCCCAGGGCGGCAGCGGCGGTGCCGTGACGGCCACGTTCGACATCAAGAAAAACGCGGCCTAAGCCTAGCGGGTTTCCTGAAATCAGGACAGATGGCGCTGCGACAGTGCAGCGCCATCTGTCCTCTTCGTACTGTATTGCGCGTTGCGAGACGCTCTGCCTGTCGCAGAGCAGGTGGCGGCGTGCGTTGATCCTATGAATAAAACCGACATTTACCGTTTTCTGCTAGGCCGTATGCGGTCATCGTGCATGCTGGCATTTTTGCTGTTTGCGATGATGCTGTCTGCTTGCGCCAGTAAGAAAGAGTCGCCGGAGAAGACGGTGAATCTGGACATCGTGATCGAGGCCGACGCGAGCGTGAACGCTGACGCTCAAGGGCGTCCGGCGCCCATTCAAGTCCGAGTCTTTGAATTGAAGTCCAGATCGGTGTTTGAAGACGCTGATTTCTTTTCGCTTCAGGGCAAGCCGCGCCAAGTGCTGGGCGCTGATCTCGCTGATGCTGATGACTTGTTGCTGCGGCCTTCTGATGTCAAGAACATCAAGCGCCGCGCCGACGACAAGACGGTGGCGATAGGCGTGATCGCGGGTTATCGCGATCTTGGGCGCAGCGTGTGGCGTGCCACCTATGTGATGCCTGCCAAGCAGGCCCAGGGCTGGTTCAGCTCATCCAACCAGACTGTGCGCGTACGAATAAAAGTCGGCGCCGACACCGTGTCTGTTACCGAGGCGGATTGAAGAAAATGAGTCTATACAGCAAAGTTGTATGGAGCGAGGGGCTATTCCTCATTCCGCAGTTGTTCCAGCAGCAAGAACGATATCTAGAATTTTTTGCGCACAAGCGCGCGGCGCCTGCGGGTCCCTTTTTCTGGGGGTATTCGCGGTACGAGATCGACCACGAGTCGCTATCGTTCGGAAAGGTTGCCTTGCAAAAAGGGTCGGGCGTGTTTCCCGATGGCACGCCCTTTGACATTCCTGCGCATAATCTTCCGCCAGCGCCGCTGACGGTGTTGCCGGAACACTTGAACCAGTTGATCTATCTGGCGGTGCCGTTGCGCCTGCCGGACGTGGACGAGACCGTGTTCGAGCATGATTCCGGCTCGATGGCGCGCTATGTGGCGTTTGACAAGGAAATGGCCGATAGCAACGCAATCGGCCAAGGCCCCAAGGCGGTGCAACTCGCGCATTTGCAATTGCGCCTGCTGCCCGAGAAAGAGTTGACGCAGTCGTGGATCGGCGTGGCGCTGGGCCGTGTGAAGTCGATTCTCTCGGATGGTTCCGTGACATTGCATGATGGCGACTTCATTCCGCCGGTCAGCGCCTGCGCGGCCAATCCGCTGTTGGTGCAGTGGGGGCAGCAGTTGCAAGGCCTGGTCAAGCTACGCGCCGATGCGCTGGCCGGCCGTTTGTCTAGCGGACAGGGCAATGTGACGTCAGCTGCGGAAGTGTCGGATTATCTGCTGTTGCAGATTCTGAATCGATATGACCCGCTGCTTGACCATATCTGTAGGGTCGGTGAAACCCCGCCTGAAACTTTGTACACGACGCTGGCGATGCTGGCGGGCGATCTGGCCACGTATGTCAGGCCGCAATCGCGGCGTCCGCCGCCCGCGCCTGGCTATGACCACGCGCAGCTGTACCGCAGTATTCAGCCCCTGGTTGCTGAGGTCCACAGCCTGTTGAACCAAGTGTTGGTGCGCAGTGCCCAGCCGATCGCGCTGGTGGAACAGGCCCACGGTATTCGGACCGCCACGTTGATGCCGTCCGAGCTGCAAGGCTACGCCAACCTGGTGTTGGCGGTCAGTGCCCAGATGACACCGGATCAGTTGCTTCAACAGTTCGTGTCGCAGACAAAGATCTCGCATCCGCACCGCTTGCCTGAGTTGATCCGTTCGCACTTGCCTGGCGTGACGCTTTCCCCGCTGCCCGTGCCGCCGCGTCAGATTCCTTTTGCGGCAGGCAATGTGTATTTCGAGCTGAACCGAACCGGGCCGCTGTGGGACCAGATTGCGCGTCAGGGCGGACTGGCCCTGCATATCGCTGGGCATTTTCCCGAACTGAAACTTGAACTGTGGGGAGTTCGAAGCCGATGAATGCGCCCGGTTTTGATGCAAGAACGTTCGACCTGTTGACGGCCACGGCCCCCGGCCTGCCTGCACGTTCGCTATCCGAGCCGCCGAGGGCGGTGGAGATTGCACTGGACGACGAAGGCACGGCTGCGGATCTGGCGATTCGTCTTGAAGAAGTGCGCGTGGCGCACAACCCGCTGCTGGAGGCCGCTGGGCCTTTGCTGCGTTTGCTGGCGTCGATGCCCGAAAACCTGCCAGATCAAACTGCAATTATGGCTTTGCGCCAATTGCTGATGCGTGAGATCGGGCAATTTCAGAATCTCTGCGACAAGGCGGGCGTGGCGTGGAAGCAAGTCGCCGTGGCGCGGTACTGCTTGTGTACCGCGCTGGACGAAGCTGCCAACCGCAGTGTCTGGGGCGCGGGCGGCGTGTGGGCGGCGCAAGGTCTGCTGATCGCTTTTGAAGGTGAAGTCGACGGCGGCGAGAAGTTCTTCCTGCTGATTGGCCGGATGGCCAGTGATCCCGAGGAGTACGCCGGGACGCTCGAAGTGCTTTATCACATTCTGGGTTTGGGCTTTGAAGGCCGCTATAGCGTGGTGGCCGATGGCCACCGCCATCTGGAACAGATTCGTCAGCGCCTGTCGGCGCTTGTGGCGCGTGCGCGTGATGCTGCCACGAACGAGCTTTCCGTGAATTGGCGTGGCGAAGGTCCCGTCGTAAACAACGCTCGGCGCATTGTTCCGGGTTGGTTGAGCGCGGCCATAGCGCTATTGGTGTGCGCAAGTGTATTTGCCTACTTGCTGGATAACGTGGGTTCGCAACGCGACACGCTGGCGTACCGAATTTTGCAGGTTGGCCTGGAAGCGCAGCCTGAGCCGGCCGCCGCTGCCTTGGTGGCAGGCGTGGCAGGGCAAGCGCCGCAAGTATCCCGGTTGCGTTTGACCGAACTGCTGAAAGAAGAAATCGCGCGCGGTTTGGTGAAGTTGCGTGAAGAACCCAAGCGGACCTTGGTGACCTTCCCGGGCGACACGATGTTCGTTTCAGGGCGCGCTGACGTGTACGCCCCGATGGTTGCTGTGTTGGAGCGCGTGGCGGACGAGGTCAAGCGCGTGGACGGCAAGGTGGAAGTGGTGGGCTACACCGACAACCAACCGATCCGTACCCGGCAGTTTCCGGACAACCAGGCGCTGTCGCAAAAGCGTGCGGAGTTCGTTCGCGATGTGTTCCTCAAGCGTGGTCTGACGCCTGAGCAGGCCGTCGCCGCGGGCCGTGGTGAATTCAGTCCGCTGGGCGACAACGCTACGCCGGAAGGCCGTGCGCAGAACCGCCGCGTTGAACTGTACGTAACGTCGTATTGACGTGTGCGCCGCCTGGCGCGCAATGGATGATCAAACAATGAAACGATTGCTGGGCTTTCTATTTTCTTGGCGCTTTATTGCCGTCGTGGTCCTGGTCCTGCTTGCGGCGATGGTCTGGATGGTCGGGCCGATGGTCGACCTGGGCGGCCTGCGGCCGATGGATGCCGTCCTGGTTCGCGTGGTGGTGATCTGCCTGCTGCTTGCCGCGCTTGGCTTCTGGCTGATGGGCTGGCCGCTGTGGATCGTGTCGGTTGCCGCTATTTGCGCGCTGGTCTGGTTTGGCGGCCCCATGGCCGCCATCGGCGACCTGCGGCCTTTGGCAGAAGTGGGTGTTCGCGTTGGCGTGATTTCGGTCATCGTTCTGTTGACGGCCATATATGGCGTCTACCGGCTCTTCCAGCTGTTGCGCACTGACGAGGCCTTGTTGCGCCGCATCCTTACGCCCAAGAGCGAGACGGTAGACGCGGATGCGTCGTCCGAAGTGCGCGCCGTGGGGCTGGTGGTGTCGAAAGCGGTCGGTCAGCTCAAGCGTCTGCGCGGAGCGCCGCAAGGCTGGCGCCGCCTGCTGGAGAGCAAGCGGTACTTGTATGACCTTCCCTGGTACATGATCATCGGTACGCCGGGCGCAGGTAAGACCACTGCCATTCTGAATTCAGGCCTGGATTTTCCCTTGGCCGAACAGATGGGCGTGGCCAGTCTGCCTGGGGCGGGCGGCACGGCGAACTGCGATTGGTGGTTCACCAACGAAGCGGTGATGATCGACACGGCTGGCCGGTATAGCGACCAGAACGAGCAAGGCAATAACGACGCCGCGCAGGTAAATGCGGCCGAATGGCACGGGTTTCTTGGCGCCTTGCGCAAGCACCGCACGCAAGCGCCGATCAACGGCGTCATTCTGGCCGTGAGCGTGGCGGAATTGCTGGAGCATCCGGGCGATACCGGTGTGCTCGCCTCGATTCTGCGTGCTCGCTTGGCAGATCTGCGCCATGCCTTGGGCATCCGTTTCCCGGTCTATGTGCTTGTGACCAAGCTGGATCTGCTGCCCGGCTTTGACGAGTATTTCCAAGCGATGACGGCCGAAGGCCGTTCGCAGGTGTGGGGCTTTACGCTTGACTACGCTCGCAAGGAATCCAATGCGCAGCCGATTGACCTGCGTGCTCGCTTCAATGATGAATTCGCTCTGCTGGCGCGGCGCCTGGAAGATGGTCTGAATGCGCGCCTGGTAGAGGAATACGGCTTGGCGCGCCGTAAGCGCTTGTACCCCTTGCCGCAAGAGTTTCGCAGTTTGGCAGTCCAGCTGACCGATCTGCTGTCGAAGGTATTTCTGGATTCGCGTTATGACGACGTGCAGATCCAGCGCATGCTGCGCGGCGTCTATCTGACCAGCGCGCAACAGGCCGAGACGGTGGTGCACGCGGATCAGAACTCGCTGTTCGAACGCCTGCGCCGCACACTGCGCAGGCTTTATGGCGGGGAAGATGTCGCGATATCGTCGGGCGGACGCGAAGCGGCGCTGTTGGCGCATCGCAGCTATTTCCTGCGCAATCTGTTCAAGCAGGTGATGATTCCCGAATCGCACTTGGTGCAGCCCAATCGCAAATGGATTCTGACGCGGGGCGCGGTGCGCTGGGGCGTGCATCTGGCGTCGGCGGCATTGGTGGTTTGGCTGGTGAGCGGGATGATGACCAGCCGCGCCAACAACGATCACTATCTGGCGGCGGTCGGCGAGAAGACCGCCGGGCTTACGCAGCGTGCTCAGCAGGTTTCGGTAGGTGTGTTGGATTCCGATGGGGTGCGTCTGCTGACGGAGTCGGCCACGCTTGCGCAGGTTGACGGGCTGGATCTGGACGAGCCGCCGATGGACTATCGGTATGGCTTGTACGCAGCGCCGCCCGTGGATTCCGCTGCCCAGGCGACCTATGCGCGGATGTTGCGTAAGCATCTGCTGCCTGCGGTCGAGCAAACGCTAGAGGGGGTGCTGACCAAGCAGATAGCGAGCAAGGATGCCGAAGGCCTGTACGTCACGCTGGGCTTGTATCTGTCGTTGTTCGACACCCGGTATTTCGAGCCAGACGTTCTGGTCCCTTGGGTCGAGCAGCAATGGGCGCGCAGCCGTCGTGACAGCGAACGCGAGAAATCGCAATTGGCTGTGCATCTGCGCTCGTTGTTCGCGACGGCATACGAAGCGGGACCAGAAACCGAGTTGAATGCGGGCTTGGTCGAGCAAGCTCGGGCGTTGCTGCAAGAACGCCCGGACGCCACGCGCATGTACGACCGTGCGATCCGTTCGATGGAAGCCACCGCGCCGCAGCGGTTTACGCTGCAACAGGCGCTGGGCTCGGGCGATGCTGCACTGTTTACCGACCACGCAGCAGGCGTCGATGCAGGCGTGCCGGGAATTTTCACCTACAACGGATACCGCGACGTATTCCGCAAGCGGATTGGCGGGTTCATCAATTCCGTATGGGCCCGTGAAAACTGGATGTTGGGACGCAAGTCCGAGGACGCAACGGCGCTGGCCAGTGTTCAAGATTCCAGGCGTGATTGGGTCGACAAGGAACGGATCGAACGCGAAGTCTATACGCTCTACCTGCGCAACTATGCTGCGAACTGGGAGCGCTACATCAACCAGATCCGGCTTGTGTCGGCGTCGGAATCGGGTGAAGGGCCTTTGGCGGTGAATGTTGCGACGCTACGCGCGTTGGCGGCAGCGGATTCGCCTTTGGCGCGGCTGGGTTTTGCGCTGGCGCGGCAGACGACGCTGTCTTACGACCCTGATGCCGACAGCCCGGCAGCTGCCGCAGCGGCAAAGCTGGCGCTGGAATCGGCTCAACGCCGATCGTCGACGGTGATGCGTGCAGCCGATGCGCTGGGCAAGATCGAGGTGGATTTTGACCAGGACAAGCTGACCGAAGAACTCGTGGACAAGCGTTTCTCGGCTTTGCGTGAGGTGGTCACGGGGTCGCCGACTCCTGGCCGTATTGATCCGGTCAAGCCTGGCGCGCAGATGCAACAGGTGCAGCAAATGGTCAACGACCAGTACACGCAGCTGGCCGTGGCGAGCAGTGCGCTGGCTTCGTCCAGCATGCCGCCTGCGCAAGAGTCCAGCCCGATGCTGTTCCTGACGGCCGAGACGCTGCCCGCGCCATTCAAGCGCATTCTTGCCGGTCTGTCGCAACGCGCCGCCAATCAGCTGGGCCGCGAGACAGGGATTCTGTTGTCTGAACAGGTCAACTCCGCCGTGGGCGGTATTTGCCGCACGGCGATTTCCGGAAAGTTCCCGTTTGCCGATTCGGATCAGGAAGTGGACCCGGACGACTTCGTGCAGCTGTTTGCTGCAGGCGGCCTGTTCGATTCAACCTTCGAGCGATCGCTTGCGAGCTACGTCGACACCGGAGCAAGCCCGTGGCGCTACAAGCCGGCGAGCCCGGGCATGCGCCCCATTCAGGGTCCGGATTTGCAGCCGTTTGAGCGGGCCGCGGAAATACGCAGGGCGTTCTTTGACGGCACCAATGCCAAGGGTTTGAGCTACCGCTTGACGGGCCGTATTGTTTCCGTCGACCCGTCCATTACCGAGCTGTTGCTGGATGTGGACGGTGACAGCCTGCGCTATATGCACGGTCCGATTTCACCCTTCTCGTTCGCTTGGCCGGGACCGCGCAGCGGCAGCTATCTTGAGCTTGCTGCCCGGCCCCGAGTGACGGCTGAGTCGTCGTCGATACATCTGTCTGGTCCGTGGGCGCCTATGCGCTTATTGCAGCAGGGCCATGTCACGGCCACGGCCTCGTCCGGCAGGGCGCTGGTGGACTTTGATTTCGATGGCCGCCATGCCGTGCTGGAGATTGGCGGCGGACGTAAAGGGAACTTCCTGACCGGGTCCCTGTTGCGAGGCTTTCGCTGTCCGGGAGGTTCGTCGTGAACCTTCCACACCCGTGCTACTGGGGCAAGCTTCCTGCCTATGGCGACTTTGTGCGCCATGGCGCATCCAGCGACGTGCAGCAAGCATGGCGGCACTGGTTGCAGGGCCCATTTCAAGATGCCAGACAGGCTTCGCGGTTGAAGGGCGGTTATGCCATGCCGTGGAGTTTCATTCTGACGCCGGGCTGCCTGGGGTTTTCGCGCGACCGTTATGTGGCGGGCGTGTATGCGCCATCGCATGACAAGTTTGGCCGCGAGCATCCTTTCTTGATGTGGTTCCAACTGCCTGCGGCCACCGTGTCGGCACTGTTGAGTACGCACGACAACGCCTTGTTCTGCTTGTCGCGGCTGGTGCGTGGCCACCTTTCGGCGCCGGCCTCCCCGGCCGCGCGGGGATCGGGGTTGGTCGACCAGATCAACCGGCTTTGGCGCGCAGGCGGCGCCGGAGTGTGGGGCGCGCTGCGGCGGCGCAAAGAAGCGCAGGACTTCACCGTAGCGCGAACTTGGGCTGATGGCTGGCCTTCCGATACCAAAGCAGACGGCTTGGCGGGCGTGCCCTATGCGCCATGGCGGAACTGGCCTTCTATCGTGTTCGGGGACCCGGGCCAGGCGTGGTATTGGCAGCAGGATGTGCAAGCAGGGTATGTAAGTTTTTTATCGGTAACGGCCGCTGATCCGGCCGATCTCGCCAGAGGAAGTCAATGATGGCCAACGAGAGTACTCCTGTTTTGAATCAAGCCCGCACGGTGCAAATCCGCGGCGCGGGCCTGCCGGCCGGGATGGGGCAGCAGCCCATGCTGCGCTTGCAGTCGCTGGATGGCCAGGAGCGTATGGGTGAGCTCTTCACCTATGAAGTATTCCTGCGTACGCCGAATGACACGCAGGTGCCATTGCCGGTGTCTGCAAACATCGATCTGAAAGAGATGATCGGCAAAGAGCTGACGGTGTCAGTGCAGCTCTCTGATAACAGCCCGCGGGAAATCACCGGTTTGGTGGTCAAGGCTGGGTTTGTGCGCCAAGAGGGTGACTACAACCTGTATCGCGTGTTGATGCGCCCGTGGTTGTGGCTGGCAACGCAAACGACTGACTTCAAGATCTTCCAGGATCAAAGCGTTGTCGAAATCATCGACCACGTATTGAAGGACTATCCGTACCCTGTGGAAAAGCGGCTGGACATCGAGAAATACGCGATTCAGCCGGAAAGCGATACCAACGAGCCGCGCAATTTCCAGGTGCAATACGGCGAAACGGACTTCGACTTCATTCAACGCTTGATGGAAGAATGGGGTATTTACTGGTTTTTCGAACACACGGAAGGCGCGCACCGTCTGGTGCTGTGTGATCACGTGGGCGCTCACCGTCCGCCGGACAGCCCGGCCTATCAGCAAGTCGCAATGCACGCCCAGGGCGGGCATTTTGACGTTGATGTGTTCCGCCAGTTTGGCGTTGACGAGCGGCTGTTTCCGGGCCGGGTCGTGGTCGATGACTTTGACTTCACGCGTCCCCGCATGTTGTTGGCGACATCCAGCCATCAACCCCGCGATACGAGCTGGAGCGAAGGCGAAATCTTTGAATGGCCCGGTGACTACACTGACTCCAAACATGGCGCCTTGATCAGCCGGGTGCGGATGGAAGAACGCCGCGCGCGCGGCGTGCGTTCGCGCGGTTTTGGTAATGTGCGCGGGCTGGCAGCCGGACAGACGTTTGAGCTGACCGGGCACCTGTACGACCGGGCCAATCGCGAGTACCTGGTGTTGGCCTCGCATCTGTCGCTGGCCGAGATTCCTGAAGAATCCGGCAGCGGTGTGATCTATGAATGCGTCAACGAAATGGAAGTGCAGCCTACGGACGAAGTGTTCCGTATGCCGCGCCAGACGCCCAAGCCCGTGGTCAGCGGCCCGCAGTCCGGGCTTGTGGTCGGCCCGAAAGGCAAAGAGGTCTGGACGGACGAGTTCGGCCGGGTAAAGGTACGCTTTCTGTGGGACCGCTACGCGCGTAACGATGCTTCCGACTCGTGTTGGGTGCGTGTGAACCAGGCCTGGGCCGGCGCGAATTTCGGGGGGATGTATATCCCCCGTATCGGCCAGGAAGTGGTTATCAGTTTCATGAACGGCGATCCCGATCGTCCGATCATTCTGGGTGGCTTGTACAACAGTGTCACCCGTCCGCCTTGGGATCTGCCTGCCGAAGCCACCAAGAGCGGCATCAAGACGCGCAGCTTGGAAGGCGGCAGGGAAAACTACAACGGCATCCGCTTTGAAGATAAGCGGGGCGCCGAAGAATTCTACGTGCAGGCCGAACGCAACATGGTGCGCCTGACCAAGGGCGCCGAGCTGCACAACGTTTCGCTGACCTACGGCCAAGTGGTGGGCTTGACTCACTCGACGGCCGTCGGCGGCATGCTGAGCAGCATGGTTGGCGGCGCCGCGTCCTACAACGTGGGCGGCGCGATGTCGACCCAGGTTGGGGGGATTTGCGGGCTGAATGTGGGCGGCGCTTATGCCGTCAACGTGGGCGCCATGGCCAACCTCAACGTGGGCGCAGCGTACGCGCTGAATGCAGGAGCCGCTATTGCGATTACCTGCGGCAAAGCCTCTATCAATATGATGGCGGATGGCTCGATCACGATTGCTGGCACGTCGATCAAAATGACGGGTACGCAAGAGGTCATCGTGCAAGGTACGCCTTTGCTGCTGAACCCTGGAGTCCAGGCGAAGGGCTTCGGTTTTGGTCTTGCCGCCGTCGTGCCGCCGCTGTTCGTACCGACGATTGGTATTCCGGACGGCGGTGGCGGAGATGGGGGCGTACGGCCTACTGATCCGCCGCCGCCAGGACCGACGCCGCCGGAGCCGACGCCGCCTGAACCGACGCCGCCTGAACCGACGCCGCCTGAGCCGACGCCGCCGGAACCGACGCCGCCGGAACCGACGCCGCCGGAACCGACACCGCCAGAACCGACGCCGCCAGAACCGACGCCGCCAGAACCGACGCCGCCGGAGCCGACGCCGCCTGAGCCGACGCCGCCTGAGCCGACGCCGCCAGAACCGACGCCGCCTGAGCCGACGCCGCCGATCCCGACGCCGCCTGAACCGACGCCGCCGGAACCGACGCCGCCTGAACCGACGCCGCCTGAACCGACGCCGCCTGAACCGACGCCGCCGGAACCGACGCCGCCGGAACCGACGCCGCCAGAACCGACGCCGCCAGAACCGACGCCGCCAGAACCGACGCCGCCAGAACCGACGCCGCCGGAACCGACGCCGCCAGAGCCGACGCCGCCAGAGCCGACGCCGCCTGAACCGACGCCGCCGGAGCCGACGCCGCCGGAGCCGACGCCGCCTGAACCGACGCCGCCAGAGCCGACGCCGCCTGAACCGACGCCGCCTGAACCGACGCCGCCAGAGCCGACGCCGCCTGAACCGACGCCGCCGGAGCCGACGCCGCCAGAACCGACGCCGCCGGAGCCGACGCCGCCGGAACCGACGCCGCCAGAACCGACGCCGCCGGAACCGACGCCGCCTGAACCGACGCCGCCTGAACCGACGCCGCCTGAACCGACGCCGCCTGAACCGACGCCGCCTGAACCGACGCCGCCGGAGCCGACGCCGCCAGAACCGACGCCGCCAGAACCGACGCCGCCGGAGCCGACGCCGCCGGAACCGACGCCGCCAGAACCGACGCCGCCTGAACCGACGCCGCCTGAACCGACGCCGCCGGAACCGACGCCGCCGGAACCGACGCCGCCAGAACCGACGCCGCCGGAACCGACGCCGCCGGAACCGACGCCGCCGGAACCGACGCCGCCAGAACCGACGCCGCCAGAACCGACGCCGCCTGAACCGACGCCGCCTGAGCCGACGCCGCCGGAACCGACGCCGCCAGAACCGACGCCGCCAGAACCGACGCCGCCGGAACCGACGCCGCCGGAACCGACGCCGCCGGAGCCGACGCCGCCGGAGCCGACGCCGCCAGAGCCGACGCCGCCTGAACCGACGCCGCCGGAGCCGACGCCGCCAGAGCCGACGCCGCCGGAGCCGACGCCGCCAGAACCGACGCCGCCGGAGCCGACGCCGCCAGAACCGACGCCGCCTGAACCGACGCCGCCTGAGCCGACGCCGCCGGAGCCGACGCCGCCTGAGCCGACGCCGCCGGAGCCGACGCCGCCGGAGCCGACGCCGCCGGAGCCGACGCCGCCGGAGCCGACGCCGCCGGAGCCGACGCCGCCTGAACCGACGCCGCCAGCGCCGACGCCACCGGCGCCAACGCCTGAGCCACCGACTCCAACTGAGTCGGAACTCTGAGTGTTGCTTAAGTAACCCGCCGGACGGCTTATGCCGTCCGGCTGTTTCCAGGAGAGAACAATGGCAATTTTTCCTGCAGTGCGCATGGGCGACAAGATCGCTCACGGCGGCAGCATCTTGACCGGGTCACCGGACGTATTCATCAACGATTTACCGGCTGCCTTCAAAGGCGCTTCCGCAGTCTGCTGTGGACTTCATATCTCTGCGCAAGTGGTCGCGGTGGGAGCGCCGCTGGTCTATATCAACGGCTTGAACGCAGCACATATGGCGTGTTGTTCGTCTTGTGGATCGCCGGCAGCGACGGCATCCCCTGATGTGTTTATTGGCGAATGAGCGATAAAGAATGACGGCGATTGGCGGACTTGCGGGACGCTTGACCGCGTTTCCCGGTGAACGGATTGAAAAGTTGAACCTGGCTCCGCCGCATGGCTGGTGGCGGAGAAGCGAGGCCGGCGTGCTGCTGCGGCGCTTGCCTGCGGCCGCGCTTGCAGGCTTGGGACCGGGTGGCATCGACATCCGTAGCGGCCATTTGCTGCGCGATGCTGAGAAGCAGCGCGACGTGTTACCCGCCGGGCCCATGGCGCCCGGGGTCGCGCGCTTCTACGACAGCCGCATAACGCGGTCGGGAAACTTTGGCCCGGGCTGGCGTGCGCTTTGGGAGATATGCCTGCAAGCGCGTGGCGATACGCTGGCCTATCACGACGAGTGGGGCCGCGTGTTGGTGTTGCCGCGCCCGCAACCGGGGCACCAGGTCATTCTTGTGGCGGAATCACTGACGCTGGCGTGTTTGGAAGACGGCAGTTTTATAGTGGCGGATTTGCAACCAGCCTATCGCCACTTCGGGCCGTTCGACGAGACCGGCACTGCCAGTCTGGCCGAGATTGAATATTTGGATGGCAGCCGTACAACGGTGCGGCGCAACCAAGCAGGAAAATTGCTTGCGCTGGTGAGCCGGACGGAAGCGGGAGTGTGGTTTAGCCTGGACGCGCAAGATCGCATCCAGGCCGTCGCGCGCGGGCCGCAGTCGAGTCCCAGCGCCACCTTTGTTTACGGCGCTGATGGCAGACTTGCCCGCGTCGAACAAGGGCGGGGCAAGGTAGTCCGGCGTTATGGATACCAGGATGGCAAGCTGTCCGAAATCACCGATCGCCACGGAACAAGTTCCATCCGGTGGCGCGGCGCGGGTTCGGCAAGCCAGATTGCGGGGCTGCGCAGCCCGGACGGTCAGATGTGGCTGCTACACCGCGACGAGAGCGCGGGAGCCGTGCGTCTCGAAGGTTCGGATGGTAGTGAACTTCGATGGCGGTTCGACACGAACGGCCGAGTGACCGAATATCAGGATACGACGGGTGCGGTCTACGGCGTGGAATACAGCGCATTGGGACGTCCGGCAGGCGTAGAGACGCCGCTTGGGCGCTACGCCTTTGAATACGATGATTTTGGCCGTATCGCGCAAGAGACGGGGCCTGGGGGCACGTTGCGCCGGGTGAGCTATGCCTACGCCACCCGGCGGCCCATGATGCTGGTACGTGAGAGCGGGCGCCATTGGTTCTGGCTGCGCGACGCCTGTTTGCGCCCTGTGCAGCGGCGTGCGCCGGACGGCGATGTCACCGACTATGCCCATGACCCCGCGACTGCGCCTCAAATGCGCAGTCAGACCCCCGCGGGCGAAATCCGCCACACCTACGATGCACTAGGCCGACTCAGCCTTCGGGAAATGCCCGATGGCGGCATCGCGCGTTACGCATGGACTGCGACCGGGCAATTGCGCGCTAGTGGCGGCACGGGCATGCCGCTGGAGATGCGAGAACAGGATGAAGCAGGCGGCCTGCGTATCACGCGAGGCAGTGGTTCCCGGATGCGTCTCGCGGCTTACAACGATCAGGGTGACCTCCTGTCCCTGGCCAACGCGGCCAACCATAAGCGCTATTGGCACTATGACGCGCTGGGACGGCTGGAAATGTTGATTGACGAAGAGGGCGTCATGACACGCTACTCCCGCGAGCGGCAAGCGCAGGATGTGACTGTGCAAGGTCCGGGCGGCGGCATCCAGCGTTGGGTCAGGGACGCAGGCGGCCGCGCATTAGCGCGGCAGGATGCCGACGGTGTCGTAACGGAGCATCGCTTTGATCGAAATGGACGTGTCACAGATATCGTAGAAGCCGCTGGCGACAGCCGTGTGACGACGGTTCTGAGCTATGACGGCGCTGGCCGTCTGGCGGAGCGCAAGCGAGCCGGCATCCTCTGGAGCTACGAACACGATGCGCAAGGCAGGCTGACAAGCTTGTGCGCTGATGGAGCGGCGGAGTCTTTGGCACCAGGTGCGTTGGCCTTTGCTTATGGCGAGGCCGGACTGGTCGACGCCGAGACGAGCGCGCAGGGTACGTGGATCGTGACGCGTGACGACACGGGTTTTCCGATAAGGTTTCACTTACCTTGCGGGCTGGTATTGATGATGGCTCGCGATGCCAGCCAAAGTCTGACTCATCTGGGTTACTCCTATGGTGGGGAATCCGTTGTACTTGTCTCTCTTCGTCATGACGCCTCTGGCCGGGAGACCCAACGGGTCGGAGCGGGATTGCAACGAGTGATCAATCGCGATGAGGACCACGGGCTGCGGATCGAACACGTGACGCGTTTGTCTGATCCCGGGACCGCCATTGAGAGCCTGGCCCGGCGTGAACGCTGGGACGTTGCTGGCCGTCTGGTCGAAGAAGAAGATGCTCAGGGCCATCGTCTGCACGACTACGACCGGCGCGGGCAACTGGTACGCAGCATTGGCGGGGCCGGCATGCTCTATACAACATGGGACTCAGGCGGAAACATCATCGCGCTGGATAGCGCGGGATGGGCTCCGCCGCGCTCGACCCCGGATCATCGAATCGCTCAGGTCGGCAATATTCAATTGTCATACGACAAATGGGGCCGAGTGGTGCGACGCGACGGTCCATTGGTAAAAGCCCAATACACTTGGGACGCTGCCGGCCGTCTGGCTGTGGCGCAGACCAATGGGGTGCGAGTCAGCTACCTTTACGACGCCGCCGGCCGTCTCGCGGGCCGAAGGGTCGGGACGGAAGAAGAGGGGTTTCCGCACACCTTCTTGTGGGAAGGGCTGCGGCTGCTTCAAGAGACCACGCCTTTCCGGCGAGTTACGTATATTTACGGGCCCGCCCTGCCTGGGTGGCAATCGTTCGCGCCAGTCGCATGCTTGATTCAAAAGCGCGCCAACGTGCAATCCGACTGGTCGGCGCCTGAGCCGCAGCATCTGTTTACTAATGCTGCGGGGCGGGTACGGGCTGTTGTATCGGAGGATGGCCAGAAGATATGGCAGGTGCCGGCTCGGCCATGGGGAGAGCGTCAAGGCATTGCAGCGGAAGAGTCTTCGGCGTTGCCCGGGTTCGCCGGGCAATGGATGGACCCCGATACCCGGCTCTGCTGGAACGGTTTGCGTTTCTATGATCCCTTTACCGGACGCTATTTGAGTCCGAACAGGGATGCGCCACCCGGAGTCAGTCCCTACCGCTATGTAATGGCACCGGCGTCCCAAGCGAATCCGTTGGGACAGGCTGTGATGGGGGAGGGAGTCGCCGCGCGGGCCGGAGTGAATATCCGGATGCTGCCGCCGGTGGAGTGGGCGGGGGCAGAGCGCCCCGCCCCTTGTCTGCCGGGAGTCTAAGCGCCCAGGCTTAAGCCCCGACGCCTTTTTCGAACTGAGTCACGACTTGCGCATCTGCATCCAGCAAGCTGACTTGGTACATGCTGGCGGCGGCTTCGCCCAAATCACTCAGGAATTCCACACGCAGTTCATACATGTCGTCGCGGCAACGTGCTCGCGCGGCTTGGATGTCTTCTATTTCTTCATGCAGCACAGAGCCATCCGCGCGCAAGGCCCGCACGCGGCACTGGACAACGCTTTCACAATGCACGATGTCCAGAGAATCTTTAGGGACGACGATGTGTAGAAAATGAGGACGCCTTAGCGTGCTGTTCCATACTGCGAGATCGGATTTCTGCGCGCCGGCCACAGGCTCAATATGCGCCGATGCTTCGGGTTGGATGGCACGTTCGCGGAAGCAGATGCCCGCATAGGCCTCGTAGTCTTCCAAGCTGCGAACATTGCCAAAACCGTACTCACTGTCTTGCGGGGATGGGACGTGGCTCTCGCCTTGATCCATGCCAAACAAGGCGCGATTGCGCGCCAGCGAGCGCTCGTTTCGAGCCCACCAGACTTCGCTGACAATTCCCGCGTCGCGAGCAGCCCCGTTGTGATCGTCCCAGATCTTGACGCGTCCTTTACGTGCGTATTCATGCCAGGCCAAGCAGCGGTGCGGGTGGTACAAGTCATAGCCGTGGGTGAAGGCGCGCACCGCCAGCGATATCTCTTCGCCATGAAAAAAGTAATCTGGATCGTGGCGGACCTCGCGGGCAAACGAGCCGTCGGCGAAGGTGAAGTGTCCGCTGTAGAAGCGCGCACGCACGGGGGCTTGCAGCGTCTCCCAGTCCGGAAGTGGAAACCCGGTGAAGAGAATAGCGCCTTCGGGAATGAAGCGAAGAAAACGCATGCCGTGCGGTCGAACCGGCGTAGAGCGGTCCACGCCAGGTTCGGACGGCGTGTAGCTAGGCAAATACGCGGTCAACAGCGGCTTCGGGCTGTGGGCCCGAAGTTGTTCCGTCATGCCTATCAGTTGGGTATCCCAGTGCTGAACGAAACGGTGATGTGAATCCAATTGCAGGGTGTAGGCTTCGTCCTGATAATCCTGCTGAATCAGGTTGCGGGCCCAGCAGGCCCCTTTCGACTGTTCATACGGAACGTCGATCAAATCGATGCGAGCCCCCAGATAGTGGAACGTGTGCCGGGTAAATGGCGCTTGCGGCTGCAATTGCCATTGTTCAAAACGGTTAGAAAAAAACATACCGATTTGTTCATCCGGGGCATGTTGCCAGCACACGACGACACGCAGGTTTTCCGGACGCTGCGCGCGCTCGATAAGATCGTGCAAGGTCGGTATGAGTTCGGGGTCGCGATAGCTTGCGATCTGAACAAAGATGCTTTGAGTCATGTCGATAAGAGCGGAATTAGAGAAAAGACAGCGTGACGACTGCCTGGGCATCAATGAGACCTGGCATTGGCGTCAAACTATTAACGCGTAGGACAGTAGCTTCCAGGTTGAAGGTTGCGTTAAACCCAGGCGAGGTCTGGGTCAGCGTGCTGGTGCTGTCCTGGGGCCTTAAAACATTCTGACTGCCGATGTCGCGCAACCGGATCGCCAGATTGGTGGCGCCGCTATTCTTGATGTAGCTAGGTTGATCTGTATCTGGTGTTGCGGTAAGCGAGGCGGAAATGGTGTTGGGCGCAGTGGGGCCGTCGCACGCAACACTAATCGTGACAGGCTTGGTGGGACCCCTAAGTGGAGATACATCCTTAGGACCAAAGGGACCAAAGTCCACAAACATCGCCGAGTCGCTAGCAACCCAGCAGTGGGGCAGGACTCGCAAGGTGACCGGGTCTGCGTTAAACAATACGGTCGTCTGACCGTCACCCCCCGCGACAATCTTTGCGACGGGGCCAAGGGCCACGGTCGACTGACTGAGCATGTCACCTGTCTTGACCAAATCGACCGAAAACGAAGCGCCTGCCACCAGTGAAATAAAAGCGGGCGTTCGGCCACCTACTTGGGTATACGGGTTGATGCTAGGAAACACCACCTGAGAACCACTGGCCCGCGTGTAGATAAAGCGATACCCGACACCCTGAATGCCCGTGGGATAAACGCCGGAGGGTTCCCCCGCATCTCCTGATGCCAAGTCGTATCGGATCGTGCCGGCCATGTCCTCGCAGGCAACGATATAGGAGCCTGCTTCAGTGGGAGTCATCCCGGTGACAATGGTCTCCCCGACAGCCAGGCCAGGATCGACGTCGATGATGGCCTGGCCAAAAGAGACCTGACGTTCAGAATAGGGCACAAGCGGGCCGGCAGACAGGTTCTGATCAACCCATTCAGTTGTGTCGGTATCGAGGTTGATCTTCCGGCATTCGGCCATCGCCGTTTGCGCTTGAAAAAGCGACGCTGCAAGCAGCGCCGCGTATAGGATTTTCTTCATACGACTAACTCCTGTATTCGTCTTGGCGTAAGCGTTGCAGCGGTTATTCCTGGGGCGCATCCCATTGCTCTAGAAGATCCGGCGGCACCATCCGGTGCAGTTCGGAAAAGCGCCGGCCGACCATGCGCTCGGCCTGCTTGATCAAGACGCTGACAGGGCTGCTGGGTTCGTGGGTTTCAAACCAGAGCCGGGCGATTCGCATGTTTTCCAACATGTCCCAGCGCGTGGTGACTGGCGCGCTGGCGGCGGCCGCCACGCGTGCAGGGGCGGACGTTACGGGCGCCGGCGCACCGGTTGCGGGAGGCGGCGTTTCACCGCTATCGACCGCTACGGGTTCGACGACCTCCACGGGCACGGCGTGCATCGACGCAGGAGCGTCAAACGGTTCCAGCAAGCGCCCAAGCAAATTCAGATCGGGCGCCGTCGAGCCCAGTTGTTCCGCGGCCCAGGCATTGATGCGCGCGAGCGCGGCCGCAGCTGCGGCCAGCGCCATCGCGGCTGGATCGCGCCGGTCGTGCAGGTCGGAGACCAGGCGCAACGCTGACTCAGGGGCGATCGTGTCTTTGCCGCGGGTCTTCGCCAGCGCGCGTTCAATATCGCGAATCTGCAACGCCGTACCCATGCTCTTGGGCAAGGCAATGTCGCGCACGTCGGCGACCAAGCCATCGGGGTCTGCCAGCGCGCTAAGCACATTGGCGACAATCAGCGGATCGTGCTCGCCGTCCAGCAATGGCACGGGGTTGAGCGCATCGGGGTACGTGCGCAGCATGGCGTCAATCAATGCCAGGGCTGCGCGCAGGCCGGCAGCGCCGGCCTGACGAGCTCGGCAGCGAGCCAGTATCACCAGCAGGCGCAGATCCTTGCTGCGCGCAAGCAACGCGCGGCAATCGCGTTCCGCTTCGCTCCAGTTGATGGGCGTGGCGGCGTCGACGAAGTCACCGTATTGCGCATCGCCGCGTGTGGCGACGTTGGCTTGCAGCACGACAAAGTCCGGGTCGTACTCCAGATCCGGGCCGCAGGCCAGGTCGCCATCCAGCGGTGTCAGCAGGCCCGCTTCCGGGCCCACATCGGTGTCCAGGTGAGTGCTCATTCAGGCAATCCTTAGTTTGATTTGGGGTCGCGGTAGTGCTCGGGTTCGAACACCATGCCGACCACCGGCGCCTCGGTCGACGCCTGGCCGAGCCAGGTGGAGTACCCCAGACGATGGTCGGTGCGCGCGCGGGCGCAAGGGGCGGCGCGCGGTTTGATCAGCAGCTTGAGTTCCCAGTCGAATTCGTATCCGACAAAGGTGCGAACCCAGTCCACCAGGGTGGGCAGGTCATCGCCATGCGGCGTCAGCCGCAGGTATTGCTCCAGACTCAACGGTCCCATCACCAGGCGAAAGCGGTGCTGGCAGTCGGGAATGGACTGTCCGAGCGTGGCTTGATCGCCCAATATCGCAGCAGGCGACGGAACGCCAAGAACGCCCCGGCCGGAAATGTCCAGCGGAATCCAGTTCGGCACGAACTCTTCCACATCGACATCCACGCCAAAGTAGAACGACAGGGCGCGCGCCAAACCTTCAGGGTTGCGCGCTTCCCGCACCAGATGCGATGCCGCTGCGTAACGCGCGTGGACGGCGGGGTGCAGGCTGGCGCTGTCGCGGGGATCGTCGCCGATCAGACTGCCGATGTAGAACGTAAAGCGCTCATCGGCTGGCCGGTCGAGTGACGCGGTCGATTGTCCGGCGGCCCAGGCGCGGTAGAACAGCGACAAGGCTCTGTGGTGGAACAGGTCAGCGAAATCGGTCAGCGTGCTGTCGTGATGGCTTTCGACACGCGTATACGCTTGCTCGGTCATGTGCAGCGGCATTGGCCCCTGCGGCCCCCACATCCCCAGGCTGTACAACTGCACATTGACGTGCTTGCCGTCATGGTCGACGGACGCGATCTCGCTGGGAGCAAACACCAGGCTTGCGCGTTGGCCGATCCGGTGCGCTTCTTCGCTGGGCAAGGCGGCGGCGCCAGGCACCGGCGCATGAGCCGTCTGCGCGGCCAGCGCCCGCATCAGGCTAAGAAAGCTGCTCTTCCACGGCTGTTCCTGGTCGAACCATTCTTCCAGGGCGGGCGCCGGTCCTGCGGGTTTGGCGGGGCTGGGAAACTTGTGCATGGTCAGACGACGCTGCGGCCACCTGGCCTTGGCGACCACTTAGCCACATCTCCGCGCTGAATGGAGCGCAATGACGTCTCGGTGAATACGTTGATGGAGACGTGGCGAGCGATGTATTGCTCCAGAATCAGGCCGAACAGGTAGGGGCTGACACCAGAGAATCCGGTTTCATCCACTGTCAGGCTGCAATTGACGCCACGTCCATAGACCATCAAGGCGTGACGCGGCAGCCGGCGCACCACTCGCGTGATGCGGGAACCGACCAGAGCGTCGATCTGATTGGAAAGGTCGGTTTCACCGGCGTGCAGGAACAGCCTGAGCATGTTGCGCAGCGCCTGGCCTCCATCGCTTTCGTCCAGGTCGGCCAGCGGGATGTAGTTAAAGCTCAATTGGCGGATCAAGCGCCAGGCCGCCTCGCCGTGCGCGTAAGGTTCGCGCGGGACACTGGGCGGATGCAGCAGGGTGACTCGTTCGATCGGAACAGACTCGCGCATGGTCAGATCGTTGTATCCGTCATGGGGAATCAGCCTGGGCAGATCGCGGTTGGTCACCAGCGCGTCGACTGACAAATAGCGGATGTCTCCGCCATAAGGGGCTTCGTATTGGTCCACTAAAGACAAATAGACCTCGGTGCCGACATACTGCGTGCGCGTTCCGTACTTGCGGGCATTGTCGGACAGCATGCGTCGTTCCCGATTCACGGAAAAGTAACGCCCGTTGTTGCCCAGATCGCTGTGCAACGTGTGATACAGCGGATTGAATACCACTTCGCTCGCCGTCTTGGCTTGCTGGCCAACCACGCGCTGCACGGAAAATACTTCGTAGTCCAAGGGGCGGCTGCGGTCGGGAACCAAGTGGAATTCAGTCTTGGCTCGGTCGATCTCGACGCGATCGGCGCGCTTCTCGAACAGGTTGACGATTGGGGTGCAGAACAGCGCGAAGCGCGATGCGTTGACGTGCGTAGACAGCGACTGGGGCAGCCGGTCCAGCAACAGAATGATCTCGGCTTCTTGACAGTCGGCCGAGGCCAGTCCGCGCGCCAGCTGAGTCGCATTGAAGAAGTAGAAGCGCTGGCGGAAGGCAAAGTATTCCTGGATCAGGTTATTGCCGTGAAATCCGTTCCATCCTGTAGGCAGTTGCGCTTCGCCAGCGCTCAACCCGGCATGGGTGACCGCTTGTTTGGTGATGACGTGGCCCGTATGCTCGTCCGCGTTTGTGCCGCGCACGACTGCGGCTACGCAGCCCACATGTATCAGTTCAAACAGATGCGAGGTAATGCGCTCGTCACCGGTGATGTAGAAGCACAGCTCATCAAGTCCGCGCAATTGCGAAAACTTGATGTCGCCGGTGGTGCGAAGACGTAAGCGCAGCGCACCCTGAAGGCGCTGGCCGGCCGCCAGGTGTCTGCGCATGTCGGGGAGGTCGGGCGGTACGATCGTTAGCGAGGCATTCGAAATCTCGATAGGCCACAGCATCACATCCTGGCTGCTGCGGAATTCGCAGGCCGTCTGTTCGCCCGGGGTGATCGCCGATCGGAACACGCTGTGCCGCGGTACCTGCACGCCATTGCTGAAGTCGCCTTCGCGCGTGGCCGGATACAAGCGGGCAACGCTCATCGATGGCGTGGGTGCGACGTAGTTGGGGTAGACCACTTCCAGCAGGCGCTGCGTGAACCGGGGAAACTCCGCGTCCAGCTTCAGCTGCACTCGCGCGGCCATGAAGCAGAACGCCTCGATCATGCGTTCCACATACGGGTCGGCGACTTCAACGCCCTGCATGCCGAGCCTGCGAGCGACCTTGGGATGGGCCTCGGCGAATTCGCCGGCCAGATCCCGCAAATACGTCAGCTCGCTGTTGTAGTAGTCAAGTAGTTTTGGATCCATGTCAGAAGCCGTCCCGGCCGTCTATCGAGGCGTGCGAGGATTCCAGGTCGTACCTGCTTTGCACCAGAAACTCCAGCGGATAAGGCGACCAGTGCATAAGCGCCTTGATCTCGAGTTGAATGACGTTGTAGGTGCCGCGCCGCGACTGAGGCAGCACGCGCACCGACAAGGTCTCGGGGATCAAGCGGGGCTCGAATGTCACGATGGTGTCGCGCACCAGCTTTTCGATGGTGGCCGGACTGTGACTGGCGCGCAGCGTGCCAGACAGCGGCGGCAGCCCATAGTTCACGGCCGAACGCGCTGCCTGGGGATATCGTGCCGTGTCCAGCGCCGCACCCAGATTGCAGGTATTGAGCAGCAAGGCCAGATCGCGCTGGATCAGCCGTTGCATGCCCGCAGCATTGGGCGAATACGCGTCCGGGCGTTCATGCTTGGAGCGCGGTTCGTTATCGCGAAGGCGGTCGAATAGCGAAGGTAGGTAGCGGACTTTCGGGAACGCCTCACGCGCATTCAATGGATTGCCCCTCGAAATGCATGCTGAGCACGCTCAGCATCGCGATATCTCCGGAATCGGTAATCCAGGTCCGTTGGCCAGTGCCGATGACGGCCGTTTGGCTTTGGTCAGACCATGTCGTGACGGCGGCAAGGCTTTGCGCATCTGTCTCTTCGCGTACGAACGGATAACGCGTAGGCATGTAGGCGCTCAGTTCACTCTGATCACGCAGCGTCACCTTGCACTGGCGCCAGATCAGATCCAACGCGCCTTCCACCGGAGGAAACGACAGCTTGGCAATCCGGGAAAAGGGCACCCAGCGATAGCCGCCAGAGAACATCAGTTCGCAATGGGGGCCCAAACGCGAGTCGCTATCGCTGATCCATGCGAATTCGTTGCCGGGATTGGCGTGGCCCGCTGCATCCGGGGCCAGGTCCAGCGCCTGGCCTCTGAGCTCATCGGAACGCTCAACGTCGCCGATTGCCATGGCGCCTATGGCTTGCGCCAACTGCTTGGACCAAGGGGCGGGCTCGTCCAGCCAGCCGGGTTCCTTCAGGCCCTTCATGACTTCGCCGCGATAGGCCTCGGCACGAAGCAATTCGCGCAGCATTTGAGCCGTGCGCAAGTGTTCGGAGTTCAGGCTTGCCCAGATTTGCAGCTGTTTCAACGCACGGACCCAGTCGCCCCTGATGCACAGCAGTTGGAACAGAAGCCAGCGCAGATCAATGGACCCGGGCTGATGCTGAATTTTCCCCGTGGCCTCCTCAATGGCGCTAGCGAGCGATCGGCCATGCAGCAACTGGCGCAGCGAGTCACGCGATTCAGAGAGGGGGGCTTGGGTTTTCAACATAGTTTTCTACTGTTCAGTGCGTGGATTCGGAAAGGTCTTGCTCGAAGTGACTGTCGATAGACAAATCGTGGTGTTCGCGGCGCGCCAGCGAAGCGATATTCTTTTCTGGCAAGTGGGCGGCGGATTGCTCGGCAAGCAGACGCAGCACATCTTGGTTCGGGGTCGGAGCAAACAATTGCGATTCGTTGAATTCGTTCATGTCCCCCAAAATGCTGTCGATATCGGTCGCTTCGGGGAGCAGTCCTTCCAGCAGCATGCGCGTGGTGGGCCGGTCCGAAGCATCTTCGAACGGATCAGGCGGCGGGGGCAGGGTGCTGCTGGGCAAGCCGGGCGCGGCCGCGTGCATAGGGCGCAGCCCTTGATGCGTACCCAGAATGGCTTGATCGAACTCGGTTGCCAGCGACAGCAGCGGGTCCTGTGTCTCGTTTGGAGTCACGTCCGCTGCCGCCCCGCCGCGGCTGTGCCGGCGGTCTTCGGGCGAAAAGGCGCCGGTGTGCATTTCGATGTTGTTCAGCGCGCGCAAAGCCTCTAGCGCAGCAGCCTCGTCATCCAGCACGTGACCCGGACGGCTACCGCCCCAGGCGTCCCACTGCTGAGGCGAGTCGGCCTCCAAGACCGACAGGCGAGCCAGGCCAACCGTTATTTCGTCGCGGTCCGCCAGCGCCCAGCGTTCGCCCGGACGCATCTCAGCGCCGTTGACGCGGCACGAAAGCGTTGCGCAGGAATTCTGGACCCAGGCGCGCTGATCGTCACCCACGCCGAACAATGAATGCTCGGTGCCAGTGACGCCCAATGCGTCATAGGGAACCAGCTTTCCAGTCACCGCATGCAGGCACAGGGGCTGCTCTTGCAGGGAGTGCACGTGCATGCCTTCATACGGCTGGCCGGCATGTGCGGACAGCCATATTCCCCAAGCGATGGGCGTAGTTCTTTCTACGGTGGAATGAGTCATGGTATAGGCGCGAAACAAAGCCCCTTCCCTGGCGGGAGGGGTTTCCAGAATGCGATGGGGCCATCGTATGAAGGGGGGGGCGTGCTTGCCATCGGCGCTGTCTGATATGCAGCGCAACATTGGCATTGGCCCGCTTATGAAGAGCCGCTGACAGCCGAAAGCCGCTCAGATGAGCAGTTGCTGATCCCGTAGCGACAATCCGCAAGCGACCACTTGCTTGCGTGCTTTGTTAAGCCTGGGAAAGCCGCTTTCCAGTTCGCCATAGCTACGGTCGGAAATGGCTGCCCGTGCTGCGGCCTCCTGCACAGAGATGCTCAGGTATTCGCGCCATGCCCGCGGCAGATGCCAATGATTATTGGTAGCCTCTTCCAGCACTTCTTGGGGAATGCTGCCGTCGGCAGGTACCGTGCGTGGCGTCATTAACTCCAACTCGGCAAGCGCCGCAGTGCGGCGCGCCGCGTCAGTCAACAAGGGCTTGGCCAGCAATGCTGAAGTCGACGGGCGTGAGGGGGCAGGTGCAGTGGCTTGCGATACGGCGCCGATGGCTTGCGTCGATCCCTGTAGCAACGTCAGATATTCGTCTCTGCGCAACAAGACATAGTCCTCTTGGTTGTGGCTGATGGCCGTCAATGCGGGTGGCTGCGATTGCGCGCTGAAGAGGTCGATGATTGCTGAATGTGTTCGATCAGCACTCCGGCCTCGTCCTTCAAATAGTGAACCTCTAGCGATCCCATTACTTTCAGAACTTGCGGCAGCGCGCCACTGACTTGAGAGGATTTGAGCGACGCGTGCAGTGCCCCCAGGTTCCTGGTGGCAATCAGCACCGCACGGCGCCTGCGCGGGAGGAGGGCAAGCAGAGCCGAGGCAGCGGGGCAGCTCCAACGCACAGTTGTCGATGTCGGGGAGGGCATATTCATGTAGTTGTATGGGGGTCATGAATTTTGGCGACGCTCGTGGCGCGCCATTCGATGAGCGATAGTCTTGTTGGGACTGTAGGCTTGGAGCAACGCACCGACAATAGGACTGGTTCGAGATTCAAGCCATATCTTGAAACATGCGCAGATCAATCCGCGGCCGGCGGCTTGCCCAGCAATGCTTTTCGAATTCGCGCGACGCCGATTGCCGCGTCCACCGAATCGCTACGTCTCATGGACGCTTCCATCGCATCGAGAAAGGCCGCAATCTCCGCCCGCGTCTCCGCGCCGTTGGCCTGCTGCCTTAGCGTGAGATTCAGGGCATAGGCGACTGCAAGGATTTTTCCACGGAGGCGATTAAGAGATCGTTCTGGCATGGATTCTTCAGGCCTTATCGAAGGGACGGAAACAGACGGCCGATCTGGCGCCTGAGTCTGGGCTCAGACTTGGCCAGAGTTGGACATGACGTCCGTGTTGGCTGGAAACGCATCGCCGCGCATCAGGCGGCGTATCGATACTGCATCCGCAGTTGCGGCTATCGGTAATATGAATTTACTTCGTGGTCAGCCCTTTAAACAGCCTCTGGTTGTTGCACGAGTCAATTTGCGGCCACGGCACATCATTTTTAGAAATAAACGTCTGCATGAGACTGGGCCTATTTACTGCAAAAAAATGGGCCGTATGTCTGTATACGGCCCACGCCTTTGTGGTTGTCAGTGCCATTGCCTGGCGCCATGGGGCCAGGCAATGGCGGCGAGTCACTACCAGGTGTACTTGGCGCCCACTCGCACGGTCGTCTCGGAATAGCTCTGACTGCCCAACTGGTGCCCCACGTTGCCCCAAACGGACCAACCGCTGCTCAACTTGGCATTGACCCCTGCTTTCGCTTCGTAGCGGTTCTTGGGAAGCAGATCTCCAACCGTCACGCCGTTGAATGCAAGGGCGTTGCTTGTGTTGTCGTGCCACCAATTCAACGTCAGGTATGGCTGTATGAGTTTGCCGGAGCTGGTCTCCCAAGTGCGATGGGTGCGCACGCCCAGCCGGGACATCCAACCGTTGCGATCGTTGCCGTCCGTGATACGGGTGCCGTTCGATTCGGCAACATCGTCCTGGCCGTAGCGAACGAAGATCATCTGTGCCTGCGGCTCGACAATCCAGTCCGAATCCTGCCTGACTTTCAAGGCATAGCCGGTTTCGGCCGACAAGGTCAGCACATCGGAGTCGTAGCGCACTTGTGGCATGGAGTCGCCATGGACCGTATTTTTAAATCGGCCATACGTCGCCCAGGCGTCTGCATACCAGCCCAACTTATTCTCGTCGTTTTGATACCACGTGCCGTACGCACCCACGTTCCAGCCTTCGGTCTTGCCGCGCGCCTTCGCGCTATTTCCCGTTGCGCTTGCGTCGCTGCGGGCCTCGCCATAACCGAGCATTCCGCCAAGGTGCAATCGGGCATGCTCGCCACCGATATTCCAGCGTGCAATATCTCCGCCGCCTTGAATGAGCGAGCTGTCGCTCTTTGCGCCGAAGTCTTTGTGGCGGCTGGTTGCGTCGGCAGTCTTTGCAACGACGCGCATCCAGGCCGATCCGCGCCGCTCCTCTTGACCGTTCTGCTTGCCGGCTTGCAACCATTGCGGCTCTCCGAGCCGATCGTGCAGGCTGTGAACAAACATGCCGATGGCCTGCTGCTGGTTCGCCAGGTAGGCGGCGGTTTCGGGACGGTATAGCGGTCGCGTCACCGATACGTCAGGCTTGTCCGGGGACGCCTCGGGTGTTGATTCGACGGGCGGCTTCACTTCTTGCTCCGATCGCAAGTACCAACCTTGCTCATCCGAGTCATCTCGGCTGCCGCGGATCAAGCGGTATTCGTAGGGCCCGGCAACAACCCGATTGCGCAGCGTAAACGCACCCGCAGCCGTGATGCCGCCGTTCGCGGCTTCGACGACCTGAATTCCATTAACAAGGGTGTGAGCACCTGGGCCGCCAGTATTGGCGATTCGCAACCCCGTGTCGCCAGAGGCGGCGCCGCCGTCGACGACCAGACGGTCAGAGGGGGCGCCATCTGCGCCCAGGTAGGTGTTCAAGCCTATGTCACCGCCGTTGCCGGCGTAGTTGGCAACGGTAAGCGTCTTGTAGCTCGATGCGAGTGCAGGCACGCCGCTAGGAGCGGAAAAGCGGATCTGACTGTCGTTATTGGTCAGGTTGCTGACGTTGGAGTTTGCCGTCATCTCCCAATCCGTGCCGTTGCTCAGTATCACGTTGGATGTGGAGCCCACGGCCGTCGTTGCGGCGCCTTTGACGATAGACGCGTCCAGAGTCGCGGTCAGCACCGACGCATCAGCGACTTGGCCGTTTCCAACCGTGAGCCACCGTCCGTCATTTACCTGGGCCTTGGAATTGAGCAGACTGAGGTCTGCCGTACCGCCATCTACCGCCACTGACGCGCCTTGCGCCGCACTGAGAATGACGTTACTTAGCGTGGCCGTTCCATTGACATCGGCAGGGCCGGTCATGAAGACCGCAGCGGCGTTTGCACCGGTTGCAGTCAGGGTGCTGTCCGATATGCTGACTTGGCCGCCATTCCGAACGACGCTTGCGTGAGCATCCAGGCCAGCAGTGTCGACGCGGACATGTTGGGCCGAGAGAGTGGCTGACTGCCCAAACGCGACCAGTCCATAGGCCGATGAACCCTGGGTGGACAGGCTGACGCCGTTGATATCCATCGACGCGCGAGCGCCTGCGCCAGCGATGTCATTGCCGAGCGGAGCCGTACAGTCTGGGGAACCCGCGGTGCGCGAACACACCATGGCGCCGTGCGCCATTTCTCCCAAGGTGGTAACGCTATTTGCAGCGCTGCCGCCGTTGAACGTCAGGACGGTATCGGGCTGATTGTTATCGCCGCCGACCTGAGAGAGCAAACCAATGGCGCGGGTGCCTTTGGTCGTCACGCTACTGTCGCCGCCGATTGCAACGTTGGCTCCAAATTCAGAGACCACTCCGGCCGCTGCGATAGCGCCGAGGTGGTCGCCGGTTGTCGTGACCTGCACATTGTTCGCTTGGATGACCGAGCCAGGATCTATCGCGGTCATTCCATAACCGCGAGACCCTTCGGTGACTATGGTCGAGTTTGTAAGCGTGAGAGACCCGCCGGCAGCGGCTCTTGCGCCAGCAGCAAGGTCACCGAGCGTACTGATGGTTGCTCCGTCCGCACGCGTATCGCCGTTGGCGATGACATTGATGCCGTGTGACGACTCACCGCGCGTCCCGATGACGGTTCCCGACCCATTGGCGGATCGCGCAATAACAGCAGTGCCGCCGTTGTTCATAGCGCCAATAGCGCCTTCGCCCGTGGTCAAGACGGAGCCGCCATTGATTTCCAGCCGAGCGCCATTGGCCACGCCAGCGCCGATCGCGCGCATGCCGCTTGTCGCCACATCGGTGTTGCCCAGGTACAAGGACGCGTTCGTGTTCTCTGCCCAAACACCCGCCGAATCCGTGCCGGTCGTAGTGACCCGGCTGGCTTGCATATCGCCACTCAGCGTGATGCTTGCGCCAATATCGGCATGGACGCCTTGGGAGCCATCGCCTTGGGTCACGATATCCACGTTGGTCAACGACATTGACGAGCCGGCGCCATGGGCGAATGCCCCATGAGCGTTCGCACCCGCAGTCCGAACCTCTAATAACCTGTCGTCGCCCGTCGCAATAAGCGCGCCTGCTGTTTGCGCCCACAAACCGCTTGCTTGTGCGCCGGTGGTCGTGATGGATGTTGCGTTGCTTGATGAGTGGGCAAGGACCAGGGTTCCTCCCCCCTCTGCAATAGCGCCTACCGACGAATTTGCGCCTTCAGTCGTTCCCGTCGTTTGAACGGCGACCCCTTCTGCATTGACGCGAGAGTTGGCGCCAGAGGACTGTATTCCATACGACCCGTTGCCCGTGGTCGAAACTGTAACGTCGGTCAGGTTGATGGTGCCGGCGCCCACAGCTCTGACGCCGTTCGATCCACGGCCCGAGGTTGACACCGTGGAGTCTGTCAGCCTGATCTCGCTGCCCGCGTTGTAGGCGTCCAGGCCATAAGCGGTCGCGCCGGTGGTTGTGACAGTGGCATTATCGAAAAAAGCAGAAGCGCCCGTTTGGACAAAGACGCCGTATGCCGTCGATCCGCCTGTCGTGATCGTGATCGGACCCGAGTTCGTCACCGTGCCGCTATTGGTAGCGAGAACGGCGTGGCCGTTGGTTCCTGCTGTCGTGCCCGTTTCAATAATCGATTGCGCCGCTACGACTCCGGTTGTTCCATTGATACGTAATTGGGCGGAAGCCGCCAGGTTCGGGGCAAGGCATGAGATGCCGGCCGCAAGTAGATATCCAATCGACCGGCTTGAAGCGGATACCGACATGCCATGTGACTGGCGGTCTGATTTACTGAGTGCCGCTGCAATGTGGACGGTGCTGCGTTTGGGTATGAAGCTCATTATTTGATGAATTTGTTTCAACTCTAGGCATCTCGCGATGCATTGCGTAGACATGTAAAGAGGCCCGCTCGGGTGTTTCACCGAGCGGGCTAGGCTTTAAAAAGTTTTTTGACGTCTTTCGATCAGCGGGTACGTGCGGAAGATTACGTACCGCTCTAATTCATCGCATTCAAGAATGCGATGTCAATTCTTAAGTCGCGCCAACAAACCCCGAGCCGCAGTTCCGACTGTTCGTGGGAAAGACGCGGACGATCATGCGGATGTGGGTTGAATTCTTGCCGGGGCGCCAAGAGCGTTCAATTGGACGAGTACGAAAGCGCAACCGCTTTGACCTAACTCATCCGGAAATCTGTGCGGCCCGCTCTGTGTAAGGGTTTCGCGTAGCGCACGGGCATGGTGCGGACCCATGCCTGGGTTGCTCTGAAACCGCAGGGCTTTATCATTTAGGCAGTAGCGGCGTTGCGACCGCGATCGCGCGCTGCATTTTTTTGCCTTGATCGTAAGGAGATTTATTAGTGGTTAGATTCGCAACGACAGCATCCCTTTCTTTCCTGCCCCGCACTCATGCCGCTACCCACTGGCGGCGCCGACGGGAGAGACCTTGGCTGGCGGCCCTGTTGCTGGCAGTGATGCTGAGTTGCTTGTCTTTCGTCTGGCAAGCCCAGGCCATGGCGGCTGCGCCCTTCCAAGCGCAGCAACCAGCCGCTTCGGCTTCCGCGCTGACCCCGGCTGCGCTGGCCGACCTGCTGGACAACCCCGAGGCGCGTCAGGCGCTGGTGGATGAGCTGCGTGCGCAGGCGTCTGGAACCAAACCGGCCCCGTCGCGCTCGCCGGGCGCTGTGGATGCGACCGTGCAACCGGCGGCTCCCGGCTTGCAGGAACGCATGGCTGATGGCGTTCAGCGTTTTCTGACCGGCGTGGCCGCCGACATGGGCCAGGGCGTGGACGACATGCGCGCGCTGGCCGCGGGACGCAGCCTGCGGATGGATAGCAGCGCCGCAGGCAATGCCTTGCTGCCCCTGATGCTGGCTGCTGTGGCGACGATCATCGCCTTCCTCGTGCTGCGGATGATCGCCATGCGCATCTACACCCGAATCGACCGCTGGGTGGCCGAGCACGGCTCTGAGTTCAAAGCGCCGCCGACACGCGGCGCACCAGCCTCGATACGCGTGTTGTACCGCCGCGCAGGGGCCATCGTGGGGGCGCTGGCCATTGATGTGGGCGTGGTGCTGCTTGCCGCCATGGCGGGCGGCGCGGCAGCGCTGTGGAGTACGCCCGGCCGTGGCGCCCTGGATACGCTGGCTGCCGTGTTCTTGCAGGCTTTCGTTGCCGTTGAGATCGTGAAGGTGCTGGTTCGCACGGTGTTCGCTGTACGGCATCCCCACCTGCGTCTTTTGCCCATGTCTGACGATCTGGCCAAATATTGGAACGCCTGGCTGGTGCGCATTGTCGCGGCGTTGGGCTACGGTACGCTGCTGGTCGATCCGGTGATGTCGGCGTCGCTGTCGCCCGCGCTGGGGCGGCTGGCCAGCATGGTCATCATGCTGGCGGTGTATGTGTACGCGGTGCGCGTCATCTGGCAGAACCGCCACTCGGTGCGCGAACACCTGAACCGCCGCGCCGCTGATGCGGCGACGTTCATGGGCTCGCGGCTGCATTTTCTATCGCGTGTGTGGCATGTTCTGGGCATCGGGTACTTCACCATCCTGCTGGTGGTCAGCCAGATCGACCCGACCAACGCATTGCCCTTCATGGCGCGCGCCACCGCCCAAACCTTGGCTGTCATCGGCGTGGGCAGCCTGCTGATCCTGTTGCTCAACACCGTGTTGGCCAAGCCCATCCAATTGCCGGATGACCTGCGGCGCCGTCTGCCGCTGCTGGAGGCGCGCGTGAACGCTTACGTGCCAGCCATCTTGAAAGTGGTTGGCTGGGTCGTTCGTATTGTTGTCGTGCTGCTGATTCTGGATGCCTGGCATGCCTTTGACCTGTCGCGCTGGCTCGCTTCGGATGCGGGCGGCGCGGCCATCAAGGTGGCGTTGAATATTGGCATCGTGTTGCTGATCGCCGCGCTGGCCTGGACCGTGATTGCCAGCATCATCGAACACCGCCTGAGCCAGAGCGAAGGGCGGGGCATGCCCAGTGCGCGTGAACGCACGCTGCTCGCGCTGTTTCGCAATGCCGCGCTGATTGTCATCGTGACGATGACATTGATGGTGCTGCTGTCGCAGATAGGCATCGATGTGGGGCCGCTGATCGCTGGCGCTGGCGTGGTGGGCTTGGCCATCGGCTTTGGCGCGCAGAAGCTGGTCCAGGACATCATCACTGGCGTCTTCATCCAGCTTGAGAACGGCATGAATGAAAACGACGTGGTGCAAGTCGCGGGCGTGTTCGGCACGGTAGAGCGAATGACGATACGGTCTGTGGGTATACGCACCCTGGACGGCGGCTATCACCTGGTGCCGTTCTCATCGGTGGACGTGGTGGCCAACCACATGCGTGACTTCTCTTATCACCTGGGCGAGTACACCATTGCGCACCGCGAAAGCGTCGACGATGCCATCGACCATATGCGTGCCGCCTTCGCGGAGCTGATGACCGATACGGTGCTGGGGCCCGAGATCCTGGAAGAGATCACGGTTGCTGGTGTCACGGCGGTCAACGACCGTGGCGTGACCATCCGGATTCTGATCAAGACCACACCGGGCATGCAGTGGGCTGTTCAGCGCGGCTACAACCGCCTCCTTAAAAAGCACTTCGATGCAGCGGGTATCGAGCTGCCGTACCCGCATACGGTGGTCTATTTCGGGCAGGACAAGCGGGGGTACGCGCCTGCTGCCAATGTGGCCGTGCAGACCGAGCGGCCCGACGAGGGCGAAGATGCCCGCGCCGCAGGACACACCCGCCGCCGCTTGAAACCGGAAGCCAGCGGCGATGACTCGGCCGAGGTGCTGGGCAACGAGCTTGAAGCGCGCGAGGAATCTGATGCGGAGGCGGAGGCGCAAGCAGATAAAGATACGCGGCGCGCGTAGCGAGTAACCGGGCGGAGGGGTCATGCTGGATTTGGAAATTCCAGCATGACCACCGCGCGGACTACAGGCTGTATCGGAAATTCAATGCGAAGCGGCGCGGCGTGCCATAGAAGCTGTAGAACCATGGGTCGCCGACTGCGCTGTAATAGCGCCGGTCAAACAGATTGTCCACGGTCAGGCTGACTTCGGCCTGGCGGTTGATCTGGTATTTCGCCAGCAGGCCGACCAGCGCGTAGCTGCCTTGGCGCACGGTGTAGCCGTCGCCAGAATTGGAGATGCCGCTTTGTGCCTTCAGGTTGCCGCCGAGAGTCCAGCTTGTGTTGGGCAATCGGTAGGTGGTGTACAGCCGGAAGAGGTGGTCGGGTGTGTTGGCCGCGTAAGGCTTGCCCTTGTCCGCGCCCTTGGCATAGGCGCTGTGCACGTAGGTGTAGCCCGCGCCAAGCTGCCAACCCGGCGTGAGTTCGCCGTTGATGGTCAGGTCCACCCCTTTACTGACGACCAGGCCCGAAGCCGAGTAGCAATAACCCTTGCAGATATTGCTTTCGTCGTAGGGGATGCTCTGGTCGACCTGCGCAAGATTGGTTTGTTCCAAGCGAAACAGAGCTGCGCTCGTGTTTAGTTTGCCGCCCAGGTATTCGCCCTTGATGCCGATTTCATAGTTCTTCCCCACAACCGGGTCGACCGTGCTGCCATTGGCGTTGAGACTGTCCTGTGGTTTGAAGATGTCAGAGTAGCTGGCATAGGCCGAGTGCGCGCTGTCGATGTCATAGACCAGGCCGGCATAGGGGCTGACGATGCCATTTTCCTTCTGCGCACGGACCCCTGCATTGCGGTATTCATACCAACTCACCCGAGTTCCAAGAATGAGTTTCAGCGGGTCGGCCAGGTTCAGGCGCGCCACGCCATAGACGCCACGCTGTATGGTCTCGTTGGGTTCGGTCCAGGGGTCCAGAGGCTCGTCAGGGCGCGGTATGTCGGCGTTGAACCGGTAGACATTCATCGGTATGCCAGCGCCGTAATAGCCTCTTGATCGGGCCTTCAGTGTGGAGGCATTGAAGCCAAACACCAACTCATGCTCGCGGCCAAAAAGCGGCACAGGGCCGTTGGCATAGACGTCGTAGCTGTTCGACGAGAAATCACGCTTAAGCAATTGTTGATAAAGCCGCAGGCCGTTGCCGGTATCCGGGTTCAATGTTCCGTACAGGTAGCTTGAGGCGTTGTCCGCGTCCGCCTCGTTGTGACTGTAGCTGGCGCGCAGTTGCCAGCCGGCTGGCAGACGTTGCGTCAGATTGAGCGTGTACATCTGATATTCCTTGTCGATGCCATCGTTGGCTCCGGCAAAGAATGCCGACCGGCGCAAGTGCAGGTCACCGCCCTCGGGCGAGGTCGGTATGCCCAGGTGATTGTTGCCCTTGTTGCGTTGCCATTGGAAACTGGCACCGATCGTGGTCGATGGCGTGATGTCGGTATCGATCACGCCGTAAAAGCCTTTCTTGTCGTCATGGACGTGGTCGATGAACGAATTGCTGTCGTCCCAAAGCACCACCGCGCGTCCACGGATCTTTCCAGATTCGATCAGTGGCCCGGACACATCGCCTACCAGCCGCCGTTTGTCCCATGATCCCACCTGCGCTTCGAATTGGGCTTGGAATTGCTCGGTGGGGCGTTTGCGGACCAGATTGATGGTGCCTCCGGGTTCCCCGGCGCCAGCCAGGAGACCCGCCGCGCCTTGCAGCACCTCAACCCGATCCAGGAAGGCGCTGTCGGGCGCCGGGCTGATGTTGTTTTCGCCAATACCGATCGGGTTCATCATCCCGTCGTACTGCATCTGAAGCGCAAACCCGCGGCTGTAGAAGTTTGTGCCGTCCGCGCCCTGCGAACTCACGACCACGCTGCTGGTGCTTTGCAGCACGTCATTGACGTCGGTCAGCGCAAAGTCATCCATCTTCTGCCGAGTGACGACAGTGACGCTCTGCGGCGTTTCACGCAACGTCAGGGGCAGGCGGGTGGCGGTGGCGGTTGCGCCGGTTGTATAGGAGCCTGACCCTTCGGTAGTGCCATCGCTGGCGAATCCTGTAACGGCGACCGGAGACAAGGTGGTGATGCCCGCGCCGCTGCCGGGAAGCTGGCGCACGATATAGCTGCCATCGGCACTGCGAGTAGCGGCCAGACCCGAGCCCTCCAGCAGGCGGCTCAAGGCCGTGTCAGCGTTGAAATCGCCTTGCACGCCCGGGCTGTGCCGGCCTTCGACCAAGGCGGGCGGCGCAGCCAGTGGCACGCCGGATTCTGTGACGAACCTGGCCAGGGCGGCATCCAGAGGTCCGGCGGGAATGGCGTAGCCGCGCATTCCTGCTCCGCGAACCTCTGTCTGCGCATGCGCTGCCGGCGTCCAGACGCTGGCCAACGCGCCTGCCAGCGTCAAATGGATCAGCGTGGTGAGCAATACGGGACTGGCGGCCTGGCGAGACGCACGAGCCGCTGGGGGTGACGAGGGGCAAGACATGAGGAACTGGCTTCCTGAAGCAGGGTGGTTGATATAACGACCACCTTCGCCACAGGCTTGGTGATCTCTCATACGCTTAATCGAATGAGAGCGAAAAAAGTAGAAGCGGAAACGAGATATTTTTTTTGTGGCGCGCAGAATTCAAGCGGGTTCGATACTTATCCACCACGACCAGCGGCGCTGCACCCGTATGGGCAGCACTTGTTCCAGCATGTGCAGGGCCCGCTCAGGTTCGGCCAGCGGAAACCCGCCAAAAACGGGCAGGTTGGCGATTTCCGGCGCGGCGCCCAAGTGGCCCCGAAAGTACGGACGCAGCTCGGCCACGACCTCGGACAGCGGGATGTGGCGGGCGACCAGCAGGCCGCGGGACCACGCTTCGCGGGCGGGATCGGCGTCGGCGGTATTGGCGATGGCATCGCGTGAGAATCGCACCTGGCGTCCCGCAGCGATGACGGCCCGGTTTTTGGTCGCTGCCGGACTGACTTCGACCGCGCCTTCGTAGACGGCCAGGAATGTCTGGTCTTCTTCCAGGCGCACGGAAAAGCGGGTGCCTAGCGCCTGTAGCTGGCCCTGGGGGGTCTGGACATAGAAGGGCCGCGGATCGCTGGCCGTGTCGATCAGGATCTCGCCACGCAGTAGACGCAGGCTGCG